>NZ_JAXAVV010000002.1:0-677713 GCF_033949925.1 Lentzea kristufekii
TGTCCTGGCAGCGGTCTACCCGGCCGTGTGGGGTCTGGGGCAGCTGGTCACTGGTCCGCTGTCGGATCGCTGGGGCCGCAAACATCTGATCACTGCGGGCATGCTCCTTCAGGCCGCTGCGCTCGCACTCGTGGCGGTCGCGGACACCTTCACGGTGTGGCTGGTCGCGGCCGTGCTGCTGGGCGCGGGCACCGCGATGGTCTACCCGACCCTGCTCGCGACGATCGGCGACGTCGCACATCCGGCGTGGCGCGCAAGGGCCGTCGGCGTCTACCGGCTCTGGCGCGACGGCGGCTTCGCCGTGGGCGCCCTGCTCGGCGGCATCGTCGCCGACCTCTGGGGCCTGCGCGCAGCGGTGTGGGTGGTCGCCGTACTCACCGCGCTGTCCGGAATCGTGGTCGCCGTACGCATGTACGAAACCCACTCCAACAGGAAGGTCGGCGCGTGACCGTCCCCCGTGGACTTCTCGACGGACCGATTTACCTCGACTACAACGCCACCACGCCGATCGACCCGGCCGTGACCGAGTCGATGCTGCCGTATCTGACCGCGGAGTTCGGCAACCCGTCCAGCACCCACCATTACGGCCGCGAGTCCCGCATCGCGCTGGACCACGCCCGCGATCAGGTCGCTGCGCTGCTCGGCACATCAGCTGAACGGATCGTGTTCACCGGGTCCGGCTCCGAGGCCGACAACCTCGCCATCCGCGGCACCGTGCTCGCCTCCGGCGTGGGCCGGCCGCACGTGATCACGCAACCCACCGAGCATCCCGCCGTGCTGCAGGCCTGCGAGGCGTTGCGCCGCTGGCACAACGCGGAGGTGACGTTCCTGCCCGTCGACAGCGACGGCCTGGTCGACCCGGCCGATCTCACCGCGGCGATCAGCCCGCGCACCGTGCTGGTGTCCGTCATGGCGGCGAACAACGAAACCGGTGCCCTGCAACCGATCGACGATCTGGCCCGCGTCTCCCGCGAGTACGGCGTGGTCTTCCACACCGATGCAGCGCAGGCGATCGGCAAGATCCCGTTCGACGCGACCGAGCTCGATCTCGTGACGGTGGTGGGGCACAAGATATACGCCCCCAAGGGAATCGGCGCCCTGTGCATCTGGCCCGGTGTACCGCTGGAACCACTGGTGTACGGCGGAGGCCAGGAACACGGCCTGCGCGCGGGCACCGAGAACGTCGCCCTCGCCGTCGCACTCGGCACCGCCGCCGAACTCACCGCGAAAGACCTCGCCTCGGGCGGCCACGATCGCATCCGCGAGCTGCGCGACCGCCTGCACCACCAGCTCACCACCGCACTGCCCGGCCGAGTCCACCTCAACGGCCCCGACACGGCCCGGCTGCCCAACACCCTCAACATCAGCATCGACGGCATCGCCGGACACGAACTACTCGACGCCACAACGGCAATCGCCGCCTCCACCGGCTCGGCCTGCCACAGCGGCAACCACCAGCCCTCACCCGTGCTCACCGCCATGGGCATGCCCGGCGAACGCGGCCTGAGCGCGCTGAGGTTGTCGCTGGGCCGCTGGAGCACCGCCGAACAGATCGACCAAGCCGCACACCACATCGTCGCCGCAGCCAACTGACACCACAGAAAGCAGGAGCCGTAAAGACTGTGCGTCGATCGCTCAATCTTCCTGAAAGAATCCGATCATGATGTTGACTGTTTCCGGCCGTGCTCTTCGGTGCTGAGGCGGTCTGGGCGGCCTCCAGTCATGACGATCATCTCGCGGCTCGGCGAACCGGTCGACACGTCCATCGTCCTTCCGTGCGGAACCGTTTCGCCAAGCCGCTCTGTCACCAGCAACCGGCAATGGTCGGAGCACGAGCGACAGTGCGGTCAGCCGTGCGTCCGAGCTGTGCTCGGCTCCTCGAAGTACGCCTCATCGACTTGCTCGCCCACGACGGCGCCCTGACGCTCATCGCCAACCGTCGTCAGGCGGGTGACGCGGCCGAGTACACAGAAAAGGACGCCGAGCAAAGGGGAGCGAACCCCGTACCCGGAACGGCCGACGTGCTCTTCCTGGAGATCGACGTGGTTGACCCCTCAGACTTCAGCGAGATTCTGCAGGTACGAGGGGTGGGGGTCGACGGCATCGCGTGTTGCGGGCAGCCAGCACGTCGGCGCCCAAGGCCATTGCCGCCATCCTGCGCGCGCTGCGTGATGCCACCGCAGTGCGGCCGCACTGAGACTTCGCCTGGAGCGAGGGCAACCCGCTGGGCCGCCTCTTCCGCTGTCTGCTCCTCGGCGGCGGCGACACCGCCCCGGTCGTGCGGGAGATCATCCGCACCAGCGAGCCCGATCCGGCCCGGCGTGTCGGCATCCACATCGGCGGCTGAACGGGCATCGCTCACCACCACGACAGCCCGTCGGCATCTCGCGCGCCGGTGGGCAGGCCGTGTGAGCGTCACGTTGCTCGGTTTGCGAGGCTGTCGCAATGCGCCGATTGCTGTTCGATTCCGATGGTGTGCTCCGCCCGGTGATTCTGGTTGGGCTGTTGGTGCTCGTTCCGCTGGTTGTGCTGGCCTTGGCTTCCTGGGGCAGTTGGGTCGGGCTGGCGCTGATCGCCGTGATCCTGACAGCGGGCCTCGTTCTCATGATGCGCGTTAAAGCCTGACCGGAGCCTGGTTCAGCGGTCGTGCACAAGGGCTTCGCTGCGTGGTGATGGTCCGCTGTGGAGCGCCCTGCTCGGTCACGTTCAAGCGGGTCAAGGCGTCACCCGTCACCGGGGACATCGACGTGGGTACCTCGCACCTGACAAGGACGAGCTGCACACCCTGCTCGGCACGCGCCCAGGCCGATTAGTTGCTCGACCTCACCGCGGTGACCTTCTTGGGGTCCTCAGGGATCCACGCCCTCCTCGACAGCCATCACGAAGCCGCGAAGTGCGGGAGCAGAATCGCTGTTGTCGCCGATCAGAACGTGGTTCTGCGATCACTCGGGATCACGGCGGTCGATCGCGTCTGCGGCCTGAATCCGAACCTGTCCGCTGCCTTGAACGCAGGGTGCGGTTCCGGACAGTCCGGAACCGCACGCGACGCAACTCGGCTACGTGCAACGCTTCCAGGAGAAGCGGTAGGTGGTTTCGATGGCGCCGTCGGTGGAGTCCATCGACATGAAGCTGGTGGTCTTCTTGGGATCCGAGGATCCGGCGGCGACCCGCAGTTCGGTGTTGATGTTGAAGTTTCGCCTCTCACCGCAAGGGTGGTAGACGATCGCGGCGACCTCGACCTTGTCCGTGGCCTGCCAGTCGTCGCTCAACGGGCCTTTGTAGGTGTGAGTCTTGCGCCTGGTGTCCGACATGCCTTGGAAGTAGTAACTGGCCCGCTGCACACCGCTCGCTCCGCGTTCTAGGTGACCGAACCCGCGGTAGTCGGTCTGAGCGATGCCGTAGGTGAAGCCCTGTGGAACGTTCACTCTTAGGTTGAGCTGGCAATTCTTGCGGAAGTCTGTCGGCTTGGCGCCGACTCCGACCTGAGCCATGTACTCGCTGTAGGTCACGGTGAACGCCTTGTTGTCCGGCGACACAGCCACCGCCGCGGTGCCCGCGGGGCAGCCGGATCCGTTGACGGTGACCACGTCGATGGTGATGTGGTCGGGCGGGGGAGTGTCGCCGGGGGCACCGCCGGGCGGGATGATGATCGTGGACATGGTCATGGCCGCTGCGGCCAGGATGTTGAGCACGGGGGGACCACCTTCGGTTCGTCGACCAGAGAGATGGCGGCGGAGTGTGTTGGTGTGGCTAACACTTCTTCCAGGAGAAGTGGTACTTGGTGCTGAAGCTCGCGTCGGTGGAGTCCATGGTCATGAAGCTCGCGCCTCCCTGGACCCGCAGTTGCGTGTTGACGTTGAGCATCCGCTGCTCACCGCACGGGGCGTAGACGATCGCGCCGACCTCGGTGCGGTCGGTGGCCTGCCAGTTGTCGCTCATCGGGCCGGTGAACGTGTGGGTGCGGGGCGTGGACTGCGACATGCCCTGGAAGTAGTAGTTCGCGCGTTCCACGCCGCGGGCACCGGCGGCGAGGTGTGCGAAGCCGCGGTAGTCGGCCTGGGCGATGCCGAACGTGAAGCCCTGCGGGTAGTACACCCGCAGCACGAGCTGGCAGTTCTTGCGGAAGTCCGTCGGCTTGGCACCGGCACCGGTCTGAGCCAGGTAGTCGCTGTAGGTCACGGTGAACGCCGTGTTGTCGGCGGCGGACGCGACCGCGGCGGTGCCGGCCGGGCAGCCGGAGCCGTTGACGGTCATCACATCGATGGTGACTCGTCCGGGAGGTGTGTCGGCGGCGTCGGTGGGTGTGGGTAGGAGCGCGGCCAGCGCGAGAGCCGCTGCCGTCATCGCGGTCAGCATGGGTCGTCCCTTCGACTTCAGCTGCGGCGGCCATCGATAAGACTATTGACGAAATGGCCGTCCTTCCTTGCGAACGCCTGACGATCGAGGCTGGTCACCGGCGGTCTGAGGCCGTTGACTACCGTGGCCGGCATGACCAGTGCGGTGAGCGGGATGCTCGCGACGATCCCCAGCCCGGACCAAGGGGTGTGGCACCTCGGCCCGCTGCCCATCCGCGCCTACGCCCTGTGCATCATCGCGGGCATCCTGGTGGCGATCTGGTGGGGCGATCGCCGGCTCGTCGCGCGCGGTGGCACGAAGGGCACCGTGTCCGACGTCGCGGTGTTCGCGGTGCCGTTCGGCCTGGTCGGTGGCCGCCTGTACCACGTGGCGACCGACTACTACCGGTACTTCGGCGAGGGCAAGAACCCGCTGGACGCGTTGAAGATCTGGGACGGCGGCCTCGGCATCTGGGGCGCGATCGCACTCGGAGCGGTCGGCGCGTGGATCGGCTGCCGCCGTCGAGGTGTCCCGCTGCCGGTGTTCGCCGACGCGGTCGCGCCCGGCATCGTCGTGGCGCAGGCGATCGGCAGGCTCGGCAACTACTTCAACCAGGAGATCTACGGCGCGCCGACGGACCTGCCGTGGGGCCTGGAGATCTACCGAAGGGAGACCGAGAACGGCGTCGCGGACATGCTCACCGGCGTGGCGGTCGACCACACGCCGATCATGGTCGTGCACCCGACCTTCCTGTACGAGCTGATCTGGAACCTGCTGATCGCGGCGGTCGTGGTGCTGCTGGACCGCAAGCTGCGCCTGGGCCATGGCAGGGCGTTCGCGGTGTACGTGGCCGGATACACCTTGGGCCGGTGCTGGATCGAGTTGATGCGCTCCGACGACGCCACGCACGTGTTCGGGGTCCGGATCAACGTGTGGGTGTCGATCTTGGTGTTCCTCGGAGCGGTCGCGTACTTCGTGCTCGCCCGGCGTCGAGGGGATCGCGAGGTGCTGGTGTCAGCTCCCGTTGCCGAGGACGAGGGGGACGGCGGACACGCACGCGCCGGTGACCAGGACGGCGAGAAGGAGCAGGACTCGCGGCCGGGCGATGAGCTGTCCGCGGCGGCCGAGCAGAACCAGCGTCACTGACACCCCGGCGGTGCACACGGCGGGCAGGGTCGCCATGCCCCAGCCGTGTCGCGCCGCCACGTTCACGAGCAGCAGCGAGCACGCGGCGGCTGCCAGTGCGGTGCGCTGCCAGGCCAGGCTGGTGCGTTCCGGTTGCAGACCGGCGTCACGGTTCATCCGAGGAGCACCAGCACCGCGGCGAGTAGCGCCAGGAGCAGCACTCCGGCCGCGAGCACGGCGACCATGAGGCTGCGCGGCAACGCGGCGCCTGCACGCATGGCCTGCTGTGCGCGCCGCCACCGGGGAAAGCTGGTCGCCGCGACGATCGCGGCCAGAGTGATGCAGGCGAGCGCGAGCACGGTCGTAGCGCCTGGGGCGGCGAACGGTGGTACGAACTGGCGTACCGCGACTCCGGCGGCGAGCAGCCCCAGTGCCGTGCGGATCCAGGCCAGGAAGGTGCGCTCGTTGGCGAGCGTGAACCGGTAGTCCGGCTCGCGGTCCGGTGGTTCGGCCGTCATCACCTCTCCTGGCTGTCGCGCGTTGCAGTTGTCGCTGGTGTTGGGGAGCTCGATGTGGTGGTCGGCGCCACGGTGGGCTTGATCGTGATGGTAGGGGTGGATTCGGCAGGATTCGTGGAGGTGATCAGAACCGGTTCGTCCTGCGCCGACACGCCACATCCCGTGGTGAGGCACACGAGCAACAACGCCGACAATGTGCGGATCATCGTGTCGTGGCCTCCGGGATTTCGACGACGAACCGTGCCCCGCCGCCGGGCCGGTCCTGTACCCATGCGCGGCCACCGTGCCGACGGACATGCTCCGCGACGAGAGCGAGCCCCAGCCCGCTGCCGGAGTCGGTGCCCCTGCTGCCCGCCTGAGTGCCGCGCGCGAACCGCTCGAAGATCTGCTCGCGCAACTCGGCCGGGACGCCGGGACCGCGGTCGTCGATCTCGAGGCGGACCTGGTGGTCACTGCGAAGAACCGCCACGCGAACCGGGCCACCGGCGTGGCGCTCGGCGTTGTCGAGCAGGTTGTTGACCACCCGGTCCAGACGGCGCCGGTCGGCGATCACCAGTGGCGCGCAGGGATCCACCTCGACCTCCGGGGCGGCCGCGTCAGATCGCGTGGCGAGCACATGGCGAACAAGCCCGCCGAGATCGACCGGTTCCAGAGAACGGTCATCCACCTGCTGATCGGATCGGGAGATCTCCAGCAGATCCACGACCATCCGAGCGAATCTGTCCACTTCGGACGTCAGCAGGTCGGTTGCTCGTCCCGCCGTGCCGGGGATCTCCTCACGCCGACGCCGCAACATCGCGGCTGCGTTCATCATCGTCGTGAGCGGGGAACGGAGCTCATGGCTGACGTCGCTGGCGAACCTGGCGTCGCGCAAGGCCCGCTGTTCGAGCTGATCAGCCGTCGCGTTGAAAGTTCTGGCCAGCGGCGCGAGATCCGGGTCCGCGCGTTCGGGCAGTCGGGACCGCAGATCGCCTCCCGCGATGCGATGGGCCACGGCCGTGAGCTCGGTCAGCGGCCGCAGTGCCCGTCTGCCCGCCCACGCGCCCAACGCGACGCCGAGCAGTCCGCTGACCACCGTGCCGGCAATGAGCACGGCACTCAGGAACCGGAACGTGCGATCGAGTTGCAGAGTGGGAGACAACTCCACGTAGTAGACGTCACCAGAGGTGACCGGCAGCGTGACGGCGACGACCGGGATGCCGTCGACCACGAGCCGCTGCCTCGCGGGGATGCCATCGCGCGCGAGCTCGAGCAGCCGCGACGGCAGGACGGAGGGGTCGACCTGGCGGCCGCTGGAGCGCAGCTCGCCAGGGCGGTACAGCAAGATCGTCGAGTCCGGTCCGGTGGTCAAGCCCGTGAGCAGCTTGTCAAGGCCTTCGCCGCCGCGACGCAACTCCTCGTCGATGACCCTGGCGTTGACCTCGGCCTGCCGCACCGCGCTCTGCTCTCGCTGCCGCAGCAGGTAACCGGAGGACAGGTTCCACGTCGCGATGGCCAGCACGCTGGACAGCAGGAACGAGCCGAGACCGAACGCGGCCGCGAGCCGCCAGCGCAGCGACAGCTGCAGGCGTCTGCGGTCGGTCACGGGCTGCGTTCCACGCGGTAGCCGGTGCCGCGGACGGTGATCACCACTTCGGGAGCGTCGGGATCACGTTCGATCTTGCAGCGCAGCCGGCGGATGTGAACGTCGAGCAGCCTGGTGTCGCCGTAGTAGTCGTATCCCCACACTCGGCGGAGCAGCTGTTCCCTGGTCACGATCCTCCCCTCCGCGGTGGTGAGCTCAGCCAGCAGGCGGAACTCCGTCTTGGTGAGACGAAGATCGGCACCAGCCCGTCGCGCGATGCCTTCGTCGGGCCTGATCTCGATGTCGCCCATGCGGTACACCGCGTGCTGCAGGTCGGTGCGCCGACGCCGCAGCAATGCCCGGATCCGGGCTGCCAACTCGCTCGCGACGAGTGGCTTGGTGACGTAGTCGTCGGCACCGGCCTCGAGCCCGGCGATCACGTCGGCGGTGTCCGTGCGGGCCGTCACGATGATGATTCGCAGGTCGGCACGGGACCGTAGCGCCTTGCAGACGACGAGGCCGTCGAGACCCGGAAGTGTCAGGTCGAGCAGCACGACGTCGAACACGTCGGTGTCGAGCCGGTGCAGCGCTTCCTCGCCGGAAGCCGACTCGACGACGTCAAAACCCTCGTCGCCCAGCGCCAGCCCGAGCGCCTGCCGGATGCGCTCGTCGTCCTCGACGAGCAGCACGCGATAGTCCATTTCGTCTCTGTCCTCGCTCCCTTGCAGGAGCAGCTTTCCACCGGCGGCCGGGCGTGGAGGCTTTGGGGGACGTCTTGACGGGGCATCGCAAGGACTTCGCAAGATCGACGTTGACGAGCGGGTGAAGCCGCCCTGCACGGCCTCACACGCCCGGTGCCCTGTCGGGCAGGTCGTCCGATCACGCGCCGGATCGCCGGGAACCGGACTGTGCCAGCGGAACCGCGAGCGGAGACCTCGGACAAAGTATCGCGTCCAACCTTGCGGAACACTTACAAATGTCGAACGTCATCAAGAAAGCGAATCAAAGCCACTCACATCTCGCGCGATTTGTAAGGAGTCCGCAAGGTCGGCGCTGCGGCTGTTCGGGCAAGCTGAGCGGCGCGGGCACGAGCTGGTGCAGCGGATGCCCGCACCAAAACTTTGCCCGCTGGGAGAATGTCGGCCGAATCCTCGGCCGGCATTCGGCTGGGCGTGGCAGTGATCTCAGCTCCAGCGCGTCCTGGACACGATCTCGCGGAGGGTGCTGAGCGCGCGGTGCTGTGCCACGCGGACCGCGCCCGGCGTGCATCCGATGATCTCCGCCGTTTCCTGCGCCGACAGCCCAAGAACGACCCTGAGCAGCAGGATCTCCCGTTTCGGCCCTGGAAGTTGCTCCATCAGCAGAGACAGCCGCTCCGCGAGCTCTTGGCGCAAGACGCGGTCCTCCGGCGCAACCTCCGCCGAGGCGCCGTCCGGTATCTGTGCGACCGGCTCGGCGTGGTGGCGAGACGAAAGCCTCATCGCGTCGGACACCTTGTGCGACGCGATCCCGTACACGAAAGCGAGGAACGGTCTTCCCTCGTCACGGTAGGTGGGGAGGGCCTTCACGACGGCGAGGCACACCTCTTGCGCGACGTCGTCGGCGGAGCCGTATGCCCGGTTGATCCACCCGAGGCGCGCCCGGCAGTAGCGGACGACCACCGGTCGCACGAACGTGAGCACGAGCTGGATCGCAGCCCGCTCTCCCCTGGTCGCCCGCTCCAGGAGTTCCGTTTCCGGCAAGGGCATCGTGGGAACAGCTGAATGCGAACTGGTGACGCGAGGCTCGCGAAGGTCGACAGCACTGTCTTCCAAGTTCTCTCTCCGCTCACCAAGCCGCCGCTCACTCGGCCGACAGTAGGTTCATCATCACGTCGTACCCGCGTTTCCCGCAAGAACGACACTGTGTTAAGTGTTGCACGATGATTGATCAGGTAGGCGACAGGAAATCGATCACTCCGCTGGGTCGAAATTGGTGTGAAACGATAGGTTCGAGTGCCTGGGATCTCCGTTCCTGGTTCCGGCAAGGAGCGGTACGTGAGTGAATCCGTGGACGTGCTCGTCGAGCGCGAACTGACTGACGGCAATCCGTCGGTCGCCGACGAGCGGCGCCTGCTTCGTGCCGCGCTCAACAGCGTCGACGAAGGCCGCGTCGAGGATGCACTGCTGATCATGACTGAGCTGGTGGAGAACGCCTACCGTCACGCTGTCGGGGCGCGCCGGCTGTGCGTGCGACTGGTGCGGGAGCGTGACGTGATCAGGATCGAGGTCGAGGACGGCAGTCCCATGCGTCTGCCGGTACTCGGGCGGCACGGCCACACGGACTCCGATGGAGCGGGCCTCGTGATCGTCAACCGGCTGTCCGCCCATTGGGGGTGCCGGCGCAGCAATGTCGTCAAGACCGTGTGGGCCGAAGTCTCAGGGCTGCCTGCGGTGGAGTCTTCGTCTCAGCGCGTGCACTGACACGCCAAGAGCGAGACAGTGGTGAGGTGAGCGCGTCGCGCGGAGCCTCGGTGCTGGTGGTCGGATTCGACGATCAAGCGGCCAGCCTGGCCGCGTTGCGCACGGCGGCGGATCTCGCGCTCCTGCTCGGTGCGGACCTGCATGTGGTGCACGGCATCGATGCGCGCGACCAGCCCGTCGACCCCGACGCAGACGTCGACACCTGGGACAACTACAGGCACAAGGCGCTGGACCATCTGCGTGCGCAGGTCGAGCAGGCCTTGGCGGCACATCCTGGTGCCTGGACCTATCACGCCGCGGACGGAAACCCTGCCAAGTTGCTGGTCAGAGTCGCCGATGAGCAAGAGGCTTTGATGATCGTGGTCGGCACGCACCGGCATCGCTCGCTCGCCAGGATGATGCGAGGCTCGGTGAGCCGTGGCGTGGCCAGAGCCGCCCATCACCCCGTCTTGCTCGTCGCCGACCCCACAGGCCGTTGACCAGCTTCAGCCGATCAGCGCCACGGTGGTCGTGAACGCGAGCAACACCGCGCCGAGTCCCGCGATGATGCTCACCGCGGCGTTCAGCACGGCATACAGGTAGGCCTTCTGCTCGACCAGGCGCAGGGTCTCGTAGCTGAAGGTGCTGTAGGTCGTCAGCGCCCCGCAGAATCCGGTGCCCACCAGCGTGAACACCTGACTCGGCAGGGCTGTGCCGGCACCGGCGAGAGCACCCAGGACCAGACAACCGGCGAGGTTGACGCTGAAGGTGCCCCACGGGAACAGGCTGTCACGACGCGACTGCACGAACCGGTCGGTCAAGTACCGCAACGGAGCGCCGACCATTGCGCCGACGAACACCAGCACCGCCGTCACGACTGCCTCCCCAACGCCGCGGCACGGGTGATCCCGACTCCCGCGAGCACGGCGAGCATGGCGGCCAGGAACGTGCCGGCGAGATACACGAACGCCAGGGCGACGGCGCCGGGATGCAGCAGATCGCGGATCTCGAGGGCATAGGTCGAGAAGGTGGTGAACCCGCCCAGGACACCCACACCGAGGAACGGGCGAACCAGCCGGTGAGCGGTCCACACTTCCGTGATCAGCACCATCAACACGCCGATCAGCAAGCAACCGAGCGTGTTGATGACGAAAGTGCCCCACGGGAACTGGCCTGGCCGGGTCGGCAGGAGCAGCGTGAGCCCGTAGCGGGCAAGCGCACCGAGACCACCGCCGAGCGCGACTGCGGCCAGTACAGGCCTGTGGCGGCGCACGAGTTCACGGCGTTGCGACGGGACGTGGAGATCGATGTCGGGGTCGATCGGATCGGTGAGTTCGATCTCGTTGGCCACGGACACACTCCTACTCAGGTGCCGGGCACGTGTGGGTACCCGGTTCGAGTAGGGACTGTTGGCAGCTGGGCGCTGCGGTTCTCCGGGACGGAGCGGCGAGCCCCACCGCCGCTGCCGCACACGCTACCGACACGAACAGCGACCCTGCAGAGCGATGTGGTCGGCTTCACGGCAGCAAGTCATCGCTGACCCGCTGCTGGTTGAGGCCGGTGCTGCTGATCGAGTGGGCCTGCCGCTGGCGGCTGAGCAGGACCAGCGTCGCTCACACCCCTGCGGTGCACACGGAGGGCAGGGTTGCGATACGCCATCAGCGCCCCTCGAGTCGCAGGCGAGTAACTGCGGCGCCGGGCGGTCACGAACCTGCGGCCTTGCAACCCGTCAGCTGTCGCGCCGCCTGTGGCAGAAACATCGATCGTCAGTGGCTGCCGCTGAGTTCGCCGCTGAGCGCGCCGTGCATCTTGGCGCTGTGCTCGTTGAGTCCGATGATCTCGACGGTCTTGCCGCGTGCGGCGTACTTGGTCGTGATGGCGTCCAGGGCCGCCACTGATGAGGCGTCCCAGACGTGCGCGGAGGCGAGGTCGATGATGACCTTGTCGGGGTCGTTCGCGTAGTCGAACTGGTAGACGAGGTCGTTGCTGGAGGCGAAGAACAGTTCGCCGTTGACGGTGTAGACGACCTGGCTGCCATCGGGATCGACGAGAGCGGTGACGGTGGCCAGGTGCGCGACGCGGCGGGCGAAGATCACCATCGCGGTGATGGAGCCGACGACGACGCCGATGGCGAGGTTGTCGGTGGCCACGACGACCGCGACGGTGGTGACCATGACGGTGATCTCGCCGGTCGGCATGCGCTTGAGGGTCGCCGGGGCGACGGAATGCCAGTCGAAGGTGCCGAAGGACACCAGGACCATCACGGCGACCAGAGCGGCCATCGGGATGTCGGAGACGACTGGGCCGAAGACGATGCACAGGATCATCAGGAACACGCCGGCCAGGAACGTCGAGAGGCGGGTGCGGGCACCGTTCTTGACGTTGATCATGGTCTGGCCGATCATCGCGCAGCCGCCCATGCCGCCGAAGAAGCCGGTGACGACGTTGGCGATGCCCTGACCGATGGACTCGCGGGTCTTGTTGGAGTGCGTGTCGGTGAGGTCGTCGACGAGCTTGGCGGTCATCAGCGATTCCATCAGGCCGACCAGCGCCAAGGCCAGCGCGTAGGGCGCGATGAGCTTGAGCGTGTCCAGGGTGAACGGCACGTCGGGAACACCAGGGACCGGAAGAGATGAGGGCAGCGCGCCCTTGTCGCCCACGGTCGGTACGGCGATGCCCGCACCGATGGTCAGCGCGGTCAACGCGATGATCGACACCAGTGGTGCGGGCACGGCCTTGGTGATCCGGGGGAAGAACACCATGAGCAGCAGGGCGCTGACGACGAGCGGATAGACCATCCACGGGACGTCGATGAGTTCGGGCACCTGGGCCATGAAGATCAGGATGGCCAGGGCGTTGACGAAGCCGACCATGACGCTGCGCGGAACGAAGCGCATCAGCTTGGCCACGCCCAGCGCTCCGAGCGCGATCTGGAACAGCCCGCCCAGGATGACCGCGGCGACGAGGTAGCTCAGCCCGTGTTCACGCGCCAGGGGAGCGACCACCAGGGCGATGGCGCCGGTGGCGGCGGAGATCATCGCGGGTCGGCCGCCTGCGATGGAGATGACCACGGCCATGGTGAAGGAGGCGAACAACCCGACGCTGGGGTCGACTCCGGCGATGATGGAGAAGGAGATCGCCTCGGGGATCAGCGCGAGTGCGACGACGAGCCCGGCGAGCACTTCGGTGCGCAGGACCTTGGGGGTCATCCGAGCGGCGCGCAGGCGGGTCAGCAGAGCAGCGGGGGAAGCTGGTGAGGTAGTCAAGAACGGCCTTGTCATGTTCAGGCGCGGCCCGTGTCGTCGGAAACGCGCGGAAGGAAGGGCGGGGCGCAATGGCCAGCGGCGCTGTACAGCCGATCGATGCCGACTGAGGGCAAGGACCAGGTATCAGTTCACGAAGGGGTGCGCCGACGGACGAGTCGGGGCGTGGGCCTCAGGCCGTAGCGACTACGGCGGGCAGGACCAGGAGCGAGGCAGCGACGAACGCATGCGGCTTCTCCTGTCCGTGAGCGGATTCGGCAGCGGGAGCACCATCGTTCCCGGCGGGCCTCGAGCATTGCTCGCGTCCCCAGAAGGTCGGGTTGCCACCTCGACCTAGAACGATCCAACTCTACCCCGAGGCCAGGTCAGGGATCGACGCGAAGCAGGTGGGATGTGGCCGACAACACCGATGAGCGATAAGGACAGGGCCGGCTACTCCGCTAGTCGTTGGCTCAGATTGCTCAGGCCACGGGGACGACGGTCGGTGCGCAGCCGTTCGCGCACCGCGGAGTACGTCTCGGCCCGAAGCAGGTCCTTGACTCTGGGCGGATCCGGAATCCGGCGCAGCATCTCGTCGGGGTCGCACACCCACACCTGAACCCCCGCGAGTTCCAACCGGCTGGCACTCGGCCGCAGTTGAGCGTAGGTCCCGGTGAGGGTCGGCGGGAGGTCGAGCATGCCCAGCCTGGTGACGAACAAGTGGTCCAGTTGCTGCTGCGTTGGAGGTTCCGGACGCCAGTCACGACACTGTTGCAGTCCCAGCCCGTCCGCCCAGTCCGGGAAGTACGCGGGGACGGCGTTCAGGTCCTCCAGCAGCGCGGCGACCCGTCGCAGGTTCGGCGGCTCGGGCGCGGCCACCACGTCGAGATCGTTCGGAGTCACCTGCGCTCCGTAGATCGCCATGACCATCGAACCGCTCAGCACCCAGTCGACGTCGTGATCACGCAGCGCCCGCAGCATCGCGGGCAGCTGCAAAGGCGGCCTTGCCAGTGGATCCCCCATTCCAGCCAGGGTGGCACAGGTGGACGCCAGGTACACCTGGGCCGAACTTTCGGCAGGTTTGGGACGAGCGCGCACGTGCGCCACCTCGTGCCGGCCGCCGGGTTCTGGCGCACACTGGAGTTGTGGACAGGCAGGCGGTTCACGAGGATTTCGAGCGAGCGAGGGCGATGTTTCGCGCGCTGCTCGACGGTGCGTCGCACAGTCAACTGCGACGCCGCTCGAACAGCACGCGTTGGAACAACCGGCAGCTGATGTTCCACATGCTGCTCGGCTTCCTGATCATGCGCGCGCTGCTGGAAGCCCGGCTTACTCCCGCTTGCGCAGTACGTGGAACGGGACCAGTTGGTCGACCAGGTACAGCTTGTCGCGGCGGCCGTCGGCATAGCTGATCTCGTAGTTCGCGACGCCGAGCCAGTCACCCTCGACGCTTGGGAAGCGTCCGTGAAGCCGACCTTGTACCTCACCGGTCAGGTCAAGTCCGGTGGGAATAACGTGCCGTGCGGCACCGGGCATGCGGGCGAACAGCTGGTCGAGCCGGACCGAGACGCCGGTGACTACGGGTCTCCGGCCGTGGACGGTGTCTTATGCAGACTCTTTGGTTATGCCGACCAACGCCCCGCGAAAACCGTTATGCTACAACGGTTTGGCGACCGATACGCATAACCGAAGAGTCTACATAAGACAACTTATGCCGAGGTCGACATAAAGTGTCGCCCTCCCAGACGGTGAACGGGCTGCTAAGCACCGCGACCGCCCGGCGAAGGAAGGGCTGCCTGCGATCGGCGCAGGATAAGCAGGATAAGAGCGAGGTAGGACTCCTCGGAGAGTTCGGCGCGATCGGGAGCGGGTGCCGTGGCCGTCAGCCGCCAGAAGTGATCAGCGCCGTCGGTCGCGCACGCCAGGCAGCTGATGCGGGCCTCACCGTCGTGCACGACCGCACGGAACTCGGAGTGGCCGAGCGTGTGCCGGCCGAGCTTGCAACGCGCCGGCAAGAGGGCGACCAATCGACCGGTGTGAGGTCGGTTCGGGGCGCCCTGCCGACGTTGCCGTTGGTGGGTTTCCCCGAACCGCCTCCCGAACCCGCCGTGCGCCTCTCGACGCAACGGGCTCTCCACAAGTCCCAGGAGCGACTGGGTTTTCTCTCATCCGGTGGCCGGCCAGGGGCAGGGGATCGCTGCCCCGCGATATGGGTAGCGTGTAGTGCTGACCTTCGCGGGGTTGAACAGCTCTCCTCGTTGGCTGGTCGGCCACCATCCGCCACGGCAGTAAATGCGCCTGATGATGGTCTTCCATGTGGCCGTGGGATGTTTGCGTCGCGCCCAGCGGATCACCCGCATCCACACGTAGTGGGACAGGTCTCGGAACGCGATGTTCAGTCTCAGCTGAGTTGACACAGTTCGTGTCACGGAGCAAGTGACACACCCTGGTCGGGTGGTGTTGCGGGATCTGTCGCTTGATCGGCGTTGTGGTTGCGGCCATGGCGCGGAAAGCGGCGATGATGCGGCTGATGGACGCGATGCATGCCGCCGGGGTGGCTATCCCGAACGTGTCGGAGTGGTGCCGGGTCAACGGTCGATAGGCGCACCTTCTATCGGCATCGGGCCCGTGCCCGCGAGGAGGGCCAGTGGCAGCCCCGGGTCCCCGGCGGCCCAGGAATCCCCGCGCGCCACCCCGGAACCGGTCGTGGCCGAGATCGTGCGGCTGCGCGGGCAGCTGGCGCCGGATAACGGCGCGGACTTCATCCGCGACGCGCTCACCACGCTCGCCGCCGAACAGAATTGGGCGTGCACGACGGGCTGGCGGGTGCCGTCACGGGCCACGATCAACCGGATCCTGTCCCGGCACGGCCTGCTGGAGTCCAACCTGCGTAAACGACCGCGCTCGTCGTGGCGGCGGTTCGGTTATGCCCGGCCACGCGACTGCTACCAGATCGACGCCACCGAAACCCGGCTCGCCGACGGCACCACCGTGGTGATCTTCGACGTACTCGATGACCACTCCCGGATGCTGGTCGCCAGCCGAGCCGCCCGCGGCGAGACCAGCGCGGCCGCGGTCGAGGCGATCACCGCCGCCTTCACCGGCCACGGCGTGCCCGGAATCGTGTTGTCCGACAACGGAGGCGCGTTCACCGCCCGACATCGTGACAACGCCGGACCCACCCGGTTCGAACTCGCCGTCACCGCCGCCGGAGCCCGGCTGATCCACTCCAGCCCCTACCACCCACAAACCTGCGGCAAAGTCGAACGCCACCACCAAACACTGAAGGAATGGCTGGCCCACCAGCCCGCACTGCCACCCTGGCCGAGCTGCAGGCCCTGCTCGACACCCACCAGACCCACTACAACACCCTGCGCGGGCACAGCGCTCTCGCCCGCCGCACACCACGGCGGCCCCCACCATCCACCCGCCCAGACAGACGCCACCGTCCACTACCTCACAGCCGACCGCCGCGGCGTCGTCCAGATCGGCCGGAAACTACGGTTCCGCGCCGGACCCGAGCACGCCGGCAACCCCATCACCGTCATCCGCGACCTCGACCGGGTCCTCAAACGGCAACCCGATCGGCTACATCCACCTAGACCACACCAAGACCTACCAAGGCACCCTCACCCCAGCCGCCTAACCTGTGTCACAACAACCGAGACAAAACCGCGGCAGATCAACCGAGACAAGACACACCCGGAAGTCGGCGTCACTTGACGCGACCCGCTGGAACGCGTGCTCGCCGCTGCCGATCCAGCTTTTCGGGTGCGTCAGCACGCCGTGGACGATGTGCCCGAAGCCGTTTGGGCCGCCAGGAAGTTCGACGCCGCCTCGACCTTGACGCTGCAGGTGAGCGGCGCGACGTCCGGCCCGATCTTCTCCCCGCCGCCGTGCAGGGCCTTCCACTGTTTGGTGCCGCGTTCGGTGAAGGGGCCGCCCGCGGGCAGTTCGGCGGTGCCCATCGCGTCGAGGAACGGCTTCCCGCCCTAGGGGTTCACTGCTTTGACTGGAGGCTGTGCGCTGGTAGGTGATGTGGGCGCGGCCAGGGAAGGACCGCTTCGGGTGACGTCATGGACCGTGTATGCGGTCAGCGCCACCATCGCGGCCGAAGCCCAGTACTGCCATCGGCCTGCCTTGCCCACACAACCTCCTTCCCGCACCTGCAGGGTGGCACAACGCTCGTGCCACCCTGCGGGCGCGTCATGCCTTGCGACGAACCAGCCACACCGCCACGCCGGCGGCCACGATCAGCAGCGCCGCACCGCCGAGGATCCAGCCGAGTGACGAGGAGCCACCGGAGTCCGTGGACTGCGCCCCGGCCGGTGCGACCGATGACGACAGCGGTGCCGTGGTCGTCGGCGGCACGGTCGTGGTCGTTGTCGGCACCGGGGCGTTGAGCGTGAACTTCACCGCGCCGATCACCTCGTGCCCGTCGACGGACAGCACCTTGAAGTTCAGGGTGAGTGTGCCGTTGGGCAGTGCGGGCAGCGGCTGGGTGACCACGCGTCCGGCCGCGGTCGGCGCTGCCAGCGTGACCGGGCTCGCGTCCGGGCCGGCGAGGGTGATCGAGGCCGAACCGAGGTCGACCTCCTCGCTGAAGGTCAGCGTCGCCGCGGCGGGCGCGGCGACGAGCGTGGTGCCCTCGGCGGGGTCGCTGCTCTCCAACCTGGTGGTGGCGTTAGCGGGGGCGGTGCCGAGCAGGGCGAGAGCGAGCGCGGAGAGCACCGCGGGGATGAGGCGGACGGTCATGACTGCGTCTCCTTGCCGGTACGGCGGCCGCGCAGCAGGGCGCCGACGCCGATTCCGAGTGCGAGGGCGGCGACGACCAGGGCGCTGCCCCCGAGCAGGCGGGCGGAGTCGTCCTGTCCTGCGGCCGCGGTGGTCTGAGAAGAGGCGGCGGTGGTGGGCTGGCCGGCACCGGCTGCGGCGAGCTTGAGCACGGGGGCCGGGTCCTGCGGTTCCTTGCCGTCCGACGTGGGCGGGTTGGCCCAGTTGGCGACCTTGCCGTCCTCGTAGGTCTGGGCGGCCGCGATGACCAGCTTGTCGGTGTTGTCGGGCAGGCCGGAGACGTAAAGGCCGAAGTCCGCGTACTGGTCCGGCCCGATGCGCGCACCGGCCTCCGCGGTCCAGGTGACCGTGCGGACTGCTTCGCTGACCTCCCTGGTGCCGATCTTCACCGGCGGTTCCAGCTTGGCCCTGGTGACCTGCAACGCCCAGCCCTGCTTGGGTTCGGCGCGCACCGAGGTGATCGGGTACTCGGCGGGCAGCGTGAGCTCCACCTTGATGGTGCCCGCGGTGGCCGACTCGTTCGGCACGCGGAACGTGACCTGGCTCGAGCCCGTCTTGCCGATCTCGGCCGGTGTGACGCTGACGTGTGCGGCGGCGGTGCCGGTGAGGGCGAACAGGGTGACTCCGCAGACCGCGGCGACGATGGTGAAACGAGACATGATCAGTCCTCTCACTCGATCGGCTTCGAGCGCGGGTCGGCGAACCAGCCGTCGACGAAGGTCTTCAGGCCGGCCGCGTCGATCTCGCCGCAGGTGAGCGTGTCGAAGGCGTTGAACGCCTTGAGCTGTTCGATCTGCCCGGCGGCCGGTCCGGCAACGACCTTGTTGCCGTCCGGTCCGGTTACGAACTCCCGCAGCTGCGTGACCTTGTCGGTGGGCAGCATGCTGGAGTACTGCACGACGACGTAGCCGTCGCCCAGTACATGGCCGAAGTCCACCAACGGGGAGGACTCGGCGGGCTCGAAGAAGTCCTTGGCCGGATGACCGCCGCCCGCACCGATCGGAAAGCCCTGGGTGCTGGGTGCCGCGGTGCAGCTGCCGACGGCTTCGGCCGCGGGCTGCGGGGCGGTGAAGAAGCTCAGCACAACAGCCGCGACCACACCGGCGGCGGCAAGGCCACCGTGGGCCACTCGTTCGGCCTTGGGCCAGGTGACCAGCTTCGCCACGAGCTTGCCCAGCCCGACCAGGACGGCGATGGCGAACAGCTGGCCGATCTCGACGCCGACGTTGAACGCGATTACGCGTGCCAGCAGGCCGTTCTCCGGAAGCCCGAGGGCTTGCAACCGGGTGGACAGGCCCAGGCCGTGCACGAGCCCGAAGGCGAGCACGGAAAGGCCGAACCACAGCCACTTCTTGGGCCGGCCGATGACGCCGACCACGCCGACGAACAGCAGGCTCAGCGCGATCACGACGTCGACCGCGATGGCGTTGACCTGCCATCCCGCCAGCGTCGCGACGATCAACGTGGTGCTGTGGCCGAGGACGAAGACGCTGATGAGCTTCGCGGCTCGCCGTAGTTCGCCCGCGAGCAGTACGACGCCCGCGATGAACGCCAGGTGGTCCCAGCCGAGCAGCATGTGCTCGATGCCGAGCGGCACGAACTCCCACACGCTTTTGCCGGCGGCTGTACCGCTGATCCCGTGTGCGAGCACCGACGACGCGGTGGTGAACAAATCAGGTGAGGACATGGTTGATGACGGCTCCTGAACAGGTGTGAAGAAACCCGCCACCCATCAGGGCGGCGTGTACGGGAAGGTCCTGTCAGAACCGAGTGGGAGGGCCGCGTCTGCCGCGCTCGCGCTGGAGCACCGCCGTGTGCACGGAGGTGACCACGGGCGTGACCGCAACCCAGAGCGGCCGCAGCGCGGGAAACGGCGCGGACCGGCGGGGGAGCAGTGACGCCAGCACCCGCGCCACGGCGAAGATCATCGCGTCGGCGTGCGCGAGCAGGAGGCCGATGAGCACCGCGGCGCCCACGTGGCCGGCGATCATCGTCCAGCCCGGCCACATCGAGGCCTGGTGGTGCCCGAAGCTGGACAGTCCGGTGAGCATCAGGTGCAGTGCGACCTGGACGACGCCGAGCGTGGTGACGATGAGCGCGACGCTGCGCTGCCGGTCCGCGAGCGCCGTACCGGCCGCCGCGATGAGCGCGGTGAGCAGCAACGCGCTGCCCGCGTCCGGCAGCTCGCCTCCGCCGCCGACGTGAGCGGCGTAGGTGAGGGCCGTGGACGTCACCGCGAACACGCCACCGCGAACAGCGCGCATCGCGCCTCGCGTGACCGTTGCGGTGGAGTCCACGAGCGGCAGCCTAAATGGAACCCTCTACTGAAGTCAGTAGAGGTACGGGTCCTCCTGACGAGGAGGCAGCCCGTGTGGACGGACACACGTTCGGGTCAAAGTAGATCCGTGGTCCCGGGATGCTGATCTTCCGCAGGTAGCGTCAATCACTGTGGGCAGCCGAATGACTACTGAACGGCGTCGCCGTTCGTGGTGGCTGCTCCTTCTCGTCGTGTTCGCCTACCTGGCCATGCACGCGGAACATGTCGGGCTCGCCGGGCGCACCGAGGCCTCCTCCGTCGTCACCGTCGCGCCCGGCGAGCCCGGTTACCAGTGCGCCGGTGTTCATCATCCGACCGAGAACCCGCGCGACCTGGCGGACGACCCGTGGTTGCGTCCTGCCGCCAGCTCGCCCGGTGGCATCGGGATCGCGTCGAACTGCGCCACCGTCGTGCTCGCCTGCCCGGCCACCTGCCTGGCCAACGCTCCGCCCGCCGGTCTGTCGGCGGAGCGGCCGGCTGTCTCAGCCGGTCGTGATCTTCTGCTGCGGATGTGCGTGTCGCGGACCTGACGGCGCATCCCGCGCGCCCCCTGCTGCCCGCCGGACGGTGGACAGCACGCGTTGGCGCGCGGTCGATGCCCTCATCTTCCGCACAGTCGCAGAAAGACCATCGCCATGGAGACGTTGTCAGGTATCCCGTCCACGCCCGCCCCTTCCGCGCCACGATCGCGCACCGCGGCCGACCTGGTCGGCAACACGCCGGTGTTGTGGGTTGACGCGTTCAGCACGGGCAGCCGCGGGTTCTGGGCCAAGCTGGAAGGACACAACCCCGGCGGGATGAAGGACCGCCCCGCCCTGCACATGATCGCTCGCGCCCGTGAGCGCGGGGACCTCCTTCCCGGAGGCCGGATCGTCGAGTCGACCAGCGGCACCCTCGGCCTGGGGCTCGCGCTGGCGGGCATCGTCCACGGCCACCCGGTGACCCTGGTGACCGATCCTGGGCTGGAGCCGATGATGCAACGGCTGCTGACCGCGTACGGCGCCGAAGTCGACACCGTGAGCACCCCGCATCCCGTCGGCGGGTGGCAGCAGGCGCGCCGTGATCGCGTCGCCGAACTGCTCGCCGCCCATCCCGGCGCGTACTGCCCGGACCAGTACAACAACCCGGACAACGTGGCCGGTTACCGCTCGCTGGCGGTGGAGCTGCTGGCGCAACTGGGCCACATCGACGTGCTGGTCTGTTCCGTGGGCACCGGAGGGCACTCCGCCGGAGTGTCGCGCGTATTGCGGGAGCACCTGCCGCAACTGCGCCTCGTCGGCGTGGACACGACCGGATCGACCATCTTCGGCCAGCCCGCCCGACCCCGGCTGATGCGCGGACTCGGCTCCAGCATCCATCCCCGCAACGTCGACCACGCAGGCTTCACCGAGGTCCACTGGACCGCACCCGCCGAAGCGGTGTGGGCGGCACGCAGGCTGGCGGCCACCGGCTACGCCACCGGCGGCTGGAGCGTCGGCGCGGTCGCGCTGGTCGCGGGCTGGCTCGCCCGCACCGAACCGGCGGGCACACGGATCGCCGCTGTCTTCCCGGACGGCCCGAACCGCTACACCACCACCGTGTTCGACGACACCTACTGCCACGAACACGGACTGCTCGGCACACCTCCGCCCCAGCAACCACAGGAGATCAGCCACCCCGGCGAACGCGAGGTCACCAGCTGGACCCGCTGCCGCACCATCGCCGCCCCCACCGCGCTGCCGAGGCAGGTGCGGGCGTGATCGGCCAGTTCCGCTCGTTCGAGCGGCCCGTGCAGCTGCTGCTGGTCAACCAGCTCACCATCAACATCGGCTTCTACATGCTCATGCCCTACCTCGCCGACCACCTCTCCGTGACGCTCGGCCTCGCGACCTGGCTGGTCGGGCTGGTGCTCGGCGTGCGCAACCTGTCGCAGCAGGGCATGTTCCTGCTCGGCGGCAGCCTGGCGGACCGGTGGGGCTACAAGCCGGTCATCGTCGCCGGCTGCGCTCTGCGCACCGGCGGCTTCGCGTTGCTGGCGTTGGTGGACTCGCTGCCGGCGTTGCTGATCGCCTCCGCCGCGACGGGCTTCGCGGGCGCCCTGTTCAACCCCGCCGTGCGCGCCTACCTCGCCCACGACGCCGGAGCACGGCGCGTCGAGGCGTTCGCTCTGTTCAACGTCTTCTACCAGGCCGGAATCCTCGCTGGGCCACTGATCGGGCTGGCGCTGACCGGAGTCTCCTTCCGGCTGACCTGTCTCGTCGCCGCCGCGTTGTTCGCGGTGCTGACCGTCCTGCAGATCCGCGCCCTGCCCCCGCGCAACGCACCGCGTCCCGATCAGCCCCGGCACGTGCTGGCCGGGTGGCGCGACGTGCTGGCGAACCGGTCCTTCCTGTTGTTCTCCACGGCGATGGTCGGCACGTCCGTGCTGTCGTTCCAGACCTATCTCGCGTTGCCGCTGGAGATCAACCGCCTGGCCGCCACCAGCGAGGCTGCCACCATCGGCGTCGCCGCGATGTTCGCGCTCTCCGGGCTTGTGGCCATCACCTGCCAGGTGCGCGTCACCCGCTGGTGCACCGCGCGATGGGGTGCGGGCCGATCTCTGCCGGCCGGGCTGGTCATGCTGGGCGCGGCGTTCGTGCTGCCGGCAACCGTTGCCGCACAACCGAAAGCGACCACCATGGCAGGTACGGTGCTCGCATTGACGCCCGTGCTGATCGCCGCCGTGCTGCTGACCCTGGGCACGCTGGTGATCTATCCGTTCGAAATGGACACGATCGTCACGCTCGCCCGCGGACACCTCGTCGCCACCCACTACGGCCTCTACAACACCATCGCCGGACTCGGCATCGCGCTCGGCAACCTCGCCACCGGCGGCCTGCTCGACCTGTCAGGCGCCATCGGCCACCCACGCCTGCCTTGGCTGGCCCTCGCCCTGATCGGCCTGGCCTGCGCGGCGGCCGTGCACACCCTGTCCCGACGCGGTCACCTCGTTCCTGTCGCCGCCGAGGCGACGGCAGGCGCGCGGTGACCGACCGGCGCCCGTCCCGCTGCTGACGTCCGTCCTCACCGGTCGTCCCACCGATCACCGTGGAGACGGCCGGTGAGTACCATCGGCAACGGACTCACTCAATCGAGTGACTATCCGTGCGACGGAAGGTGCGACCAATGGGTCAGCCCGCCAACTCTGACCGGGCCTCAGCCCGGCTGGGAGCGGCAGGCTTCGCGACCCGTTCGTCGGCGAGTTTCGCCGCGCTGACCACGGTCGGCGTGGCGGTGGGCATGGACGTCGCCGCCGGCGAGCACCTGCTGCACACCGCCACCATCGGTGCGATCGCTGTCGTGCTCGCCGTGCTGAGGGTGCGGCTCGGCGGGAAGTACGAAGGCAGCTTCGCGTTGCTCAGCGGCGCGATCGTGGTGCAGCCCGCACTGCACGCCATGACCAAGCTGGTGCCGGGCGACACCGGTCACGCCGCCGAGACCTCGATGTCACTGCTGCCCGTGCTGCTGACCGCCGTCGTCGTGGCGGTCGTCGTCGGCGCGCAGCGGCTGTTCTCGCTCTTCGCGCGACGGCCGCTGTCGGCGTTGCTGCGCCTGCTGATCAGCGTGCCCGTGCCGTCCGGGGTGTTCGCGCCGCACGTGTGGCCGGACTGCGCCGCGATCATTCCGGCGCGCCACTTCACCACCACCGCTTCCCGGCGGGGACCGCCGTTCTCACCTACCGCGGCCGCCTGACCTGACCCTGCCCGTTCCGCTCCGGCGCGACGGTGTGAGCGGCGTACCCAGGCAGGCCGCGGACTCCGCGTCCCCGACCCAACGGCCCGATCAGGGCCAGAGGCACCTGGAGCATGCTCGTGGGAGCGTCATCCACCCCCGACGACATCGTGCGTCGGACCCCAGCGACCGGCCGGACCACCGGCACCGTTCACGCCGTCGACCATCATCAACCGGCGTTCCTGATCAGGACCGCCACCACGCGGGATCTGCCAGCCATGGCAGCACTGCACGTACGGGCGTTGCCGATGGGGCTGTTCCCCCGTCTCGGCGAGCAGTTCGTGGCCCGCTGGCACCGCGCCTACCTGGACAGTCCGCACGCGGTGGCCCTCGTCGCGGTTCGACGGACCGGCGCAGAGGAGGACGTGGTCGGTTTCCTCGTCGGAGCCACCGACCGGCTGTCGTTCCACCGTGAACTGCTCAGAAACCACCGCACGGCGCTCGCGGTACGAGGTGGCCTGGCACTGGTCACCCGCCCGGCGGTGTTGAGCGACTTCACCCGCACCAGGCTGCGTCCCTACCTGCGCCGCATCAGCGGATCGAGTGAGCCGCCGGTGCCCAAGTGGTCGGCACCCCGGGCACCGGTCGCTGACCTGACCGCCGTCGCCGTCGCCACGGTGGCACGGCGGGGAGGCGCCGGGCGCAGGCTGGTCGAGACCTTCCTGACCCGCTGCGCCGCGTCCGGCACCAGGTGGGCCGAACTGGTCACCGCGCTGGAACCCGGCGGTGCCCAGGACTTCTACGCCAGTACCGGGTGGAGCGTGCTGCACGACGTCGTCACCCGCGACGGCGTGTCAGTGCGCCACTTCGCCCGCAGGCTCGACCTTCCGGAAGGCAGCTGACCCTTGTCCGTGAGACCACTGTTCCTCCTCGCCGTGCTCGGTCTCGTCACGGCGACCGGTTGCGACACCATCGTCAGCGGTGACGGGACGAGCTCCAGTCAGGCTTCGTCCACCAGCAGCACCACGACGAGCAGCTCGCCCGTTCCCGCGCCGCCACCGCTGTGGAAGGCGGGGCCACGGGAGGTGCGCGGCGAGCTCAAAGAGATCGCCGCGCGGTTCGTCCAGGAGGTCGGCACCTGGTCGGCGGACGACGACCGGGACGCGGTGGCCAGGATCGTGGCCGCGGGCTATCCGGCCGATCTGCTCGAGACGGCCAAGCCATTGTTCGGCATCGAGGCCGACGACGTGCGCACGACGATCGTCTACCCGCAGTACGGCGGGCTGACCGACACGTCCGCGAGCGTCATCGTGCTGGCACGGCAGGAGTGGCGCGACCAGGGAAACAAACGGTCTCGCGAGGTGGAGATCGACGTGCGGCTGCGGTCGGCGGCGACGGGCTGGGCAGTCACCTCGGTGGTCGACCCGGCCCGTCCACCCGGCCCGCCACAGGTGCCGGGCGGACCAACGGCACAGGGCCAGGCCGTACTCGGCAACCCCAGAATCGCGTTGCCCGACCCGGTACGCGAGGACATCGCCGGCAGGCGGCTCGGTGATCCGATCATGGCCGTGATGACCGCGCTGGCCGCCGAGTACATGATCGAGGCGCAGGTCGTGATCACCGGGCATCCCGGCACGGTCTACCCGACCACCCGCCTGTCCAACCACGTGGTCGGCCGCGCCGTGGACGTCCGGTCGATCAACGGTGTCCGCGTCGTCGACATCGACCGCGCGGACCCGGTGCTGACCGCGTTCATGGCCGCTGCGGGCCGGGCGGGCGCGACTGAGGTCGGCGGCCCTATCCGGGTGGCGGGCACCGGGTTCTTCACCGACGACGTCCACCAGGACCACATCCACCTCGGGATCACCCCGACCAAGCCGCCGGCGGTAGCAGCGTGACCTCGACCTCGACCTCGACCTCGGACGGGCTGGTACGCCGCAGCTCGGCACTGGCGGTCGCCACCGCGCTGTCGCGCGCGACCGGGTTCGTGCGGACGTCCGTGTGGGCCACCGCGCTCGGCCTCTACCTCGTCGGCAGCGCGTTCACGGTGGCCAACACCTTGCCGGCCATCCTGTTCACGTTGCTCGCGGGCGGCGCGATCAGCGCCGTCTTCGTGCCGCAACTCGTGCGCGCGACGGCGGAGAGCCCCGAGGCCGGTGCCGCCTACGCCGACCGGCTGCTGACGGTCACCGTCGTCGTCCTTGCACCGCTCACCGTTCTCGCGGTTCTGGCCGCGCCCGCACTCGCCCGGCTGTACGCGGGTGACGGGTGGACCACGCAGGATCTCGCGCTGGCAGCTGCGTTCACCGCGTGGTGCGTGCCGCAGGTGCTGTTCCACGGCCTGTTCGCGATCCTGAGCCAGGTGCTGCACGCACGCGGCCGGCCGGGACCGATGATGTGGGCGCCGGTGGCCAACAACGTCGTGTCCATCGCGGTCGGCGCCGCCTTCCTGCTCGTGGGCGGCATCGAGACCGGTGCCGTTCCGGACGCGGCGGCGTCGGTCTCCGCCGCGGAGATCGCAGTGCTCGGCGGCGGCGCCACGCTCGGCGTGATCGTGCAGGTCGTCGTGCTGCTGCCAGCCCTGCGCGCGATCGGCTTCCGCTACCGGCCACGGCTGGACCTGCGCGGCTCCGGACTGGGACGGTCGGCGCGTCTCGCCGGGTGGACGCTGGTGTTCGTGGCCGCCGGACAGGTCGCCTTCGCGGTGAGTGCGCGGGTGGCGAACACCGCGGGCAAGGCCGCCGAGTCCGGGTTCTCCTGGGCGGCGGGCCTGCCTTCGTACACCAACGCCTACATGATCATGCTGGTGCCGCACGCGGTCGTCGCCGTTTCGCTGGCGGCGGCGCAGTTTCCCGCCATGAGCCGGGCGGCCGTCGACGGCCGCCCGGCGGAGGTGGGCGCGTCGGTCGAGCGGTCCTTGCTGCTCAGCGCACGGGTCCTCGTGCCGGCGGCGTTCGCGACTGCCACCCTCGGTCCTCTGGTGACCGGGGTGGTGTTCTTCGGGAACCCGCCCGCCGACACCTGGTACATGGGGTTGGTGCTCGCGGCTTTCGCTCCGGCGATCGTGCTGTACTCCGCCCAGTTCCTCGTGGCGCGCGGCCTATACGCGGTGGAGGACACCCGCACGCCCGCGCTGATCCAGCTGTTCATGACGGTCGTGCAGATCTCGGGCGCGTTGCTCGCCGGGGCGTTGCTGCCGCCGGGCTGGGTGGTCGTGGGACTGGCTCTCGGTTTCTCGCTGTCCTACGGGTTCGGTCTGGTCATGAGTGTCGTGGCGGTGCGACGGCGAACTGGGGGACTGCGGTCACGCGTGGTCGTGGTGGGTTCGCTTCGCCCGGCGATGGCGGCGTTGCCGGCCGCCATCGCCGCGTTCGCCGCGATGCGCCTGCTGGCTCCTCACCCGGCCTCGTCCGACCCGAAGACGACCCTGGTCGCGCTCGCGGTGTCGGCCACGCTGTTCGCAGCGGTCCACCTCGCACTCAGCCGCGTCGAGCCCCGGCGGCGCTGAGCCGGACCAGTTGCTCGAGCGGGCCGGCTCCGAAAGCGGTTCGCCACACCGTGGCGAACACCGCCGCTCCGAACATTATGCCCAGCAAAGGCAACGGAGACAACGGGTTCCGCACGACATCGTCGCCCAGCGCGGCGATCGCGATGATGTGTCCTGTGTAGATGGTCAACGGCATGGATCCGATCGCCGCCACGGGTGCGAGCGGCCCGGCCCTGTGCCCAGGCAGCAGCAACATCGACGATGCGAGCACCGCTGCGGCGACTCCCGCGTTGCCGAGCATCTCCAGCGGTGAGGTCGAGTGGGGGACCGGGGAGAGCAGCACTCCCGGCCACGACTCCACGTCGAACGCCCACAACGTCCCGGCCAGCGCGCTGGCACCGTAGCTCGCGACCGCGACGGCGACTCCGGACAGCAGCATCACGCGGGCCGTGCCGCCTGGCCGGTCTCGCAGCAAGGCACCCAGCGCCATGCCGGTCAGGACATAGCCCACCCACGCCAGCGCGGGGTACTTCCAGGCGAACAGCAGGGCCTCCGCGGTCGCCGGCCAGGTGGCCCCGGCCTCACCGGTGACCCACTGCCGCAGAGCGAGCACCAGCAGTGATCCTGCAGTCAACGCGATGGCGCCCGCCGCGAGCAGCTTCGGCGCGGGCATGCCGACGAGAGGCAGCACCAGAACGAACATCACGCCGTAGGACGGCAGGATCACCGCGACCGGTGTGCCGAGGTACAACAAAAGCAGGCCGATCACCGCGACGACCATGCCACGCACGGCCAGCCGGAACCTCAGCCCTCCCAAGGACATCGCCATGCCTGGCGGGCCGGGCCGGCTCGCCAGAAGCCCGATTCCCACACCGGCGAGTGACGCGAACAACGCCGACGAACGGCCGTCGAAGACCCACAGCCAGCTCCCAGCGGAGCCCTTGTCCGGACCCACGTGGGAAACGAACATGCCCAGCATCGCCACACCACGTGCCACGTCGACACCGGCCAGCCGGTCCGTGTCGCCTGCCATCAACCCGTGCTCCAGGTACCTCTGGCCCTTGCCAGGCCGCGCCATCGGGGTAGGTGAACTCCGCAGCCCGGAGCGCGCGGCACCCTGAGGAGCGGTCGCGTCAGAAGGCCACGGCAGCAAGGAGCGGCGGACCGCGCCTGGTAGCGACGGCGCCGAGGTGCGGCTTCGGTGCCTGCGGGACGCTGCGCGGCATCGGGCGCGGAGAACCAGTCCCGGCAGGTGATGGAACTCGGAAGAGCAGATGCAGCAACGCGATCAGCGGCCGCAGCGCGAGGAGCGTGAACAGCCGCTGCGCGCCGATCACGACGGCGACGACAAGCGAGGACAGCAGGATGGGCAGCACGGACATCGACGTCTCGGCCACATGGCCGACCGGGTCACCGGTGCCGCTCACCGTCAGTTCGGTCATGGCGTGCAACGCGGGCTGGGCGACGATCGCGCCGCTGAGCGCCGAGAACGTGCCCCCGTACCTTCCGTCGAGCCGGACGCGCAACACCGCCAGCGCGAGGGCGAACAGCCCGATCGTGGCGGTGTGCAGCCAATGTCCGTCCGCCCCGATGTCCATGCCGACCGCGGTACCGACCGTGACGGCCGCCGCGAAACCCGCTGCCCCGCGCCGGGCAGTGACCCGGAGTGGACGCACAGCTGGGCGCGTATACGTGTCCGCTATGTACGTTCGCTCAGCCATGGATTCTCACCGTCCAGTGCTCAGTGGTGATGAGACAGTTCGTCGTGTGCGGCTTCTGCTCCCTGCGCGGGTTCGGTGTGCACGACGGCGGCGGTCAGCCGTTTGACCGAGTGGACCAGCCGGTGCTCGACCTGGTGAGCGATCCGGTGCGCCTGCTCGACCGTGAGCGAGGCGTCCACGGCGATGGCGACCTCGGCACGCAGGCTGTGGCCGATCCACCGCAGCCGGACGTCGTCGGCCTTGTGCACACCGTCCACTTCGGACGCCACCTGCTCGACCTGTGTGACGGTGTCCGGGTCGACCGCGTCCATCAACCGGCGGAAGACCTCGCGGATCGCGTCGCGCAGCACGAAGAGGATCGCGATCGTGATGCCGATGCCGACGATGGGGTCGGCGGCGGGGAAGCCGAGGGCGACACCGATCGCGCCGAGCACGACCGCCAGCGAGGTGAAGCCGTCGGTGCGGGCGTGCAGCCCGTCGGCTACGAGCGCGGCGGAGCCGATCTCGCGGCCCACGTTGATGCGCCACCGCGCGACGAGCTCGTTGCCGATGAAGCCGACGACACCGGCCGCGGCCACGATCCACAGGTGCTCGACGGGTTGCGGCACGATCAATCGCTTGACCGCCTCGTAGCCCGCGAGGGCGGCGGACAGCGTGATGATCAGGACCACCACTACACCGGCGAGGTCTTCGGCTCGCCCGAGGCCGTAGGTGTACCGGCGGGTCGCCGCGCGTCGCCCGAGGATGAACGCGATCCCGACAGGCAGCGCGGTCAGCGCGTCGGCAAAGTTGTGGATCGTGTCGCTCAACAGCGCGACGGACCCCGTGAGAACGACCAGGACCAGCTGGACGATCGCGGTGACGAACAGGACGACGAACGACCAGACCAGGGTCCTCATGCCACGACGGCTGGTCTCCAGCGCACTGTCCAGCCTGTCCGCGCTGTCGTGGCTGTGCGGGGTCACGACATGCTTGAGCGAACTCCAGAACCGGCTCGCCGCCGATCGATCGGTCCCTTTGTGCCCATGCCCATGCCCATGCCCATGCCCATGCCCATGCCCATGCCCATGCCCATGTCCGTGACCGGCGCCGGCCTCGTCTTGCCGTGGTTCACTCATGATCGCCTCTGAGTTCTCCTAGCTGACGGTTGACTTGCCATTATTAGCAGGTCAGGGGCATCATGCAACCATGCGCGCGCACAATGAACTGGCAACAGCACATCACGTGCAACAGGACGAGCCGGACGGTCGGCGGCTGGCGGCCGCGGTCGAAGTGCTCGGCCACTTGGCCGACGCCACGAGGTTGCACCTGCTCCAGCTGCTCGCCGTCGAACAGGACGTCAGCACGCTGGCCGCACAGGTGAAGGCCTCGCGCTCCTCGGTGTCCCAGCACCTGAGCCGGTTGCGGCTGGCCGGACTCGTGCAGGCGCGCCGCGAGGGCAGGCGCATGATCTATCGCATCACCAGCGACCACCTGACCGCGCTGGTCGCCGACGTTCTCGACTATGCCGACCACACGGTGCGCGACATTCCGCACCACCAGGCGACGCCGTGACGTCTCCGGATCAGACCGGAGGGGGAAGGGGAGTGCTGCCCCGTTTGGTGAGCATCGAGGTCATCAGCTCGATGTCACCGGTCTGAGTGACGAGCATGTTGGCCGCGAACGTGCGCACCATGTCGGTGGACGCGTACCGCTCGCCCGCGCGCATCATCGGCGCTCCGCCCTGGTGGTGCCGCGTCATCAGGCGCAGGAAGTAGATGTCGAGCTCCTGTCCGCGCAATGACTTCAGAGTGGTGAGTTCCTCCTCGGTCGCCATTCCCGGCATCGCCGGGCCGTCCGGAGCAGGACCCGCCGCGTGGCCGCTGTGGCCCGAGTCCGCTGGTACCCAGGTCATGTGCGGTCCCTGGGTGGTGGCGGGCTTGCCCCACACGGTGAGCCAGCCCTGCATGCGGCCGATCTGCTCCAGTTGGCCGTTGCCGATGTCGAACGCGAGCAGCTTCACGTCCGGGTCCGTGCCGAAGTCACGGACGGTGTTGGCCATCACGACCGCTTGACGGTGATGCACCGTCATGTCCTGCGAGAAGCCGACGTCGACCGCGCCGGGTTCGGGGCTGGACGGGAAGAACTCCGCCCTGACCAGCGATCCGCCCGCCACGCCGAGCGCGGCGACCACCACGACCGCGACCACCACGACCGCGACCACCGGCACGAGCACACGTCGAAGCATTGAGTTCCTCATCAGAAGTTCGCCACCGCCGCGTACAGCAGTGCCAGGATCATCACCGCGACGGCCACCGCCGCCACGATCCGGGAGATTGTGCGCCATCGTGGATCCACAGGTGTCAACTCCTCGTCAGTCGTGGTCGGGTTCACCGGTGAGGTGATGGTCGGCGGTGTTGACCGCCTCCAGCAGCAACCGGCGCACATGGCCTCCGCGAGCGCTGTAGACCGCGCGCCGTCCATCTCGCCGCACGGTCACAAGTGCCGTCAGTCTCAATTTGGTCAGATGCTGTGACACCGCCGGGCGTGCGATGCCCACCTTCTCGGCCAGTGTCGTCACGTCGTACTCGTCCCCGCACAGCAGCCACAACATGCGGAAACGGGTTGGGTCGGCGAGCATCCGGAACGCGTCCACGGCGGCGTCGACGTGGCCGCCAGTAGGTAGCTGTTGCCAGTCGTTCGTTGTTGCAACGTCGTCGCGTGCGTACATGAGCACATATAGTGCCAGACATGCTCGCAGTGCTGCGCAACCGCACCTACCGCCACCTCTTCGGGGCGCAGGTCATCGCCCTGACAGGTACTGGTCTCGCGACGGTCGCGCTCGGTCTGCTGGCCTACCGGATCGCGGGCGCGGACGCGGGTGCGGTGCTCGGTACCGCGCTGGCGATCAAGATGGTCGCGTACGTGACCGTCGCCCCGGTCGCGACCGCGGTGCTCGGCGCACTACCTCGTCGCGCGGTGCTGGTGGCGCTGGACCTCGTGCGTGCCGGGGTCGCGGTGACGCTGCCGTTCGTCGACCAGGTGTGGCAGGTCTTCGTCCTGATTTTCGTGCTGCAGTCGGCTTCCGCGGCGTTCACCCCGATCTTCCAGGCGGCGATCCCGGACGTGCTGCCCGACGAACGGGAGTACACGCGGGCTGTGACGCTGTCGCGGATGGCCTACGACCTCGAGGGTCTGCTGAGCCCGTCGCTGGCCGCCGGGTTGCTACTGCTGATGAGCTCCAACAACTTGTTCCTCGGCACCTCGATCGGCTTCGTCGCGTCCGCGCTGCTCGTGGTCTCCGTGGTGGTTCCGCACCCGAAACCCGTGAGTCGCAAGGGAAGCTTGTACACCGCGACCACGCGAGGCATCCGGATCTACTTCGCGACACCTCGCCTGCGCGGCCTGCTCGCGGTACACCTCGCGGCTGCGGCGGCGGGCTCGATGGTGATCGTGAACACCGTGGCCTACGTGCGCGACGTGCTCGGCCGCGGCGAGTCATCGGTCGGCGTCGCGCTCGCCTTCAACGGCGTGGGCTCGCTCGTGGCCGCGTTGCTGCTGCCCAGGCTGCTCGACCGCGTCAGCGACCGGGCGGTGGTGGTCCGTGCGGCCGTGGCGCTGGCAGCCGTGCTGTTCGCCGGTGCCACGTTCGCGACGCTGCTGGGCGGCTGGCACTGGCAGGGGCTGCTGGTGCTGTGGGTGCTGATCGGTGCGGGCTGCTCCCTGGCCCTGACGCCCGGTGCGCGGCTGATCCGCCGATCCTCGCGCCCGGACGACCGGCCGGCGTTGTTCGCTGCCGACTTCGCGTTGTCGCACGCCTGCTGGCTGCTCTGCTACCCGGTGGCGGGATGGATCGCCAGCGTGGCGAACATGCCCACCGCGTTCCTCGTGCTGGGCACCGTGACCGCGATGGCGGCGTACGCGGCGTTCCGGCTGTGGCCCGACCACGACCCCGAGGAGGTCGAGCACGAGCACCACGATCTCGAAGCCGACCACGACCACCTGCACGACGCCGAACTCGTGGGCAGCGGATGGCGGCACGCCCACGAATTCCACATCGACGACCACCACGAACGCTGGCCGCGCTAGGGACGCGCCTTGTCTCCGTTCGGCGCGACCGCGAACCACTGACCGTCCACACCATTGCCGACCGCGTCACCGGCTTGCTCGTCGTCGACGTAGCGGTACAGCGGACGGCCGGCCAGCGTGACCTGCTCCAGCCCGTCCGGGCGCTTCATCGTGCTCAGCAGAGACTGGTCCACGCCCTCAGCGAGGAACTGGCCACCCCTGGCCAACAACGGCACCCACACCAGCGTGCACTCGGGCTCCAGGCAAGTGGAACTCGGCGGGTTGGTGCCGTCCTTCTCGTTGCGGTACAAGGTGTACTGCTCCCGATCCGCCACCACCGCACCCACCTCGGGCGACTGCACCACCTGCAGCCTCGCCACGTCACCGGGCAGGACGCGCTGGACGGTGGGCCCGGCAGGATCCACCACAGCCGCCTCGACCTCTTCTGGCGCCACCGGCTCTTCCCCGCCCGCGCAGGCGCCTGTCAGCAAGAGCAGTCCCAACAACGTGACCAGTCGCACGTGTCCTCCATCGGTAAGGAAAAGCTTCCCTGCCAAGGAATACGGCCCAGCGTCCCGTGCCGTTCACCTGAACCGGTCAGTGCGCGAGCGTGGCCGTCGCGGGATGTTCACGCCCGATTTCCGTTGTTGCACATGGTTTGCGGCCGACCTGCCACGGTGGGCCGACCGGTTGTCGGCAGCAACGGGGATGGTCATGGCCCCACGACGGAACATCCGCTTACTCGGTCTAGTGACCGCACTCGCGTGATCACACCGAACAGCTACTTCCGCCTGATGGAGTTCGACCCCGCAGCCCGCACGGCCGACATGAAGACCTACATGCCCTACCTCAACAAGTACGTGAACGCCAAGAACCAGTTCAAGCTCACGAACGTGGCGTTCCTCCCGACCCGCGGCTGACGAACAGCCTGCGCGCCACCACACCCAGCAGCAGATGACCCGCGATGGCGGCTCCGGCGACGACCAGTCCTAGCCGCCATCCCAGTCCGATGTGGACGGCCAAGCCGACGAACACGACCAAGACCAGCAGAACCCGCTTCACTCGACGCCACCGGTCTTGTCAGCGCGCACGCAGTGCAGGAACCAGCTGACCTTCGTCGTGGCTGCGACGTCGAAACCGGCGTCGCCCAGCATGGGCGCGATCCTCTCGACCGGGTTGTCCCGCATCGCCTCTCCCGCTGCCGCGCCGACCAAGTGCGTGGCCAGATGTCCTTTCGGCGGCCGGAAATCGGCGATCAGCACCCGCCCGCCCGGTCGCAGCACGCGGAACATCTCCGCGAACGCCGTTGCGCGGGACTGCTCGGGAATGTGGTGCAACGCGAGGCTGGACACCACCACGTCGAACGAAGCGTCCGGCAGATCCAACGCTTCCGCCCTGCCGACCTGGAAAGAGCAGTTGCCGCCCGCCCGCCTGCGCCGGGCCTCCGCGATCATCGGCTCCGACACGTCGACTCCCACCGCGCGGCCACCGGCCCGCGCGGCGAGCGCAGTCAGATAGCCGGGGCCGCACCCTACGTCGAGCACCTCGTCGCCGGCGCCGATGTCCGCGAGGTCGACGAGACGGCCGAAGATACGGCGCCGGGTGCCGGTGAAGACCACCTTGGAGAAGAACTCGTATGAGCGTGCGTGACTGATGGCGCCGGATGGCGCGTTGCCGTGAAGACGTGCCTTGTGCATGAGAACCCCTAACTTAGTGGCGACTAAGTTCCGATGCTGCCGAGCTTAGTCACGACTAAGTAGAGTTGTCTAGGATGTCTCCGTGACCGGACAACGCCGAACGCGGATGACCGCCGACGAGCGCCGCGAGTCGATCCTCGCGGCCGCCACAGAGGTGTTCGCCGAAACCGGTTACCTGCGCGGCAAGACCTCCGCAGTCGCTCGCAAGATCGGTGTGAGTGAGCCTGTGGTGTTCCAGAACTTCGGCAACAAAGCCACCTTGTTCGCCGCCGTCGTCGACCGCGCCGCCGAGCACATCTGCCGCATGGTCGATCGCGTCACCACCACGGACATCCCGATCACCGGCCTGCTGAAGCTGATGCTCGACCCCGAGCACCTGCAGCACGTCCACAGCGCGGGCACCGTCGGCGCGATCTTCGCCGACGCCGCCACCATCACCGGCGAACCTGACATCGAAGCCGCCACCCGCCGCGCTGTCCAGCGCTTCGCTATAGCGATCACCACACTTCTCGACCGCGGCCGGGCCGACGGCGAACTCCGCCCCGACCTCGACACCGAGGCCGCCGCCTGGTGGCTGCTCTCCCTGGTCTCCTCACAGCGATTCCGCCGCGCCACCGCACTGGACCCGGATGCGGTTGAGGCGCGGCTCGCCGACACCACACTGGCCTACCTCACCGACATGCGCGCCGACTCACCTGAGTGAGCCCTTGGGGGCAGGGACGGGAGATCGTTGAACCGTGTGCCGCTCGAGCGCGAGTACCACGACCTCGGCGGGAGCCGTGGTCACCTGCACGACGGCGTGCCCTCGCCATTGCCGGTAGCGTCCTCGTCGGACTGGCGTCGATCAAGGTGGGCAGCATGGCGAACGAAGTCGACCTGACACGACCGAGTGCGGCCAGGGTGTACGACTACTACCTGGGTGGCGCGCACAACTTCGCGGTCGATCGGGAAATGGCCGAGCAGGCTATGGGGATGTGGCCGGACCTACCGTTGATCATGCAGGCGAACAGGGCGTTCCTGCGCCGTGCCGTGCGGTTCTGCGTCGACGCCGGTATCCGCCAGTTCCTCGATCTCGGCTCGGGCATCCCGACTGTGGGCAACGTGCACGAGGTCGCGCAGGCCGCCGCGCCCGACGCGCGGGTCGTTTACGTGGACAGCGATCCCATCGCCGTCGCGTACAGCCGCACCATCCTCGATGGGGACCAGCGGACCGTCGCCGTTCAGGCGGACCTGCGCAAGCCGGATGAGGTCTTGGGCAACCCCGAGGTTCGCTCACTGCTGAACTTCGAGGAGCCGATCGCGGTCATGATGGTCGCGGTACTGCACTTCGTGTCCGACAGCGACGATCCGGCGGCCATCATCGCCGGGTATCGCGAAGTCATGGCACCAGGCAGTTTCCTCGCCATCTCACACGCCAGTCAGGACGGCCAGCCGCACCAGGCCGGTTCCCACCAGGACCTGTACCGTCGCACCCCGACCCCGATGACCATGCGCTCCAAGGCGCAGGTCACCGATCTGTTCGAGGAATTCAACGTCGTCGAGCCCGGAGTGGTGTTCCTGCCACTGTGGCGGCCTTCCTCGCTCGACGACGTGGACGAGCACCCGGAGCGGTTCAGCGGACTCGCGGCCGTCGGCCGAAAGCCAGCAACCGCATCCCGTTGAGCGCCACTACGACCGTGGAGCCTTCATGGCCTGCGACACCGAGGGGGAGTGGCAGTGTCCCGAACAGGTCCCACGCCGACAGCACCACGATGAACGTCCCGGCGATCACGAGGTTGGCGATCACGACCCGCCGTGCGCGGCGGGCCAGCGCAACGACCGCCGGGACCACTCTGAGGTCATCGCCGACCACCACGGCGTCGGCGGTGTCCACGGTGAGCGCGGATCCCTTGTGCCCCAGCGCGATACCCGCATGTGCGGTCGCGAGTGCAGGTGCGTCGTTGACCCCGTCGCCGACGAACAGCACGTTGCCGCTCATCTTCCGCACTGCCTGTACCTTGTCCTGTGGCAGCAACCCAGCGCGTACTTCGCTGATGCCCACGGCGGCCGCAATCCGTTGTGCCGCAGCGTGATTGTCGCCTGTCAGCAGGACTGGGCTCTGTCCGGTGAGGACGGTGAGCTCGTGGACCGCGGCCTGGCTTGACGGCCGGACCTCGTCCGCGAGCTCGATGACGGCGACCTGGCGGCCATCCACTACGACCTCGACCGCGGTGTTGTGCTGGGAGTCGTGTCGGCGCACGAAAACCGAATGTCCAGAGACCCGTGCGGTCACACCCACGCCCGGTGTCGCCTGGAAGTCGCCGGCCGCAGGAAGCCGAAGCTCTCGCCGCCGAGCCTCGGCCACGATGGCCCGTCCGATCGGGTGCTCGCTGAATTGCTCGGCCGCTGCGGCCAGTGCGAGCATCTCGTTCTCGTCCTGCTCAGTGATGATGCCTACGATCTGAGGTGTGCCTTCGGTGAGCGTGCCGGTCTTGTCGAACGCGACTACATCGACCGTGCCGAGCTGTTCCATGGCCACGGCGGACTTCACCAGCACGCCGCGTTTGCCCGCGTTCGCGATCGCTGCCAGCAACGGGGGCATGGTCGCGAGCACTAGCGCGCACGGTGAGGCCACGATCATGAACGTCATCGCCCGCAACAGCGTGGGCTCCAGCACGGCGCCGAACAGCAGTGGCACGGCGAACAACGCCAGCGTCGCGACCACCACGCCGACCGAGTAGCGCTGCTCGACCTTCTCGATGAACAGCTGTGTCTTCGCCTTCGTGGCCGACGCCTGCTCGACCATCTCCACGATCCGGGCGATCACGGAGTCCTTCGGTTCACGTGTGACTCGCACCCGCAGCACGCCGGTGCCGTTGAGTGAGCCCGCGAAGACCTCGTTTCCGCGTTGCTTCGGCACCGGGAGCGGCTCACCGGTGATCGAGGCCTCGTCGACCTCACTGCTTCCGTCGACCACCTCGCCGTCCCCGCCGATCCGCTCGCCGGGCCGCACGAGGATCTCGTCGCCGATCCGCAGCGTCTCCGCGTCCACCTCTCGCTCCCGGCTGTCCGGCAGGAGCAGCCACGCACGCTGCGGTGCGAGATCGAGCAGGCCGCGCACCGAATCAGCGGTCCGCTGGGTCAGTACGGCTTCGAGCGCACCCGACGTCGCGAAGATGACGATCAGCAGGCCACCGTCGACCACCTGTCCGATGGAGGCGGCACCGATCGCCGCGACGATCATCAGCAGGTCGACGTCGAGTGTGCGTTCACGTAGCGCCTTGAGCCCTGCCAGGGCTGGTTCCCAGCCGCCGGCGACGTAACAGGCGAGCAGCAGTGTCCACCATGTCCACGGCGCCGAGTCCGCGAGCTTCGCGGCGACGCCGAGCAGGAACAGGGCGGTAGCCGCGATCGCCCAGCGGACTTCGGTGATTGCGAACAGGGAGCGCTTGGGAGTCGGCGTTCGGTGCGGGCTGTCGATGAAGAGCGTCGAAGTCACGACGAACACCATACAGGAACATCTGAAGACCTCTTCATGTGTTCACTGAGTAGGATACTGCCATGGGTCATGGAGTCGAGGGCAGGACCACACCGCCGGCGCAGCTGGACGCCGAGTCGGCGGCGACGGTGGCGGCCACTCTCCAAGCGCTCGCGACGCCGAGCCGCCTGCGGATCCTGACCCGGCTCCGCCACGGCGCCTGCCCGGTCAACGAGCTCGCGGAAGCCGTGGAGATGGAGCAGTCCGCTGTCTCGCACCAGCTTCGGTTGTTGCGGGCGCTCGGCTTGGTCACGGGCACGCGTCAGGGCCGCAGTGTGGTCTACAGCCTGTACGACAGCCACGTGGCGATGTTGCTTGACGAGGCGGTCTATCACATCGAGCACCTCGGTCTTGGTGTCGCCGACATCGAGACCACTGCCTGAGAATCCACCATCGACCGTCGCGATCGCGGTGTAACCACGGTTACAGTGCGAGCGGCGGACGGAGGTGGTCATGAACTACGGCAACAAGACGGTGCTGTTCGTGTGCCCGCACGGGGCGGGAAAGAGCCGCATGGCGGCGGCCTGGTTCAACGGCGCCGGTCTGCCGAACTGGAGCGCGACCACGGCGGGGATCGAGCCTCAGACCGAGGTCAGCGCACATGCGGGGCGGCTGCTGGCCGGGACGCCGGTGGAGGCATTGCTGGATCAGGCGTTGCCACGGCCGATCTCCGCTGTGCCGCAGGCCGATCTTGTCGTCGCGATCGACTGTGAGAACCCGCTCGAGGGCGCGGTGGCGTGGCGGCTCGTCCACTCGGAGTTCGACGACGCGATGTGCGCGGAGATCCGCGACCGCGTTACGGAACTGGTGGCAACGCTGCGATGACGTCGAGCGAGTCCCGGAAGGCTGCGCGTAGAGACGTGGTGCCGTTCCGGCAGGCCGTGAAGGCCTGGTTCACCATCTCTCTGCAGACCTTCGGCGGTCCGGCTGGGCAGATCGCGGTGATGCAGCGGCATCTCGTGGACGAGCGGCGCTGGATCGGGCAGAAGCGGTACATGCACGCGCTGAACTTCTGCATGCTCCTGCCCGGCCCGGAGGCTCAGCAACTGGCCATCTACGTCGGATGGCTGCTCAACGGCATGCGCGGCGGACTCGTCGCGGGCACGTTGTTCGTGCTGCCAGGTCTGGTGGCGTTGCTGGGGCTGTCGGCGGTCTACGTCGGCTTCGGCGACACGACGATGGTCACATCGATCTTCGCCGGTCTGGCACCGGCCGTGGTGGCGATCGTGGCTCAAGCCGTATGGCGGGTGGGTTCCCGTGCGTTGACCAGCTCGATGCTGGTCGGCTTCGCGGTCGTGTCGTTCCTGGCGTTGGCCGTGTTCGGCGTGCCGTTCCCCGTGGTCATTCTCGCGGCGGCCGTGGCGGGATGGCTGCTGCACCGTTGGCGGCCTGCGCTCGTCGTAGCCGGAGGTCATGGGGGAGAAGTCGATGGCCCCGCGCCACTGATCTCGGACGACGAGCTGCACCACGACCAGCCGTCGAGGCGTCGCGCCGCGGTCATTTTGGGTGTGGGGCTGGCGGTATGGTTCGTGCCGGTCGCGCTGGTGGTAGCGGTGACCGGGATCGGCAGTGTGTTCACGCAGCAGGCGCTGTTCTTCTCCGGGACCGCGGTGGTCACGTTCGGCGGCGCCTACGCGGTTCTCGCCTACGTCGCCCAGCGCGCGGTGGAGCACTACGCCTGGCTCTCCGCCGGAGACATGGTGCGCGGGCTGGCCCTGGCGGAGACCACACCCGGACCGCTGATCATGGTGGTCCAGTTCGTCGCGTTCCTAGGCGCGTACCACCACCCCGGCAGCGTGAATCCGTGGCTGGCCGGAGTGATCGCCTCGCTTCTGACGACCTGGGTGACGTTCGTGCCGTGCTTCCTGTTCGTCCTCCTCGGCGCGCCGTACATCGAGCGGCTGCGCGGCAACCACGCCCTGTCCGCCGCGCTGACCGGCATCACTGCCGCAGTGGTCGGCGTCATCGCCAACCTCGCCCTCTACTTCGCGCTGCACACGCTGTTCGCGGAGACTCACACCGGTTGGCTGCACGTGCAGGTGCCCGACTTGGCCACCTTCCGGCCAAGTTCGTTGGTCATCGCGCTGGTGGCTGCGGTGCTCGTCTTCCGGTTCAAGTGGTCGGTGCTGCGGGTGCTCGGGGTGGCGGCGGTCTTGGGTCTGGTGGCTGGTCTGCTCGGCTGGTAGTCAGGGCAACGCGGTGCGGTCGACCTTTCCGTTGTGTGTCAGGGGGAACTGCGGAAGCGCGGTGAACCGCTCCGGCACTAGGTAGGCCGGAAGCTTGGCCTCCAGGAGCTTGCCCGCTCTGCTCGGACCGATGACGCTGGTGCAGCGGCCCGACAGGATGACAGTGCTGACCCGGTCAAGCACAGGCGCCGGACCGCGTCGAATCGTGACGTGGTCGAGGACGAAGGTGCCGGTCGTGGACACGAAGTGGCTCAGGCAGGCTCGCGGCCGAGGGAACCGGCTCGGCTGTGGTACTCGTAGAGCCCGTCGAAGATCGGCTTGCTGACGGTGAGCGTGTGCTCGTCGTCGCCGATCATGGACAGGCCGCGCAGGATCACGTCGAGGCCGGGAGCCTCCGGCGCGTCGTAGCGTTCGTCGTCGACGTCGGCTTCGTGGACGATCTCGGCGATGCGCCACAGCACCGGGTCGGTGAGCTCATAGCGGCGCAGGATGGTCTCGAAGCTGCAGTCCCCGCCATGGTGGCCGAGCTCGACCCCGCGCATGTCGAACGGAGTGGCATCCGGCGGCACCTCGGCGGAGTCGGTGACGAACACGAACTCGGCCCCGTCGTCGACAGCACGGCGGATCAGCCAGGCACAGGCGGCGCGGTCGATGTGAATGCCGGCGCGGGTGGCCCACTTCATGCGGTCTCCTCCTCGGTGGCGCGATGTTCGGGGTGCAGGCGCGCGACGGCGCGATCCGCAGCCTGTCGTTGCGGCGGTGGGAAGTAGTCGCGGCGGTGGATGCGGCGCAGCTCGTCGCGCAGCCGCCGCATGACACGCATCCGCTCCGGCTCGGGCAGTGCTGAGGCCTGTTCGGCGTCGGCGAGCACAGCGTCGTACTCGGCTGCACGAGCGTCGGCCATCCCTTGTGCGATCTGACGCTCCTGGCCGAGGCTGGCCGGCTGGGCCAGCCACACCATGGCGGAGCCGTCGGCCTCGAGAACTTCCTCGGCGATCCAGTCGAGGTGTTCGCGGGTGCGGGCGTCGGCGGGCAACGCGACCAGCCCGTCACCGAGCTGCGCGACGCCGATCCGCTTGAGCTTGCGCCACACCGTGATGCGGGGCGTGGAGGGCTCGCGGGGCATGCGGTAGGAGAGCAGCACCCACTGGCCGACTGTGCCTGATGACATCGAGTTGATCACCTGAGCGTTCAGTAGAGGTAGACGTCCACGACCAAGGCCGCGATCGCCGCGAGCAGGGCGGCCAGCGCCACCTTGCGCCCTGGTTCGGAGCCCTGTGGGCCGAACCCGAGCAAGAGGGCGGACGCCGCCAGCGCGAACACGCCGCTGCCGGTGTCCTGCCAGCTCACCGGGAAGACCGCGATCAGGACGGCGGCGAGCACTGCGGACAGCGCGGCCCCGTAGGCGACGGTCGACCAGCTCAGCATCTGAGGATCCTTCCGTCGGGTGGTGCAACCACGGTTACGTTACCGAGTCCCTGTCCGTGGATGAAGTGAACTCGGTGCCGGGAACGCGAGCCGGAAGGCCATCCTGCTGCACACTGCGATCAGAGTCGTTCTACGAGCGACTGCAGCGTGCGATGGAGACTGATCGTGCGGCCCAGGCGTCAAGCCTGGCCTGCACCGTCTTCAAGCCACCGATCCTGCCCTGATGACCGACTCCCAGCGCAGGTCGGGGAAATGGTCCACGCCGCCGCCGAAGGCAGCGCGACCAGCGCCCTGTACACGCCGCTATATCTTGCGACCGCGAGTGAAAGACGTGTTCCCGACCTGGCTCGGCGGAGTGCGGACCGACCTCGTCAGCCGCTACGCCGAGGTCTGCTCGAAGGGGTCCGAGTCGTCGCGGCGATACCAGATTTGGCTGAGCGACCGGATTCTGCCGATCATCGCCGAGCACGGTCTGCCCACGTCCGACGAGGCCGTCGAAGACAAGTTCACGCTCAACGGGCAGACCACTCTGACGAGTCGGAATCTGACCAGTAGATGCTGTTCTGAGCACACGACCCAGTCACCTGTCGGTGCTCTCCCGCAGGTTGCCTAGTCGAGGCGCGCATGCCGCTCTTGTCCAAGTCGGGTGTGCTCGTGGCGCGGACGGACGGCAGGTCAGCTGACTCTCACACTGCAGGGCGGACCACGCTGACCATGTAATTGGAATCAGATGGGGAAGTGCTGCTCACTGGAGGTACGCAGGCACCAGGTTGCGTAGCTGGGCGGGGTCGTCGTCGGAGACGAACCTGTAGCTCTGGGGAGGTTGGAACTTGGCGGTGTCCCGCAGTGCGGACAATGGCCAAGGGGTGGCCAGTCTTCGCGGGTCTCTTACATAAACGGCAGTGGCCAGTTCGGAACCGTCGAAGTACTCGTCGTACTCGGGTCGCAACAGCCCGACGTGCTTGCGGTGGCGCCGCCAGATCCGTGCCGGTGTGTCCGTGTCCCGGCCTACGATCACCGCGGTGCCGACGACGGCCATCACCGGTGAGCTGGCGTAGAGGATCAGGTGTGTTCCGTCGGGCGCGGACAGTCGGGTGCGCCGGAGTTCGACGGTCTTGGTGCCGTCCAGGATGGCTTCCGCGAATCGCGGACGCAGCGACATCAGCAAAGGGCGCACAGCAGGTGTCCACGCGCTCGATTCCACCGCTGTTGCAGTCACAGGGGGTGACCTTAGCGGTCGACGGGGTCGAAGTGATGTTGCACCACGATGATCGTGGATCACGTCACCGCTTCGTCGTGTTCGCCATGTCGTAGATCGCGGCGAACGTCGCGGTCGGCATCCGAACTGGTCCCTGGATCCGTTTCGGACCGTCCATCGATTGGATCAGTTCGAGGTACTCGGACCAGCGGATGTGACGCGGGAACAGCTCGGTGTAGGACACCCGGAGCGCTTGCGCGCTACCTCGTTGCCCTGCGGCGCCGTCGATGTCGGCAAGGGCGAAGACCCCGTAATGGGCGAACTGTTCGTGCAGTTCCATCGGCGCTCCGATGTCGATCGCGTCGAGAAGCGACGTGCCGATGAACCGTCCGCCACCGGTGGTGGCGTCCTGCGTCAGGTACCAGAGCACTCGACCAGGGGCCTTGAGCACGCTGGGGTGGTTGCCGCGGTAGTAGACGTGCTCCCGTCCCAGGGCCAGCGTGGTCGGCCGGTGGGTGAGGGTCTGCGGCTCACCGAGGAGCTCAGCGCTCCAGCGCGGCTGGATCGCGACGGCGAAGTGGGGTAGGTCGCTGTCGGTGATCTTGGCGGGCCACCAGGTCCGTTCGTACTGCGCGGCTGATTCGGGGGCGAGACGAGGCGGAAGCAGGGCGGCAGGCCCGAGACCGACCTGGGCCTGCGCCGCGGAGACAGCGGAGCTGACCTGGGCGCCGGTTCCAGCGGCCTCAACCACCCAGCTGTGCCATGTGTCGTTGACGCGCTGGTAGCTCTCGTGGCTCGCCGCACGTTCGATGGCGGGGGAGAGATAGGGGTCCTCGATGCGCACCACGTGGGCGCCGTGGCTCCGTGCTTCCAGTCGCAACGTCCAAAGCAGGTAGCGAGCCATGGTGTCGGCGTCCGGGTGATCCGGGACGCGTAGCAGCGGTGCTTTGAGGACGTGGTCGTCGACGATCGACGCGTAGCAGCCGACGGTCGTCCCGTCGCTTGCACGCACGATGGAGTGAGATCGCGGTGCGCGAGCTAGTGCGTTCAGGCGGGACTTGAGTTCCTGCTTTGTCTCGCCGCCGCGCCGGTCCAGGAAGGTCAGGAGTACCGCCTCGGACTGGGCGTTCGCCAGCTCGGTGCTGAACGAACTGCCGGCGAGCGTCCGGGGTTGGTAAGCCACCGAATGGGCCAGCTCATCGAGATGAACGACCAGGTGGTGCGGGTCGATCACACGCAATGCCATGAGTTCGGGAAACGCGACGAGCCGCGGGAGCAACGGGGCCACCTGAGACCGCAGTCGTTCGTCCCAGGTCAGGAACACCTGGATGCCTGCCCCGGCGGTCTCGGCGAGATGCCACAGGTCTCCCTTGTCCTGCGGGGTCAGCGCACGGTCAGGTTCGGCCGTTCGAACCGCGTCGAGTAGCACCTCGTGCAGCTCTTCGGCTCGCTTCGGCGGCCCGCTCGGGCGCCGGTAACGCGCGGCGACATCGGCCAACCTGCTGCGCGACTCGGCCGAGTGCCGGTCGAGGTCACGTTCGAGTCCGTGCGGCACCACCATCTCGATCCGGTCCGCTACATCGGGTGCGAGCAACACCTGGGACCGTTCCGCCTGGGGATGGTCCTTGCGGGTGTGCAGGTCCATCAGGATGTTGACGTCGATCGCCACGGCCAGCTCGGTTGGCTCGTCCACCGGAGTGAACAGGTTGGCGTGCTCGTGGTCGAGCCACCACACAGTCATCGGAGCCTTGTCTTCACCACGCCCACGCGCACGTCCGAGGTGTTTGAAGCCGAGCCCACGCCACACCCGCTGGATGTCGGCGTAGCTGTCGCGGCACTTCGCGCGAACGCCCAACCTCGCCCGGTGCCGACGGCTCACCTCGTCGACGAGCAGCTGAGCCACGCCCTTCTCCCGGAAAGGCTTGTCGACGCAGAGGTGCACCAGGGTGACCTCGTTGCGTGGCAAGCGGAACAGCGCGTACCCGACCAGTTCGCCGTCTCTCATCGCGCCGAGCAAGCAGTGTTTGGCCGCGTACTCGAAATACGCTTCGCGCGGGAAGAGACCGAGCGTCTTCTTTGCCGTGTTGCCGAGTTCAACCGCACGCTCGATCGTTGCGGCGTCGGTACCGGCCACGACCTCGATGACCACGTTCGCGGACTTCGTCGACATCACCGCAGTGTGACTCACCTGCGCCGACCTCGGCCCGTATGCGCTGATCAGTCACCTGACAGGCCTATTTGCAGGCGCACAAGTGTTCGGTTCGAGCTGAATCGCGGCGTCAGTCGCACATCTGTTCGTTTGCTTTCACCCGAAGCGACCGTCACGATTTCTGAACCGCAATCTGACATTTTCAGGACATCCACTCTCTAGCTTCGCTACACATGCGACTTTCTATCGCGTTGGCGAATGTCGTGGTGGTGGCCGGTTCGAGCGGCGCCGCCGCCGACGTCCCGGCGGTCATCTACCAGGACATCGTTCCCCGCGTTCGGAAGTTTCAGTCGATCGCTGATCAGAACGGCGGCAACAGGGCACACGAAACGTGCCCAGGGTTCGCGGCGTCGATCGACCACGTGAAGTCCACGCGGGACGCCGAGGGTTTCGTGACTCGCGTCGACGTGTTCGAACAGAGCGGCGCGGTCGGATGCAACCTTGTCTCGGACTGGCTGGGTGAGGACGAGAACCACGTGCTGAGGCTCGGCGCCCACCTCGACGGCGGCTCCAGACGGGCCGGGTATGAACGCCTCGGGATACACAGGCGTGCTGCACCACTCTGCCTCGCTAGAGATCATCGACAGGGCGGAGATCGTGCTTGGACAAGATAAGTAGCCGCAAGCCTGCCGCATTTGCCAGCTCTTGGCTCGTACGCTTGACTTCGCTGGGGACCCCATCGACTGCGGCGAGCAGGTGAGTCTCCGCGCCCAGGCGTGAGCTGACGGAGAGGTCTCGTTTGAGCTGGGCCGGGGTGAAGTCGCTAGCCTTGGTCTTGACCTCGCCGGCGATGAACTGCTGGGCGTGAACACCGAGGACATCTATCTCGTTGACCGTGCCGTTCTGCAAGGTGGCGAGCACGCCACCTAGCAGGTGGGTGTGCGGCTCGCGCTTGTGCAGCGCGGCGATAACCAGCAGATGCGGGATCACTCCTTGATCACTTGCCAAGTCGATGAAGGAGTTCAGCCTGTACTGCAAGGTGAGGCCGGCATCGGTGGACGTGTAGTAGGTGGCGGCTCTGCAACCAGGACAGCGAGCCACTGAGCTCACGTCGGAGATCGGTACGAAGCTGCTCAGCCCGCAGCGCGCGCAGACAGTCTCGAATCCTCTTTCCGCCCAGTTCATCGCGCACAGCGACTCCAGGGCTTCGACAGGCTGGACCGCGGACTTGCCCAGCCTGTTCGTCAACCCTTCAGCGCTGTCGTATCGCCGTACACCGCGACCACCCCAGCGCGCACCAAACGCCTGCACCTCGTCCTCGGACGTGCCGCTCTTGCGCATCTTCTCCATCTGGCGCAGGTACGAGGTGGAACGAGGCGAGGTCAAATGAGAGATCGCTTCGTGCACGCTGGGCCGTAGCAGGATCGAGAGATCCGAGTCGGCGTTGAGTGCGTCGGCGATCTTGCCTTTCTCCGAGAGGTGCCACTCGGAGGTGTGCTCACCGATGAGGAGGGTTGTCGCCTCGTGCAGCGACGGGAAGCGCAGCTCCAGTTGGTAGGAGTTCATCGCATTCGTTGCGATCTCAAGACGATCGCTTCGCCAGGTCGCTCCGTTCGTGATCCGTTTCGCGAGGATGTCCTTGCGGGGAAACGGATCGAACAGCGGGCTGGACATGCGGAGCAGTGTCTTGCCTGAGCAGGAGAACTCGATCGGAGAGGTGAACCGCAGTCGTGCTCGACCGGCGGTGGCATAGGTCTCTACCTCACGTGACTCTCCGAACCTTCGTTCGAAGAGCAGGAAGTCGCGCAGTTCGAGGTTGGTCAGGTAGGTGTGTGGCGGCACGCGAGCATCGGCGGGAAACCTGATGCGTGACGTCAGCTTCTGCTCTGACAAGTGCAGACCGAGGAACTCCTGTGCGAGCGAGTGCAGTCTCTCTTCCGAGACAGAGAAGCTGTTGACGACCACGTCAGGGTCGAACTCGTCCGGCCGATCCAGCTGATGGGCGAGATTTCGGTCGAAGCCAATCCAATGAGGAAGTTCGGCGGCCGAGACGATGATCATTGGAGCAGGGTTGTGTCCTCGGTCCTTCAAGACGCGGAAGTTCCAGAACCACAAGCAGTCGCGGTACGTATCCCTGGTCGTCATCCAGATCACCGCCGGTATGCACGAGGCGCCAGCGGTGTAGTTCTCGGCGAAGTTGCTGACGGTCTGGTCGAGACAGGTCTGACCGTGCAGTGCCGCGCGAGCAACTTGATCGGCAGTCGGGGCCCTGCGGTAGCCAACGCTTCCGTCGAGAGCTTGCTCGTGTTCGGCCGTGAAGTCACCGGCCAAGACGACCTGCCACAAGGGGCTTCCGCCCGCAGGGATCACCCGAGCCTGCGTTGGGTCGCCGTAGTCAGGCAGACCTGCAGGATGCGTTGAGAACCGGGTAACTCCACTCCGGTCTATGTGCTTCAGCTCAGTCACTGGCAGTGTGAACGACTTGGCCACGTCGGCGGCCACAGAGGTACCGACGTCGACGTCGACAAGTCCTTCGACGCCGGCGAACTCCACAACTTGCCGCCACCATCCGTCGACTGACCCGTCGCGCCGGACGGGGATGATCGGTTCGGCCATGCCGCCCCAGCGTGTGGTGGCTTCTTGGACTGCGCGTCGCAGGCCGCGCCGACTGCCGGCGCGTATCAGGTATGCGGCCCGCGCGGGTAGGAGTTCGGCCCTCACCGCGACTGGGCCGGAGTGCTCTCCAGGAGTCATAGAGCGAAGACTTCACCACATGGGGCGGTGCTCGACACGGCGCCACGCTGAACGGAAGCTACCACTTCCGAATCTCCTTGTTGAAGTGTCTCCAACGGTCTCCAATCTCGGACTTCAAGGTCGTCAACCCGCTTGCCATGGCAGCGCATCCAGTCGCCGGTTGGAGACGGATTCGAAGCGAATCTTGGCCAGCTCGCCGGCGCTCTCTGCCTTGATCTTTCGGTAGATCGTCCCGAATCCCTCAAGCGTCTTCTTGAGGCTCGAGACGGGGACTCATCCGCTGCGTGACGAGCCGAGTGCTTGAGCTGGCGGTATATAACCCGGTGCGCTTCCTGAGGAGTTGTTCCTCCGTAGTAGTCGGGGAGATCGATTACCTCCTCGCCGTCACCGAGGTCGGAGTCTCCGATTGCGCCACTCTCCGCGTGGATAGTCGTCAAGTCTGGGCTCGGGCGTAGGAGTCGAAGTGACTGGCGTGAAACTGGTCGTCATCCCTGCCCAGGCGATGTGTGGAATAGCCCGCTCTGGGAGAAATTGCCGAATATGTAGCCCGAACCAGTGCGCGATCTGACCGAGTTTTGGCTCGTAGTTCCGCTAACCGGTTGCGCTCGTGGTTTGGACCGGACATGGGTACGTCTTGTGCTAAGGCCGTGGTCCGCCGGGTATCTGGTCATGTCCGGGTGCCGGTTCAGATGAAATCACTGACAGCGCCGGGCTCGGTTCGACAAGCGGGGGAGTCAGGTTGTCCCGCCCCCTCGCCGAAAGTGCGACGTCTAGGAGGGACTGCGCGAGCTTGCCTGGAAGCTGCGCTACAGCCGCCAGCGAGCTCACGATCAGCTCTCGGAGCGCGTGGACTACGAGCTGCCGGTCTTTCGGGTCATTAACACCCCGAAGAACAATAACGAGCGGTGGGCACAGTCCGATCAGGACTGTCAGAACGACGGCGCAGACGCCGATGATGATTGAGAGCACGCACGCAGTCTTGTAGACACACGTCATCCATTGAAAGAAGGAAGGTAGCAGCTACCCGCTTCAAGCACGCGTATTTTCGCTGAAGTGGCCTAGTGTTCGCGTTACAAGCTTCACCTGGATGACGTAGCGTCGATAGCGATGAACTGCGCTTTCTATTTGTCCGAATTTGGCGACGTGTTCTCGGTCACAAGGGCCGCTCGTCTGCGGTTGGTGACCCGTGAGTCATCGGCCGGAATCGCGGTGAGGGAGCCAGGGATAGTCCGGTGCGCGAGGGAGCAGTGGCTGGCTTCGCCGTGGGCGCGATCTTCCATCGCAGGAGAAAGCCCCCTGTCTGATGGCAGACGTGCGAGTCGCCGCGCACTAGACCATTCGCTGGCTGACAGTGTCCACTGTGTACCTGAAGAAGTGTCCACTGTGGACTTCTGGGGCCCCTTCTGGGCCCCTTCTTGTCGAGACCCAATGAGTCGCGATGGGTCTGAACAGGCAAAACATGCCGATGGGGCCGCCTCCGGGAGTTGTCCCGAAAACGGCCCCATCGTGGCCCGTCAGGCCTGGTCGGTCCACCACTTCTGGCCGGCCGCACCGAGGGTGGAGATCGGGTCGTAGTAGGGGTAGCGGCGGTCGAGTGCCTCGGGGTCTTCGAGTTCGATCCCGGTGCGGTAGTTCTTGGTCCAGTAGGAAACGCCCAGCTCACGGTCGTATTCGGCGAGCTGGTGGACCCACCGCTTGCCCACATACGGGACGTCGCAGACGATCCGCGGAGTCGCGTAGCCCGGCAAGTAGCCCATGATCGCGTGCTGAAGTTCTTGTGCTTCCCAGACGGACACCCTCCAATGTTCTGCGTTGGGGATCATGTCGCACATGTAGAAGTCGAGGATCGGCGAGTGGAGATCGTCCACCCAAACCAGGCGTGATCATCTAGTCGGCGCTGTCGCATTCTGTGCGCTCAGTGGGACATGGGGTCCCAGCTCGCAGTCCAGGAACCTTGCGCCCTCCGGCACGAGTTAGGTCGCCAGCGGGTGTGGCTCGCCGGTGAGGGCCACGAGGGCAGTGGCGACCTGGTTGATGCCAGCAGGTCAGGGACTTTGGCTTCAATCGCTGCAAGCTGCATCTCTGCTGATCAACCGCATCGTCACGGCTACGGCTATCGCGGCCGTTGTCGGGAGGGGGCTGGTCACTTGATTTGCGCATAGGCGTTCGGCGCCAATAGCGGTCGACACAGGCCGTGGTGGGAGGAAATTGGGAGAAGTCAAGGTAGGGTAACAGGATCGAGCTGCACTCAAGTGCACCCAACTGCACCGCCGTGACCTGCTGCGGGGACGTTTCCGCAGGTCAAGCGATGATCCGATCCACCCTGGGGGTCAAGGGGTCGCAGGTTCAAATCCTGTCGTCCCGACGGCCGTGAAAGGCCCTCTGATCGTGGCATAACGCCTGATCAGAGGGCCTTTTGCATGTCGCCGATTCGATCACGTTAGTGATCTTGCCGGGGACCATTTGGGGACCTGAGTGACTAAATGAGTGACAACGATCTAACTGGCCAGCGGGAAAATGTCGTTCATCGTGATGGCCGCGTGCTGCATCACGGGCACGATCTGGTGGCGGTAGACCGTCTCCGTGACCGTCGTGCTGCTGTGGCCGACCAGTCGAGCGATGTCCTCGATCTTCACCCCGGACGCGGACAGCACCGACACGAAGCTGTGCCGCATCTCCCGCGGCGTCCACTCCTTGGCGTCCAGCCCGGCGGCCTTGACGACCCTGCGGAACGCACGGCGGACGTTGTGGGAGTCCAGCTCCGTGCCGACCAGTGACGCGAACACGAGGCCGTGTTCCTGCCACCTCTTGCCCGCGAGCGTGCGCTTGGCGTCCTGGTAGTCGCGGTGCACCTTCAACGCTTCCACGCACCGCGTTGGCATGGCGAGCGTCCGGCGCGACTTCCTGGTCTTGGTGTCTCCGCCCTCCCGCACAGACCGCCACACCGAGATCGAGGGCAGGGCGACCGGTACGGCATCCGGCTTGCCGACCAGGTCGACGTGGTCCCACGTCAACGCGCGCAGTTCCTCAGTGCGCGCGCCGATCAGCAGAGACAGCACAATGTAGGCGTACATCGGCGTGTTCTCCGCAGCCTTCAACACCGCTTCCACTTGCTCCAAGGTGAGCGACTTTGAAGGACGTCCGTCCTGACCGATCGGTGCTTCGCACAACTGCACGACGTTGCGCTTCACCTTGTCGCGCTTCTGTGCCATGCGCACCGAGCGGTTGAGAATCGAGTGCACCAACCGCAGAGTGCGCGTGGACAGCGTAAGCGAGAGTTCTTCCAACCAGTCGTCCACCTCATCGGCGGACAATTCGCGGAGGTTGCGCTCACCCAAGCACGAGATGATGTGGCCCTCGGCAAGGTAGGTGTAGTTCTTCACCGTCTCCTTGCCGCACTTGCGCAAGCCGTACTTCAGAAACGCTTGGACCGCTTCCTTGACCTTGTACGTGTGAGGCGTGGCAGGCAGCCCGTCGTCCAGGTCGCGCTGGATCTCCTTGAGCTTTTCCTTGGCCTCCGTGTACGTCTTGCCGCTGGCCTTCTTGGTCTTGCGCTTCCCGCGGGCGTCGAAACCGAGGTCCACCGTGGCGATGTACCGCTGACGCGCCTCGTCCCAGTGAATGCCACCGTCACCGCGGCTACGCCGCTTCGGGCTGTCGTCACTGCTACGCGGTTTGGCCATAGTGCACCTCCGCTTCCCGCTCCAACAGCGCCACGTAGTCCCGAATAGCCGACGCTGGAACGAGCGTCGCCCTGCCCTGCTTCACGAACCGCAGCCGTCCGGCGCGAATCTGCTCGTAGATGACCGAGCGGCTAAGGGAGAGCAGCGCCATGGCCTCAGGGATCTTGTAGAGGTACTTCGTCAGTTCGATGACGTCGTCTGCGGTGCTCATTTCTCCCCCTCGGTTGCCAGCGCGGGCAGGTAGCGCGCCCACGCGTCAGCCAGACCGACCTGGTGGTCGTTGGCGAAGGTGACGTAGCCCTTTGCATTGGTGTCGTTGCACTTCACCGTGATGGGCGCGACGTGGTACCGGCGCAGCTCTTTCGACAGCCGGCGCGCGTCGAGCGGTCGGCCGTTGAGGTCGGTCCACGGCGAGTCGTCCAGCGTGAGCAGGCACCTCAGGATTTCCGTGGTGTGGAGCCGATCGGTGCCCATCGTCTTGAACAGAGTCCAGAGGTCAGTGAGCAGCTGCACCCCGAGTGACGGCGTGACACCGGTCTTGTCGTGCACGAAGTAGCTGCAGGCGGTGCGGGCCGTGGTTGGCCAGTGCCCGCCGGCGGCGTCGGCGATGGCGATGAGCGGTTCCCAGATTTCCGCGGCGCGGTCGGCGACTCCGTGCGGCATGGTCGGTTCGGCTTCTTCGAGGCTTTCGCCGATGCTCGTGACCCAGCTTTCGAGCGCTTCGCGGATGGGCGTTGCTTCTCGGTCGACGCGGCGTTCCATGTAGCTCTGGACGTGTTCGTCGTTGCGTCGCTTGCGGAGGTGGATGGTGATGGCGCGGGTATTGATGGTGTCGGGCAGGCTGCCTGCCAGTCCGGCCAATGCCGCCGGGGCGAAGATGGGCAGGCGGTCGACGGTGATTCCGGTGGCGGCGTCGCCGCGGCATTTGGGAATGGTGGCGGTGCGCTTGTAGCCGCCGTTGAGCATTCCGCGGACTTCCTCGTTGCCGCCGCCACCGCCGGCGAAAATGGTGTCCACTTCGTCCAGCAGGATCGTGATGGGTCCAGCGGCGACCATGCGCACGAGTGCCGCGGCGCTGCCGGACATCGTCATCTCCGCGGCCTTGGTGAAGTGCTTGGCCACTTCGAGAACGCGCGTCTTGCCCGACCCCGGTTCGGCGGAGGAAAGCACGAGCCGCGGCGTGGTGTAGAGGTGGTCGGCGACCCAGGTGTGGGCGTACCAGAGCGCGAGCATGGGCGCGCAGTGCTCGTGTGGGAACACGGAATACCGGGCGACGAAGTCACGGACCTGGTCGAGGATCTCGTGGGCGGGTTCCGCCGGCGGGGCGGGCAGTACTCGCAGTGCGACAGTCATCGGTGTGCCTCCTGGCAGTGCGTGCACTGGTGGGTGTTCATGCCGCGCCCCGATCGGTGAACAGTTCCTCCGTGGTGGCTGGCGCGTGTTCGGCGGGTGCCTTGCGGGGACGTGACCCGCCGGCGCGCAGGCCGTTCGCGATGGTGCGCAACACTTCCGCTTCGGTGCACCCACACCGGTCGGTGATCATGTGCAGTGCCGCGTTGAACAACTCCGCTTCGGCTGTAGCCGAGGGAAGCAATCCACCGCCCACGAGCTGCCCGAGCGCGACGGAGGCCACGAACAACGTCCGCGTGTGTGCCCCTGACTGCGCCCCTGCGACCCTGTCGCGCTCACCTCGGACAGCAGCCGCCACGTAGCCGGGCAACCGCTCAGAACGGCTCACGATCGGCGCTGTACGGGCCGCTGGTGGCCTGGGAGTGAGGCAGTGGACCAACCAGGTGGGCAGATCGATCGGCATGGCGTCGTCCTCCGCCCAGTACTCACCCGCTGGAGTGCTCGACCACGGGCCGACGACGTAGCCGCCGTGCGCGCGGGTGTCGACCTTCCACCCGAGCCCGTTGCCGGCGTCGCCCGTGGTGTTGCGCAACTCCACAGTGGACGGCGCTTTGTAGTAGTAGTGCGTGCCGCCACTCGGGGTGTGGGCGGTGAAGGTTTCCCACGGCACGGGTTCCCCGGCTTCCTCGCAGATGGCGGCGAACACGTCGTGGCCGTCCACGATCCCCTCCCGGTTCCAGCGCTGTGGGGGCACGTCGTCGGGTGACTTGCGGGTGTCCAGGTCGATCACCAAGAGGTTGCTGGGTCCGGTGGCGATGCCGATGTTGAACGGCGCCGCGGACCAGCAGGCGGTGATCCGGTCAGGGTCGGTCGTGGCGCGCTGCTCCCATCCGAGGTGCCCGTTGCGGCACACACCGGTACGCGGGCACGGACGGCGGGGGGAGTCACCGTGCAGAGCGGGCACCTTGGTGCCGACTCGCAGCGGGAAGACACACATCCCGAGCCGGGCGTAGTGGAGCGCGTGGAACAGCAGCATGTTGGTCTCAGACATGACCTTGGCTCCTGAGTGGAAGACGGGTGTTCACGTCGGGGCGCGCGTGTCACGTCCCCGACGTGAACAGCGGGACTGCCTGATGTGGGGCTAGCTGCGGTCCTCACGCGGCTTGTCGACCCTCAAACCGCCCGGTCCAAAGTGGATGGAACCGTTGACGTCGCCCATCTGCACGCCGTTGTTCTGGCCGTAGACGACGTTCATGACGGTTCCGCCGTTGCTGGTGTGGAAGGCGGACTGGGTGGGAGTCACGTCCCCGTCCTGATGTGCCGTCTCTTGCTTGCGGCGTGCCCGGTCGCGCTTCCTAGCGGCGGCTTCCTGCTGGACCTGGCTGGCCTGTTCGCGCACTTTGGCGGCGTCCCACGATGCACCACCTTGAACACCGGACGCGGTCACGTCCCCCTGCTGACCAGGATTTCCGGGCGAGACGCGGCGGCCATTGACCCGGACCTGACCATGAACGATCCCGGCCTGAACACCGACGAAGCTGCCGCTCTCCGCGACGTTGGTGACGGTCCAGCGGTGCTCGTCGTCGGGGCGGGGTGCACGGGGTTCGGTGTGGCTGGTGGGCGGTTGGGGCGTCACGTCCCTGCCGTGAGCAGGGCCGCGGACGTTGAAGGTGACGTCGTCGGTGTTGATGTCCTTCTGGCTGCCGACATGCGAACCAGGTTCGGCGATGTTGACGCTGTGCACCGTGTGCCCGCCGGCGGCCGTGATGCGCTGCTGGCGTTCCTGCTCCCGCATCGCCTTCACCGCCTCGTCCACGGCGTCCTGGATCTCGAACTTGCCGCAGTCGCCCAGGCTCTCGTGGCGCTTGCGGCCCAGCCGCTTGACCTCTGCGTCCAGGAAGCGGGTGTCCCCTGCCGCGGCGCGTTCGCAGAGCTTGAGCAGAGGCTGGATCTCCCGTTCCGGTTCCTGGCGGACCATCGGGACGGCGTGCAGCTTGCCGACCAGCTCTTTCAGCGGTTCGGGCGTACCGGGCGGGACCTGGGGGACGGGCGTGTCCGGGCCGTCCATGTCGCGAATCGCGGTGGACAGGCACCGATGGGCTCGGCTGCCCTCGGGGAGCCGGTCGCGCAATTCCTTGAGGTCGTTGACGGCCTGCTGCGCGGTGGTCTTGCGGCGCACGACGTTGGTGGCGAGGCGGCCCACGACGTTGGCCAGCGGTTCGCCGTCGATGTCCATCTGGGCGTCCTGGCCCATGTACTTGACCGCGGTCCCGACCGGGCCGTCGTCGTGGTAGTGCACCGGGCTCTTGTCGAGCGGTGCACCCCAGGTGTTGTCCAGCAGAGGCTTGTCCGACAGCGCGCCGGTGACCGGACCGGGCTTGGGGGTGGCCACGTCCCCGCTGTGATCTGCGGTGTCGTGGTTGTCGTGCTCACGCATGGCGTTCTCCTTGGCGGCCTTGTGGGCTTCGTTGGCCGCATCGAGTCGTTCGGTGGCGGTGCGGATGGCGTCCTGGTCACCGCTGGCTTTGGCTTCGCGTAGTGCCTTCGTGGCGCGGGAGCGCTGTTTGCGGGTGGCCTGTGTGGCTTTGCCGGTCCCGCCCCGGCAGCGGCGTCCGCCTGCTCTGCACATGTCACGTCCCCTTGGTGTGCAGGGGTTTCGTGTTCAAGGCGCAGGTGGCGCCGGATCGCATGTGGACGGTGGGCATGTCACTTGCCGCCGTTGGCCACACACGCGGCGCAGGTGGGGCGACCGGACAGGCTGGGGAACCACACCTTCTCCGGCTTAGGGATCGTCAGCCCGCAGAAGGTGGTGGACCTGCCGTTCCAGAGGGAGCGCGACTTCTCGATGTGCATCGTGTTGTCGTTCATGACGCGATCTCCGATTCAGTCACTCTTAGTGATGGTTGGTGGACGTGCGTGGTCAGCGCGGCACCGTGCGGGTTCACCGCGGTGAGGGACTTAGGGGGGCGCTCGACAGGGGCGCGCAGGCCCCGTTTCGAGGGTTTTCGCTGGTCAGGCTGACCTAGATGTGGATCTTCCCTGGCGGTTGTTGTCGCTGGTGGGGGCAGGGAGGAAGGTCAGGGAGGCGGTCAGGGGAAAATCCCTGCGGCACTGGTGGTTCCCTGACCGCTTCCCTTGCCGGTGGTGGGTTGCGTAGCGCGGCTCTAAGCCTCACCGGCGTCGTCTTCGGCGCTCTGCTCGATCTCACGCAGAGTGATTGCTTCGGTGACGTCGTCAGCTCGCACGAGGCTGTCTCCGTCGCTCTTGCGGATCGGGACCTGGGCCTCACGCAGCGCTGCGGCGAAGGTCTTGCTGGTCCAGTCGCCGTAGTGACCGGTGTTGAGGTCGATCAGCGCCCGCAACGCGACGGCCGTGCGGATCTTCTGCTCATCACCCAGCACGCGGACGAGGTCGAGCAGGAAGTCCACTTCGGACGACTCTTCCTCATCGCCGCTGGTCGCCGGGGGGACGTGACCGGCGCGCAGGTGCATCGCACGGTCGGTGACCTCGGCTACCTCGTCGCTGGTCAGGTAGAAACTGCGCAGCAGGCCGGGCTTGGCCATGATGCCGCGCACCATGGCGGTGCCGACGTCACCAGGGCCTTCGGAGGTCGCGGCCTCCAGGCTGACCGCTGAAATCCCCGCCTTGTACGAACCGGTACCCAGCACGGCGTCGTTGGACTGCTGGTCACCGATGGCGAAGCACGCCTTGCACGAGGTCACCGCGGTGACCTTGCGCGGCAGCGACGCCGTAGAGGCCTCCGGCGTGGCGAACAGGATCGTGACGGCGTACTTGCGCGCGGCGAACACGAGCTTGGCGACCACGTCAGCGGCCTCCTCACCGCACTCCTTGTGCATGAACAGCGCCTGGCACTCATCGATCACGATCACCCGCGGACGCAGCCGGACGTCCTTCTCCGCGAGCTTGCGCGACACCGCCCGCGCTCCGTGTTCCTTGAGTGCCTTGCCGCGCACGTCCAGGTCTGCGTACAGGGCATTGAGGGTGTCCAGGCAGGCCTTGACGGTGTCGTCATCGGCACCGGTGCGCAGGGTCCGCAGCCGTGGCTTCATCGGGTCGTAGTCGGCGTTCTCCGCGAGCACGAACACGTCCACCTCGACCAGCGGGTCCAGGATCGCCCCGGACACGAGCGTGATGTACATGCTCGACTTACCCGAGCCCATCTCGCCGGCGGCCACGTAGTTCTTCTGGAACAGTTGCGCCACAACGACTTCACCACGAATGTTGATCCCGACCGGGATACCGGTGAAGTAGTCCGCAGGCCCGTCACCCTCCAGCAACGGCCACGCCTCGACCGGACCGGACAGCGCGCCCTGGTCGGCCACCCACAGGTCCAGCACACCGGGCTGTCCCTTGGGCTCGGACGGCCACACCTCAACAGGCAGACGCACGAGGTTGTGCGCGAACACGGACTTGCGCTTGACGATCTCCTCCACCGGCACACCCAGCGGCAGCACGAGCTGCATCCGCCACCCCTTGCCGTCACGGTGCGGAGGCATCACCCAGGTCGGGGCGATGCTGCTGCCCCACCCCTTCTTGAACGCCTCCTTAAGCGTCGGTAGACCCGACAGGTGCCGCAACGCGGTCAACACGGCGGACTCGTCCGGGATGATGCTGCGCCCGTCCGTGGGTACGGCGTCGGCGTCCACGGCCCACATCGGCAGCGTGCCGCGCTCACGACCGACCGGGATCACCCGTGCCGCCCACGCCAGCGCACCCGCCGCGGCCCACGCCGGCCAGTAGCTACCTGCCGGGGACACGTCCACCACGGTGGACCAGAAGCCGGTGACGTCGTGCCACCGGTCGGTCAGCGACCCCGCACCCACCACGGCCTGCACCGCGGCGTAGCCCAGCAGCAGCACGTGGCCGGACGCGAGCACGACCACGACACCGCCGGACCACCGCAGGATCTCGATACGGCGCACCCGAGCGCGTTCGGCGGCACCGCTGCGCCGGCGTTCCAACGTGTCCTCCAGCTCCCGCAGGACACGGAAGTCATCGGCGTTCTTGCCGTTGACGCGCAACGTGGTGATCGCCTGTTCCAGGTCGAGATGCTTACGGCGCGCACGCCGCTCCGCACGGCGGATGCGCGACCCGGCCACGGCGTATCCGGCGGTGCGCACAACCGCGCGTCCGGCGCTGCGGGTCCGCTCGTGCGTGGCCCCGGTCCGCACCACACGCACCACGGCCTTGGTCGCCGCGATCGCACGCTGAGAGGCAAGGCGCTGATCGAGCGCAGCACTGTCCTCCGCGGACACGATCTCGCCCTCGAACACCTTCGGCTCGATCTCACTGCCGTGGTGCTCAGTGGTGCCGGGTGTACGGCGCGTGTGCAGCTCGTAGACCGTCGCGTCCGGCTGGTCGTCGGGACCGGTCGCGCCGGTCGGGGACGTGACGGTCATCGCTGCACCTCAGACGTGTTGTGGGACAGGTGAACCAGAGCAGCAGCGCCACCGAGAACGAGGACGGGCAGGCAGGACACGAACGTGGTGATCTGCCACGGCGCCGCGGTCATCCCGGCAGCCTTCATCAGGTGGTAAGCCACCTGGCCGCTCATACCCAGCAGCAGAGCGGCGAACGTGGACCACATCGCGAACCGCCGTGCCAGCGCGGTCTTGCCGCGGTCGAGCCAGACCCGCATGGCGAACGCGGCGTAGGCCTCCATGCCCAGCGGCAGCGTGATCGCCGTGTTGATCGTCCAGTTGTCGGCGATGCCGGGCAGCGGCGCGACCGGCCCGAAACCGGTGAGCTCACCCAGACCCACCCAGCCACCCCAGATGGCCACGAACGCACCCAGCGCGATCAGGTACAGCGGCGCGTTGCGCCACCGGCTCGACTTCTGGGTCTCCACCGTGACCGGGGCGGGGGACGTGACATCGGCCGTGACCGGCGTGGCTTCCGTGAGCGTGAGCGGTTCTGCAACGGGGGTGACCTCGTTGCCAGCCTCGCTCACGGCGGGCGTGGGGTCGCTTGTGGACATTGCGGGGGACAGGTCGGTGTCCGCCTGGTCGTCATCGGTGTCCGGCGTATCCGTGGTGGAGACGACCTTCAACCGGCGGGGCGCAGCCGGAACCGGTGCGGGTTCGCTGTCCGTGCCGGCGGGGTTGAAGCCGGACGCACGCAGAGCGGCCAGCGCTTCCACGGCCTTGGGGTGTCCCACGTTGCACTGCTGCTTGATCTGCCGCAGCGACGGCCACGCCCCGAGGTCGGTTGCCATCGTGCGCACGCGGTCGGTGAGCTGGTCGAGCTTGGGCGGGTAGGCGCTGGTCATCGAACTGCCTCCTGACGGGCCTGCACACCGAAACGATCGCGGTGCCCGGACAGCACCGGGCGGTGGAACGGGGACAGGTTGCGCATGGCGACAGCCACGGCCAGACCGGCGACGGCGAACACCACGAACTGAACGCCAGGGCTGTCGGCCGTCGCGTGCACGGTCAGCCACAGGCCCACGCCGATCCCGCCGGCGGTGAGCAGCAGCTTCCACAGCGCGATGACGGCCATGACGGCGAGAGCGACGACGATCAGCAGGACAGGGCTGGGCAGGGAGGTCATCGCGCGGCCTCCGAGTCCTTGGTGTCGCGCAGGACGATGGCGTCGTGGGAGAACTCGGAGGCCAGGGCGACGGCGTCGGTGTGCTGCGGGTGGGACAGGTCGCTGGTGATCGGAGCGAGCAGCCGAACGGCCTGCTCGAACCAGTCGGCCACCGCGGCGTTGGAGGCGTCCAGGCCCGGGGCGAGGGTGATCCAGCCGGACAGGACGTCGCACAGCAGCGGCGGGGAGGTGGGCGTGTGCTCGGAGGTGATGGTGGTGGACACTGGTGTGGCCCTTTCGGTCTGGTGATCGCATTGGGTGTGGGAACCCGGATCGGCGGTGTCTCTTGCCGGAGTTGGCCGCCGGTTCGGGCAGATCAGAAACGCGAGTGGATCGGACCCTTCGGGCACGGCTTGCCCTGGTCGTAGGTGTCGTCGTAGGCGTGCTCAGCCGGGATCAAGATCTCGATGTGCTCGCCGCGTTCGCTGTAGTGGCGGTCCAGGTCGCTCGCGACGACGCACACGACGGCGTGCTGTCCCTTGCCGCCGGCGTGGTTCTCGCCGCGCGGACCGGAGTAGGTCACCGACAACACCACCCACGGCTCGGACGAGGTGGACTTCTCGGACTGGACGGGCTTGCACGCCGTGAGCGCGACGGTCACGCCGATCAGGCACAGCGTCAGGGTTCGAGCGGACATCACGAGGCCTCCGCCATCTCGGTGTTCTCGTTGAGTTCAAAGCACTTCCAGCACTGGTGAGTGCTGGTCGGGACCACGTAGAGCGGGTCCTTGCCGCAGGTCTGGCAGATGCGGCGCGCGAGGTTGGCCTTGGCCAACGCGGTCCACTTCGCCGGCGTCATCGGCCGGACCGGCGCGGCGTTCGCGATCAGGTACAGCGACGCGAACCACGTCTTGCCCGACCGGTTGTGACGGCCGTACAGCACCGCGACCGGGTCAGAACCGTTGGGACGCAGGCCCATCGCCCGCAACTGGCGGTAGGTGGCGAGCTTGTCCCGCGGCGCGCATCGGTAGGACAGCAGCGGCAAACCCTCGTGCGTCCCTCGGGTGAACTGCACGCCGTCCGCCCAGCAGACCAGGGCCTTCACCCATGGGAACGTTTTGCCCGCCATGGCTAGGAGACCGCCGTGACGGTCAGTGCGACACCCAGCAGCAGCAACCCGATGTACAGCAGGTCCACGGCGCGGCGTACGTCGGCGTACTTCGCCTGTGCGATCACCGACAAGCGGCAGACGTCCACCGCCAGAGCGACCGCCGGCGGCTCGTTCTGGAACTGCTCCAGCAGGTCCGAGGGACGCTCCACATAGCTCGCGAACAGCGCGAACCCGTAGCGTCCGCGCTTGCTGATCCTCGGACGCACTGCGGACAGCAACAACAGGACACTGAACGCCATCGGCGCCGCTGCAAGCCAGAGAATCGTCTCAGCCGCGGCCGGAAGGCTGCGGGTCGTCAGCGCGACCACGCCCGCCAGGAACCCGCCGAACAGCGGCAGCAACGTGGCCGCCTTGGTGTCCGCACGCCTCAACTGGTCAGCCACATCGGCCTGCGCTCTGTCGATCCGCGCAACCACCTGGTCGTCGTAGCTGGTCATCACGCGGCCTCCGTCCCGGTCGGAACGGACGTGACCTGCGTGCGGAGAACCCGCACGGTGTGGCTGGTCACCCGGTTCGCCTCGCGGCGCTCCCAGCGGACCGCGGCGACGCCGTCCAGCAACCGCGACGTCGGCGCCGGCATGTCCACCAGCTCCGCATTCACCGCTGCGATCAACGCGTCGATCGCGGACTCGTTCAGCCCGTCCGGGCTGAACTCTCCGTCGATTTCGTCGGTGTGCATCAAGGCTTCCTCCCATGTGGTCGCCGCCACATCTGGCGACATGCCACGAAGCTAACAGTTGATATGTGACCGAGTCAACTGTTAGGTGGGGAATACCCTCAGGAACGGTCTCTACCTGCGAAAATGCTGGACAGCGGCCTGTTAGGTGGCTGGTATGCTCTGGTCTGTCATTAGTCACCAGGGTCGGAGGTCGCATGTCAGGCGAGAGCCCTCGCGCCACGCGGGGCGAACCCGTTCACCAGCAGGTTGCGCGCAACATCCGCAACCAGATCGCCGCTGGGGGACTTCGCCACGGCCAAGCGTTGCCGTCGACGCGCGACCTCGCGGAGGAGTGGGACGTCAGTGTCTTCACGATCAACGAGGCGATGGCGACGTTGATCAGCGAAGGTCTGGTGATCAGCAAATCGCGTTCCGGTCGCTTCGTTAACGCGCCTGATCAGGCGTTTCATGCTGAAATACGTCCCGCTGCGCCGAACGTCTTCCTGATTGGCGGTTATGCGGGCAGCGGCAAGACCGAGCTGGGTCGGATACTTGCGCGCGAAACCGGTTGGCCCATGCTGGATAAGGACACACTTACTCGCCCAGTTGTTGAAGCCGCCTTGGAAATCCTTGGCCTGTCGCCGAACGACAGGGAGTCGGAAACATATCTCTCAATGATTCGGCCGCGCGAGTACGAGGCTCTCGCGAACGCCTGGACAGAGAATGTTCAATGTGGAAGTAGTGCAATCGTCACGGCGCCGTTCATCAAGGAGTTTAAAGACGCTGCGTGGCTCAATCGAGTCGAGGCAAGTTGCGCCGACATGAACGCCAAGCTGACGGTTGTTTGGGTCTATTGCGACCCTGCGACTATGCGCACCTATATTCGACACCGCGGTGCGGCGCGCGACACAGCCAAGATTGAAAACTGGTCGCGTTACCTCGATGGGATTGACATTGAATTCCGTCCATCTGTTCCGCATCAAGTGGTTGACAACAGTGCCTCGGGAATCCCTTTGCAGGTTCAGGCACGTGATCTAGTTTCATTGGTGGCAGAGAATTCCTGATTGAGTACCTGTTGACCTCGTCTCGGAAGGGCATTTGTGACAACGACGAAGATTCTTGTGAGCAACGAGGAAGACGACAGGGACGGGTGCGAATACCTTGCATCAGTGCCGGGTCTTGAGATTATTGAGTATGACCCAAATAGTCTGACTCTCAACGATCATCAGCTCTCGGCAGAACTTTTTATGCCACCTTTTCGTGGTAGCCACCGCCCACTTGATTTGATTGGCCAACTTCCCAACCTTCGTATGGTGCAGCTCCTCTCGGCTGGTGTGGACGAATGGCGTCCGCGCGTGCCATCCAACGTGACTGTCGCGAGTGCTAGGGGAGCGCACGCGAGACCCGTCGCCGAGTGGGTGCTATCGGCGATTCTGACGCAGTTGCGTCGGTGGCCAGCGCTTGTGCGATTTCAGGACGACCACGTATGGGCTCACCGCCGTTTCGATGCTGACACGCTTGCGGGAAAGCGAGTGCTCATCGTTGGCGCTGGCAGCATTGGCATGGCCGTAGCACGGATGCTCTCTGCCTTTGACGCTGTGGCAACCCTGGTTGCTAGCTCCGCCCGAGACGGCGTGCACGGACCTGATGAACTTTCTGACTTGGTCGCCGGTCACGCGATCGTAGTTATTGTGACGCCGCTAACTGAGCTGACCGTTGGCCTCGTGGACGCCAAGTTTCTTGCTGCGATGGATGATGGTGCATTGCTCGTGAACGCAGGCCGTGGCCAGGTTGTCGACACGGATGCGCTTGTTGCAGAACTTGAGATCGGACGTCTTCGTGCGGCACTCGATGTGACCGATCCTGAGCCGCTGCCAGCAGAACACCGTCTTTGGGCTTGTACAGGGGCGATCGTGAGCCCTCATTCAGCTCGCACTGTGCCCGGAACCAATCGCCTGTGTTATGAGGTCGCCGCGCGGCAGATCGACACCTTTCTGTCCGGTGGCACGCCGTCCAACATCGCCTATCGGTAGCACGAGAAGGGCGGGCTGCAGCCGGAGGGGATTGGTCTGGCGTTGGTGGACCCGTTATCCTCAGATGCGTAACTGCCGTAACTGCCGTAACCTCGCTGGTCAGACGGTTACGAACGGCCGATTCGATCCGTAACTGGGCGCGTCTATCCGTTGACGGTTACGGATGTCTGAGTCTATCCGTAACCGCTTGACCTGCATGGTTACGGCAGTTACGGCAGTTACGGACTCTGAAGAGATGGGGGCAAGCACCGGCTGCGCGTGCGCATTGGTCTACCCCCTCCGGCTACAGCACTCGGAACCAAGGGTGCTGCTCAACGTGGCGGTTCACGGGTTAGAACGGTGGGTCCTCTTCGTCTTGCATCCGCTTGTGTAGCGCGTCGCGAGCGATGAAGTGTCGGACGGGGACGTGACCTAACCCAGGGGCAGCGACGGTGTAGGTCGTGAGTGCCAGCCACGATCCGTTTTGCGCCCTGGTCCAGGCGGATACCTCGCCCTTGGCCATGGGGAGGCGTTCAGGATTGAGGCCCTGTGTGCGCACTACGGTCGCCGGCGCGTTGTCTGGCGAACCGCCTGGTACATGGCGGTAGACCTGACGGAGGTCGATCCAGACGAGTTCAGGTGGGTCACACGTCCGCCACAGTGGCGATGGCTGACGCTCGCTTGGATCGACCATGTGTTCGATGGTGCATTCCTACTCGACGCAAGGCAAGCCTGCTCCATTGTGGACCTGCGCACGCTGACGGGCGGTGCACCGCGGTGGGCATTCGCCCGCGATCAGAAGCGCCCAACTAGGTGTTTGTGCTGATCAGCAGCTTTTGTCGGGGTTGGGTTGTATGTTCGCGGCCTGGGTGAAAGATCAAGCATGAAGGCGGTAGTCAGTGCGGGCGTGGTCGTTTCTCGTGGCACAAGGCAAGCGCAGCTTTCTCGGCAACGAGGGTTATGCGGACGTAGAGGACTCGTACTACGTCTACGACGATGGGGTGGCCTACCACAAGCAAGTCACCGCGGGCGATCTCGTGGTAGTTCGGACCAAGGTGGAAGCTTTGGGGGTCGCGACGATCGAGCAAATTGAGGTCAACCCCGACGCCACCAAGCTCCGTCGACGATGCCCCCACTGCAAGAAGACTCGCTTCGGCCGCAATGGCGATGGAACTACTGCCTACCGCTGCGGAAGCAAGGATTGCGGGAGGACCTTCGATGAGCCTCTGGAGCGAGATGAGCCGGTCATCGGCTTCGAAGCTCACTATGAGGGCACCTGGCGTGCGATCAGGGGCGCCATCACCGCAGCCCAACTGGAAGGCATCACGACCAGTGAGGCGCGCCAGAACGCGATCCGTCCTCTCGATACCGAGGGGGTGAAAAGGCTGTTGGCCGAGGCGCACGTGCCGAGTCCGCCGACACCCGCGAAAGACAAGGTGCGAAAGCCGATCGCTGGCGGGATTGCCAAGTCGTTGGTAACCGTCCGAAAGGGACAGAAGGAGTTTCGCAAGTCGTTGCTGGAGCGCTACGGCCTGGTGTGCATGGTCACCGGTCCGAACCCTGAGCAAGCGTTGCACGCAGCGCACTTGCGGGCGTTCGCGAAGCATCAGCGCCATGTGCCCGAGGAAGGTGCCTTGCTGCGTGCGGACATCCATCAGCTGTTCGACCTGGGGATGATCGCTGTCGATCCGGCCACCTTGACCGTCGTGGTGGACCCGAGACTCCGCGCTTACCCCTCCTATCGGGATCTCGGAGGCCAAGCTTTGCAGGTACCAGCAGACAAGGTGCCGTGTATGGAAGCGCTACGCGATCATCACCAGCACGCCACCTCTCGGTGGGCAACTACCTAGTCGCAGCTGTGCCTGGCGTGGTCGGTTCGCGATCCGGAAGTCACGTCCCCGTAGGGAAGTGCAACGTCGGCTGCTGGGGGTAGTACATCCGGCTTGATCAGCCCTGACCAAGTTTGTCCATAGTGGACGATTCGGAACTGTCTTTGAGTGACTAAGTGAGTGACAATCCCTGCGTACCTCGCTGGACGTCCATGGACGCCAACACACGGTTGGTGCAGGCCACCCGCTTTGTCCATGCTGGACGGTTGGACCTGCAAAGTGCCTGTTCGTCAAGTGCGCTCAACTGCGTCGAACGTACATGTTTTCGCAGGTCAGCGGCCTATGAACCCTGACTGGGGGTCAAGTGTGTTCAACTGCGCTGAACAGCATGTTCTGCAGTTGGTCGGCACCTCGTCGGGAATAGGTAGTTGCCCGGTCGCGTTCACCATCGTCGAAAGCTGCGAGGCCGTACTTCACGGCCAGTTTCCTGGTCGGACGTGGCTAGTACGGCAGCCGCACTTTCCGGTTGGGCTATGTTCGCTGGTCACGGCGTAGCCGGGTGCGGTGATGGAACCAGCGGGCGCGGGCTTGGTGGCGTCGGCGCCACCAGATCCAGTGCAGGTGGTGGGTTTCGGGCCGGAGCCGGCGGGTGACGAGGGTGAACAGTCGTTTGATCTCGGCGACGGTGAGTGTGATCAGGCCGGGGTCCTCGGGTGGTTGCTGGTCGGGCGTGGCAGGCAGGATCGGTGCTGGAGCGTGGGTTCTGGCTTGGGCGGCGGTGACCGCGCAGATCGCGAGCGCGGCCAGGGTGAACACGATGTGCCGCAGCAGCGCGGTCTAGAGGCGGACCTGGGAGTGATCGAGTCCGAAGTGGTCCTTGCCGAACTCGAACCCTTCCTCGACCGGCCAGCGCAGGCAGGCGACACGCACCAGCGTCATCAACGTGACCGGTCGTCCGGCGGGCACGTGGCAGTAGTGGTAGGCCAGCTCGCCGGTCTGCAAGTGCTTGCGGATCAACAAGGTGTGACGTGGGCTCGTGGTCGCGAGCCAGGCCCAGGCGTAGGCGCGTTCGCCTTTCGATCCGGTGACCGAGCAGACCTGCCAGCGCCTCTTGTGCTTGCGGCCGGTCAGGTGCGTGGTCACGGCGGCATCGGCGCGCATCCGCTCACCGGTGGGCAACTCGATGGTGAAGGCGCACCCGACGCGCATCACGTACCCGATCCCGTTGCCTTCCAGGAAAGTCCGGAGTTTCCCGGCCCTGCCGTAAACCTCGTCACCGGCGATCCAGGGCGGGATCGTCTTGTCGGCGATCATGTCGGCGAGAATGTCCCGCGCCAGCTGGGACTTGGTCTTGAACTCCAGGCCGACCAGCGCGTGCCCGCCCGCAGTCGCATACGAGCAGTAGACCGTGTTCACTCCGTTGGCGACCCGGCCCGCACAGCCCATGTACTGCCGCTTGGCACCCGCGGTCGATTCCCCCTGTTTCTCCTGCCCGGACTCATCCAGCGTCCCCACCCTCAGCGGCTGATCGCCGAACTGCTCGACCACGAACCGCCGCACCACACCCTGCGCCTGATCGTGGTCCCAGACCGCCCGATTGAGCAGCCGTTGCGTCCGATCCGGCGTCCGGTCACCCACGTGCTCGGCGATGGTCCACCCGTTCTTGCGCGGCAGATCGCTCACCAACCCGGTCATGTACTTCCCGGCCTGCTCAAACGGCTTCCTCCGGGCGAAACACGACCTCAACCGGCCGTGTAACACGCCCAGATTCGCCACCGCCCGCTCGCCCTCTACGATGACAGCCGCAGCCGCCTCACTGATCTCTTGTGTCACAACCTGATGATCGTGAGGCGGCTGCTCCCATGATCAACAGGGTCCGCGAACGGCCTCACCAGCAAAGATCATCAAAGTGCGGCTGCCGTACCAGGACTGCGCGGCTCAACGTGTGTTGAGCTTGGCGCCGTCGCGTCGTAGTCGTAGAGGTGCGGTGAACGCGGACGTGGATGCCGCTGCAGGGCCTGGTGGTCCGTCGCTGAGACGGTGGTCGGTGTGGATCTCGCTGGCGCTAGTGGTGGTGCTGCTGGGAGCGGCCACGGCGGTGTTGCTGGCCATCGGAGACGGGCGGTACTGGCCATGAGTAGTCCCGCGATGCCAAACGCGATGTGGACCACGTTGTGCAGCACGGACACCGCGAACACGCCCAGCAGCAGCGCGCCTTCGCGGTGACCGGCGAAGGAGAGTTGATCGGAGTTCACGGTGAGGTCTGGGACGAAGCGGAGGGCGCCGACGAGTAGGAACTCCACGCCGACGACCGCCGCGACCAGCTGGACCGGCCGAGGAGTGTCTCGCGGTGTCTCGCGCGGGAGGAACTTGTTGGAGTCAAAGGACCTACCTCCGCGAACTTTGACGCGAATTTGGCGTTGGTGATTCGGAACACGTTCGTTCACGGATTGATGATCACTCTGCGTTGATGTAGTCGACGCGATCATGTGCCGCAGAGTAGTCAAAAATCGATGTTTCGAGTTTCTTCGCCTCGCTGATCTGCGACAACGGAAAACTTCCACTTTCGGGTGAACCGGCGCCGGAACAGCTCCGAATAGGAGCATGTACGGGTGCTGATTCGTCGAAAGGGGGTGATTACATGAAGACGACGTGCTCTACAACGCTAAGGCGCGCACTGGGTATAGCCGGCTTTCTCATCGGTTTCGGTCTGCTCTCGGCGGGAGTCGCGAGCGCTGATGAGGGCGACTCACCCGGCTTGCTGGGTGGGGTCGGCGCGCTCATCTCCCCGGTGACCGACGTGGTGGCGCCGGTGACGAGAGGTGTTGCGGCGGTGACCGATCCGGTGCTCAAGCCGGCTTTGAAGGCCGCCGCGCCGGTGACCGAACCGCTGCTGGCACCGCTCGCACCGATCGTCGACACCGTGGTGCGGTCCTTGAACCCGGTGCTGGATTCACTTCAGCCCGTCACGGCGCCGCTGCTCGCCCCCGTGGTGGGCACGGTGCAGGACGCGCCGGTGGTACCGCGGATCGCGGAACCGTTGGTGACACAGCGATCCGCTCCGGCGGACGTTCCGCAGCCGACTCCTGTGCCCGACGTTCCCGTTGCCGTGCCTGCGATTCCTGAGGTGCTGCGGACGCCGGTCATCGCGCCGGATGCCTACGCTGTGGCGTTGCCAGGCCGAGTCGCGGTGGTGGTGTTCCCGCAGCAGCGACAGATCTCCGCATCTGATGTGGCGCCACCGACCGAGGCGCCGCTTCCACCATCACCTGATGTGCCGTTCGCTTTGCCCGGCACGATGGGATCGGTGTCGTCGAGTGGATCGACGAGTCCCGCTGTCTCGGATCTCCCCGCAGGTTCAGGAGTTCGTCCGAACAACGGATCGCTTGTGGTGAGTACAGATCACCAGGTCTACGGGTCGTGGTGCTACTACTACGGCCGAAGTCATCCCAGTTGATCAGTCCTGACAACCAAGCCGACAGATCACCAAGCTTGTTTGACAGGAAGGTTCGACAATGCACAGCTCTGTGCGACGCGGTCTGATGGCCGCAGTGTTCTCGGGAGGCTTCCTCCTGGCCGGCTCGGCAATCGCGAGCGCTGACACGGGAGGCAACGGCCTGCTCGGCGGCGTCGGCGATGTCGTGCACTCGGTCGTGAACGGTGGCAACGGCGGTAACTCGGGCAACGGCGGTAACTCGGGCAACGGCGGCAACGCCTCCAGCTCGAACAACGCCACGTCCGGTAACTCGGGCAACTCCGGGAACTCCGGTGCAACCGGTGGCAACAGCGCCTACGGCGTCTGCGTGCTCGCCAAGTGCAACACCCAGGTGAGCTCGGGCAACTCCGGGAACACCGGCGCGACGGGTTCGACCGGCGACGCCTCCAACCACAGCACCACGGTGGGCGGCAAGTCCGGTGCGGCGGGCAACGGTGGCGACGCCACCGCGGCCGATCGTTCGCAGAACACGAACGCGAACGCGGGCAAGGGCGGTAACTCGGGCAACGGCGGCAACGCCTCCAGCTCGAACAACGCCACGTCCGGCAACTCCGGCAACTCGGGCAACTCGGGTGCCACCGGCGTCAACAGCGCCTACGGCCTGTGCGTGCTGGCCGAGTGCAACACCCACGTCACCTCAGGCGACTCGGGCAACACCGGTGCTACGGGCTCGACCGGTGACGCGTCCAACCACAGCAACACCGTGGGCGGAAACTCGGGTCCCGCCGGCGACGGCGGCGACGCGGCGGTCGTGAGCAGGAACCAGAAGTGGAACAACCACGGCAAGTCTGGTTCGGCTGAGGCGACCGCGGGCAAGGGCGGTAACTCGGGCAACGGCGGCAACGCCTCCAGCTCGAACAACGCCACGACCGGTAACTCGGGCAACTCCGGTAACTCGGGCGACACCGGCGGCAACAAGGCCGTCGTCCGCTCGATCGGTTCGGACAAGGGCCACGGCAAGTCCTGGAACAGCACCAAGTCCTGGACCACCGTCACCTCGGGTGACTCAGGTGACACCGGTGCTACGGGCTCGACCGGTGACGCGTCCAACTACAGCAACACCGTGGGTGGGAACTCCGGTCCGGCCGGCGACGGCGGCAACGCCTGGGCAACGACCGAGCAGGGCAAGTCCTGGAACCACGGCAAGTGGAGCCACCGCAACAACAACTCCGGCTCCACGGAAGCCACCGCGGGCAACGGCGGTAACTCGGGCAACGGCGGCAACGCCACCAGCTCGAACAACGCCACGACCGGCAACTCGGGCAACTCCGGGAACTCGGGCGCGACCGGCGGCAACACGGCAGTGGTGAAGTCCGAGAACAGGAAGAACAGCTGGAAAAACCACGGCTGGAAGCACAACGGTTGGAAGAACAGCTGGAAGCACGACAGCTGGAAGCACGACAGCTGGAAGAACCACGGCACCAAGTCCTGGACCGAGGTCACCTCGGGCAACTCCGGTGACACCGGCGCCACTGGTTCGACCGGCGACGCGTCCAACCACAGCAACACGGTCGGTGGCCACTCCGGTCCGGCGGGCGACGGCGGCGACGCCTCGTCCTGGACTCACGGGAAGCACTCCGTGAAGGCGTGACCACGAGGTGATCACAAAGGCGGGGCCGGTGGAAACCGGCCCCGCCTTTCTCGTGCGAGCTGGAAACGTCAGCGCCGCGGGAACGTAGAGGCCAGCGTGATCATGCCGGTGGCGTCGCGCACGACGAAGCCGGACGCGTCCGAGCGCAGCACTGAGCTGTTCAGGTTGCAGTGCATGAGGTTTGCGCCGGTGCCGATGAACGAGCCTGCGGAGACTTCGGCTCCGTCGGTGCCGGTGACGGAGACCTGGTAGGTCTGCCCTGAGGCGAATCCCTGTCCGTCGAGTTTGATCTCGACTCCCCAGGTGTGCGGGACGATGGACGCCTCTGCGGTCACTCCCGGCGCCTGCTGGACGACCGCGACCGATTCGAGTGGTGCGGTAGGGCGCAGGTACCACCAGGTCGTGCCCGCGATCACCATGGCGGCAGCGGCGGTGAGCAGAAGCGCGGTGCGCGTCCGTCGCCCGCGTTGGGCATCGACCCGCCGCACGACCAGCTCTTCGAGATGTGCGGGCACGGTGACGTTGTCGGCGTTCACGTCGGCCAGCGCGCGTGCCACAGGAGCGAGCTTGGCGACCTCGCCCTGACATTCCGCGCAGTCGTCGAGATGGTCCAGCACCGCCGCGAGCTCAGACCCCTCAAGGTGGTTCAGGACGTAGGCGCCGAGCAGTTCGGTTCGCCTCCGATGAACGAAGTCGTTCACAGCCGCACCCCCATCTCTTCCATCGCCAGCCGCAGCGACTTCAAGCCGAAGAAGACCCGGCTGCGCAGCGTCACCTGCGACACGCCCACATCGGCGGCGACGTCCCGGTAGGACCGGCCGCGCAGATAAGTCTCCACGAGCGCCACGCGGTGGTTGTCGCTGATCCTCAGCAGTGCTTCCTCCACCAGGCGCTGATCGAGCACCGCGTCGGCGAAGTCGGAGATGTTCGTGGGCGGGTTTGCTGCCACCGCGTGGAGTCGCCGGTTGTGCCGGGCCCGCGCCCGCGCTTCGTCGATGACGACGTTGCGGGCGATCGCGAACAGCCACACGCGCAGGCTCGCCAGGTCCGGATCGAACCGCTCGGCGGACCGCCAGGCTCTCAGGAACACCTCCTGCACGGCTTCCTCTGCGGCCTGGCCGTCCCCGAGCTGCCGGAGCGCGAACCGGTAGATCTCCGGGCCGTGCGCGGCGTAGACGTCCCGGAGGTCCAGATCTCCCCGCTTGCCGGTGATCGCCATGAGCTCCCCGTCGCCGCTCCCGAAAGCCAGTTCGGAACCGAGGGCGGGTCGGATGGGTCTGAATTTGTTCTGCTGGCGCTTCAACATCGGCCTTGGCCGTGCCGTATGCACCCGTGTTCCGCGTTCACAGCCCTTGGAGAAACCATGCGCATCGCTCGCACGACCGCCATCGCCGCAGCGGCAGCACTGCTCGCTGGTGTGCTCGGCGCGGCGCCGGCCTCGGCGTCCGGCGACCAGCTCCGCGTCCACCTGCTCACCGACGACGGCGTGCTCAGCACCCGGACCTGGTCGTCTCCGCTGTTCGCCCAGCACCGCGTCCGCGTCACCGGTTTGAAGGCCCACGACCGGCTCGTCGGCATTGACGTGCGGCCCGCCACCGGCGCGCTCTACGCGATCGGGCGCTCCGGCCAGCTCTACACCCTCGACGCCCGCACCGGCCGCGCCACCGCCGTCGGAGCCCCGATCACGCTCAACGGCACGGCGGTCGGGCTCGACTTCAACCCGACCGTGGACCGCATCCGCCTGGTCACCTCGACCGGCCAGAACCTGCGTCTGGTTCCCGACACGGGCGCACTCGCCGCCACAGACGGCCCGCTCGCCTACTCGCCGGGCGACCGCGCGGCAGGCAGCACCCCCAAGGTGTCCGCCGCCGGATACACGAACAGCGTCGCCGGAGCGACCTCCACCACGCTCTACGACCTCGACAGCCACAAGGACACGCTCGTCACCCAGGGCACTGCGGCTGGTGTCACCCCGGTCGTCTCCCCGAACACCGGCCAGCTCTTCACCGTCGGCAAGCTCGGCATCGACGTCGACAAGGCCAACGGCTTCGACATCGCCACCGTCAACGGCCGCCACCACGCACTCGCCGCCGTGCGGCCGGGACTGTCGTTGCTGGGCGGCTCGCTCCTGGTGAAGGTCAACCTGGAGACCGGCCGCGCCTCGGTCGTCGGACTCGCGGGCGGCGAGGTCGTCGGCGTCGCGTTCGCGAAGTAGCTGTCGAACTCCAGGAACAGCGCCACGACGCTGTTCCTGGAGTTCATCGGCTCGCGAAGGCCTGACGCAGGAACTCCAGAATGGCGAAGCGCGCGGTCTGGGCGGAGATCGAGCCCCAGATCAGGTCGAAGCAGTGGTCGGCGTGCTTGAGCGCTGTGCTAGCCGAAAATGTCATCCGTGCAGGTCAGGCGGCTTGGTGATACTCGTTGAGGATACCGCCCAGTCGTTGTCGTCGACGGACGCCCAAGTCAACGAGTTGGGCTTGGTCGGTGATCGGTGGTGGCAGCGCGTGTAGCGGCCGGTTGTTGGCGATGCCTTGATGAGGCCTGTGGGTGTTGTAGAACTGTTCGTACTCGCGCAGGGCGTGGAGTAGATGCTGGTGGTTCCAGATGAGAGTGCGATCAAGAAGCTCGTGGCGGCAGCTCTGGATCCATCTCTCCATGATCGAGTTCATCCGAGGGATCCGGACACCGCTGAGGACAACCTGGATGCCGCGTCGGCGAGAACGGCGTCGAACAGTGCGGGGAACTTCCCGTCGCGGTCGCGGATCAGGTACCGCACGCAGGTACCTGTGTCCTCGAGGTCCATGACGAGGTTCTTCGCGGCTTGGGTGATCCAGGAGGCGGTCGGGTGTGCTGTGGCGCCCAGGATCCTGATTCGGCGGCTGGTGTGTTCGATGACCGCGAACACGTACAGGCGGGTGCCGTTCAGGGTGAAGGTCCCGAAGAAGTCGCAGGCGAGCAGAGCACTGGCTTGGGAACGGAGGAAGGTCGACCAGGTGGTCGAGGTGCGGTCGTCTGCTGGGGCGATTCCGGCGTCGGTGAGGATCTGCCAGACGGTGGACGCGGCAACCTTGATCTCGAGTACGAGTAATTCGCCGTGGATGCGGCGGTAGCCCCAGGTGGGGTTCTCCCGTGCCAGACGCAGCACCAGCAGCCGGATCGAGCGCACGGTCCGTGGACGACCTGAGCGCTTGGGCCGGGACTTGGCGGCATGCGAGGAGATCCCGATGCCAACGCAGCACCGTTTCCGGGCGCATCAGCAGCTGAAACCGATGAAGCACTTCCGTTGGGAGTCGGTGCAGCAGTGCCGCGAGGAATGCCCGATCGGCGGGGGAGAACCGCGGCCGGGTTTTGCCCAGCTGGCGTTCCAGGACCGCGATCTGGTGGCGTAGCATCAGGATCTCCACGTCCTTGTCCCGGTCGCTCATGGGGAGCAGGCGTAGCAGGGCGAATGCATTGGTCACGCTGTGGTAGGCCAGTCGCAGTAGCACGGCTGGTCATCATGCCGTGCTCATCGGCAGCGGCATGATCATGACTGCATCAGCACATGGGCTTTGCGGGCCTTCTTTCACCTGCATGGATGAGGTTTTCGGCAGCACAGGGTCATGATGGCGGCGCGGTCGTGGCCGAAGAAGATGATGGCGGTGGATCGGCCGCCGGGGTTGCGGACGGGTACCGCACCTACACGTTCAGGCAGCCCCTCCGGTGATCGCGCTGGTGCTCGGGTACCTCGACCGTATTGAGCTGACCGTGGAGCGGGACAAGAACCATTCAGTGGTGATTTCCCGGTCATTGGGCAACGAGGCGGGCGACGGGAAGAACCTCGAGGCGATGGCCGCGTGAGTGGGCGAGCACGACTCGTCCCGGCCGATCCACTACGAGGGCGACCGGATAGCGCGCTTCGGGGACATCCACGCGGTGTTCGGCCTGCTTGAGATCGGCATGGTGATCGTGGTGCCGCTATTCGGCATCCACCTCACTGACGGTTGGTTCCGGAACACCTGCCCGTTCCGGAACGGGCGTGACGGGAAGGACTCCTCGGCGACGATCGCCGCCGGGACAAGGGGTGCGGCGCGAGGAGGTCGCAGAGGCGGCTTCGACCAGCAGCGGTCCCGATGGAGGTCGTCGCAAGCCCGGCGCTCGACCGCCTCGCCGGGCCAAGCAACGCGCCAGGTCTGCGATGCGGCGGCTCTGCCGGTCCAGCTCACCGAGTCGCTCGATCGTGTTCGTGCAAGCGGATGGGCGTCCTTGCGTTGGTCCTGGCAGCGCGATGCCCGCAACGCCGCTGCCGTGGTGCGCATGCGGACCGCGTCCTCCGGCACTGATGACTCTGAGCCGGCCCGCTTGATCGGTGACTTTGCTGTGCAGGCCCTGGCCGTCCGACCTCATTGCGTCAGCTCATCGAGGTGCTCGCCAAGGAGACCGGCGGTCACTTCTCCCACGAGCAGGCGTGCTCGTGGGCGTCGCGAACCTGACGCTGTAAGCGGGTTTGGTCGGGGACCATGCAGCAGCTCATCGTTCGACTGGTGCACGCGGACGCGAACCGGCGCCCGCTGCGGGAGAGCGACTACGACGGCGTGGCCAGGGTCCTTGTCGAGGTCAGGGCTTGCGGCCTACAGCGCCTGCGATGCAGTACGACACGGGGGGAGTGGCGTGATGCGCGGACCGTCGGGCCACCAGTCCGCGCACAGCGTCAGACCCGGGGCGACCAGTTCGAGGCCGGCCAGCATGCCCTCGATCTCGTCGCGCGTGCGGAAACGACCGGTGCCCATCGGGCTGTGCAGGAACGTGTCCTCCATGCGACGGGCGAGATCGCTGTGCTCCGCGGTCTGCCAGTGGGATGTCGGCTGCCCTGCTGACCGAGGCGACCTGGCGGAAAAGCAGGCACAGTGGCGCGAATGGCAACTGCATGGAGCTCGCCCGGCTCGACGGCGGCCATATCGCTGTGCGGAACTCCCGCTTCCCGGAGGGTCCCGCACTGGTGCTCACCCGCGTCGAGGTCGCGGCCTTCCTGGCGGGTGCGAAGGAAGGCGAGTTCGATGACTTCGTCGCGTGACGCCGCAGCGAGCGCCACGGTCCGGCTCAATGCGCTGATCCTGCGTGGCTTCCAGTTCCTCTATCCGCGAGACCACGAGGGCGAGCTCGCCGCCGTGGTGGGTGTCCGCGCCCATGACAACGTCATCGACATCGTCCGTCTGCATGACGAGAACGACGCGGTCGCGACGCGCATGCCTGCGGACGAGGTCAACGTCCTGGTGCCGACGCGGTACTCATGGCAGCGCACCGGCCCCGCCTGCCGCGTGATCGAGGAACTGCTCGAACTGCCCGACGACCGCATCGCCTGAGCCTCGAACCGCCGGCCCGGTCTTCCGACCACCGATCCTGGCGCCGCTCCGGCCCCGTCCAGCGTCGCGTCAGGGTGTCTCCCAGTCTCGGATGGTGGCTGGCCGCGGGCCTGGTGAGGTCGGTGCTTGTTGTAGTGGCTTGGGTGGGTCGTAAGGACTTGACGCGCATGGGCTTCGCCCATGATGAGGATGTGGTCGAGGGTCTAGCGTCCGACTGTGCCGATGATGCGTTCGCAGTGAGCGTTCATCCGGGGTGCTTGCGACGCGCTCTTGACCCTCCGCAGTTCCTCGGCTTCGAAGACGGTGTCGAAGGTCTCGCCGTATTTGCTGTCGCGGCCGCGTAGCAGGAAGCGGAGGCAACTGTGTGCGCAGCCCGCAGCTACGGAGAGGTTCAACCCGACGCCCTGGTGCTGCCGATACCGTGGGCCCTCGCGGGTGCACTCGAACTGGCCCGCGGCAACACCAGGCAGGCGGTGACGAAACTCCGCCGGGCTGGACAGTGGCTCGACCACGCGGAACTGTTCAACCCGTCGGTGAGCCCGTGGCTCTTCGACCTCGCAAAAGCACTGCGGCACACTTCACCCGACGAAGCACAGGAGCGCGCGGAGATCGGAAAGGAGCGCGCCGACTCGTTCGGTAGTCCACTGGCCCGTGCCCAGGCCTTGCAAACGCTGGCCATGCTGGGCAGTCGACCTGCTCGACGAGGCTGTCGACCTCCTGCGCGACGGACCGAACCAGCTGGGATATGCGCACATCGTCGCCGACCTAGCCACCGCGCTGACCCGACGCGGCCACGATGCCACCGGGCTCCTGGCCGAAGCCCTTGCGCTGGCGGACGAATGCGGTGCCCAATGTTCGGGGTCAAGGCCTCACACAGCGTAATGAATTGTTACGCAGCATAGTTCAGTGAGTAGTACAGTGCGGATGCCCACGCAGGCTACCGATGCGAGCGCACCCGGAGGTATCCCATGCCAGTCATCAAACCGCGTCGATGACCGCGCTCCTCGACCCAAGGGCGCCACGCCGCGCTCGACTGCCCGTCACGGACTCCAAGAGAATCAAGACCTCCGAGGTTCTGCCGTGAAGACCGCGGCGATGCTGCCGCCCACGTTGCGCGGCACCCATGTGCTGACCGGACACCTGCCGCAGCTGCGGAGAGAAGCGCCGGCGTTTTTGCGGACGTTGCCCGAGTTCGGCGACGTGGTGCGAATCCGGATCGGACTGGAGCCGGTGTACGTGGTGAACAGCCCCGATCTGGCGCGGCAGGTCCTTGTGGGTGACGCGCGCAGCTACCTCAAGGGCGCGCAGTTCGAGATCGCCGCCCGCTACTTCGGCCACGGCCTGGCCACCGCGCCCGGAGGTGCGTCCCATCTCGCACAGCGGAGGATGCTGCAACCGGCCTTCCACCGCTCACGGATGGCCGGATACGCCGAGGTGATGTCGGAACTGGCGGGGCGGGAGGCCCGTCGTTGGCGCCACGGAGATCACGTTCGGGTGTACGAACGGATGTACGACCTGGCGCTCGACGTCCTGGGGCGCACCCTTTTTTCCACCAGCCTTGGCACGTACGTCATCGACGACTTCCGTCAGTGCCTGCCGGTTCTCATCAAGGACGTGCAGCACCGGGTCACCACCCTGATGCCGTTGCCCGGTGCCATCCCGACATCCCGCAACCGCAGGACCGCGGCCGCGATGGCACGGCTGCGGGCCGCCACCGCCGGCATCATCGCCGACTACCGAGCCTCCGGGACCGATCGGGGGGACATCCTGTCCAGCTTGCTGGCCGCTCGCGACGAGCAAACCGAGCGCGGGATGACCGACCAGCAGATCCACGACGAGATTGTGACCCTGGTGGTCGGCGGGACCGAGACCACCGCGGCGACCTTGTCCTGGGCGTTCCACCTGCTGACAACCAGCCCTCAGGTGGAGACCGAGCTCCACGCCGAGGTCGACGCGGTAGCCCTCGAAGGCGTGGTGCACTACGAGCACCTGCCGCGGATGCCGGTGTTGGCCTCGGTGGTGAGCGAGACGTTGCGGCTGTACCCGACGTTGCTGGTCATCACTCGCAAGACCGGCAGCAGCACCCGGCTCGGGGCCTACGTGATCCCTGGCAATGCGCAGGTGTGGATCAACATGCACGCGCTGCACCACGATCCTCGCACTTTCCCCGAGCCTGACCTATTTGATCCGCGACGGTGGGACCACAACACCAGCGGCTCCCGCGATGGCACGTACCTGCCCTTCGGAGCGGGCAACCGCAAGTGCATCGGGGACGACTACGCACTCGTCGAAGCCGCTCTCGTCCTGGGCACCATTGCCTCCAGTTGGCAGCTCAGGCACAGCACAACACGGCGCATCCGCACAGCAGCGGGCACCACTGTCATCCCGATGAACCTTCCCATGGAAGTACGAAGCCGGTGACATGTCGGTTCGGGACAACCGCTCGGAGTTCCCGAAAGCACGGGGGCGCGCCCGAGTGCGGCACCCACGCGTTCGCCGCAGCCGAGGTGGCCGCGTACGGCGCAGGGAGGAGTCGTTGCACCGGCGGGGTGTGCGAGTCATCTGGTCGGGCAGAAGAGACCGGGTCCCTGTGCACCGCCGGGCGGATTTGGAGGCCGTTGAGCGCCGCACCGCGGGCAACGACCGGCTCACCGTCATCCTGTGCCTGGACTACGGAGGTCGCACGGAGATCGTGTCCGCCGCGCGACGGCTTGCCGAGGATGCCGGGGCGGGCCGGGTGGACCTCGATTCGGTGGGGGGAGCAGGACTTCGGCCGTTACCTGCACGTACCGGGTGTGCCCGATATGGACCTGCTGATCCGCACCTCCGGAGAGCGGCGGATCAGCAACTTCCAGCTGTGGCAGATCGTCTACGCCGAGCTGGTGTTCGACGAGGTGCTCTGGCCGGACTTCGACCGCCACGGCCTGTGGCGTGCGGTGGAGGAGTACGCGCTGCGGGACCGCAGATCCGTCGGCGTCGAGGTGTCCCCCACGACGACGGTCTAGCGCGGGCGGTCCGCGGTCAGGGCGCGGACCTCCTCGCGCAGCGCCTTGAGCTCGCTGAGGATCAGCGAGTCGTCCTCGGTGCGCGGCGCGGGGACCGGCTGGGGCCTGCTGCTCTGGATCTCGCTCTCCATCGCGCTGCACACCACCGAGATGAACAGGTTGAGCATGGTGAAGGTGCCGATCAGCAGGAAGCACACGAAGAAGATCCAGGCGAACGGGTGGCTCACCATCAGGTCGCGCATCACATCCGACCAGCCGTCGCCGGTGGTGATCTGGAACAGCGTGAGGATCGTGGAGCCCAGGTTCCCGAAGCGGGGGTCGCCGGAGTCGCCGAACAGGTTGCTGGCCATCACGCCGCCGACGTAGAGCAGCAGGACCAACAGGGTCAGCAGCGACACCAAGCCCGGTATCGATGTCACCAGAGCGGACACGACGCGGCGCATGCTGGGCACCATCGAGACCAGCCGCAGCGCTCGCAAGATCCGCAGCGAGCGGATCACCGAGATCGCCCCGCCGGCAGGCAGCAGCGAGACGCACACGACCAGGAAGTCGAAGCAGCTCCACGGATCACGGAAGAACTCCAGCCGGTGCGCGTACAGCCGTGCCACGAGTTCGACCACGAAGACGGCGAGTGCCGCGTGGTCCAGGGCGTTGAGCAGGCCACCATAGGACGCCACCAGCGCCGGTGACGTCTCGCAGCCGAGCACGATCGCGTTGACGATGATGACCGCGATGATCGCCCGTTGGAACCGCTCGCCGTCGACGACCGTTCGCACGCGTTCCCGCACACCCATGGATTCTCCCTGCCCGTAGAGGAATTAGGGCTTGGTGGCGGCTGTCGTGGCTCCGATGACCAGGAACATGCCGACCACGGCCAGTGTCACGACGACCGCGCCCACGGCCGGTTTCGACAGCGGCGCGCTCTCGGCCTTGCGGGCGATCTGCTCGGGGGGAGCCTCGGGCTGTGGCGCGGCGCTCGACAGCAGGCCGACACGGACCGGTGCGGACGCGGTCGCCCCGCCGCCCGTGACGATCAGCTCGCTGTCCACATCGGACTCGATGGTGACGAGGCAGGTGTAGGAGACGGTCTGGTAGGGGTCCAGCGTGCCGAGCTCGTGCCCGCAGGAGGCCGGTTCGCCGCTGACGGTCACCCCGTCCAACCGGACCGCCGACGGGTTGCTCACCGTGACGGTCACCGTGACCGCGGAGCCGGTGGCGACCCGGTCGGCCGACCAGACCGCGGTGATCGACAGCCTGGGGTGGACCACGGTGAACGCGGCCTGCGCCGACGCGGAGACCGCCAGGCCGAGCCGGTCGGTGCCGGTGATCGTGACCGTGTTGACGAAGCCCTCGTCGCCCGCGACCACGGAGCAGTCGACCGTGGCCACGCCCGCGGGGTCGAGCGGGCCGAGGTCGGCGCGGCGGCAGGCCGGCGCCGACTCGGTTTGTACGGCCAGGCCGGACAGCGTGGTGTCACCGATGTTGCCGACCTCGAGCCGGAACGCCACGGTCTGCCCCTGCAACACCGTTGTCGGGGCGGCGGACTGGCTGATCCGCACGGCGGGCCGCAGCACGTCCACGGTCGCCGTCGCTTCGGCGGTCAGGTCGTCGCCGACAAGGCTCTTGCCGGTGGCCGTCGCGGTGGCCGAGTAGTCGTCCTCGGGTGCGGTACCCGCACAGGTAACCGTCGCCGAGGTGCCGCCGGCGAGCATGGCGATCCGCTGCGCGCAGGCAGGCGCCGACCCGATCCGCACCGCGATGTCGCTCGCGGGCGCCCCGCCGACATTGGTGACCTCGGCCGTCTGGACCACCGCGTCGCCCACGTGCGCGGCGGGCCGGTCGGTGTTCGTGGTGATGGCCAGCGCGGGCCGGGGCAGCGAGACCGACAACCCCTGCACGAGGTAGGCGTCCCCGCCGCCGGTGAACGCGAACTGGGCGCTGGTGTCGCCCGCTTTCACGACCTCGCCGGAAACCTCGACGGTCTTGACGTCGACGCTCATGTTGTTGGGCACGTTCGGATCCAGCCCGCCGTCGGCGAACGAGGAGAAGAAGTTGTCACCGGCTTGCGCTTCCCCGTTCACCAGGAGCTGGTCGCCCGAGTTGGCCCAGTCTCCCTCGTACGCGGTCACGCCCACCCGTGCCGGACCGCCCGCCGCCCGCATCGACCCGGCCAGTGCCACCGTCCTGGCTTCCCTGGTGAACAGCCGCACATGCCCGCCGTAGACGAGGACGTGCTTGCGGGCGGGTGCGAACCGGGGATCGGGGCTCGTGAACTGCCAGACCACAGTGAGCGACCACCCGCCGAAGCAGTCGAACCCCTGCGGGGTCCAGACGTCCCCGACGGTCACCGCCACGTCGCCGTCCGCGCCCGCCAGATCGGTGGTCACGTCCGCGTGGGCGCTGTAGAACTGCTGGTCGGTCCGAGACAGTGTGCCGGGGTCGTCGACCGTCACGGTGAACCCGTCCGGTCCGATCCGCCGGGTCGGACCGCCATTCACGGTGAAGGCCACCGCCTGCGTCAGTGGTGACCCCGGTGGCGAGGTATCGCCGCGACCGCAGGACGCGTCGGGGAGGGCGCCGGTCGTGCCCGCCCAGCCGAGTTCGGCGTAGGCGACCCGCGCGCCAGGGGGCAGAGCGAGTCGAGCCGTCGACGAGTTGTAGGTCGTGTTGTCGTCGTCGACATCAGCCCACACCATGTGGTGCCCGTTGTTCAGCGCGGCCACTCCGCCGCCCTTGCGGCGCTGGGCGTCAGCGCAGCGTTCCGCCGGGTAACGGGCGTCAGGGGTCTGGCGGGCAGGGCAGGTCAGCACAGCGTTGCCGACCAGTGCAAAGTCGCCGTGAAGCGTCTGGTCGAAGTGGACGGACAGCGGGACGGCATCGCTTGCCCCGGACGGGAATCCTGGTGTGGTCACCGCCAGCAGCGCGATCGTGCCGAGCAAGGGCCACCACCGACCAACGCGCATTCCGACCTCCCGATGAATCAGGCTCGCACGCGAACGACGCTGCCGCAGCCGACCACCGGCCGCCGTGGTGGCACAGGGTGAGCGCGGTTGGTGAAAACCCTTCATAGGCAACCGGATCGTTTCGGTCGTCGATCGCGGCGGCGTACATTCCCTCGCGACTGTTCGCGGTCGTCCGGGGCCGCGACTACTCAACGGGGTAGGTAATCGGTCTCAAGTGGTGGAGCTCGACGAAGGGCATGGCGGTCAGTCCGAATTGAACGAAACATGAGAGGCGTCTTGGACCGGAGGACGACCGGAAGAGGTGGGTTCAGTGCAGCGGACTCCGACTACCACGGGCAGTCGCGCCAAGCCGAAGGCCAGCACGGCCACCGAAGAGCGATCCGCCCCGCCGCCGGAGGCGTTCCCCGAGATCCCGCAGCCACGACTCTCCGGGGTCGACCCACTGGAGGCGTCCTACCGCGCGTTGTTCGCCGCGTTCGACGACGACGGCAGCGGAGATCTGACCCGGCAGGAGTTGGTCGCGAGGCTGAAGAACGCGGGCATCCTCGAGGACGACCCCCGGATGCGGGAGACCTTGGCCGCCGCGCAGAAGGGCGATCAGGAGAAGGGCCTGCTCTTCGAGGAGTTCGTGTCCCTGATCCAGAACAGCAGCGGCCTCGTCCGCAGGGTCGCCGAGGAGAGTCTGGTGGTGCCGGACTTCGCTTCGTTCTGCACCGAGATCGACCAGCTCTACGCCGAACTATTGACCGACACACGAGGGGCTGTCGCCGACTACATTCCCCAACTCGCCAGGGTCGACCCGGACCAGTTCGCCATCGCGGTGTGCACCGTGGACGGCCAGCGGCACGTCGTGGGTGACGCGTCCAGCAAGTTCTGCGTCCAGTCGGTGTCCAAGGCCGTGAGCTACTGCCTTGCCTTGGAGGAGCACGGACCCGACGTGGTGCACCAGCACATCGGCCGCGAACCCAGTGGCGTGAGCTTCAACTCGTTGACCCTGAACAAGTCCGGTCGCCCGCACAACCCGATGATCAACGCCGGGGCGATCATGAGTTGTTCGCTGATCAAGCCCAAGGACAACCTGGCCGACCGGTTCGACCACGTGTCCGACACCTGGAAGCGCCTCGCGGGCGGACGCCCGGTCGGATTTCACAACAGCGTGTACTTGTCGGAACGCGACACCGCGGACCGCAACTTCGCACTGGGCTACTCGATGCGCGAGCAGCACGCGTTCCCCGCGGGTACGGATCTGGTGCAGACGCTTGAGTTCTACTTCCAGTCCTGCTCGGTGGAGCTTGACGCGGAGATGATGGCGATCGCCGCGGCGACCTTCGCCGACGGCGGTATCTGCCCGCTCACCGGCGACAAGGTGTTCAACACCCAGACCGTCCAGCACTGCCTGTCGCTGATGTCCTCCTGTGGCATGTACGACTTCTCCGGCGAGTTCGCGTTCACCATCGGCCTGCCGGCCAAGAGCGGCGTGTCCGGCGCGCTGATGGTCGTCGTGCCGGGGTTGATGGGCATCTGCGTCTGGTCGCCTCGGCTCGGCAACACCGTGCGCGGCATCGAGTTCTGCCGCAAGCTGGTCGAGCGGTACAACGTGCACCCGCACGACGCCGCCGAGAGCGAATCCGGCAAGCGCGACATCCGGCGTCGCAAGAATCAGACGTCGGTGGAGAGCGTGGCCATCCTGTGCTGGGCGGCCGCGCACGGGGACCTGCACGCGATCAAGGTGCTCGCCGCGGCGGGTGCGGACCTGAGCACGGCCAACTACGACGGCCGCACGCCGCTGCACCTGGCCGCGACCGAAGGCCAGGCGGTGGTGGTGAAGTACCTGCTGGCCCAAGGCGTGCCCGCTGACTCGAAGGACAGGTGGGGAGGGACACCCCTGAGCGACGCGCAGACCCGAGGACACAGCGAAGTGGTGGCCATGCTTCGGACCAAGTCCACCGCCGCGGTCTAGCGGATGCCGGGTTATGTCCTTGCCCTGATCGGGGCGGCGATCGCGCTCGCTGCCGTCGTCACGGTACTGATCGGACGGCGGCAACGAGCGCGCTCAGGGGAGTTCGACTCCGACTCGCTCGGCTTCATCGGAGCGATCCTCAACGGGCTGTTCATCGTGGTGCTGGCCTTCTACGTGGTGATCGTCTGGGAGGAGGCAGGTACCGCGGAAGACCACGCCTCCTCAGAAGCGGCGGCCCTGGCCGACACCTACTGGAACCTCGGTGTCGTTCCCGAACCGCAACGCGAACGGTTGCGCGGACTGGTTCGGGACTACACCACCGAAGTGATCGAACGGGAATGGCCGCTGCTCGCCGAGGGGGAAGGCGATGCCCGCGCCGAGGAACTGCTGTTCTCCCTGCGGTCGGGGATCACCCAGCTCCCGGTCACCCCAGATCTGGTCAAGACCGCTCGCGACCGGTCTATCGAGCGGCTCCGAGAGATCACCGACCTACGACGTCAACGTGTCGACCAGGCCGGCGGCTTGAGCCCGACAGGCGAACTTACCTTCTACGGCACGCTCGGCGGGGCACTCGCTGTGCTCGCCTTTCCGCTGCTGATCGGCTTCAGCGCGTCGATCCGTCACGTGGTCCTGATCAGCCTCATGGCAGGGGTGCTGGGCTTCACCTGCTACGTGGTCTCCGACATCACTCAGCCGTTCCGCGGGTGGATCAAGGTGGAACCCATCGCGTTCCGCACGGTGTCCACCGAGTTCCAACGCATTCCCTAGCTTGATTTAACCTCTGAGTGGCCGGGCGTGACCCTGGGTGGGGCTTCGGTAGGCACACTTCGAGCAACCTCTTGATCGCGCAGTCTGTTCCGTCGTCGCTGCTCCCACAGCGACGACGACCTTTCGAGCGGCACAGGCTGGGGTGCGGCGATCTCTTTGCAGCTGTCAGGTTGTGCCCAGGCCTGGGCCAAGCCAACTGTTCTCCAGTTGACCGTTCGAGTACCCGACCCCGTATGGATAGGACTTGAACGCCGGTAAGTAGTACACGGAGTGCGAACCCTTCTCCGGATTGGACAATCGTGTTGCCTCGCACAACGCCTCGAACTCGCTGACCGCACTGTCTGGCAATCCGTCGCGATCGAGGAGATGGTGTTGGGCTAGGCGTTGGACCACCTGTCGGGAGAGTTCTCCGCTGTCGGCACCAGCGGTCAGCAGCACGGTGAGTCGGTTGAAATGGTTCACGTCCTCCTCGATCTCCTGTTGCGTCGTGATGAGGAGTTCGCAGCCGTTCAGGAAGCTCTGCTTCGGACGGAAGCCGATCGAACTGATCCAGGGGTACTGGGCCTGACCCGTTTTGACGGACACCTGAGATCAGGGGTTTTGCCCCTGGAAGGATGTCCTTATGAAGACCACGGGCTCGAACAAGCCCCGGCGTCCTCGTCGTGCGTTCACCCCGGAGTTCAAGGCGGAGATCGTCGAGCAGTGCCAGCGTGGTGACCGCTCGATCGCGCAGGTCGCGAAGGATTTCGACCTGACCGAGACCGCTGTGCGCGAGTGGGTCAGGCAGGCCGAGCGTGACGCCGGGACCCGCGATGACGGCGGGCTGAGCAGTGACGAGAAGGCCGAGCTGGCCGCGCTGCGGCGGGAGAACCGGCGGCTGCGTGAGGACGTGGAGATCCTCAAACGGGCCACGGCTTTCTTCGCGAAGGAGACCCGGTGAACGTCTATCTGTCAAGTACCGGGTTTGGTGGAGACTGGATTAGTTGGTTTCCAGGGTTGCGGTGACCGGGTGGGTCATCGCGTGTAGTGCTTCGTACTCGGCGGGCGGTACGTGTCCGAGTTCGCCGTGCAGGCGTCGGTTGTTGTACCAGTCGATGTACTCGACAGTGGCGATCTCGAGGTCGTCGATGCCGTGCCACGGGCCCTTGTTGCGGACGAGTTCGGCCTTGTACAACGAGTTGAACGCCTCGGCCATCGCGTTGTCGTAGGAATCTCCTTTGCTGCCAACGGATGCGACCGCGTCGGCTTCGACGAGGCGCTGGGTGTAGCGCACCGCCCGGTACTGCACGCCGCGGTCGCTGTGATGCACCAGCCCGGCCAGATCCGCGCCACTGGCCTGGCGGCGCCAGATCGCCATCTGCAGCGCGTCCAGCGCCAGATCGGTGTAGAGGCTGGTGGCGACCTGCCAGCCCACGATCACGCGGGAGTAGACATCGAGCACGAACGCCGCGTAGACCCAGCCGGCGGCGGTACGCACGTAGGTGATGTCCGCGACCCACAGCTCGTTCACGCGCGTCGCGGTGAAGTCACGTTCCACCAGGTCAGCGGGCCTGCTGGTCTCCGCCGCGGGCCGTGTGGTGCGCGGAGATCTGTCGCGTAGCAGGCCACGCAGACCGTTCTCGCGCATGAGCCGCTCGACGGTGCACCGGGCCACGTCGACGCCGTCGCGGTGCAGCTGCCTCCACACCTTGCGCGCCCCGTAGACGCCGTAGTTGTCCTTGTGCACCCGCTTGATCGTCGCGGTCAGCTCCCGGTCGCGGACCGTACGGGCCGATTCGGGGCGGGCTTTGGCCGCGTAGTACGTCGACGGTGCGATCTCGGCGGGCGTCTGCGTGAGCGCCGCCAGGACCGGCTGGACACCGTGTTCTTCCCGCTGGGAGTGGACGAATGCGACCTTCATCGCGACGGACGGTCCAGCTCCGCCGCGAAGAAACTGGCCGCTGACCTCAGGATCTGGTTCGCCCGCCGCAGTTCGCGGTTCTCCCGCTCCAGCTGCGCGAGCCTCTCCGCATCGCTGGTCGTGGTGCCTGGCCGGTCCCCGGCGTCGGTCTCCGCGCGCTTGACCCAGGTCCGCAGCGCCTCGGGATGGATCCCGAGCTGCTCGGCGATCCGCTTGATCGCCCCGGTCGCGGACGCCGGGTCCCGCCGGGCCTCCACGGCCATCCGGGTCGCCCGCTCACGCAGCTCGTCTGGGTACTTCTTCGGTGGGGCCATCGGTCCTCATCATCCAGGCTTGAATGTCTCCATAACCCGGTACGGAACAAGGTGGGCACCGAGAAGACCGCTGGCCGGGCGGGCACGGCAACCTGGGCATCGCCCACGGCATCACCGGCCCACTCGCCTTGCTGGCCATCACCGCGCGACGCGGCACCGCGGTACCCGGTCAATTCCAGGCGGTGGAGCGGATATGTACCTGGCTCGACGACCTGCGCCAAGGCTCGGTGGACAACCCGTGGTGGCCAGGCATCGTGTTCCGCGCCGAACACCGGGATCGCATCGTTCGCCAGCGCGGTCCACAGCGCCCGTCCTGGTGCTACGGCACACCGGGCATCGCCCGTGCCCAGCAGTTGGCCGCCCTCGTCCTGGAGGACCAGGCTCGCCAACGCGCCGCTGAACAGGCCCTCGTAAGTTGCGTGAACGACGAACACCAGCTCGCGCAGCTGCACGACGCCTCGCTGTGCCATGGCTGGGCCGGACTCCTGCACGCCACGTGGCGTGCGGCAGCGGACGCCACCGACGATTGCTTGGCCGCCAGCCTGCCCGCGCTCCGCACCCGCCTGCAGAACCACCTCGACCACCACGGCCCGCCGACCTCACCCGGCCTGCTGGAAGGCATCACCGGAGTTCTCCTCGCCGGCCGAGTCGGCACGGCACCAGTCACCCGATGGGATGCCTGCTTGCTGCTCGACGGCTGACACCCGCCGCAACCCAGCGCCGTATCCGGCGCACGCCGCTACCATCCGCCCGCCCGCACTGAGAAGGAACCGATGAACACCACCACCGACTCCTCACCCGAAGCCCTGCGCGCCGCAATGGTCGACCGCATCAAGGCCGCTGGCCACGCACACACCGCCGCGGTGGAGCAGGCCCTGCGCGAGGTTCCCCGGCACCGTTTCGTGCCCGCCGCGCAACTCACCGACGCCTACGCGAACCAAGCCGTGATCACCAAGCGCGCCGCCGACGGCGCAGCCCTGAGCTGCGCGTCCGTGCCCACCGTGGTCGCCATGATGCTCGACCAGCTCGACGTCCAACCCGGCCACCGCATCCTGGAGATCGGCGCCGGCACCGGCTACAACGCCGCCCTGCTCGCCACGCTGACCGGCCCGACCGGTCACGTCACCACCGTCGACATCGACCCCGAGGTCACCGCAGGTGCCCGCGCGGGCTTGGACATCACCGGCTTCGCCGACGTAGAGGTGATCACCGCCGACGGCTCCCTCGGGGAACCCGACAACGCACCCTACGACCGGATCATCGTCACCGTCGGCGCGTTCGACATCCCGCCCGCTTGGCGCGAACAGCTGGCTCCCGGCGGTCGACTGGTCGTCCCCCTGCGCTGGCGCGGCCAGACCCGCAGCGTCGCCTTCGTCCGCGACGACGACCTGCTGCGATCGGACTTGGTCAAGCTCTGCGGCTTCGTGCCGATGATCGGCCAGGACAGCGAGCGCTCCGCCCACCTCGACCACGACGAGCAGGTCACCCTGTACTGGGACGCAGACCAGAACATCGACCCTGAGCTCCTGCACGGCGTGTTCAGCACGCCGAAGACCGAGGTGTGGTCCGAGGTCACGGTGGGCGACTCCGAGCCCTTCGACGGCGTCTGGCTGCGCATGACCGCCACCGAACCCGCCACCTGCCGCATCGCTGCCGACCAAGGTGCAGTCGACAGCGGCCTGTGCACTCCGGCCATCCCGAGCCGCAGCCCCGCACTGGCCGAAGGCGACTCCTTGGCTTACTTCACCTACCGCCGCGTGGATCCGCATCAGAGCGGTGGCGCCCACGCCGAACTTGGCGCGATCGGGCACGGTCCTACCGGGGTGAACCTGGCGAAGCGGCTGTGCGATCAGATCCGCTCCTGGAGCCAGGACCGCACAGGCGTCCCGACCATCGTGGTCTATCAGGCCGACGTCCCGAATGAGCGGTTGGCGAGTCGCGACTCAATCGCCAAGCGGTGGGCATGCCTCGTCTTCACTGGCTGATCGAGGCACAAACGGCTTGTCGTGCCGCGGCTCAGTGGGTAGTTGATACGTCTGGCGCGTCAGCCACCCACCTCGTCGATCAAAGTACGGGCGCTGCGTTCAGCGTCGTGGCCTCGACAGGTCTTTTCCGGAACGTCCGGGCGGGACGAAAGTGTGGCCTGGTCGTGGTGCGCAACCACAGTTCGGGGCGCCAGCGCAGTGGTCGCACCAGCAGCAGCGGAAACGGGGAACCGGGTGATCGGTCGGCGCCGCACAGGGCTCTGCCAGCAGGTCGGCGCCGGCGGTCATGTCGAGGCGGTCGCCGTGCGCCGTGTCGACCACCGCGTTGCGTGGCCAGAGGAACGGGTACCGCTCTCGGCAGCTTCCGCAAGGGTTCAGTCCCCACGTCGTGGAACACGAATCGCATCGGCAGACGAAGGTGCCATCAGGCCGCGCCGTCATCACGGCGCGGCCGTTGGGGCACAACGGACAAGTGTCCAGGACAGCCAGCCGTCGGTCTGCTTCGCCCAGCTGGTCGATGAAGTGGCGCAGTTCGTCGTCGCCGCGCCTTCGTGGCGAGCCTGGCTTGTTCGCCGCGGTGAGCCTGGCAAGCTCCGCGTCGTCCGGCCTACGCAGGATTTCCACCTTCCCCCGCTCGCCAGCCCGATACCAGTCCGCGTTGGGCAGCTCGGTCCGGGCGGGCAGGACGACGGGATATCCCGAGACGTAACGGGCAGCCTGAAGTGGCCAGCGGAGTGCGCGGGCGAGGCGTTCTTCACCCTCGATCTCCACCGGGCTGATCGGCACGATCCCTCGCTGCGACGAGTGCAGCACCGACCGGGCCTCTGGTGCGAGCTGCCGGCGTTCGTCACGAACGCCGGGGTACACGATGATCGTGTTCTCCACGCTGCGGATCTGGTTGATCCACTTCTGCCGCGTGTGGTCGGGAACTGGCGCTGTCAGGTCGTGGGAGAGCGAGACGATTCTGGTCAAAGCCTCGCCATCGACCGAGATCGTCAGCACTCCTGCGCGATCGATCGTGCAGACGAGGACTTCTCCGTTGCGGTGAAGACGGACCGGTACGTCGGCTCCTGGCAACGACGCGTTCCCGTCCAGCACGTAGCCCAGGATGATCAACGCCCGAATGGTCATAAGCGCGACGTAGGTGTTGTAGGCGCTGAAGAAGCCAGCGTCGTCTTCGCGGCGACGATCTGCTGTTGCGGTTTCGTGCACCACTCACATCTCCCACAGTTCGCCGACCCTGCGATATCTCCGCTCGTTGACGAACAGGTTCGTGCGGACGAGACGCAGTGGCAGGCGAATCCGGCGGTTCGCCTGCCGCATGACCGTGGACCCGAAGAGGATGCGAAGGCGGGTTCGCAGCTTGGTGAACGTGTCCGCACTTTCGCGGATGGCGGCGGTGGACGCTGCGCGGTCCTCCACGGCCGCCGCAATGAGTCGCGCGGTGCGCTCGTGCTTGCGCCAGGACTGCCTGCTGCCGAGTGCACGGTCGTATTCCTCGAGATCGGCTATGCCGGCGGCTAGGAGAGCCAGTTCCCGCAACCGCTTCCGCAGGTGCTCGTCCAGCCGATCGACCAGTTGCGCTGCCACGCGGTTCTCGTAGAAGTCGAAGTCGTCCACGTATCGAGTGGACAGCACTCGCAACGGCTGTAGTTCACCGTGTTCGATTCCGCCCCAGTCCTCCGAGTGGCTTGCCAGCCGGGCGAGGCCGACGGGTGGCACACGGCGCGCCAGACCCGTGCGCACCAAATGCGTCTCGTGGTCCAGCCGCGCTTCGGGCCGACGACAGACATCGGCCAGCATGCCGATTCTTTCCATCACCGCCAAGTCCAGCTCGGTCAACGATGCTCTGGCGGAGGTGTCAGGTACGAACAGGTTGGCGCCCAGCCACTTTCCCGACGAGTCGTGTTCCCTCAGCTCGTTGACGACGGCGACGACAACTGCCATGACGAGAGGGTCCGGGCGGCCGTTGTCGTCACCGGGAACGGGATGACCGTCCTCGGTTCGCACCACATACCGGCCGAGCAACGGGTGCTCGCCGACTCGATCGACTTCGCTCTTGAACCGGTCGTGTGCCTCCAGCACGTCAGCCTGCCCGTCGCCGGCGCTCTTCGTCGAACACGCGTGTGCTCCGAGTCGGCAGCCCCGCCATGCCGTTTCCTTCCCAGTGCAGTAGCACCGAATCCTGGAGCGCCTCAATGCGTTCCGGCGTCACGTCGTACCTCCCCCTGATTGCGCGGAGCACCTTGTAGGCGAGGAAGTGATCGGCTGCCAGAGCGAGTCCGTCCTGGTCCACATCGCCGTAGTCGTGGTGCTCCGAAGGATGCTGACCTTGCCACGCCGCGACGACCACGGGGACGAACTTCCGCAGCTGCTCCTCGACATGAGGGCTCATCTGGACGCGTCCCTCCTCTCAGAGATCGTCCGACATACCGTGGACCAGCTGGCGGACCTTCTTGACCGCGTCTCGGTGCACTTCCCGGGCCTTCGCGAAGGCCTTGTACAAGGCGTCGGAGGAGTATGGCTGGACGCTACTGCCGTTCTGGTGCGGAACCCACGGGCGGTGGGATGGGAGTTGCATCAGGTGAGCGCGGTTGTAGGTCTTGTCAGCGAATTCGAGAGTGGACTCGTCCTGGTTCGCGGTGCCGATGAACCACACGTTGTCGGGCAGGCGCAGCCCGATGCCGTTCTCGAACAGAGCGGGTGGGCGACCGGTGCTCGAGCTCACGAGCTGAATGGCCTTGCCGTCGTTGTTTTCAAGCTTCGACAGCAACACCGAGAAGTACTGCTCAGGACAGGACAGGTTCATCTCGTCCAGGACGATGAAGAAGGGCCTGTCGCGATAGCGAGGCGTTCCTGCCCGATACAGCGCTTGGAGGAAGTCGCTCTCCTCGAACCTGTGCTCGAACGTGTTGTGATGGCCGAACAGGTCGGTGCGGTCCCGCCATCCCGCCTGGACTTCGACAACCGCGCAGTCAGTGTGCAGTGCCGCGGCGAACGCCTTGGGCAACGACGTCTTGCCGATGCCGCTCATGCCTTCCAGCAGGTGCAGGCGTGCCATCGCGAGGCCGCCGAGGAACACTGCGATGTCGTTGATGCGGTAGGCGCGTTCGCTCTCGCGGAACATGGTGGACTGGAGAGAACGAGCGAACGAGGACAGGTCGATCGCGTCGTCGAGGACGACACCCGGATCGTTCAACATCGCGTTGTCGTCCATGCTCACGCACTGGGGGAAGAGCGGAGAACGCGGGTCGGGGCGGTCCTTGTAGATAGTCTCGACGGTGCGCTGCAGCTCGGCGATGCGGGACTGGTAACCGCGGGACAGCACCTCGTAGTGGTGCTCGGCATCCTCCAGCTGCCGAACCTTGAGGTTGTTGATGCTGTTCGCGAGCACGTTCCCCTTGAGCTGCTGCAGCTCGTGGGACAGAGGCGTTCGCGCTCGTTGCTCAGCTCGCGGTTGCGCTCCTCCACCGAGCGCAGGCGTGCCAGGTCGTCGTCGTTCAGCCGCGCGGCGACCTGGTTCCGCAGCTCGGAGTTGGCCGTGCGCAGGCTCTCCAGCTCGTTCAGCAGGCGAGTGGGATCGGTGGTCCCGAGTTTGAACAGTGCCATTTCCAACTCGGTCACCCGCTGGCCCAGGTCTGCGTTGAGCTGTTCCGCCGCCTCTGCGCGGATGGCGGTCAGGTGTGCTTCGCGTTGCGCCTCGGCAACTGCAACGGCCGCAATCGCCTCGACTTCGGCTTCTTGTGCTGATTCCCGCCTGCTGACAGCGATCTCACGCCCGAGGACGGTACCCCGGTCGAGCGTGATCTCCTCGCGCTGTTTTTCCAACGCCGTCTGTTCGTCAGCCAGCCGGGCACGAGCACGTTCTACTTCCGCCCGCATGCTGTTGAGCTGCTCCGTGATCAGCTCTTCGTGCTCTTCCAGGCGCTCCAGCGACTTGGAGCGCTCCAGGCCGAGCTCCTGGTCGAACTTGGCACGCCGTTCGGCCAACTCCTTGTCCAATTTCACCCGCGCGGCCTGCGCAGCGGATCGGAAGCCTGTTTCAGCATCCTCTTCGAGCACGCGAACGCGTTCCTCGCGCTCGCGCAGTTCCGCGAACTTCTCGGCGGCCTGAGCGCGCAACTCGTCCGCGTCGGAGCGGGCTTGCGCCGCGGCTTCCTGATCCGCGTCGATGGTCAGGGCGTGTTCCGCGAGGCGCTCCTGGAGTTGCTTCGCGGAACGGGTACGTGCGTCGGCAGCGGTCGCGGCGTCCTCGTAGAACTTGCGCCTCTGATCCATGACGTCGAACGCCCTCAGCAGGGAACCCTCCGGATCGTCCTCCGACCACACTGGTGGGGGCAGCTCTTCTGCCTTGGCGGCAGTGAGGATCTTGGGGTCCTGCGTGCTCGCGAGGTCGAGGAACATCTGCACCTCCGCGGCGTCGTCGGCCGCCGAGTTGGACGGTGCACCGTTGTGGTGGTTCCTCGGGGTGGGCAGGTTCGCACGCCTGCGCGAGGTGTTCTTCTTGTTACAGGACAACGCTCGGTGCAGGGCTGTATGGGATCGCTCTCATGCTGTCTGTCGGCTATCGGCCGGTCAACGCGCTAATAGCGATAACCAGGACAGGTTTCTGTCCAAGGGGTTCTGGCCTGCCACTGAAGGTCGCTCAGGTGCCCTGGGTGAATCTCCTGCCGGAAGGCGCTTACCTACCTTCGGGGAAAGGAAATGCGTCCAGACGCGCGTCGCGCTGATGCAGGGATCGGGTAACGGCCATCGGGCCGCTGCCCGACTTTGGAGCGCGGTCGCCCTGGAGCGGACTTCCTGGCGTGCGCCGAGGTCATCCAGGGGAGTGGTCTGGAGGCGGCCAGAGCGCGTCGGAGTCCATGTGGTTGAGGATGCGGTGGCCGAGGTCGCGCAGGTGGCGCAGATCGGCGGGGCTCAGCGCGTCGAGGACGAGGTTGCGCACCGCCTCGACATGACCTGGCGCGGCGGAAGCGACCTTGGCAAGGCCTTCGTCGGTGAGGATGGCGTTGGTGTAGCGCCCGTCGTCGGGACACGGTTCGCGGCGCATCCATCCGTGGCGTTCCATGCGTTTGACCAGGTGCGACAGTCTGGACAGTGAACCGCCGGTCAGCTCGGCGAGTGCGCTCATCCGCAGCGTCCGGTTCGGTCTGGAGGACAGCTGGGTCAGCACCGTGTACTCGAAGTGGCTGATGCCTGCGTCGGTCTGCAGCTGCTTGTCCAGTGCGACCGGGATCTTCGACATCAGGATCGCCAGCGGCAGCCAGGCTTCCTGCTCCGGGCCGGTCAGCCAGCGCGGCTCGGGGGAGCCCGGCTGCGATGAGTCGGCCACGGTCATGTCGGACAGCCTACATGACTTGAACCGTCAAGCTGCTAGTGCCCCAAGGTACTTGAAGGCTCAAGTCGTCTTGGATGGAGCTGAGTTGCTGGGCTCAGCGTAGGAAGCGTGTAGTCGTCGCCCGCGTAGCGAGTAACTCACCCCATCACTTGAACATTCAAGTCAAACGCGCTAGCTTCGACTTGAATGTTCAAGTGATCTACGTGAAGGGCGGTGTCGATGAGCGGCTTCTTGAGCAGGCGTCGAGCGCTCGCCGGAGGCGCCGCCGCTCTCGGCGCGGCGGTGCTCGGCTCAACACGGTCGGCCGAGGCGGTGGCAACAGCACCTCTCGGTGTCGGCAAGGGTGTTTCGGAGGAGACCAGGACGCTGGACGAGCTCTATCGGGAGGCTTCGGCTCACGGCGGCAAACTCGTCGTCTATGCGGGCGGCGACAGGGCCACCTCGATGGACGCGATCGGTGCGGCGTTTCTCGCGGCTTTCCCGGACATCGAGCTGACGATGGTCGTGGACTACAGCAAGTTTCATGACGTGCGGATCGACCACCAGCTCGCGACCGGGACGCTGGTACCCGATGTGGCGCTGCTGCAGACGGTGCAGAACTTCCCCCGCTGGGCAGAGGAAGGCAGGCTCCTGCGGTACAAGCCGGCCGGTTTCTCGAAGATCCACAACGCGTTCAAGGATCCCGGTGGCGCGTGGATGGCACCGGTCGTCATCGCGTTCAGTTACATGTACGACGCCACCACCGCTGGACCGGCGGCGCCCCGATCACCTGCGGATCTGGTCGATCCGCGGTGGAGGGGAAAGATCGCGTCCTCCTACCCTCATGACGACGACGCGGTCCTCTATCTCTACAAGCGGTACGTGGAGACCTACGGCTGGAGCTGGCTGGACAAGCTGGTCGCGCAGGACATGCAGTTCGCCCGCGGCAGCTTCACCCCTGCCGCGGCGGTCGGCGCCAGGCGGAAGGTGATCGGGATCGGGGGGTCCGGCTCGCTGGTCGCCCCCGCGACGACGACGCCCACGTGGGCTGTGGCCGATGGGCATCCGTTCATGGCCTGGGGTCAGCGGATGGCGATCTTCAACGACGCTGCGAATCTCGCCGCCGCCAAGCTCTACGTGAACTGGATGCTGTCGGTCGAACGTCAGCAGGCGGCGTTCAACGGCTGGTCGGTGCGGACCGACGTCACCCCGCCCGGTGGCCTCAAGCCCGTGTGGCAGTACCCGGACTCGAACCTCGACGGGTTCCCGCGCTTCATGGCGGACCGCGCCGAAGCCGAACGCTGGCGGCAGACGTTCGCGCTGTACTTCGGTGAGGTGCAGGGCGAGCCGACTCCCGGCCGACTCGGGCTGCACCCCGGCAGGTAACGGCCTGTCTCTTCCTCACAGCGGCATTTCGAACCATTGGAGAAACCCATGCGCACCACACCCCCGCGGCTGACAGCGTTCAGGCGCGCGCTCGCGACACCGCTGCTGGTCATGGCGCTCGCGACCGCGACCGCCGTCCCGGCCTCCGCGTCCCGTGCCCAGACGATCGTGCTCCCCGGCGCGGTGTCGGCCGAGGGCATCGCAGTCGGCCGTGGCACCACGTTCTTCGCCGGGGATCTCATCCGCGGTGACATCTTCCGCGGTGACCTGCGCCGCGGCAAAGCCGATATGTTCATCGACAATCCCGACGGGCGCATGGCCGTGGGCATGGCCGTGCTGTCCTCACGCAACATGCTCTTCGTCGCCGGTGGCGGCACGGGCCAGGCCTATGTGTACGACACGGACACTGGCGCGACGTTGGCCACGTACCAGTTCGGCGACCCGTCCACCTCGGTCATCAACGACGTGACCGTCACCTCGCGCGGCGCCTGGTTCACCGACTCGCTGCAGGCGAAGCTCTACTTCGTGCCGGTGAGCCCGGCCGGGACGCTCGGGAAGTTCCGGACGTTGGCTGTCACCGGTCCTGCCGCGGTCACTCCCGGGCAGTTCAACCTCAACGGCATCCAGGCCGCACCAGGAGGGCGGTCACTGGTCGTGGCGCACTCCGGCACGGGGAGTGTGTACAGGGTCGACGCGACCACGGGCGTCAGCGTCCTCATCAGCGGGGTGAGCGTGCCGAGCGTTGACGGCCTCGTGCTCTCCGGCCGGTCGCTGTGGGCGGTGCAGGCGACCAACCAGATCAGCTTGATCCACCTCAGCCCCGAACTCGACTCTGGTGTCGTCCGGAAGGTGATCACCAGCGACCTGCTCCAGTCACCGGCGACCGCGGCACTTCACGGTGACAGGCTCGCGGTGATCAACGGAAAGTTCGACACCGGCTTCCCTCCCACCGCCGATCAGTACGAAGCGGTCATCGTCCCGGCTCGATGATGACAGATGCGCGTCGTGCGGTTGTCGCACAACGGTTGGATCAGTAGATCACGACTCTGCAGGTGTTCAGCGCTTCGACGGCGGTGCCGTTTGCGGGTTCACCCCGTCGGGCTGCGCGATCGAACAGGACAGCAGCCTCGGCGTGGTTGCGCTCTCACGGGGGCGCACTGCCAGTCGGTAGTAGCTAGTGGTAAAGGCAAACGTTTGCTGATCACCCCACCTGCTACCGACTGACCACCACGACGCCGACACTCCCGCGACCAGTCCGTCAGCAACTTGGTCGTGCCAGCGCAGCAGTTGACATCGTTGTCCACCTCGGTGGACTGGATCTGAAATTGCTCTGCGGCACTGATTGATCATGCTGATAATAGGTATTATCTGGACAGAAGTACTGCCGGAGTCACTGCTGTGCACGGCAGGTGGCGCTACGGCGAAACCCGAGGTCGCCGACCTCCCGGATGCGTCCTTCCGTTGCTTTGTCGCACTGATCGTGCAGTTCTGATCGGTTTCGGGGCGTCTCACTACGTTGGGCATCATCTGGACGGCCGTTGAGGAACTGTCGTACGTTGGGTGTCGGGGATCCGGGTTGTTGATTCCATCGAGAGTGTGGCTTCTGAAATCACGACAAGCACTCGGTCAAGGAACTGCAAAGCTTGAAACAGTCGATGTTGTCAACGTTGACAATCGTGACAGCGCCGTGAGGCTCACCGGCAGATCGAGGTGACTTGTGGAATTTCAGTACGTTCGCACATTGGCGGCGGAATCGGCTGGTGCAGATCCGGTCGCGCATTTTCTGCTGGCTCTCGCGGTGATCGTCGTTGTGTGCAACCTGCTGGCCTGGATTTTCCGCAAGCTCAGGCAGCCGCCCGTGGTCGGTGAGATTCTCGGCGGCCTGCTGCTCGGGCCCACGGTGCTGGCGCAGTTGTGGCCGGCGGGCTCGGCGTGGCTGCTGACGCCGTCCGTGGTCGGCACGCTGAACGTGGTCGCCCAGCTGGGCCTGGTCACCTTCATGTTCCTGCTCGGCAGTGAACTGCGGTTCAGCGGGGCGGGTGCGGATCGCAAGGTTGTCACCGCGGTGGTGGCCGGCAGCATCGGACTGCCGTTCGCCGGCGGCGTACTGCTGGCACTGTTCGGGCGGCCCATGATCGCTGGCGAGGCAGGGGACGGGGTCACCTACCTGGTCGTCTTCGGCCTGGCGGTGTCGATCACGGCGTTGCCGGTCCTGGCCAGAATTCTCGTGGACGCCCGGATGGACACCACGCGCGTGGGCAGGGTGGCGCTCGCGTGTGCGGCGGTAGGTGATGGCGCCGCGTGGATGGTGCTCACGGTTGTTCTCGCGGTGTCCGGTTTGGCGGCGTCGGGTGGCGCCGTCCTCACGGTCGCCCTGGTGGGCGTGCTGCTCCTGGTCACAGCGCTGGTCGTGCGTCCGGTGCTCGCCCGACTGGTGGCGCGGGCGAGTGGTGGGCCGCTGTTGCTGCCGATGCTGGTGGCCGGTGCGGTCTCGTACGCGGCTGTCACCCAGCTGATCGGCCTGCACGCCGCTGTCGGCGCGTTCCTGTTCGGTGCTGTGCTTCCGCGCGACGACGTCATCATGCGGAAGGTTCGCCAGCAGTTGCACGGGTTCGCCGAGATCGTGCTCCTGCCGCTGTTCTTCGCGAGCGTGGGCTTGAGCACCGCCGTCACCGCGATCAGCGGCTCGGTGCAGAACTGGCTGTTGCTCGGCGCGGTGGTCGCGGTCGCAACGCTGACGAAGTTCCTCGGCGCAGGCGGAGCGGCCTATCTCGCCGGAATGCCGGTGCGCGAGTCCCTGCAGCTCGGCGCGTTGATGAACTGCCGGGGCGTCACCGAACTCATCGTCGCCACCATCTGCCTGCAGTACGGCGTGGTGAACACGCTCGGATTCACCATCCTCGTGTTGATGGCCCTGTGCACCACCGCGGTGACCGGGCCGCTGTTGCGGCTCTTCACCTCAGATAGCCGGGAAGTCGTCGTCCAGCAGCGCTGAGCTCAATCTGCCGCGCGGACAACCATCGGAGATTTGATGTTTCTGACAAACGAGTTCAGTCTGAGCAATCCCGATCTCTTTATCGATCCATATCCCGCTTATGTGCAAATGCGGGAAAACGACCCCATTCACCGTTCGCAGATGTACGGCGGTTCATGGGTTCTGTTTTCCTACGAGGATGCGGCTGCGCTGCTGCGTGACCCGAGACTGACCAACAACCGGGCGAGCCTGCCGGTGCTGGCGTTGCCGGAGGAAGAGCGTGGTCAGTTCGACGACTTCGTCGCCTTCCTCCGCACCTGGACCGCGTTCTACGAAGGCGACCACCACCTGTTGCGCCGCAAGAGAATGGACGAGGTCTTCCGCGTGCTGACGCCGTCCCGGGTCGCGGCCGTCGTCCACGAGGTGGTCAATCGTCTGATCGACGGCTGGGGCCGGCGACACGCGGTCGACGTGGTTCAGGAGTTCGCCCGACCGTTGCCCGCGATGGTGTTCACCCGGCTCATGGGCGCGCCGGAGAGCGACCACGAACAGCTCGACCACTGGGCTGACGACATCGCGTACCTGTTCGGTGCCAGCGACCTGACCGTCGAGGACGTGAGTCGCGGCTGGGAGAGCGCGCAGCTGCTCATGGCTTATCTGCGCGACCTGGCCGCCGACATGGCGGCGCTGCCGCACAACAGCATCCTGGGCGGGCTGATGGCGCAGGACAACCCCGGCTTCAGCTTCACGGAGGCGGAAGCGTGCGCGCAGGTCGTGCTGCTGATGTTCGCGGGCCTCGAACCCTCACGCCACCTGATCGGCAGCGCGCTGCTCGGGCTGCACCGGTTCCCCGAGCAGCGCGCGCTGCTGTCCGAACAGCCGCGCCTGTGGCCGGCGGCGGTGGAGGAGTTCCAGCGGTTCGACCCGCCTGTGCAGTACATCGGCCGGATGGCCGCGGAGTCCTTCACCTATCGCGGTCACCAGATCGAGAAGGGGCAGCTGGTGCTGCCCCACGTCGGGTCGGCCAACCGCGACCCGAAGCAGTTCGCCGACCCGGACGTGCTCGACGTCCGCAGGCGCCCCAAGCACCTCGCGCTGGGGGAGGGGGTGCACCGCTGCATCGGCGCGGGTCTGGTCCGCGTCCAGACCGGAGTGGCGGTGCGGACGCTCCTGGAGCGCTGTCCCGGCCTGCGCGTGAGCGAGCAGATAGAGCCGCTGTGGCATTCGTACGTGGGTTTTCACGGCCTGAGGTCTTTGCCTGCGTGGCTCTGAACTCGCCGACGTTCTCACATCTCTTCAGGAGGAAGTTCCCCATGAGCAAGGAAATCAGTGCTGAATACGACGTTGTCGTCATGGGCGGCGGTCCGGCGGGGGCAACGCTCGGCGCGATCCTCGCCCGCCGCACGGACCTGAGTGTCGCGATCTTCGAGAAGGAGCGCTTCCCGCGCGAGCACATTGGCGAGTCGTTCGCGCACACCATGATCCCGGCGCTGGAGCAGAGCGGCGCGCTGCCGAAGGTGCTCGCCAGCGAGTGCTGGATCAAGAAGTTCGGCGGTGGTGTGTTCAACTGGGGCGAGACGCCGATGGTCGCGTTCTTCGACCAGCCCAACTACCTCAAGGACGGCGTGCACCGCTTCGCGATCCACGTCAACCGCTCCGAGTTCGACGACATCCTCCTCAAGCATGCCGCTGACGTCGGAGTCGACGTCTTCGAGGAGACCCCGGTGAGCTGGTTCTCCTCCGATGAGCACGGCTGCACGGTGACGCTCAAGGACGGCACGGAGGTCCGGGCGAAGTACTTCGTCGACGCATCGGGAAGGCGCAACAGCATCGCCGCCAAGCAGAAGCGGGAATGGCTCTCCGGCTACCGCAACATCGCGATCTGGCAGCACTTCCTCGGCGGCAAGAACGTGCAGAGCCTGCCGGGCGACTGGAACATCTTCGCTTCCGACGACCTGTCGCCCATCGGTTGTTTCGCGTTCCGCGACGGCTGGTGCTGGTACATCCCGGTGCCGAAGGTGATCAACGGGGAGCGCAGGGTGACCCACTCCATCGGTATCGTGACGATCCCGGAGATCCTCAAGCAGGACGGCTACGACTTCACCGACCAGAAGACCTTCCTCGAAACGGTGAAGGAGGTGCCGTACCTGAAAGATCTCATCGCCGACGTCGAGCCCGTCGCGGACAAGATGCTCACCGCCACGAACTACTCGATGATCAACGGGAAGTTCTCCGACTTCGACGAGCGGTGGCTGCTCGCGGGCGACGCCTCCTACTTCGTCGACCCGCTGTTCTCCTCCGGAGCGGGATTCGCCGTGAACATGGCCGCGAACGCCGCGATGGTGCTCGAGCAGACGCTGTCCGGCGACCTCGACGAGCAGTCCCTGCGGGACCTGTGGCGCGACTACGACGACGGCTGGCACGGCATGGCGGAGAACTTCGCGCTGTCGATCGACCAGTGGTATCACGCGCTGGGCAACGCGAGCCCGGACAGCATCTACTGGAGCCACCGCGGCAGCAGCCCCGACCTCGACATCCAGGAACGCACGTTCGACGTGCTGATCAACACCGCCGTCACGGCACATGTCCTGCAGAACATCGTCGACGGTCCGGTGGAGGGCATGGCCCCGGCGCCCGTCGAGGTCAAGTCGCGGCCTGCTCGCACCACCGACCCGTTCGACCCGGACACGGTGCTGAGCCTGCATCCCGAAGTGCGGCTGAGGCAGTCCGTCGCGCTGGATGTGCCGGGTTTCAAGGGTTTCCTGCCCGCGCCTCCGTTCGACGAGGACGTCGACGACGAGACCAGGGCCGCGATGGCCCGCTATTGGGCCGATCCCGTCGCGAACGGCGATGCGCTCGCGTCACCGGTCGCGCGTCCCGTGCCTGCGTACCGGTTCGCCTTCGGCGGCACGGAGATTCGGGGGCTGGCCCGCGAGGGCTCGGCCGAGTTGCTGTCCCTGCTGTCGTCCGGTGTGACCGCGGAACAGTTGAACGACAAGCTCTCCGGTATCCAGCACCACCTGTTCCAGCGCCTCGTGCGCGCCGGCATGGTGATCGCGGCCTGACCACGCTGTCGGGCCACCGGAACTCCGGTGGCCCGACGTCAGCGGGCAGCCCGGAGACGGCCTTTCACCGACCACTCCAGGCCGGGTCTGCCGTTCGACGTGAGAGCAGGAGACGACCAACTGTGAACCTCCGGCGTCTCCGCAGCGGGAACTGCGAACAGCGGGTGTTCAGTGAGTACGTCGACGCCGCCGGCGAGCTGGATCCGGCTTCTGCCGAGGAACGGCAGATGATCGCAGAGGTCGCTCAGATCACCGAGCAGGTGGGACGACATCAGCACGGTCGTGCCGTGCTCGGCGGCCTCGGTCATCGGGCCGCGCAACGCCTCGTCCTGTGCCAGTGGGTCCAGATCGGATGGTGGTTCGTCGAGCAGAAGCACCTTTGGCAAGCGGCCCAACACAAGCGCGAACGCCACCTGTGTTCGCTCGCCACAGACAGCGCTCGGACCTCGGGGTGGCGGTCTGCTCCAGCGAGCAGGTCGATCACAGAAGTTCAAATTGAACCACCTAGGAGTGGCGTGACGAACGTGTTGCTGTTGCACGTGAAGCAGAACGTGCTGCCCGCGCAGTTGCTGGACGCTCCGGAGATCGGGCGGCTCACGGTGATCACCGAGCCTGGTCACCTGCAGCAGTACGGTCCCGAGGTCGACGTGCGCCTGGTGGACAGCGTCAGGGACACCGAGCAGGTGCGTCTTGCCGCGTTGGAGGTGCTCAGAGAGCAGGAGATCGACCGGGTGGTGGCGCCGTTCGAGCTCGGGCTGCCCGTGGCGGGCTACCTCCGGTCCTATTTCGGCTTGCCCGGCATGGGTTACGAGACCGCGAACGCTTTCGCCAACAAGTACGTGATGAAGCAGCGGATGGCCGCGGCGGGCCTGCCGACCGCCGCGTTCCGGATCGCTTACGGCCTCGGCGGTGTGGCGGTGAAGGCGCAGGAGATCGGCTGGCCTGTCGTGGTCAAGCCGGTCATCGGCGGCGGGTCGATCAACGTGGTGGTGCTTTCCGACGCCGAGCACCTGACTCGGTTCGCCCGCTCTCCGGAAGGCGACGCGATGAACACGCTCGACGTTCCCCTGATCGTCGAGGAGTTCATCGAGATGGACGGTGAGTACCACTGCGACGGGATCGTCCAGAACGGTGAGATCCAGTTCGTGTCGCCATCGCTGTACTTCACGCCGGTCCTGGGCAGGGTGGGGAACTTCGGGTCCTACTGCCTCCCCGAGGAGCACCCGGACCGGGCAGAGATCCTGGCGCTGCACAGCCGTGCCGCCCGTGCTCTGGGGATCGAGTCCGGTGTGACCCACATGGAACTCTTCCGGACGCCGCGTGGCCTGGTCGTCGGGGAGATCGCGTGCCGTCCCGGCGGTGGCGGCGTGGTGAGCGGGATCAGGCTGCAGTACGGGGTCGACCTCTGGCGTGCGCTCCTGCTGACCTCGCTCGGGCTCGAACCGGAGATCGAGGTGCGACGACGGCCGGATGTCGTCGGCCACTACTACCTCCCGGTGACGCCGGGGAGCATCACCGCTCTCACCCCGGTGGAGGAGCTCGAAGCCCTGCCTTCGGTGCTGCGGGTCGAGATGACCCGCAAGATCGGCGATGTCATCTCTCCGGTGCCGAACTCGACCTCGTCGGCCGGACTCGTCTACTTCACGATGGAACGTGGGCGTGACGTGTCAGCACGGATTCAGGAAATCCTGGGCCGCTACGTCCTCGAGATAGACGGCGAACCAGCGGAGATCGAGGTGCGCATGCCGACGCTGAGCTGACCGGTCGCCGAGGTGCGCAGACCAGCGCACTCCGCACGATCGGTACATGTGCGTCTGTCACACGTCCAGTTCGGACAATCGGATCGTCTGCTTCCGCATCGGCGATGCACCACAGCTGATGTGACGGGCATCCTGCGTGGTCTTGGCGCGAGCCGGATGCCCGACCGCGGCCCCAGCGTGGACCGCAGCTCAGCAGCCTTGGCCCAGCAGCCGGCGGACCAGGGCCAGCAGGTCTGCCTCCGCGTACGGCTTGGCGAGCAGGACCGCCGCGTCGTCCAGCTTTTCGTCGGTCGTGTAGCCGGACACGTACAGCACAGCCAGACCAGGCCGGATCCGCTGCACCGTGGCCGCGAGCTCCGGTCCGCCCCTCTTCGGCATCACCACATCGGTCACGATGAGGTCGATGTCGTCGTGGGTGTCGACGAGCTTCAGCGCCTGCAGGCCGTTGCGTGCCTCGATCACCGCGTACCCGGACCGTTCCAGCAGGCGACGCGTCATGGCGCGCACCTGGCTGTCGTCCTCCACGAGCAGAATGGTTTCCGAGCCGCGGTCCGGTGACGCCTGGGGCGTGGCGCAGGGGAGCGGTGCGGTGGACATCCGCGCGCGGGGCAGATACACGGAGACCGTCGTGCCCGTGCCGGGCGAACTCGTCAGGTCGATCTGGCCGCCGCTCTGCTGCACGATGCCGAAGACCGTGGCCAGGCCGAGGCCAGTGCCCTTGCCCACGGGTTTCGTGGTGAAGTACGGCTCGAAGATCTGCGCCTGGACCGACTCGTCCATGCCTGTGCCGGTATCGCTCACGATGAGCACGACGTAGTCGCCGGGTCCCACGTCGGCGATGCGGCCCGCGTGGCAGGCGTCGAGAAACACGTTGTCCGTCCCGATGCGGAGCACGCCGCCGCCGGGCATCGCTTCGCGGGCGTTCGCGGCCAGGTTGAACAGGATCTGCTCGAGCTGTCCGGCGTCCGCCCAGACCGGCGACACGTGCGCGGGCAGGTCCAGTATCAGCTCCACGTCCTCCCCGATCAGCGTCGTCAACATGGCTCGCACCTTGGTGATCGTCGTGTTGAGGTCCACCCGCTCGGGGTTCAGGACCTGCTGGCGGGTGAACGCGAGCAGCTGGTGGGTGAGATTCGCCGCGCGCTCACCGGCGTGCCGGATGTCCTCGATCTCCGGACGCCGTGGATCATCGGGCGAACAGCGCCGCAGGAACGCCTCGCTGTTGCCGTTGATGACGGTCAGGATGTTGTTGAAGTCGTGGGCGATGCCACCGGTGAGCCGGCCGATCGCCTCCATCTTCTGCGCGTGCCGCAGCTGCGTCTCCAGGCGTTCGCGTTCCGCGATCTCGTCGACCAGTGCCGCGGTGCGCTCCCGCACTCGGTCCTCCAGTTCGGCGTGGGCCAGCTCCAGCGATCGCCGCGCCTGTTCGGCCTCGTGGAGGGCCTGCCGTTCCCGCTCGAGCATTCTGATGCCGCGCAACGCACTGCTGAGCTGTTGCTGGATCGCCTCGTAGACCCAGCCCGGCATCGAGCCGACCTCGAACAGTGCGAACCCCAGCTGCTCCTCGATCCCGAAGAGCGCGGCGGCCACGAAACTGCCCGGCTCCGGGCGGTCGATCCGGTGCGGCGTGAGCTGAGTGGACCGGAACGACAGCGTCGTGCGTTCCGGCCGGAGTTCGCAGTTCTCGTACGACATCAGCGGGCGCGCCCACTCATCGGTCGACTCGAACGTCATCACGTGGCAGCCGGGGATCCCCAGCCTGGGCAGCTCTGCCACCAGTGCGTCGGTGAGCTCGGCGACGTCCCGCGAGACGATCAGCCGCTGGCCGGCCTCGCGCATGGTCTGGTCCTGCCGTTCGCGGAGGAGGTACTCGAACGTCCTCTCCCGCTCGACCACGTCCGCCACCATCAGCTGCACCCGCAGCCACAGGTCCTCGATCGCGCGCTCGTCGGTGCCGCGCGCGAGGGCAAACCGGCGCAGGTAGAACAACGGCGCCCACCACGACTGTGCCGTGCAGCCGGCGCGTGCGCTGTCGCGGAGGTACTCCGCGAACACCGCGAGAAAGCCCTCTGGCCGGCCGGCATCGAGGAACAGGCCGGTCAGGCGTTCGGCCCAGCCGTCCGGCAGCACGGCCGACTTCGCACCGAGTCCCTGGCGCAGGTTCGCGGCGACCGCCTCGGCGGTGTCGTGCTCCGGTACGGCGAGCCGCTCGTACGCCGGTGCCGAGACTCCGTCGCCGGAGGGAATGCAGCCGCACGATCGGCGGACGACCAGCTCGGTGGAAATGATCTCCAACGGCGGTGCGGGCTCGCCCATGACCAACGCGCGCGCGAGCTCGGCGGCCCGGCGCCCCATCTCGTGAAACGGCGCCCGCACCGTCGTCAGTGCGGGCGTTCCCGCGTCGATGTTGACCCGGCGCTGCACCCGGCCCGAGGCAGGCAGCGCGGGCGCCTGATAGCCGAGATCGTTCGAGCGGATGCACGTGTGGTTGTCGTACCCGACGACCGCCACGTCCTCCGGTGTGCGCAGGCCGGCCTCCTGCACCGCGGTCACCACGCCCAGCGCGAACTCGTCGTTGGCCGCCGCGAAGGCGTCCGGCGCTTCCGCGGCCTCGTCCAGCATCGTGGCGACCGCGTCCGCTGCGGCGGCGGGATCCCAGGACGGGGCGGGCGCGGTGACGAGCCGCGGCTCGACCGGGAGGCCGTGGCGGGTGAGCGCGTCCACGTAGCCCTGGAAGCGGTCCTGCGCGCCGACGTGGGCCAGCGGGCCGCGGACGAAGCCGATCCGCCGATGACCGTGCACCTCGATCAGGTGGCTGACCGCCTGGTCCATGCCACCGCGGTTGTCCATCAGCACCGTCGGCCAGTCCGCCAGGTGCGCCTCGACGCTCACGATGGGGATCGGCGCGTAGCGGTCGGCGAACTCGCGCATCGCGGCCTCGCCGATCTGCGGGCTGATCCGCGTCGTCCAGATGACGAGCGCATCGATCCGGCCGGGAGCGATGAGGTCGTAGACCGCGTTGGCCTGTCGTTTGTGGCGGTCCGGGTGGGCCAGCTCCGTGTCCACGAAGCAGATGAGGTCGCAGTCGTTCGCGGCCGCGCCGTCGCTGACGCCCTGCCACTGCTCACCGGCGAGCTCGATGAGCGGGCCTGCCGTGATCATGCCGATGGTGGGCCGCACTGTCTCGCTGTCTCCCACGGACCGTAGTCAGAGCCAGCGTCAAATTGTACGCGCCGTATGGAATTCATGACACCCGGTCATCATCAGTCCGGCCATTCCCAGCTGATGCCGATCACGCCGGAGTTCATGCCGCTCGTCGTGACGTGCACCGCGTGGTGGGCGTTCAACGGCAGCTCGCTCAGGCGGTGCTGGTCCACGTACAGGTCGGCGCGGAAGTACTCGTGTACCCGTGAAGGCAGCGCGTCGGGGTGAAACCGCACTTCCATCAGACAGGTGCCCTCGAGTCGGCGGAACGCATGTGCGAACTCGGTCCTGGAGGTCGTCGCGTCGTGCAGTTCGTACTCCCACACCCACGTCGCGCCGGCCTGAAGCCGTTGTCCGAAAAGCAGTTCAGCGGCCAACACTCGCCCTTCCGGGTGACGCAGCAGCCGTCCGACCGCACAGTTGCGCACCGGTACGACACGGACACCATCGATGTCACCGCCAGGTGCGCCGAAGTAGCGCAACACCGCTCTGTCGACGTCGTCCCGGCGGGCGCGGGCGAGGTTGCGCACGGTGATGCGTGACGGGCGGCGGTGGGCGTCCACGTTCACCGTGCGCTCGGAGGTGATCACCTCGAGGGTCCAGTCCCGCGCACCGGGGAGCGCGTCGAGCAGCTCGCCCATCGGACCGCGGTACTCGTCCACGCCCTGCTGTGGCCGGAACGGCGTCAGCTGGTGAGCGGCGAGCAGACCCGTCAACGTGTGGCGCGGCAGGCCGAGGATCTCCTCCAGCACAGCGATGGCGCGTAACGAGTTCGGCCGCCGCGGCCACGCCCGGCCGTGCTGCCAGTCGCTGAGACTGGCCAGCCCGATCTGGATCCCGCGCTCGGCCAGCCGCGACCGCAACCGGTCGAGCGGCAGCCCGCGCTCGCGGATCGCCGCGCGCAACACGAGATGAAATGGTCCGATCATGGAACTCCTCGCCGGTACACCCTACGACGGTGCGCGACAAGAGGTCCAGACCATCAACGTGGGTGGCGCATCGTATTCAGAAGCGGTGCGGGCGGTTAGCCCATCCGCAGCGCCGAAGTTTCGGACTTAGATCCGTTGACTTCGGCCGTTGGAACCTTCAGGGAATTCTCCTTCGACCCATCGAACGCGAGGTTCCCCCATGCGACGACTGGTCAAGGGTCTGCTGGCGGCGGTCGCCGTCCTGACCCTGGCGGGAGCGGCCGTCACGTCGGCGACGGCACAGCCCGACCCGCTGACTCCGAACATCATCGGTGGCGTGGACGCCACCGAGAACTACAGCTTCATGGCCTCGATGCAGGGCAACTCCGGCGGTCACTTCTGCGGTGGGGCCCTGATCCGGTCCACCTGGGTGCTGACGGCCAAGCACTGCATGGCCGGCGAGGTCCCGAGCGGTGTGCAGATCAGGATCGGCAGCAACAACCGCAACTCCGGCGGCACGGTGGCCAGGGTCAGGCGCTGGGTGGACCACGGCAACGCGGACACCTCGCTCGTCGAGCTGACGGCGCCGGTCACCCAACAGCCGATCTCCATCGCACCGGTCGTCGCACCAGGTTCGACGGTGCGGCTGCTCGGCTGGGGCGCCACGACGTGCAACCCCGGCGGAGGCTGCGGTGGCGCGCCCACCAACCTCAGGCAGGTCGACGTTCCCGTGCTGTCCGACAGCGCGTGCGGCACCGATCAGTGGACGATCTGCCTGGACAACAAGGACGGCAAGAGCGCCTGCTACGGCGACTCGGGCGGACCGCTTCTCGTGGGCACACCCGGCAACTGGAGGCTCGGCGGTGACACGTCCGGTGGCCCTGGTGTCTGCGGCACCGAGCGCTTCTTCTACGCCGAACTCCAGGGGAGCGTCAACGCGTGGATCAACAGCGTGGCCGGCCCTGACGGCGGCCCTCCTCCTGGCAACAACCTCGCACTGAACCAACCGGCGACAGGTTCGGCTGCCTGCAACGCGAACGAAGGCCCCGCGAAGGCCGTGAACGGCAGTGTTTCCGGTGGCAACAGCGACAAGTGGTGCTCGGTCGCTGGGACGAAGTCGCTGCGGGTGGACCTCGGCTCCGGCCACGCGCTGAAGAAGCTGGTCGTCAAGCACGCGAGCGCGGGCGGTGAGTCCGCGACCTTCAACACCAGGGACTTCGACCTGGCGGTGTCGGCCGACGGGACCACGTGGACGACGGTGGCGACAGTGCGTGGCAACACCATCGGGACCACCGAGCACACGATCAACAACAGCGCACGGCACGTGCGCCTCACCGTGATCACGGGTGCGCAGTCCGGCGGGAACGTCGCCCGCGTTTACGAGTTCGAGGCCTACGCGTAACCGAACCGGCGGGCCGCAGTGCGCGCGGCCCGCCGGTTCAGGCCGAGTCGCGGATGACCAGTTCCGTGGGCAGGATCAGCGACGTCGGCTGCTCCCCGTTCAGCAGCCGCACCAGCATCCTGGTCATCTCCCGGCCCAGCGCCTCGATGGGCTGCCGGACCGTGGTGAGCGCGGGCTGCATGTGCTTGGCCGTCACGATGTCGTTGAAGCCGATCACCGCGACGTCCTCGGGAACGCGCTTGCCGTGGTCGCGCAGCACGCCGAGTGCTCCGGCCGCCATCGCGTCCGATGCCACGAAGACAGCGTCGAGGTCGGGGTGGTCGTCGAGCAGCAGCTTCATGCCCGCGGCCCCGCTGGCCTCGCTGAAGTCGCCGTGCGCCACCCGCGCGTCGCTCAGCCCCGCAAGCACGATCGCCTCGCGGAACCCCAGGTAGCGCGCCGTTCCGGCATGCGTGTCGAGCTCACCGGTGATGGTGCCGATTCTCTTGCGGCCCGACGAGATGAGGTGCTCCACGGCGGCGCGGGCGCCACCGCGGTTGTCCGCGTCGACGTACCACTGCGGGGCCCGGTCGAGCGAGCGGCCGCCGTGCACGGTGGGCAGGCCGCTCTCCTCGGTCATCTTGGACAGCGGGTCGTTCTCCTTGAGCGCCAGCAGCATGACGCCGTCGGCGCTGCGGGATTGCAATATCCGGCTGAGCCGGGCACGGCCCCGTTCCGACGCGGCGAGCACCAGCATCAACTGGAGGTCGGTCTCCTCGATGACCGCGTTGACCCCGGTGATCACCTCGGCGAAGAAGAGATTTGCGAAAAGCGCGGGGTCGTCGCTGGAGATCGCGAGCACGACCGCACCCCGGCGCTGGGTGGCGAGTGAGCGGGCCGCGGTGTTCGGGACGTAGCCGAGCTCCGCGATCGCGGTTTCCACGGCCCTGCGGGCTTTCGCGCTGACGTGGCGGGCGTTGTTGATGGCACGGGACACCGTGCCGGTGGAGACGCCCGCGCGCTGTGCGACCTCTTCGAGGGTGGGCGGTCGCGTGTTCATGGCCGGAGCCTATCAATCCTGTAAGCGCTCACAGGCCACCGCGCCGGATCACGTCCGCGTACCACCGCGCACTGTCCTTGAGCGTGCGGCGCTGGGTGGCGTAGTCGACGTGCACGATGCCGAACCGCTGGGCATAGCCGAAGGACCACTCGAAGTTGTCGAGCAGCGACCAGGCGAAGTAGCCCTTCAGCGGTACCCCGCGCGACACCGCCTCCGCGCACGCGCGCACGTGCCCGTCGAGGTAGGCGACGCGGGCCGTGTCGTGCACCTCGTCATCGAACGCCGCGCCGTTCTCGGTGATGTACAACGGGATCGCGGGGTAGTCGCGTTCCAGCCGCAGCAGCAGGTCGAGCAGGCCGCGTGCGTCGATCTCCCACCCGATGGAAGTGCGCTGCCTGCCGCCGTCGTGCTGCCGCACGTGTTCGGAGCCGACGTACGCGGACGGGCTCGATGTCGTGCCGTGCCCGACCAGCATGGGGGAGTAGTAGTTCACGCCGAGGAAGTCGATCGGTGCGGCGATGGTCTTGAGGTCACCCTCCTGCACGTGGTCGAAACCGGTGACCGGCGCCAGGTCCTCGACCACGTCCTGCGGATAGGCGGCCCGCAGCACAGGGTCGAGGAAGATCCGGTTCTGCATTCCGTCGATCCGGCGCGCCGCGTCGACGTCCTCCTCCGCCGTGGACATCGGGGTGACGTGCGTGAGGTTCAGCGTGATGCCGACCCGTGCCTCGGGCATCGCCGCGATCGCGAGACCGTGCCCCAGCAACAGGTGGTGGGCGGCGCGGATGGCGGAGGCAGGCTCCTGGCGGCCCGGTGCGTGCCTGCCGGTGGCATAGCCGAGGAACGCCGAGCACCACGGTTCGTTCAGCGTCGTCCAGTGGGTCACGCGGTCGGCCAGCGCCTCGTGCACGATCGCCGCGTACTCGGCGAAGCGCAGCGCCGTGTCCCGTTCCGGCCAGCCACCCGCGTCCTCCAGCGGCTGCGGCAGATCCCAGTGGTACAGCGTCGGCCACGGCTGGATGTCCTGCTCCAGCAGGGTGTCGACGAGCCGCCGGTAGAAGTCGAGGCCGCGCTGGTTGACCGCACCTGAGCCGAGCGGCTGCACCCGCGGCCATGCTATGGAGAACCGGTACGCGCCGAGCCCCAGCTCAGCCATGAGCCCGACATCCTCGCGGTACCGGTGGTAGTGGTCGGCGGCCACGTCACCGGTGTCACCGTTGTCCACCTTGCCCGGCGTTGCACAGAAAGTGTCCCAAATGGACGGCAGACGCCCGTCCTCGGCGGCCGCGCCCTCGATCTGGTAGCTCGAGGTGGCCGCTCCCCAGAGGAAGCCGGGTGCGAACGTGGTCATGCCTTGACCGCCCCTTCCATGATGCCGCCGATGATCTGGCGACCGAACGCGATGAACACGAGCAGGAGGGGCACCGTGGCGACGAGTGCTCCGGTGAACATGAGCGTGTAGTCCGTGTAGTAGGTGGTGGAGAGCTGGCTCAGGGAGAACTGCACGGTCGGGTTGTCCGCCTCCAGCACGGCGAGCGGCCACAGGAATTCGTTCCACGTGCCCATGAAGGTGAACAGGCCCAGCACCGCGGCACCGGGGCGCAACGCGGGAAGCACCACGGTCCAGAAGATGCGGAAGGTGCTGCACCCGTCGACTCGCGCGGCCTCGATGAGCTCGTCGGGTACCGCCCGTTCGGCGTACTGGCGCATGAGGAAGACGCCGAACGCGGACACGAGCGACGGGACGATGATCGCTTCCATCCTGTTCTGCCAGCCCAGCTCCACCATGATCATGTACAGCGGGATGATGCCCATCTGCACCGGGATCATCATGGTCGCGAGGATGACGAGCAGCAGACCGTTGCGGCCGCGGAACTTCAGCTTGGCGAAAGCGAACCCGGCGAGTGAGGAGAAGAACACGACCGCGACGGTCACGACGACCGACGAGAGCGCCGAGTTCCACAGGCCCAGCAGGAAGTTCGCGTCCTCGGCGGCGAAGAGCCTGCCGATGTTCTCGCCCAGGTTCGGGCCGGGCACCAGCGGCGGCGGCCAGTCGCCGACCACGTCGTTGGACCGGGTCGCGACGACGAAGAGCCAGTAGAGCGGGAATGCCGAGAGCACGATGCCGGCGATGAGGGTGCAGTAGAGGAGCGGCTGTGATTTGCGCACGGTTACTTCCCCTTTCGCGTGATGAGGAAGTTGATGACGGCGAGGATCGTGATCAACAAGAAGATCATCCACGCGACGGCGGAACCGTACCCGTAGTCGAAGTCGCGGAATGCCTTCTCGAACATGTACATCGACACCGTCTGGAACTGCCGCAGGCTGCCGCCGGAGATCGCGAAGCTGCCCTGGCCGAAGATGAGTGGTTCGGTGAAGAGCTGCATGCCCGCGATCGTGGAGACGATCACTGTGAAGATGATGGCCGGCCTGATCATGGGGACGGTGATGCTCCAGAACTGCCTGGCCTTCGACGCGCCGTCCACGGTGGCCGCCTCGTAGAGGTCGCGTGGGATCGACTGCATCGCCGCGAGGTAGATCAGGGCGTTGTATCCGGTCCACCGCCAGTTGACCATGGCGGCGATCGCGGTCCAGGACGACCACTTGTCCGCGCGCCAGTCGATCGGGTCGATGCTGAAGAGGCCGAGCAGGCCGTTCACCATTCCGGCATCGCGATCGAAGATCTGGCTGAACACGATGCCGACCGCGGCCACCGAGGTGACGATCGGCAGCAGCACGCCCATCCTCAGGAACGTCAGCCCGCGCAGCTTCTGGTTGAGCAGGCTCGCGAGGACGAGCGCGAACAGCAGCTGCGGCACCGTCGCCAGCACGAGCATGCCGATGGTGTTGTAGACCGAGTTCCAGAAGTCCGGGTCGCTGAACAACGTGACGTAGTTGTCCAGCCCGACGAACGCGCCCGCACCGTTGATGTCCCAGTCGTGCAAGGACACCCACGCCGTGTAGCCGAGCGGGAACAGCCCGAAGATTCCGAAGATCACGAAGAACGGGGCGATGAACAGGTACGGCGACCAGGCCGTGTCGAGCCGGGAGAACCGGACGCGCAGCCTGACGCGCGGTTTCCCAGGCGGCTCGCCGCCGGTTGCCTCGGTGCTCGTGGCCGTCCTCGGCCGCAGATCAGTCACCAACGTGTGTCCTCAGTGGATCGGTGGGAAGACGGCCGGGGCGGTTGCCGCATGCACGCCCCGGCCGCCAGGTCGTCACTTGACCAGGCGCTTGGCATCGTCGACGGCCTTCGTCCAGGCCTCGTCGGGTTGGAGCTTGCCCTGCTCCACGGCGGTGAGCGCGTTGGTCACGCGGTCGTTGATCGCGAGGTTGTCCGGGCCGAGGTAGACGGGCTTGAGCGCCTTCACGCTGTCGCCGAAGATCTTGCCGACCGGCGCGTCGTTGAAGTACGCGTTGGTGAAGCCCTGCACGGCCGGGTCGTCGATGGCCTGCGGCGACGATGGGAAGTTGTTCTTCGACTTGAAGGCCGAGGTCTGCCCCTTGGCGCTGGTCAGGAACTTCGCCAGCTCGGCGGCCTCCTTCTGGTGCTTGCTCTGCGTGGGCACCGCGAGGAACGAGCCGCCGCGCACGGCGCCGTTACCGGGCACGCGGGTGACGTCCCACTTGCCCTTGTTCTCCGGTCCGGACTGCTTCTCGATCGTGCCGAGCATCCAGGAAGGGCAGGGGATCGTGGCGAACGTGCCGTTCTTGAACCCGGCGTTCCACTGTGGACTCCACTGCTCGATGTTGGCCGACAGTCCAGCCTTGACCATTTCGATGGTCTGGTCCCAGGCCTTCTTCACGCCGGGGTTGCTGTCGATGACGAGCTTGGTGGAGGTGTCGTAGTACGTGTGGTCACCTTGCTGCATCAGGATGTTCTGGTACAGGCCACCGGATGAGTCGTAGAAGCCGGCACCGGTGTCCGCGGCCTTGAACCTCTTGCCGGTCGCGATGTAGTCGTCCCAGGTGGGCCAGAGCTTGCCGACCTCCTCGCGGTTCGTGGGCAGGCCGGCCTTGGCGAAGAGGTCGGTGCGGTAGCACATGCCCTGCGCGCCGACGTCCGTGCCGAGACCGATGACCTTGCTGCCGTCCGCGGTGGAGGCCTGCTTCCACTTCCACTCGAGGAAGTTGCCCTTGAGCTCGCCCGCGCCGTGGTCGAGCAGGTTCACGAACTGGTCGGGCTTGCCCATGAACTGCGCGAGGATGCCCTCCTCGATGGCGACGACGTCACCCGCGCCCTTCCCGGTCGCGAGCCACTGCTGCAGCTTGGGCAGGTAGTCGCCCAGCTTCCCGATGTTCTCCTCTTTGATGGTGACGCCAGGGTGGCTGGCCTCGTACTCCTTGTACAGCTCCTCATAGCCGAACTGGCTGAAGGTCTTGACGATCAACGTGGTCTCGCCCGTCTCGGAGCCTGCGGACCCGCCGCCGCACGCGGAGACCGCCATCAGTGCGCTGAGCAGTGTTGTGGCGAGCAACGCCCGCCTCGGCCGAGCAACCATCAAGAACCTCCAGTTGGCGGATGGTCAGCAAGCGGTAACACCTGCTTTTTGGGCGCTTGCGGGCCATTGAAACACCGTTCACCTGCTGCGACGCTGCGGCTTGTGCCGGTGTGAGCGCTAGCGGATCGGGGGTGACTGTTAGCGCTTACAGGACTGTAACCATGCCGACGTCCAGATGTGAAGAGGTAACCCGGGTCACAGTTCAGTGAAGTGTGGCCGTTGACACATCGTGTCGCTTGGGTGAACATTCGCCACGACGCTGCGGTCGCGCCGGGAGACCTTCGACCCCGAGAGGGCTCCGGTATGTCCGTGAAAACCAGGCTGGTGGCAGTCAGCCTCCCGCTCGTGCTCTTCGCTGCGGTCACACCCTCCGCGACCGCTGCCGAGGGCTACGAGCGTGTGCTGAACGGCACGTTCGACAGCGTGAAGACCCCGTGGTGGAGCAGTGGCAACACTCCGTCCAGAGTGGAGTCAGGGCGCCTGTGCGCCGACATCCCGGCAGGCACGGTGAACCCCTGGCAGTCGATGATCGGCCAGAACGACGTGCCGCTGGAGGCGGGGCAGCCCTACACGCTGCGCTTCACCGCCACCGCGACGAAGAACGTCACGGTCAGGGCGACGGTGCAGCTCGCGGCCCCGCCGAACACGACCACGATGAACAAGGCGGCAGCGCTCACCAGCACCCCCAAGACGTTCGAGTTCACCGGAACGTCCACGGTGGCCACTCGCAACGGGCAGGTCGCCATCCAGGCCGGCGGCGCGACAGAGGCCTACACGCTCTGCCTCGACGACGTCTCGCTGAAAGGTGGCGTCATCCCGCCGGGCGGCGGCTGGGACTACGGCTCACCGGTGCGAACCAACCAGCACGCTTACCCGACGTCCGGCCCCAAGCGCGCCTCGATCGTCGACAGCTCCACCAGCCCGTTGCCGTGGCAGTTGCGTGACGTGGCCGGCCAAGTGGTCGCGAGTGGGCAGACGCAGGTCAAAGGTGACGACGCGATGACCCGCGATCATGTGCACATCGCCGACTTCACGTCGTTCCGCAAGGCTGGAAGCGGTTACACGGTGGCCGTCGGTGATCAGGTCAGCTACCCGTTCGACATCGCCGCCAAGCCCTACGACAAGCTGCGCCGGGACGCGCTCGCGTACTTCTACCACAACCGCAGCGGCATCCCGATCGAGGCGAGGTACGTCGGTGACGCGTACGCGCGCCCTGCCGGACACGTCGGTGTCGCGCCGAACAAGGGCGACGTCTCGGTGCCCTGTCAGCCGGGTGTCTGCGACTATTCGCTCGACGTGAGTGGTGGCTGGTACGACGCCGGGGACCACGGCAAGTACGTGGTGAACGGCGCGCTCGCCGCGTGGCAGCTGATGGACCTGTACGAGCGCTCGCTGTACCGCCTCGACATCGAGGGCCTGCGCGACGGACTGCTCTCGATTCCCGAGCAGGACAACCGGGTGCCCGACGTGCTGGACGAGGCGCGCTGGCAGGTCGAGTTCCTGCTGAAGATGCAGGTGCCCGCCGACAAGCCGCTCGCGGGTATGGCACACCACAAGATCCACGACCTGGCGTGGACGCCGCACCCCACCCTCCCGCACAACGACGCCCAGCCCCGGTACCTGCACGCGCCGTCGACCGCGGCCACGCTGAACCTGGCCGCCGCGGGCGCCCAGTGCGCGCGCATCTGGAAGCTGTGGGACCCGGCGTTCGCACAACGCTGCCTCACCGCGGCCCAGACCGCGTGGCAGGCGGCACTTGCCAACCCCGACAGGTTCGCCCCGCGTGAGGACAGCGTGGGCGGCGGTCCCTACGACGACACGAACGTCACCGACGAGTTCTCCTGGGCAGGCGCGGAGCTGTACGCGACCACCGGCAAGCGGGAGTACCTCGACAAGGTCACCACGAAACTCACGTCCGCGGGATTTTCCTGGAAGGACACCGGTGCGCTCGCCGACCTGACCATCGTCCGGCTGCCGTTCCGCTTCCCGATCGACCGGGTGCTCGCGGCACGTTCCCGCGTGCTCCAGGTCGCCGACGGACACGTGCGCGACCTGAGGTCGCAGGGTTATCCCAACCCGTCCAAGCCGTCCGACGGCCTGTACGCGTGGGGCTCGACCAGCGCCACCACGAACGCTGCGGTGATCATGGCGATGGCGTACGACCTCAGCCTGAAGCGCGAGTACAGCGACGCTGTCCTGGAGTCGATGGACTACCTGCTCGGCCGCAACGGCCTCAACCAGTCGTTCATCAGCGGCTACGGCGAGCGGGCCAGCAAGAACCAGCACCACCGGCACTGGGCGAACCAGCTCGACCCCAAGCTGCCCAACCCGCCCGCCGGCTCGCTCGCGGGCGGCCCCAACTCGGGTCTGCAGGACCCTGTCGCCCAGCAGAACCTGCCGGGATGCGCTCCCGCCAAGTGCTACATCGATGAGATCGGGTCCTGGTCCACGAACGAGGTCGCCATCAACTGGAACTCGTCGCTCGCGTGGATCGCGGCGTTCACCGACACCCGCTAGAGAACTCCCGCCGCCCCCGCCCGCACAGCGCTGTGCGGGCGGGCCTCGCGGTGGGTGAAAGGAAACAGTCCGAACGAAAGGGGATCCACAGTGTGGTGGATTGTCCGTTTATCGGCGGCCCTCACGGCAATGCTCCTGATACCAGTCCCATCCGCCGTCGCTGCCAGTCCGATCGACCTGACCAGCGGCTTCTACGTCAACCCGAACTCCGCGCCCGCAACCTGGGCGCGGAACAACTCCGGTGACTCGAGGGCGGCGCGCATCCAGTCGTCCATCGGCTCCAAGCCGATCGCCCGCTGGTTCGGCAACGACAGCAACATCGGCTCCACCGTCGCGAACTACACCGGTGCGGCGGATGGCCAGGACAAACTCCCGGTGCTGGTCGCCTACAACCTCCCCGGCAGGGACGCCTGCGGAGGCCACTCGGGCGGCGGCGCGGGCAGTCCCTCGGCCTACCGGACCTGGATCTCGAGCTTCGCCGCCGGGATCGGGACCAAACCCGCGGTGGTGATCATCGAGCCCGACGCGCTCGGTGATTTCGAGTGCATGACCCAGACGCAGATCAACGAGCGGCTCGGCATGCTCACCTACGCCACCCAGATGTTCCAGCAGAAGTCGCCAAACACCTACGCCTACCTCGACGGCGGCAACGCGGGATGGGTGGCTGCCTCCACCATGGCGAGCAGGCTGAACTCGGCGGGTGTGCGCAACGTCCGCGGGTTCGCGGTGAACGTGTCGAACTACTACACGACGAGCCAGTCGACGAGCTACGCCAACTCGGTCGTCAGCAACCTCGGCTATGCGGCGAGGTTCGTGGTGGACACGAGTCGCAACGGCAACGGGCACAACGGCCAGTGGTGCAACCCTCCCGGTCGCAAGCTCGGGGTGACCGCCCAGGTGGGCGGTGGCGCGGAGATGCTGCTGTGGGTGAAGACCCCTGGTGTGTCGGACGGGAACTGCGGCATCGCGCCCAACACGCCGGCGGGCCAGTTCAACCCTGATCTCGCCATCCGGCTGATCGACGGAACCTGATCAGAAGGACCAGGGGCACGGGCACCTCGAAGTCCGCGTGCCCCCGGCGCTGGAAAGCCTATCTGGAAAGCGCTTACCTTGATAAGTGTCAATAACATCTTCCAGGGGGAGACGTGGCCAGACGATTCGCCGTCAGCACGCTAGGAATGCCGGGAGCGCCCGTGGTGAAGGCAGTCAGGCTGGCGGCTGCACACGGTTGTCACGGCATCGAGCTCCGGACGCACCCTGACGAGGAGGTCCACATCGGACTCTCCGCACCCCGGATCGCCCGGCTGCGCGCACAGATCGCCGACGAGGGGCTGGAAGTCGCGTGTATCGCGGGCTATGCGAAGGTGTGCGCACCTGGACCGGACCAGCCTGTGATCACGGAGCTGCGTGCGTTGATCGAGCTGGCTCACCGGTTCGGAGCACCCGCCGTGCGCGTTTTCCCGGGCGGCGACGCCGAGTCGTGGAACAGGATCAGCGCGGTGCTCGACGACCTGCGCGGAAGCAGCGTCCGGTTGCTCATCGAGACACACGACTCGCACCCGACCGGGAAGGCCGCGTTGAGCCTGGTCGAGCCGTTCGCGGCGCCGGAGCTGGTGGCGGTGCTGTGGGACGTGCTGCACCCGTGGCGGCACGGTGAAGAACCGGCGCTCACGCGTGCGCTGCTTGGCGACTACCTGGGGTACGTCCAGATCAAGGACGTCGGCGGTGTGCGTGATCTCACTCCGGTGCTGCCGGGGATGGGTGCGGTGCCGTTGACGTTGTGCGGCGCGCTGCTGCGCTCCTGGGACGGCTGGGTGTCCCTGGAGTGGGAAAAGGCCTGGTATCCGCAGATCGGCGCGGTCGGCGAACCCCTTCGTGCGCTGCGGCCGTGGCTCGACATGTTCGTCCCCCCGGTTCGCGACTGACCTGATGACTTTCGCACAACTTGGGTTACGGTAAGGCGGAAAGCGCTTTCCAAGGAGGCGGGATGACAGTGCGGACGCTCGGTGTCGTGATGAACGGTGTCACCGGACGGATGGGTTACCGGCAGCACCTGGTGCGGTCGGTGCTCGCGATCTCCGAGCAGGGTGGGGTGGAGCTGGCCGACGGCACGCGGGTGCGGCTGGAACCGCTCCTGGTCGGCCGGAACGAGGCGAAGCTCGCCGAGATCGCCGAGCGGCACGGTCTCACCCGCTGGACGACGGACTTGGACGCCGCGTTGAGCGACGACCAGTTCCCGTTGTACTTCGACGCGCAGCTGACGAACGTGCGGGAGAAGTCGATCGTGCGGGCCATCGGCGCGGGCCGGCACATCTACACCGAGAAGCCGGTCGCGGAGTCGGTCGAGGGTGCGCTGGACCTGGCTCACCGCGCGGCCGAGGCGGGCGTGAAGAACGGCGTCGTGCACGACAAGCTGTACCTGCCCGGCCTGCTGAAGCTCAAGCGGCTCGTCGACAGCGGCTTCTTCGGCCGGATCCTGAGCGTGCGAGGCGAGTTCGGCTACTGGGTCTTCGAGGGCGACTGGCAGGCCGCGCAGCGCCCGAGCTGGAACTACCGCGCCGAGGACGGCGGCGGAATCACCGTGGACATGTTCTGCCACTGGAACTACGTGCTGGAGAACCTCTTCGGCCAGGTCCATTCGGTCATCGCCAAGACCACCACGCACATCCCGAGCCGTGTCGACGAGCGGGGTGCGCGCTATGACGCCACGGCGGACGACGCGGCCTACGCGATCTTCGAACTGGACGGCGGTGTCGTCGCACAGCTCAACTCCTCCTGGTGTGTACGGGTGCACCGCGATGAGCTGGTGGAGTTCCAAGTGGACGGTACCCACGGCAGCGCGGTCGCCGGACTGCACGGGTGCGTGATCCAGCCGCGTGAGGCCACTCCGAAGCCGGTGTGGAACCCGGACCTGCGCGAGACGCAGTCGTACCGTGACCAGTGGCAGGAAGTGCCGGACAACGCGGCGTTCGAGAACGGTTTCAAGGCCCAGTGGGAGCAGTTCGTCCGTCACGTCGTGGAGGACGCCCCGCACCCGTACGACTTCATGGCGGGTGTCCGGGGCATCCGGCTCGCCCAGGCGGGTCTGGAGTCGTCCCGCACGAACCAGCGCATCGAGCTGCCCCGATGAGCGCCGAAGTCATGCTTCCCGGCGGTCGCAGGCACGTGCTGCGCGAGCCCGCCGCCTGGACCGCACCCGCCGAACCCTTCACCTCGCGCATCGCGTTCGCTGCTGCGCACGTCGTGGCCGATCCGCTCGGCGACAACCGTCCCGGCGCAGCCGCTGCCGTCGACTGGGAGCACACCCTGGCGTTCCGCAGACATCTGTGGTCTCACGGGTTCGGCGTCGCCGAGGCGATGGACACCGCCCAACGCGGGATGGGGCTCGACTGGGCCGCCGCCCGTGAGCTCATCCGGCGCAGCGCTGCCGAGGCGCGAGAGCACGGTGGCCGCATTGCGGCCGGTGCGGGTACGGATCACGTTGATGCGGCCGGCTTGGACGAAGTGCTCGCCGCCTACAGCGAGCAGCTCGGCGCAGTGCAGGCCGCGGGCGCACAGGTGATCGTGATGGCGAGCAGGCAGCTGGCCGCTGTGGCCACGGCACCCGCTGACTATCGCTACGTGTACGACCGGCTGCTGCCGCAGGCCGGGGCGCCGGTGATCCTGCACTGGCTGGGCCCGATGTTCGATCCCGCCCTCACCGGTTACTGGGGTTCTGAGGACCTCTCCGAGGCCACCGACGTGTTCCTCGGCTTGGTGCACGACCACGCCTCGCAGGTGGACGGCGTCAAGGTGTCCCTGCTCGACGCGGAGCACGAGAAGGCGTTGCGTGCCAAGCTGCCTGAGGGCGTACGCCTCTACACCGGCGACGACTACCACTACCCGTCACTGATCAAGAGCGGCAGCGACGCCCTGCTCGGGGTCTTCGCGGCCATCGCGCCGGCGGCTTCTGCGGCGCTGCGTGCGCTGGACGCGCGAGACGAAGCGGCCTACGACGCCGCGTTCGCACCGACGTTGCCGTTGGCGCGTCACATCTTCGGCGCGCCGACCTACCACTACAAGACCGGCATCGCGTTCGTCGCCTGGCTTTCCGGTCTGCAACCCGGCTTCTCCATGATCGGCGGTCTGCAGAGCGGACGCAGTCTGCCGCATCTGGTCGAGACTTTCCTGCTGACCGACGCGTGCGGCCTGCTGCCAGACCCGGACCTGGCCGCACACCGGATGACCGCTCTGCTCGACGTGTACGGAGCAGTCTGACCATGCGCGTTCTCATCGCGCCGGACTCGTTCAAAGGTACCGTCGGCGCCGCGGCGGTGGCGGAACGGCTGGCCGAGGGATGGCGCCTCGCCCGGCCCGGTGACGACATCCGGTGCCTGCCGCTGGCCGACGGCGGAGAGGGCACCCTGGACGTGCTCCCGGCGGCTCGGCGCATGCCGGTCCCGGCGGTCGACGCCATCGGCAGGCCTCGGGAGGCGTACTGGTCGTTGCTGCCGGGAGGAACGGCCGTGGTGGAGCTCGCCGTCGCCTGCGGGCTTCCGCTCCTTCGCGAGCCGGACCCCCTGGGAGCGAGTACGTTCGGGTTCGGCCGGCTGCTGCGGTCCGCTGCCTGCCATCCCGGCGTGACCAGGATCGTTGCGGCGCTCGGCGGGTCGGCCACCACGGACGGCGGGAGCGGGGCGCTCGTGGCCCTCGGTGCGCGACTGTCCACTGAGGGTGGTTCGGCGCCACCGCTGGGCGGTGGAGCGCTGCGGCACGTGACAGGAGTCGATCTCAGCGAGATCGTCACCCCGCCCGTCGACGGCGTGGTGTGCCTGGCCGATGTGATGTCACCGCTGCTCGGTCCGGCTGGAGCGGCACACCGGTTCGGTCCGCAGAAGGGTGCTGGGCCGGGCGATGTCGTGGTGCTGGAGGACGGTCTCATGACGTGGGCAGCGGTGCTCGGTGGTGATCCGGATGCACCCGGTGCGGGGGCGGCGGGCGGCACCGCGTTCGGACTTGTCCACGGCTGGGGCGCCCGGCTCGAGTCCGGTTCGCGGTTTGTCGCCGACCTGGTCGGACTGCAGTCCGCGTTGTGCTGGGCGGATCTGGTGATCACCGGTGAGGGCAGGCTCGACGAGCAGAGCTGGACCGGCAAGGTCGTCGGCAACGTCGTGGCCTCCGCTGAGTGCGAAGTGGCGCTGGTGGTGGGCGAACGCGCCTGCGAGCTTCCGGCGGGCATCCGGTTGTGCGCCTCACTGGTGGAACTGGCCGGCGCCGCGGAGCCGGCGATCGCGGACCCCGGCACGTGGTTGCGCGTGGCCGGACGGACAGTGGCGGAAGGGGTGCGATGAGAATGCGCGCGGGGTTCGCGATGTCGCCCGAGGCGGCGGAGGCGGTGCTGACGCCCTCGGCGATGGCGGCGTTCGGTGAGGTGTGTGATCTGCGATTGCCGGTGCTGCACAGCTTCGCGGACGACCTCTCGGACGTGGACGTGCTGGTCACCGGCTGGGATTGCCCGCCACTGGACGCGGCCGTGCTCGACAAGGCACCCAGGTTGCGCGCCATCGTGCACACGGCGGGTTCGGTGCGCGGTCATGTCACCGAGGAGTGCTGGAAGCGGGGGATCGAGGTGTCGTCGGCCGCGGTGGCCAACGCGCTTCCCGTCGCCGAGTACACGGTCGCCATGATCCTGTTGTCCGGCAAGCGTGTGCTGGAACGCGCGTGTGCCTACCGCGCGACCCGTGATCCAGGTGCGCGGTTTCCGCGTGATGTGGGCAACTTCGGCCGGACGGTCGGTGTGTTGTCGGCCTCGATGATCGGCCGCCGGGTGATTGAGCTGTTGCGCCCCTTCGATTTCCAGGTGCTGCTGTACGACCCGTACGTCCCCGCCGCAGAAGCGGCGGCGCTCGGTGTCGAGCATGTGGGTCTGGATGAACTGTTCGCTCGCAGCAACGTCGTCACAGTGCACGCCCCACTGCTGCCCGCCACACGTGGTCTCGTCGACCGGAGGCTGATCACCCTGATGCGACCGGGCGCCGTGTTGATCAACACAGCCCGCGGAGCCCTCATCGACCAGGACGCGCTGGCGTCGAGCGGTGTAAGCGCGATCCTGGACGTGACGGATCCCGAGGTCCTTCCGGCCGGACACCCGTTGTGGGACTGCGACAACGTGCTGATCACTCCACATCTCGCCGGTTCGCAGGGCAACGAGTGCGCGCGCCTTGTCGAGTTCGCGGTGTCCGAGTTGCGGAGCTGGATCGGGGGAGCCGGTTTCGCGCACGCCGTGCAGCCCGGCGACCTGGGCCGGATCGCGTGATCCGGGCCGAGTGGAAGGCCGTCGCGGACGACCTGCTGGTCGCCGCCTGGCGGTGGGCCACCCCTCGCGGCGCGCTGCTGAACCTGCCAGGACGGCCGTCCCACAACGGCGAACGCTGCGACGGTCTGGAGGGTTACGCCCGTACGTTCCTCGCTGCCGCGTTCCGGGTCGCGGACGGCACCGACCCGTTGGGGTGGATCGACAGGTACGCCGCCGGTCTCGAGGCCGGCACGGCCACACCTGGCCGGGACGACGCGGAGTCGTGGCCGGTCATCGGGGACATCGGCGCGCAAGGGCAGCCGATGGTGGAGTCGGCGTCCGTGGCGCTGGGACTGCGGGTGAGCCGGCCGTGGCTGTGGGACCAGTTGGACTCGCACGTGCAGGATCGGGTGGAGGGTTGGCTACGCGGCGCGTTGCGGCACGTGCCCGCGCCCAACAACTGGTACCTGTTCCCGTTCACCGTGGCCGGGTTCCTGGAGTCGGTGGGCCGGGGTGACGCCGAGACGGCTCGCGCCAGGGAGCGTGCACTGGAACTGCTCGAGACCTGGTACCTCGGTGAGGGATGGTACTCCGACGGTGACGGACGTGCGTTCGATCACTACAACGGGTGGGCGTTGCACCTGTACCCGGTGCTCGACTCCTACCTCGCCGGCACGGACAGCCCGCACCGCGAACGGTTGCGCGAGCACCTGGAGAGCTTCACGGCAATGTTCGGAACGGACGGCGCACCAATCCATTTCGGACGGTCGCTGACCTATAGGTTCGCCGCGGCCTCCGCGGTGGCGTTGGGTGCCGTCACCGGTGACACTCCGCTGTCGTACGGCCGGTCCCGTGCGTTGATCAGTTCGACGCTGCGGTACTTCCTCGACCGCGGGGCGATCGGGCCTAACGGGCTGCTGAGCCTCGGGTGGCACGGCCCGCAGGAGGCGACGCTGCAGTCGTACTCCGGGCCCGCGTCACCGTACTGGGCGTCGAAGGCGTTCGTGTGCCTGCTCGCTCCCGCTGATCATCCACTGTGGACTGAGGAGGGGTCCCTCCCGGACGAGGACCGGGTGCTGGCGTTGCGAGGCCCCGGCCTACTGGTGCAGCGGGTGGACGGCACAGTTCGGCTGCACAACCACGGTAGTGACCACGTCGGGCCGGACGAGGCCGAATCGGCCGCTGACGACGACCCGCACTACGGGCGTTTCGCCTACTCCACCGAGACCGGGCCGACCTCGCTCGACGATGTCGCCGACAACCACTTCTGCGTTGTGGTGGCTGGAGAACGCAGCGTTCGCCGCCGCATCCACCCGCTGGGTGCCGGAGGGACGGACAGGTGGGGGTGGGCTGCGTCGTGGCACCGGCCGGTATTCGCGACCGTGCCGGCGATGGTGCCGGGGTTGCGGGTGGAGAGCGTCACCGTGGTCAAGGGGACGTGGGAGCTGCGGGTGCACCGTGTCGTGGGCGCACCGTTCGGCGCGAAGGTGGAACAGACGGGCTGGGCGACCGCGGAGCCGTCCGGCCTGCACCCCGTGCACGGGTGGGAACAACAGGACGAGGTCCCGATCCAGCGGGGCACGGCGTTCACGCCCTGTGCCCGCGTTCCGAGGCTCTCGGCGTCCGTGCATGGCACGGCGTTGTTTGCGTCGGTGGCAGCCTTGACCGAGGTACGGGTTCCGGTAACGGTCATCTCGGCGAACGCCGACACCATTGAGGTTGGCTGGGAGGACGACACGACGACCAGGATCACCTTCTGTCCCGTCTCTGTGTGGGAACAGTGAACCTCGCGGTCAGCACGCTCGGCATGCCGAGCGTCCCCGTACGGGAACCGGTGCCGCATCGCGGTCGGACACGGCAGCCGCGGCTTGGAACTGCGTGTCCTGTGCCGCTCGAAAAGTCATCGCAGCAGCGTGGCAGCGCATCTCCAACGCTGGGAGCACGCTCAGGTGATCGTGTCCCTCTTGTACAAGGTTGCTGTCCGCGACTCTATGTGGTCGACGTCGTCCAAGCTTACGTTTACGCTTCAACGAATTCTACTTGGTAGCTACAGTGCTGTTGAGCTGGCTCAGCTCGGCCCGTAGGGTCGGCTGGTCCTCTTTCATGCTCTGTAAAACAGTCTTCGCGGTCGCCGACCTCGGCAAGTGTGAGGTCGGCGGCTTCCTTCCGGTGCGCGCCGTGCAATCCAAGCCCTTCGGAGTTGAGGCCGGTAGCGTGTTGGCCGTCACGACGGTCCTTTTCGGACCGATGATGGCGGCTGGGAGTGGGAGTCAAATGGGAGGATCGATTGTGCGCCAACGGTGTTGGACTATGTTGAACGGCAGTCAACGGCACCGGCGCGACCTGCGGTTTCAGTGTTTCCACTGCTGGCGCACTTGATCGGGCGGCCCTGGGGGACAAGGGGTCGCAGGTTCAAATCCTGTCGTCCCGACGGTCTGGATCAGCCCGCTGATTCTGGGTGAAAGCCCAGGTAAGCGGGCTTTTTCATGCGCGCGAAACGATCTTTGCTTGATCATCATTTTCATGATCAACAAGCAGATGAAGGAGCCAAGAAGGAGACGCTGACTCCTTCGTTTAACCAACGGCAAATGGGTTCACCACGAACGGGTGAACTTGCCGAACTGGGCTGAACTGGGCTGAACTGGGCTGAACTGGGCTGAACTGGGCTGAACTGGGCTGAACTGGGCTGAACTGCCGAGGATTCGATCCTACGCACATCGCGGCGAAGCGCCAGCCAGACAACTCAGGCTCCGGATAGGTTCTCATGCGGGATAGTCGCCGCAGTTCAAAGTCGGTACGGCGCAGCTTGGGCTCACTCGCAGCTTCAAACGAATGCAGACCACATCTTGTGTCAGACGCTTGGGCGAAGAGGTAAGCAGATCTGTACGGTGTCCAAGCGTCAGCCGGCGCGAATCGACGTCATCGGCAGCCAACCGGATGTGATGTGCAGCCCGCTGACTGCCCAGTCAGGGCAACAGACGGACACGGCGTTGTGGAAGCTCCGCAGGTGGGAGCCTCCACAACGCCGCCGTCACCGCTGGGGGCCGCCGGTGAACGAGTCGCCGACCGCGGCGGAACGCGCGACCGCCGTCGGGCCTGTCGTTGTGCCAGCGGAGGCGTAGAACCCCGAGACGTCGTTGGGATCGCGGAAGGTGATGAGTACCCCGGAGCCGTTCGTCACCGTGGCCATTGCCGGGTCCGTGGCGGCGAGCATCTTTGCGCCGGTGCGGGAGTCCGCGAGGACCGACCAGTCCGTGTAGCTGGTGCCGCCGGGCGTCGACTGCATGCTCGTGTGCACGTAGTTGTCCGTGCTGCGGACCGAGACCCGCGTGACGCCGCCGACGGCGGCTGCGGCGGGGGAGCCCACCGCGGTGAGGCCAGAGATCGACGCCCAGATGCCGGTGAAGCCGCTGCGCGTCTCGCGCTGCCAGTGCACGAGCCCGTCCGCGCGGCGGGCGTAGAGGTCGAGCTTGCCGTCCAGGTTCAGCACGGCGGCGGGCTTGCCCGTGATCGCGCCACCCGGCACCGCACGCCAGGCGCCGAAGCCCGCCTGGTCGTACCGCACTGCCGTGACATCACCAGCGGTCGTCCGTGCGACGAGTTCGAAGCCGTCGCCGGAGCGGATCACCACGAAGTCGGACGTGAGGTTCGTGCCGCCGGCCTCGGCCCACGGGATCAGCGGGCCGTCGACGGTGGCCTGTGAGCGGGTCCACAGCTTGCCGGCAGCGTCCACCGCGAAGCCGCGGACCAGGTTGTCCTTGTCACGCACGAACGCCGCCGGGCCGGGCGTGAACCCGCCCAGCGAGGAGTATCCGGACCAGCCGAGACCGTCCGCAGTCTGCGTGGTCGTCCTGGTTTCCCCGTCTTGACCGAGTGCGAACGCCTGCAGCCGGTCGTTCACGCCGAGCACCGCGGAGGGGGTCTTGGTCAGCGAGTTGCCATCGACGACCTGCAACTGGACGCTGCGCGGGTCGGTCGAGTTGACCTGCTTGCCGTGCACGGTCTGGCCGAAGTCGTTGACGTAGAAGTACTGCGGCACACCGTCTTTGCCCATCATCACGTGCGTCGCGTCGCGGCTGTCCAGCGGAACGCCGACGCGCTGGGGAAACGACGGCACCGAGGTGAGCTTGCAGGCGTCGCTCATCGCGCTGACGTCGTCGTTCTGCCAGTCGCTGCCGATGGGCACGCCCGTCGTGTCGCCGCCGACCCACGTGCCGCTGGACTCGATGTAGCGGTACCAGAGCATCACGCCGTCCGGGCGCACGCCGTAGAGCACGTCGCCGCCGGGGGAGAAGATCCGCTTGAAGCCGTTCCAGCCGGTGCCGACCTGCTGGTCGCGCAGTACGTAGCGCTGTGATTCGGCGTGGTAGCGGTAGCGGATCAGCTCGCCGGTCGGCTTGCGCGCGTAGAGCACGCCCGCTCCGCCGGCGGTGATCGAGTCGTAGCGGTCCCAGCCCACGCCGATGACGTCACCGGCGGCGTTGAGCCACTTCTTGTTCGGCGCGTCCCAGAGGTAGACCCTCAGCTCGCCCTTGTCGTTGATCGTGTAGATCCGGCCTGTCTCGTCGACGGTGATCCGGTTGCGGTACGCGTCGGTGGTGAAGCGCTGCCAGTCGACGCCGATCACCTCGGCCTGGCCGTTGTTGTCCCAGCCGGAACCGTTCCAGCGCAACCGCTTCAGCGCGCCGTCCGGCGGGATGTTGTAGAGCACGCCGTCCGGCCCTGCGATGGTGCGCCCGGTCCACTGGGTGCCCTTGACCTCGCCTCCACTCCACACGGCTTGCCCGTTCTCCGGCTCCTCGTGCCCGAAGATCGCGAGGTCGCCGTTCTGGCGCACGGTGAACAGCGGCGCCGCGCTGCGGCACACCGGAGTGGTGTCCGCGGCGGCCACCAGCGGGGTCGAAACCGCAGCCAGCGGTGCCGCGATCAGGCTGGCCAGCAGCGGTAGCGTCCACCGCTTCACTCTTCGCCTCATTGCTTTTCCTCTACATTGATGAGAAATAGGCGTACGACAAGGGATGTGCAATTTTATATCGCGTCGCCTTCATGGCTGTTTCATCTCTGCAACACCGCTATTTCGTGGTGAAACAGCAGCTAAAAGCCTTGTGGGACTCGTTCTTTCTGGTTCATCCTCTCGTGCGGAGCAGATATTTCGTCCTGCCTGGGGGATGGTTCACGTGGTGGCGGAGAAACGCGGTCGTGTGCGGCGCTTGTCCTTGCTCGGACTGGCGCTGTTGTTGCTCGTCACGTTGTTCGGCCCGGCTGCGTCGCAGTTGTTCCCGCTGATCACCGCTGAGCAGCGGGCTTTGCTGGAGGCGATCGCGCTCGCACCTGAGCAGGCGGGCGGCAGCGCGGCGGGCAAGCCGCACGAGATCGCCGAGGGACCGCCGCACCAGGCGAAGCCCGAGTCGTTGCAGTCCAGATATCCGGAGATCAAGTTTCCGGAACGCTCTGACGTGCCACGCAACGAGACCAAGGTGTTCACCGGCACGGCACAGGTGCGCGGCTTCGACCGAGAGACCAGTGAAGAACTACCCGAGCAACGAGGCAGGCAGCAGCGCACGTACCGCAACGACGACGGCACTCTCACGACCGAGTTCTCCCGTGACGCGCTGAACTACCAGTCCGCCGAGGGCGAGTGGCACGCCGTCGACCCTGCTGTCGAGGACGCGGGCGCGGAGGGCTGGCGAAACCGCGCGGACAGCGTGCGCACCAACTTCGCGCGCACATCGGACGCGCAACGCCTGGTGCACATGGACTTCGGTGACGGTGCAGAGTTCGGCTACGGCCTGCGGGGCGCCGCGCGCGCCACCGGAATCGTGGACGGTACGACAATCACCTACCCGGCCGCGCTGCCCGGCAGCGACCTGAAGCTCGAATCGGTTCCGGGCGGTGTCAAGGAGACCGTCGTGTTGCACGGCCCGGACGCGGCCAGGTCGTGGAGCTTCCCCCTGCACCTCAAGGGGCTGACCGCGCAGGTCGTCGACAACCAGGTGGTCCTCAAGGACAGGAGAGGCGCCGAGCGCGCAACCATTCCCGCGGGGTTCATGACCGACTCGGCGAAGGACCCTGCAACCTCGTTCGGCGTCAATTACTCCATTGTGGACGGCTCGCTCGAGGTGGAGGCGGACGGGGCCTGGCTGCGTGATCCGGCCCGCCGCTTCCCGGTCCTGGTCGACCCGAGCGTGCTGGAACTAACGGCGACCGACAGCATCGTGGTGCACGGCAACGGCCGTCAGTCCGGCGCCCAGGACCTGCTCGTCGGGCTGAACAACGGCGTCAAGCACGCCAGCTACCTGAACTTCGGCGACGTCGCCGGTGCGATCCGCGACCACAAGGTGTTCGGCGCTCAGCTCTACCTCACCAACTACTCGGCCAAGTCCTGCGATCCGCGGCCGATCACCGTGCACGCGGTCCGAAGCGCGTGGGGCACCGGTGGGGGCTACCCAGGCCCCGCATTCGACCCCGAACCGCTGACGAGCTCGTCCTTCGCACACGGCTACATCGGTGACTGGCAGCCCGTGTCGAGCTGTCCGACGGCGTCCGAGGTGATCGACCTCGGTGTGCGCGGCCGCGACCTTGTGCAGGGATGGGTGAACGGCCAGCCCAACCACGGCCTCACCGTCCGCGCCTCGGAGACCGACAGCCTCGGCTGGAAGAAGTTCACCGGCCACGGCACCGCGAACAAGCCGAGGCTGTTCGTCACCCACAGCCCTTACGACGCGGAGTACCGCATCGACAACGGGGTGCCGGACCCGCCGGTGCACGCCCAGTCACCTGGCAAGGTCAAGATCACCGTCACCAACCGCGGCGCGCAGACGTGGGGCAAGGACAGCTTCGTCCTCGGATACCGCGCCTACGCCGCCAACGGCGCCCCCTTCGCGACCGTCGAGTCCCAGAAGCTGACCGGCGACGTGCCCCGCGGGGGCTCGGTCACGCTCGATGCCCAGATCAACGCGATGCCGATCGGGGAGTACATCCTCGACTTCTCGATGCTGCGCAAGGGCGGACCCTGGTTCACCGACGAGCAGATCCCGCCCGCCCGGCTGACGTTGCGCGTGGTCAACATCAAGCCGATCGTCAAGGCGCAGTACCCGCCCAACGGCTACTCGGTGCAGACGCTGACTCCGCAGTTGTGGGTCGACGCCGTCGACGTCGACTCGCCGCCGGACAAGAAACCGCAGTACCGGTTCGAGATCTGCGAGAAGTACGTCGACAACAACGGTGTCGGCTGCGTCGTCAACTCCGGCTACGTCAACGACCGCGTGTTCACGGTCCCGGTCGGCGCGCTGCGGTGGAGCAAGAGCTACCAGTGGCGTGCGTTCGGGTATGACGGCATCGCCGAGAGCGTGGAACTGCCGCCGAGCACCCTGCTCACCGCCGTGCCGCAGCCGGAGATCACCTCGCACCTCGCGAACGCGCCCTACGGCGGTGCGAACGAGAACTTCGACTCGCAGACCGGCAACTACTTCTCCAGCGCGGTCGACGCGTCCGTTGCTGTCACCGGTCCGGCGCTCGACGTCGTGCGCACGTACAACAGCCTTGACCCGCGCAAGAACCTGATCTTCGGCGCCGGCTGGTCGACCCGCTACGACATGCGCGTCCAGCCCGATGGTGACGGTTCCGGCAACGTCGTCGTCACCTACCCCGATGGTCAGCAGGTCCGGTTCGGCCGCAACGCTGACGGCACCTTCTCCCCGCCACCCGGCCGTTCGGCGAACTTCCGCACCGAGGCCGCCGAGAGCGGTGGCGGCTGGCTGCTCACCGACAAGGCCTTCACCAGCTACCGATTCCGCGTCGACGGCAGGCTGTGGAAGATCATCGATGAGGCTGGGCATGTCGTCGAGGTCGAGTACGACGGCGCCGGCAACATCAAGCGGGCCATCAACCGCACGAGCGACCGCGCCCTGGAGTTCGGCTGGGCAGGCGGCACGCACGTCAGGACCGTCACGACTGACCCGGTGGACGGCAGCCCGGACGGGATCGTCTGGACCTACAGCTACACCGGAGACAAGCTCGACCAGGCCTGCGGGCCCGAGAACCACTGCACGAAGTACGACTACCAGCTCGGATCGCACTACCGCAGCGTGGTGGTCGACTCGCGGCCGCTGTCGTACTGGCGGCTCGGTGACCCACTTGGGACCAAGTCCGAGAGCCAGGTCCGCACGAACCTCGGCAAGGACGACGGCGTCTCGAAGGACGTCACGCCCGCCGAGGGCGTGCTGAACGGCACCTCCGACGGCTCCGGCCGGTTCAACGGCTCTTCGTCGGTGATCACGCTGCCGGCGGGCATGGTGCGCAAGAACCGCGACCTCACCGTTGAGCTGTGGTTCAAGACGTCGGCGGGCGGCCCGCTGTTCGGCTACCAGCAGCAGCCGATCACCGGGGTCTCCGCCGGCGCCGTGCCCGCGTTGTACGTCGGGCAGGACGGCAAGCTGCGCGGCCAGTTCTGGAACGGTGCCGCGAACCCGCTCACCTCGACCAGGACGGTCAACGACGACCAGTGGCACCACGTGGTGCTGTCCGGATCGCTCGCCACCCAGATGCTCTACCTCGACGGCGAGCCGGTCAGCACCACGCCGCTCGCCGGTGAGATCAACCACCCGGACGCGCTGCACAGCCAGATCGGCGGCGGCTACACCGTGCCGCCGTCCGCGTGGCCCGGCTGGGGCACCGACGCGCGCCGCTACTTCTCGGGCCTGATCGACGAGGTCGCCTACTACGAGCACCCGCTCGGTCCGGCCGAGGTCAAGTCCCACTACCAGGCCCGCGCCCCGTCCGACCAGCTGACGAGGCTGACCCTCCCAAGTGGACGGACGGCGGCACAGCTGCGCTACGACCTCGTCAACGACAGGGTAAGCGAGTTCACCGACCGCGACGGCGGCCTGTGGAAGATCAGCACTCCGGTCGTCACCGGCACCGCCGACAACCTGATCCGCACCACCCGCGTCACGGATCCCGGCAACCGCCAGCACTTCTACGACTTCGACCCGAAGCGCGGGCGCGTGCTGCGCTACGCCGCCCCGCTGGGCCTCGGCACCAGGCCGGAGGACGCGCGCGACGCCACGGGCAAGCCAAGCGCACCACCGGCACCCACCTGTCCTGCCCCGACCAGCCCACCACCGGGCCCCGGTGACCCGCCACCGGTCTACTGCGGCGGTCCGGGCACGCCGCCGAACGAGTGGATCGGCGGTCCCGTCGACGGCCAGGGCGTCCGCACGTTCACCTACGACGAGCAGGGCTTCCAGAGCACCGTCACCGACGAGAACGGCAACAAGGTCCACCTGACCACCGACGAGCGCGGGAACTTGGTGTCCCGCCAGACCTGCCGCGTCGCGCCGGGCGACTGCCAGACGTCGTACTCGACCTACTACCTCAACACCGGGGACGTCACCGATCCGCGCAACGACAAGATCGTCACGCACCGGGACGCCCGTTCCTCCGGCGCGACCGACTCCCGCTACCTCACCAGCTACGCCTACACCGGCGAGAACAACCAGCGAGGGCTACTCGCGCAGGTGTCCAAACCGGACGGTGGGGGGATCACCCACACCTACACGCTGCTCAACGGCGGCACCCCCGCGTTCGACGGAGGCGGCGCGCCCGCCGGCCTCCTCGCCACCTCGAAGGACAGTCGCGGCGCCGTCACGAAGTACAGCTACTTCCGCAACGGCGACCTCGCCCAGGAAGAGGTCGTCGCGACCGGGCTGATCACCCAGTACACCTACGACGCGCTGGGCAGGCGCACGTCCCAGAAGCAGATCTCCGACGACCACCCGCAGGGCCTCCAGACGACGTTCGCCTACGACAGGTTGTCGCGGCGCACGTCGGTAACGGAACCGGCCACCACCAACCTGGTCACGAAAGTCAAGCACACGTTGCGGACCGAGACGTCCTACGACGCCGATGGCCGGCCGCTCGAGGTGAAGGTCAAGGACGTCACCGGTGGCGACGCGGAGCGCGTCACGACGAACGAGTACGACGACCGAGGCCGGCTCAGCGTGCGGACCGACGCCGAGGGCGCCAAGACGTTCTACGGCTACGACTCGTTCGGCAACCGCGCGTCCATGACGGACGCGGGCGGCACGAAGTACGAGTACGCCTACACCGGCCGCAACAAGATCGCCGAGGTGCGGCTGCGCGCGTTCCACGACCAGCCGGTCGTGCCGGGCAGCGGCACCGGTGAGGGTACGACGTCGGACACGCCGGGCACCACGCTCGTGCTGCAGTCGTTCACCTACGACCTCGCCGGCCGAACGACCCGCGCCACCGACGCGATGGGGCGCACGAAGCAGTTCATCTACTACAACGACGACCTGCTTCACAAGGTCGTCGCCAAGGGCGTGCGCAACCCCTTCAACGCCGGTGAACCAGCGCGGGACGTCCTGCTGGAGGAGAACCTCTACGACGGCGCGGGCAACCCGGTCCGTCAGCTGACCCCCGGCACGGACGGGACCGGCAAGCGCGTCACGACCAGCACCTACGACGCCGTCGGCCGGGTCAGGGCCACCGAGTCCGATCCGGACGGTCTCAAACGCAGGACCGAGTTCACCTATGACACCCAGGGCAACACGACCCAGGTCAAGCGCACCGGCCTGAGCTCCAACAGCGTCGGCATCGACACCAGCCGCGTCGAAGTCACCGACTTCCAGTACGACCTCGCCGGCCGGATGTTCAAGCGGACGGTCGTCAACGGTCCCAAGTCGCTGGTCACCCAGCACGGCTACAACGACCGAGGCCTGCTGACCTCGGTCACCGACCCGCGCAACAACACCACCAACTTCGGCTACGACGAGCACGGCAACCAGGTGACGGTCACCTCGCCCCTCGTGCAGGTGGAGTCGAACGGCGGAGATCCGGTCGCGCACAGCCCGATGGTCACGACGGGCCTCGACACGTTCGGCGCGCCGACGCACATCAGGTCCCCGAACGGCCAGGTCGCCACGACCGGCTACGACCGGCTCGGACGCGTCGTGCGCACCGAGTCGCCGGACTACACGCGGCCGGGCGAGAACACGGCGAAGAAGTCGGTGCAGACCGTGAAGTACGACGGCCTGGGCAACCGGATCGAGGTGAAGGACCCGCGCGACGGCGTGACCACGAGCCGCTACGACCAGCTGGGCAGGCTGCGCGAGGTCCGGGAGCCCGCTCCCGGCGGAATCTGGTCGTACACCTACACCGCGACCGGTGAGACGTTGTCGGTGACGGACCCGACCGGCGCACGGGCCCAGGCGACCTACGACGACCTCGGCAGGCCGGTCACCAGCACCTCTTTGGAGCGCAAGCCGCAACCCGCCGCGTACACCACCGAGCTGCGCTACGACGACGCGGGCAACCTGCGCACGGTCACCCCGCCGTCGAAGTCCGTCACCCAGCACGACTACAACGTGCTCGGCGAGCGGATCCGGACCACCGCGCCGGACAACGTCACCACCCAGTTCGGCTACGACCTGGTGGGCAACCAAGTCCGCGTGTCCGACGGCCTCGGGCGCACGTCGTTCGCCAAGATCGACGCGGCGGGGCGCCCTGTGGGCACCTATCAGCTCAACGCGCAGCAGGCTGTGCTGCGCCAGACCGCGACCGTGTACGACGACGCCGGAAACGTGGTCGAGAGCCGCAACGCCGAGCAGGAAGCCACGACGTTCGCCTACGACGCGGCGAACCGGCTCGTGAGCCAGGTCGAACCGGTGGCGGACAACAAGTCCATCACCACGTCGTTCGGCTACGACGCCAACGGGCAACGCACGCGCTTCACCGACGGACGCTTGAACAGGTTCGTCACCACCTACAACAGCCTCGGCCTGCCCGAGTCGACCGTCGAACCCTCGACACCGCAACACCCTCAGCCCGCCGACCGCACCTGGACGACGAGCTACGACCTGGCGGGCAACCCGGACCTGCTGAAGGCGCCGGGAGGCGTGACGCGCACCCGCATGTACGACGCCCTGAACCGCATGAGGGAGGAAACCGGCGCAGGCGCTGAGGTCGCCACACCGAACCGTGCACTCACCTACGACGCCGCGGGCAGACTCAAGACCACCAATGCGCCCGGTGGCACCAACACGTTCGACTACAACGACCAGGGCCTGCTGCTCAGCGCGACCGGCCCGTCCGGCAACTCGTCGTTCACCTACGACGCCGATGGCAGGCCGCTGACGCAGACCGACGCCGCCGGCACCACCGTTAACTCCTATGTGGATGGTCGACTCAGGACTGTCCTCGACGGCGCCACCGGCCGAACCCGAGTGTTGGACTACGACAACGCGGGCTCGCTGGAGTCTGTGGCCTACGGTGCGGGCAACACCAGGACCTACGGCTACAACGAGTTCGGCGGCCTCGCGAGCGACACCCTGCGCGGCGGCACTACCACCGTCACCGCCACGACCTACGAGTACGACCTGGCCGACCGGGTCAAGCGCAAGAAGGTCGTCACCGGCGCCTCGGTCACCGACAACACCTACACCTACGACAAGTCGGGCCGCCTGAAGACCTGGGCCGCTGGCAGTGTGGCCACCGCTTACGACTGGGACGACTCGGGCAACCGCACGTCTGCAGGCGCGAGCACGGCGACGTTCGACGCACGTAACCGGATGCTGTCCGACGGCAGCACTTCCTACACCTGGTCGGCACGCGGCACCCCGATCAAACGCGGCGACGTGACGTACCAGTTCGACGCTTTCGACCGCTCGGTGAAGCGCGGCGCGGCCACGTACACCTACGACGGCCTCGACCGCTCGGTGCGCCGCAACGGGGTGGCGTTCTCCTACGTTGGCAAGTCCCTGAACGTCGCCTCCGACGGCACGACGAACTACAGCCGCGACCTGACCGGTTCACTGCTGTCGCTCAGCCGGGGCAACGACAAGCGCACCTTGGTCGCTGACCGGCACGGCGACGTGGTGGCTGGCTTCGACGGCGGCGCGGCACTGACCGGTCTGGCCGACTCGACGACATTCGACCCGTTCGGCAAGGTGCTGGCGAGCACCGGAACCCGCTCCTCGCTCGGCTTCCAGTCGGACTACACCGACCCGGACAGCGGCGAGGTGGACATGGGCGCCCGCTGGTACGACCCGGCGGCCGGCGCGTTCACCTCGCGCGACGACATCTCCTTGCCCACGGCGCCTTCGGGCGGTGCGAACCGCTTCACCTACGGCAACGGCGACCCAGTCGGCAATTACGACCCGGACGGCCACTACTGCGCCACCAACGGACGCTCATGGCTGTCGCCTGTCGCGGCTTGCCCGCCGCTCACAAGGGCCGCGGTCAAGTTGAAGACCAAGATCCCGGCACAACTGGCCGCCCGCGGAACCGGCCGGTTGGTCCCGTTCATCGGCTGGGGTTTCCTCGCCTACGACATCGTCGACGGCATCACCTCGAAGCCACAGAACAGCTTCCTCAGCCACTGGCCGAAGTTCAACTTCGCGCAGAAGAAGCCGGGTTCCCTCGACCCCGAGCAACCGGTGAGCGAGAACGGCGAGATCGGTGACTTCGCCCAGCTTCCGCCCGACGTCGTCCTCCCGCCGCCGATCCCGCCGGGCGTGATCGCCCGCATCGAGGCCGAGCAGGCTGTCAAGAACGTTGAGATGGCGCTCGACCCGGCAGCGCTCGCGGTCGTGATCGCCGGCGGTGTCGTGGCGGCGAACCCGGACGTGCCGGCGGCGGTCGTGTCGACGGTGCTGCAAGACGTCCAGGACGAGGAAGTCGTCAACGAAAAGGCGCGGCAGGCGGTGCTGGGGGCCGATAACACGGTCATCCAGAACGCCGAGGAGACCCTGCCGTCGGAGCTGTCCAGCAACGACAACTCGTTGACGAAGATCTACACCGAGCAGGGCATCTACCGGATCGAACGCGACGGTGACGGCAGGCTGGTCAGCAAGGAACTGGTGGCGTCGTTCGGGGAGAGGGACATCGTCGACGACGTCGACCTGGGAACTTATGCGGACAGCCTGCGCGGTGACAGCCAGAAGTCGACGCCACGCGTCGCGTCCGAGTACGTTTCGCCGAGCGGAGGGGTCTACCGCGCATATGCCGCGGAAGGGCTTAACATGCCGAACCCGCTGAAACGTGTGCTAGATGAGGTCACGAACATCACGATGGACAGTAGGCGGGGTGTTTGCGGCGAGATCAACGCGCTCATTAAGGCGTGTAACGCCGAGGGCATTAAAGCGGTCCGGGGAGGTCACATGAGATCGGTGTTCGTGAAGTCACTTCAGAGTCCAACGACAAAACACGGATCGGTGGTGGATCCCTGCGATCTTTATTGCAAAACCGCGTTGGAGGGACTCGACATCACCTGGGACGAGATGAGATGACCTTGTCGATCGTGGAAACCATCGCTCCTCCCGCCCGGTCGCTGCTGGAAGCGGCCGGGTGGTACCCCGGCCGCAACGTCTCGATCGAAGCGTGGGACGACGTGCTGCGCAGCGAAGGGCATCGACTTTCGCCTGCTGCGAAGGAGGTCTTGACGAGTCTTGGCGGGTTGACGGTGACGCCGAGCCCGGCTGCCAAGTACGGGGAGCGACTTCACTTCGAGCCTGAGCTTGCAGGAGCGGGCGCGTACGACATCGCTGAGAGGTTCGAGGTGCTCTTCGGACAGACCTTCTACCCGATCGCCGAGTGGGTCTCGAACTCGATCGTGTACCTGGGCGACAGGGGAAAGGTCGTGTCCTGGGACCACGTCGAACCGCTGGACATCGCCGACTCCTTCACGGAGGCACTGGACGTGATGTTGGTGGGAACGCGTGACCCGCGCGTGCTTCCGTTCGCGTTCTAGACCGGGTTCGGAACCACGTCCACCCCGAGCGAGGCGAAGAGCTCGGCCGCCATCTCCCGATGCGGCCGAGCCTGCTCCTCCCCGGACACCGCCCCCACCGCATCCGCGTACACCCGCAAAGCCCGGGCCTCGCCCAGCCGATGCCCGTGCTCCCGATGAGCCAGAACGGCCCGCCACCCGTCGACGACAGCAGCCGGCGCATTCCCCAGCCGAAGGTGAGCGGCAGCGAGCGCCGTCAGCACCCGGCCGACACGAGACCGGACTCCCGACGACACCACCAGCGACTGCGCCCGCCGGCACATCTCCAGCGAATCGGCATCCCGCCCGGCCGCGCTCAAGGCCTCCGCCATGCCGAGCAGGGCGGCGGCCTCTGCCCGGCGATGGCCGAGCGAGCGTGCCACGTCGAACGCACGGGAGTGGTGGTTCACAGCGTCGTCGGAAAGACCTAACCGCAGGCAGACGGCGCCCAGGGTGTTGTGCGCCTCGGCGGCCAGGCGGGGATGGTGGGCGGCGGACGCCAGGGCCCGGGAGGCGTGGTCGTGGGCCTGGGCCAGGTCGCCGCGGTCCAGGTGCACTCTGGCGAGGCTGTCCTGCACCTCCACCCGTGCCTGGTGGGCGTCGGTCTCACCCAGGCGGAGCAGAGCCTCGTCGAAGGTCGCGCGGGCGCGGGCCAGGTCGCCCATCTCCCAGAACGCCGAGCCGAGGTTCACCAGAGTCGTGGCCTCGGCGGCGAGGTGACCCGCTGCGCGTTGGACGACCAGAGCCAACGAGTACTCGGTGATGGCGACGGCGGGCTGGCCCATGTCCTGACGGAGTACGCCGATGTTGTTGCGGGTGGCGTGCACTACGCGAGGGAAGTCGTGGTTGGAGGCGATGAGCAGTGCCTGGTCGTACTCCTCCAGAGCCACGCCGTGGTGGTGGAAGCTCGCGTAGAGGGTGCCGAGGCTGTGGTGCATCAACGCTTGCGCCCGCGGATTGCCCACGGCGGCGCGCAGGCCGGCGTGGGCTGCCACGGCCCAGTCGGTGCCGTTGGTCTGCAGCCAGAAGTAGCCGCGCAGGGCGTCGGTCAGCTGCCACGCCATCGGGTGTGGGCCGTGGTCGGCTGCGTGGCAGATGGCGGCCACCAGGTTGGCTCGTTCGGCGTGCAGCCACGTCAGCGCGTCTTCTGCGGTGCGGAACGTGGTAGCCGGGGAGCACGGCAGCATCTCCGGGTAGAGATGTTGTGCCGCGCCGAGTGCGCGCGTCAGGTACCAGTCGTAGACGCTGTCGACGCCGCGCTGGTCGGGCAGTGCGGCGGCGTAGTTGCGGATCAGGTCGTGAAAGCGGAACCGGCCCGGCGCGATGCGGAGCACGAGGTGCGCGTCGGTGAGCACGCGCAGCACCGTGGCCGCGGTGACTGGGGAGGCGGAGATCAGCACGGCCGCGACCTCGGTGCCGAAGTCGTCGCCCGGTATTCTGGCGAGCAGTCGAAAAGCCTGCTGTGCCAACGGATCCAGTGCGGCGTAGGAAAGGTCGAACGCGGCTGACACGGCTACTCGGGCGTCGCCCGCGACGGACAGGGCTGCCAGGCCCTGGCCGCGCAGTTCGGCAACGTACTCGGAGATCGAGCCGGTGATGTTCGCGGCGGCGATGCGCAACGCGAGCGGCAGGTGCGTGCACAGCGCGACGAGTTCCGCCGCGGCAAGGGGTTCTGTCTGCACCAGTTCCGGACCGACGACGTCCACCAGCAGCTGTTCGGCCTCGGCGGAGTCGAACACGTCGACGGTCAGTGAGCGCGCCCCGTGCGTGACCACCAGGCCGCGCAACGGATCCCGGCTCGTGACCAGCGCCGCGCAGCCCCCGTCGGCCGGCAGGAGCTTGCGCACGTGCTCGGCGTCGGCGGCGTTGTCCAGCACCACGAGCATGCGGCGACCGGCGACGACCGAGCGGAACAGTGCTGCCTGTTCGTCCACGTCGAGCGGGATGCGTTCAGCCGGGATGCCGGTGCCGCGCAGGAACTGGTTGAGCACCTGCTCGGCGGTGAGCGGCGGCTGTTCGTCGTAGCCGCGCAGGTCCGCGAACAGCTGGCCGTCCGGGAAGTGCTCGCGGACCTGGTGCGCGACGTGGACGGCGAGCGCGGTCTTGCCGACGCCTGGCGGGCCGCTCAGCACCACGACGGACGTGGCGTCGGCGCAGGCACGCACTCGAGTCGTCACCCACTCGGTCAGCTCCGTCCTGCCGACGAACCCCCGCAGGTCCAGAGGGAGCTGCATCGGCACCGGCGTGGCTGCGGGTTCGGCCACACCTTCACCGCCCGCCAGCACCGTCGCGTGCAACTGCAGCAGCTCGGGGCCGGGATCGACGCCGAGCTCCTCGGCCAGCACACGGCGCACGTCCTGGTATGCGGCGAGCGCGTCCGCCTGCCGGCCGGACCGCCACAACGCGGTGATCAGCTGCGCCCACATGCGTTCACGCACCGGGTGCGCGGACACCAGCGCCCGCAGCTCACCGATCACCGCTGAGTGCTCGCCCAGTTCCAGGTCGGCGTCGAGGCGCAGTTCCACGGCGTGCAGCCGTTCCTCCGCCAGCGCTGGCGTCACGTGCGCGACGACGTATGTCGCCTGCACGTCGACGAGCGGAGTGCCCCGCCACAACGCGTCGGCGTCACGCAGCAAAGCCGCGCGGGCGGCGAGATCGGTCGTGGCCCGAGCCGTGGCCACCATGCGCCGGAACGCCACCAGGTCCACCGCCCCAGGTTCGACGGTGAGCTGGTAGCCGCCCGGCGTGGTGCGGATCAGCTCCCTGTCATCGCCGAGCAGCGCCCGCAGACGCATGACGTACACCTGCAACGTCCGCTTGGCGTTGGCCGGCGGCGAGTCGCCCCACAACCTGTCGGCCAGCTCTTCGACGCGCACCACCTCGTTCGCCCTGATCAGCAGCAGGGCGAGCAACGCGCGCAGCTTCGCCGTCCGCACGGCGAGCGGCCGCGAGCCGTCGAACGCCTCGAGCGGCCCGAGCACCCCGAAGCGGAAACCGCCGGACATCACCACCTCCGGAAGTCGATCGCGCACTCGATCACTTGTCCAGCAAGCGCCGGATCGCCCCGGTCACCAAGCCCTCCGTGCAGTCGGGAGCTCCGGGCCGGTCACGGGGCGAGGCCCGCAACGGCGCGGGCATGAGGTACGAGAGCGCGGCAGTGCCGGCGCCCGCGATCTCGGGATCGTCCTGCCACCCGGCGGCGTAACCACCGCGCCACAGCAGGTCGTCCGCGACGACGTAGGCGTCCACGTGGTTCGCGTACGCCATGATCCACAACGGTTTCGCGTACTCGTTCTTCGTGCCGACGTGGTAGCCGCTGACCACCTCGTGCGCGAGTGCGAGCACAGTCAGGCCGCCGAGGTCCAGACGCTGCACTGTCATCGGCAGCGACCGCGGCAGCGCGCCTCGGCTGATCAGGTCGAGCATCCGTTCGGCGTGTCGGCGAACGCTGTCCTCGGTGCCGTTCGCATCGACGCGCTGCTGGTACTTGCGCCGCAACCGTTCCACGGCAGCAGGATCCGCCAGATCCACGGAGAACGGCAGGTCGATCGTCTCCGCCGCCGTCCTGAAAGGACCATCGACTGGGAGGAAAGCGTTGTTGCGCACCATGGCGACCACGGAGTCGGCCAGCCGGTCGCCGGTGAGCCGCAGCGCCGATTCCGAGCCCATCGAGGCCGGGTTGAGATCGCCCGCCGCGCCCTGGAAGAACAGAGCGGGCACGCCGAGACGACGCGTCACCTCGGCGGCTGCCCGGCCGCAGTGGTCCGCGTCGAACGTCCTGGTGGCGAACGGGTGGCACACGGGATGGCAGGCGTGGCCGAACAGCACGGCGTGCAGCGCTCCGTCCGAGACGCGCCGCGCCACCAGCACCGGCACGTCGGGCGGTGCCCAGCCGAGTATCTCCCGGTTGACCGCGAGGTAGGCCTGCCCTTCCGCGTACCCGAGGCTGACCTGGACCGGCGCCGCCGCCCGCGCTCGGGTCAGCAGCCGGACGAGCACCCCGACGAACTCCGCGGTGAACGCGTCAGTTAGAGCGACGTCCTCCTCGTTGCCCAGCAACACGTACGGGTCGGGCACACGGCCGACCATCGGCCCGTTGTGGGTGTGGCTCTGCGCCAACACGAAGTCCGCGGGGGAAGCGACCAGACCGGCGGACACGAGCCGCGTCACGATCTCCAGGTACACCGCGCGGGGCACGCTGATCACGTCGACCCGCAAGAGCACGACGACGTGACCCGTGGCGTCGGTCAGCACCGCGCACTGCGCCCGCAGCCGTCTGCCCTCCACCGCGCTGCCGTCGCTGCGGCGCTCCGACCAGCCGTACCCGCCCATCGGCACGCCCGCGCCGGGCGTGTGGTCGGCGGACTCGATCCGCATGGTGAAGCTCATACCGTCACCACGCCGTCGTTCGCCCAGGTCTGCCACGGCTGCCAGCCCGCGCCGGTCCGCCGTGTCCAGGTCATCGCACCCTCTGCCGTCACCCCGAACACCGAGATCTCGCCGGTGGCACTGCGCACCGCCGACGGGTCCGTTGCGGTGGCGCCGCCGAGGTCAGTCCAGGCCCAGGCGCCGCCGTGCCCGTCCTGCTCTGCGAGCCACACCCGGCGTCCCGCGTCGCGTGCCACGACGACGAGGCCGCCGTTCGGGCCGGTGAGCACCGCCGGCCTGCCCGTGATGGTCCGGTCGCCAATCGAGGCGAACGTGCCCCACGCACCCCCACCGGTCTGCTGTCCGAGGTATGCGAGCCTGCCGTCGTCGCTGCGCGCCACGACCGCGAGCGCACCGATCGGCGTAACGGCGACGGCGGGGTCGCCGCCCAACGAGCCGCCGAGCCCAGTCCAGCCCGCAGACCAGTCGTCGCCGACCCCGACCTGCCAGCGGTGCACGAGGCCCGTGCCGCTGCGTGCGAACACCACCCCACCGCCGGAACCCCCGATGACCGCGCACGGCCGCCCGGCCACGCCGAGGTCGAGCCAAGCACCCCAGGCACCCGACTCCGACTGCTGCTCGCGGTACAGCACGGAACCCTGCGCGTTGCGGACGTGCACGGCCATGCGCCCGGTCGGTCCGACCGTGACGGTGGGCTCGTTCGTGCCGGTCACCACGCCGAGCCCGTGCCAGTCCGACCACTCGCCGCCGTACGTGTTCTGCCAGCAGTGCACCAGTTCACCGCCGGAGCGCGCGAACACGACGATCGCGCCGTTCGGCACGGTGACGGCGATCGGGCGGCAATCCAGAGCCGTTTCCTGGATCAGGTCGAATTTCGACCAGGCGCCGCCGCTCTGATACCGGTACCGCAGGTACCGCTTCGGCCCGAGCGCGAACGCGGCCAGTCCGCGGCCGGTGTCGACGACCGCCGGATAGCCAGGTGACACGGTGGTCAGGAAGCTGGTTTCCACCGCGTCGGCGGACGCCTGCGCGATGTGGACATGACCGAGCGCGGCCAGGCCGGTGGTGAGGAAGGCGCCCTTGATCGCCGTCCTTCTGGTGACGCTGTTCAAGTAGACCCCCAGGGTGTGCCGGGCCAGGTTATGGGGTCGGCCGTCGCATTTGCGGTGGTCGAGCGGCAGTCGGTGGCGGGCGCCGCGCCGCTGGAACCGTCGTCGCTGGCAGGAGCAGCGGTTTCCGGTGTAGGACTGATAACGGAGCCGTGCAACTGTGTCTGTACGCGTCCGATCTCGACTTATCGGTGGGGAGCGCTCGTGACGGTTATCAAGTAGACCGCGTCGCCCAGCGCGTTCCACGCCAGCACGTCGATTTTTCGCGAAGTGTCAATGACCGGGGTGGCGTCCGGGCTTCTGGTCAGTGCGTGCGCTGGTAGTCCTCCCATGTCCGGATCGGGATTCGGGGCCCGTCGTCGGGGCGGTGGTTGGCGAGGCCGTTGAAGCCGAGGTAGTAGTCACCGGCCTGGTTCTGGGCCTGGGTGGCCTGGTCGGTGTCGTTGATCGCCACGGCGTGGATGTGCCACGGCCAGTCACCCTGGGCTGGGCTGCGGACCCAGGCGGCGAAGCCGACCTGGCGCAGCGCACGGGCGACGGCGGTGCGGGTGTCGGCGGACATGCCGTCGACCTTGATGTCCACGACGCCGCCGCCGTCGTGGGTGCCGGCGGAGGTCGGGTCCCCGCCTGGGTTGTAGGAGCCCTGCGACAGCACGAGGCGACGCCCCAGGAGACGTTCGGTCTCGGTGAGCATCGCCTGTGTGCGGGTGTTGACGACGTACCCGTCGCGCTGAACCTTCGGGCCTGGTTTGATCACGTGGGAGACGGTGAACCTGCCCTGCCCGAGCGTGGCCAGCGAACTCGCGCCGGGCAGTCCGTTCGCGGCCAGTCCGGTGTGTCCGAGCGAACGCTGGTAGGCCGCGTACGCCGTGATGGTCGTGGTTCCGAAGTAACCGTCGACCCAGCGGGCGTCCAGCAGATTGCGTGCCTGGAGTGCCCGCTCGACGGCCAGCACGGAATCCTTGGCGCCTGGAGTCAGCGTGTCGTCGGCGCGCCGGGGATCGATCTGGGCGGCCAGGACGGTGGCTTCCATGTTGACGACGGGCAGGGCGGCGGTTGTTTCGGCCTGGGACGGCAGCGCCCGTGGGGCTGCGGCTGAAGCCTGCGTCGCGCTCAACGTCAGGCAGCCCAGGACAGCGAAGGTCGCCAGCGCCGTATTGGCGCCTTGGTTCTTCATCTTTGTCTTCATGCGGTGTTTCTTCCCGTTCGGTCAAAGCCCGGCCTCGGTCCAGCACCGGGAACCGTGTGCGTGCGGCTTGTCATGGAGGTGCATTTCCTGCCGGCAGGGGTCAGCGGGTCAGCTGCACCGTTGGTCGGTCAATGCGGTTTCGGCGGCGCCTACGAGGACGGGCACGGCGAGGGCCGCGGCAGTGGTGTTTTGGACATGGTTGTTCCCCTTGTTCTGGCAGCGGGGACAGCGCGAGCGCAGTGCATTTGGGCAAGGCTCGGGCATGGCGCTGACAAAGCTCTGACACGACGATGAGCAGAGCGCGACATCACCGCCAACCACTGGTCGATGATGGAAAGTCACGCCGCGGCCGGCGCCGACGCCGTGCGCTCATGGCTCGAACAGCTTTGATGACAAGGAAAAGGACTGAGATGACCGAGTTCGTCATGCCGGCGTTCGACCCGGCGCTGCTGCCCCCGTCCGTCCGCTTCGGACTGTCGGACACGTTGCCGTGGCTGAACCGGATGCGCGCCGCCAACCCGGTGCTGCGCGACCCGTTCGGCATGCACCACGTCTTCACCCACGCCGAGGTCCAGAAGGCGCTGGGCGACCCCGGCACGTTCTCCAGCGACCCGTCGCACGTGATGCCGCAGGCCGCCGCGGAGCTGTCCGCGGGGATGCTCGCGGTGATGGACCCGCCCGCGCACACCAAGGTGCGCCGGATCGCGAGCGCGGCGTTCACCCCGAAACGCGTCAAGGACCTCAACGAGCGCATCGAGGCGATCGCCGAGGAACTGCTCGACGCGGTGGCAGAAGACGAGTTCGACTTCGTCACGTCGTTCTCGCAGTACCTGCCGCTGGTCGTGGTGTCGGAGCTGCTCGGCATCCCGAGGGCCGACCTGCCCCAGTTCCTCGGCTGGACCGAGCAGCTGCTCCAGGTCACCGTGCCGAACCCGAACGACGCGGCCGAGATGGACGCGGCGTTGCAGGCGGCCCTGTTCGGACCGCTCGTCCAGATGCAGCAGTACATGGCCGGGCTCTGCGCCGAGCTGCGCGCGAACCCGCGCGACGGGTTCATCAGCGACCTGCTCCATGCCGAAGTGGACGGTGAGCGCCTCGCCGACCACGAGGCCGTCAACCTCGCCATCCAGCTGCTGCAGGCCGGGCACATCACCTCGGCCTCGGTGCTGGCCAACTCCGTGCTGAAGCTCGCGGAGAACCCCGGGATCGAGGCCAGGCTGCGCGCCGACCCCGCGCTGATCCCGGCCGCGGTCGACGAGGTCCTGCGGTTCACCCCGCCCGTGCCGCGCCTGCAGCGCTTCACCACCACCGACACCGAACTCGGTGGCGTGCGGATCCCGGCGAAGAGCATGGTCTTCCTGTCGTTGCTCTCGGCCAACCACGACGAGGCCGAGTTCACCGACCCGGACACGTTCGACATCGACCGCGGTGCCTCCCGCAACCTCACCTTCGGCCACGGCATCCACTTCTGCCTCGGCGCGATGCTCGCGCGCGTGGAGGTGACCGGCGCGCTGGACGCGCTGTTCGACCGAATTCCTGTGTGGACGATCGACGAAGCCGTCGAGTACCGGGAATCCCATCTGCTGTTCGCACCGAAGCGGGTCCCGCTGGTCGTCAGCACCACCACAACCGATCGGAGAGATCCGGCATGACCGAGACCCTCGACACCACGACCGAACTCCCGGCGTTCCCGCTGCCGCGCGGCAAGTGCCCGTACCAGCCGCCCGCCGGATACGCGGAGCTGCACCGGACCGCGCCGCTGTCGAAGGTGAAGCTGGTCGACGAGAAGACGGCCTGGGTCGTCACCGGCTACGCCGAGGCCCGCGCGCTGCTGTCCGACCCGCGGCTGTCGGCGGCCCGCTCGCACCCGGACTTCCCCAACAACGCCAAGATCATGCCCGGCACGGGGATGCCGCAGCCGGTCCCCGAGGGCGACGCGCTGACGTTCGCCCAGCTCGACGACCCGGAGCACAACGCCCAGCGCCGCCTGGTGATCCCGAGCTTCACCCTGCGGCAGGCCAAGATGATGCGGCCGAAGATCCAGCGGATCGTCGACAGGTTGATCGACGACATGCTGGCCGGCGGCGACACCGCGGACCTGGTGTCGCAGTTCGCCGTGCCGTTCCCGTCGTTGATGATGGCGGAACTGTTCGGCGTGCCCGAGGAGGACCGCGGCGTCTACACCGAGCACGTCCAGTACCTGGCGACGCGGCCGGACATGATGATCCCGGCGATCTACACCCTCAGCGACTTCTACATCAAGCTGTTCGACAGCAAGCGCGCCGAGCCGGGCGAGGACCTCGCCACGCACATGGTGACGAGCTTCGACGAGCGTCCGGGCGAGATCGGCTTCCAGCAGCTGCTCAACTCGGCGATGCTCGTGACGGTGTCGGGCAACGAGTCGACGATGACGATGATCTCGCTCGGTGCTTTCGCGGTGCTGAACAACCCGGCACAGGCCGACGTCCTGCGCGAGGACCCGGCCGGTGCCGCGCCGCGTGCCGTCGAGGAGCTGCTGCGCTACATCTCCGCGGGCGACATCATCTCGCGGCTCGCGACCGAGGACATCGAGGTCGGCGGGCAGACGATCCGCGCGGGCGAAGGCGTCATCCTGGCGACGCCGGCGGTCAACCGCGACCCCGAGGCGTTCCCCGAGCCGGACGAGCTCGACCTGCGCCGCGACGACAAGACGCACCTCACGTTCGGGCACGGCCCACACCAGTGCGTCGCGATGAACTTCGCCACGGCCGCGCTGGAGGTCGTGTTCTCGACGCTGTTCGCTCGCCTGCCGGGCCTGCGCCTGGCGGTGCCGGCGGAGGACGTGCCGCCCGGCGGCCTGGGCGTGTACCGCGTGGCCGAGCTCCCGGTGACGTGGTGATGGAGGACCGAAACGCCTGGTTCCGCCGGTTCCACCCCACCGCCGCGCCCAAGGCACGCCTGGTGTGCCTGCCGCACGCGGGAGGTTCGGCGTCGTTCTACTTCCCGGTGTCCAGGGCACTGGCCCCGGACGTCGAGGTGCTGGCCGTTCAGTACCCGGGACGGCAGGACCGCCGCCAGGAGCCGATGATCCCGACGATCGGCGCCCTCGCCGACCGGATCACCGCGCTGCTGCGCGACGAGTCCGGCCTGCCGTTGGCGCTGTTCGGCCACAGCATGGGCGCGATGGTGGCCTACGAGGTGACGCGGCGGCTGGAAGCGGAGGGCACCGGACCGGCGGCCCTGTTCGTCTCGGGCCGCCGCGCGCCCGACCGCTACCGCGACGACCGCGTGCACACCCGTTCCGACGAGGGCGTGATCGCCGAGATCCGCCGCTTGAGCGGCACGGAGACGGACCTGCTCGGCGACGAGGAGGTGGTGCGCATGATCCTTCCCGTGCTGCGCAACGACTACCGCGCGGTGGAGACGTACCGGCACACCCCCGGCGCGCAGCTGTCGACGCCGGTGGTGGCGTTCACCGGCACCGAGGACCCGGTGGCTCCGCTGCCGGACGTCCAGGCGTGGGCCGAGCACACCACCGGTGGGTTCGAGCTGGTTCCGCTGCCCGGCGGACACTTCTTCCTGACCCGCCACCAGGACGTGTTGCTGCGGATCATGACCGAACGGTTGGTGGGCGCGGTTCCCGCCTGACGTGTGGCCCTGACGGGCAAGAGGGTGCCGGCGGTCGCTCGTGCCCACCGGGCACGGGCGACCGCCGTTCTACCCGCGGAGCGCGGACCGTTCCGTCCATTGGTTGTTCCTGGCCCGCGTGGACGCTCAACCGAGCAACCCGTCGACCGCCGCACCTGCGCTGTCACGTTGCGTGACCGACTCGGTACAGTTCGACGTGTGGGGACGCGTTTCAAAGTGCTGGGCACCATCGAGGCTCGCGCCGGTGGCGAGGTGCTCGACCTGGGGCCGCCGAAGCAGCGCAGGGTGCTGGCCGTGCTGCTCGTGCACGCCGGACAGGTCGTGGCGGTGGAACAGATCGTCGACGCGGTGTGGCACACCGACCGGCCGCACCGGCCCAAGGAGACGCTGCAGACCTACGTCGCCAGGTTGCGGCCCGTGCTGGGTGTGGAGATCGTGCGGAGCGCAGGCGGTTACCTGCTCGACGCCGCACCGGAATCCGTTGACCTGCATCGGTTTCGCGCACTGGTGCGGCAGGCCCGTGAGTTGCCCGATGCCGACGCGGCGGGACCGGTCGCTGAAGCGCTCGGGCTGTGGCGTGGTGAGCCGTTCCACGGTGCCGGCACGCCCTGGTTCGTCACGCAGCGTGCCGCGCTCGTGGAGGAACGCTTCGCCGCGCGCCTGCTTCGCACGGACATCGCGTTGCGGCTCGGCGAGCACAGCGCGCTGGTGCCCGAGCTGATCGCGGCGGTCGCCGAACACCCGCGCGACGAACGGCTGGCCGGCCAGTTGTTGCTCGCGCTCTACCGCGACGGGCGTCAGGCCGAGGCGTTGCGGTACTACGAGGACCTGCGCGCGCGTCTCCGCGAGGAACTGGGCACCGACCCCTGTGTCGAGTTGCGCCGCCTGCACCAGCAGCTGCTCACCGACGACAACGCGGTTCCGCGTCAGCTTCCCGCGCCACCGCCCGCGTTCGTCGGGCGTGCGGGCGAACTGGCCACTTTGGACGGTGCGGTCAGCGGGGTGGTCGTCGTCGGTGGACCTGGTGGCGTCGGGAAGACCGCGCTCGTCCTGCGCTGGGCACACGACCACGCCTGCCTCTTCCCGGACGGGCAGCTGCACGTGAACCTGCGCGGCTTCGACCCGTCCGCGCCTCCTGCCCAGGCGAGCGTGGTGCTGCACGGGTTCCTGGGCGCGCTCGGCGTTCTCCCCGAACGCATGCCGGACGACCTCGACTCCCGCAGCGCGCTCTTCCGGGAACGCGTCGCGGGACGGCGGATGCTGATCGTGCTCGACAACGCGTGGAACGAGGACCAGGTCCGGCCGCTGCTGCCGGGCGGGGACACCTGCCTCGTGGTGGTGAGCAGCCGCAACCGGCTCACCGGGCTGACCGTGGCCGAGCAGGCGCGTCCGGTCACGGTGCCGATGCTCGCCGTCGGCGAGGCGATCGCGCTGCTGACCCAGCGGCTGGGCGGCGAGCGGCTCGAGGACACCGACGCGGTGCACGACCTCATCAGGCTCACCGCCGGGCTGCCTCTCGCGCTCTCCGTGGTCGCGGCGCGGGCGCTGGCACATCCGGGCTTTCCCTTGCGGGCACTGGTGAAGGAGCTCCAGGACGAACGCGGCCGGCTCGACGCGCTGGACGCGGGCGAACCGGCGTCCAGCGTGCGGGCCGTGACATCGTGGTCCTACCACCGGCTCTCCGCGCCCGCCGCGCGGTTGTTCCGCCTGCTCGGCGTGCACCCCGGCCCCGACATCGACGTGACCGCCGCGTCCGCGCTGGCCGGCACGGAGGCCAGGCCGTTGCTCGCCGAGCTGACCAGGGCGCACGTCCTGGACGAGCCGGTGCCCGGCCGGTTCGCGTCGCACGACCTGCTGCGCGCCTTCGCCCGCGACGAGGCCACGCCCGAGGAGGCGCGGCAGGCGCTCGACCGGGTGCTCGACCACTACCTGCACACCGGCTTCGCCGCCGAACGCCACCTCTCGCCGCACTGGCCGCCCATCGACCTGACGCCGCCGGGTGCCGGTGCCGCCGGTTCTTACGACGAGGCGGTCGAGTGGTTCACCGCGGAACGGGCGGTGCTGCTCGCCTGCGCCGACCTGGCCGCCCGTGAGGGCCGGGACGTGCACGCCTGGCAGCTGCCCTGGGTGCTGTCGACCTACCTCACCCGCAGCGGCCACTGGGACGACCGGGCCGCGACCCAGCGCGCCGCTCTCGCCGCCGCACGCCGGCTGGGCGACCACGCCGCGCTGGCGGAGACGTTGCTGCTGCTCGGCCGCGGGCACAGCGTCCTGGGTGATCAGCCGCGTGCGATCGACGAGCTCACCGAGGCGCTCGCGTCCTTCCGCGCCGTCGCGAACCCCACGGGCGAGGGCATCACCCACTTCTCGCTCAGCGTCGCGCACGCCCGCTGTGAGAACGCCGTGGCGGCGCTGGACCACGGACGGCAGGCGCTGGAGTTGTTCCGCACCACGGGCGACCGCGCGTGGGAGGCGTTCAGCCTGTGCGCGACGGGCTGGTACCACGCGCAACTCGGAGACCTCGACCTCGCGGTCGAGGAAAGCCTTGCCGCCCTGCGCCTGTTGGAGGACGGAGGCGACCGGGACTGCGAGGCGCACGCGCAGCGCACCCTTGGGTTCGTGCAGCGGCAACGCGGTGATCTCGCCGCGGCCGTCGGCCACCACGAACGCGCCCGTGAGCTCTTCCACGAGCTGGGCGACGCCTACAGCGAGGCCGTCACCGCGGACTGGCTGGGTGACGCGCTGCACGCCGTCGGCCGGGTTCCCGCCGCGCGAGAGGCATGGCGGCGTGCGGAGTTCCTGTTCGCCGAACTGGAGCTGAAGGAAGTATTCGCGGTGCGCGCGAAACTGGCGGACTAAATCCTTCGAAAACCTGGAATTGCCAGCTCAGGCAGCCAGGACGGCAGGTAGGCGAATCAGTAGAATTCGTTTACATGTACAACGGCGAAGCAATTATCGCTTACCGCGAACGACGTCGTAAAAGATTGTGGAAGTTTGCTCTTTTGTTCGCGCTCACCGTCTTTCGTCGGTTTCTTTCCGCAGTGGCGGTGATCGTCGTGGGTGCGGTGTTCCTCATCGCCAGCCTCCCGGACGGCACCAAGCTCCTGGCCAAGCGCGCCGGCTGGTCCTGGCTCGCGCGGCCGGGGGAGGCCAGCGCGGCGCTCAAGGCGGCGCTGCCACCGGTCACGTCCCTGCTGACGTGGATCGGCTACGCCGTGGCGGCGTACGTGCTGGCTCTGATGTTGTTGTCGTGGCGGCACAAGCGGCCGCGCCTCGTCCTGTGGGGGCTCGGCGTGCTCGTGGCGTCCACGTTCGTGCTGCACGGACTCACGTGGTTCTTCGTCTTCGTCCGCTTCATCGTGAAGATCATCGGCTCTGTCATCGGGTTCGTGGTCAGCGTCGTCGGCTGGGTCGTGACCCTGCTGAACGACTACCTGATCCGCCCGTTCGTCGGACTGTTCGAGTTCCTGCTGGGCGGCTTCGCCTGGATCGGGGCAGCGCTCGTCGTCCTGGTGGTGCTGGGGACCGCCTACGAGGCCAGGGCCAGGTGGGCGAAGGGAGTCGCGCTGGTCCTCGGTGTCGCCGCGGTGCTGGTGGGTGTTGTCGTCGGTGTGCGCTGGCTGATCGGCCTGGTACCCGAGGGGTTCTGGAGGGAGGGGGCGTCGATCGGCGCCCTGGTGTTCGGCTGGTTGTTCGCCGCCGGTGTGTGCGCGGGGGTCGGGCGGCTGTTCCTCGACCAGATCCGCAGTGGCGCGCACGCCGGCAGTGGCCGCAGGGGAGTGGTGATGGGCGCGATCGCCGTCGGGTCCACGCTGGCCGTGCTGATGCTCGTGGGCAACGTCCACGGGGCGTACGCGCTCTACCCGGCCCACGTCGAGGCCTGGGCGCGAGCGGTCCTGCTGAGCGACGCGCCGAAGCTGGACGCGACGGTGACGCTGCTCGTGGTCGGCCTGTGCGTGCTGGGGGTGCTGCGGAACCTGGGCCGGATGCGGGACGAGCCGAGCACGGAGGAATTCCGGCGCTCGCTGGTCTTCACGATCATCGGCGTCTACGTCGCGGGGGGCATCGCCGCGCTGGACAAGGAGACCTCGGACTGAAGCCGTTCCTGTCGGACCGAGGGGGTTCGCGAGCGTGAGATTCCAGGTGCTGGGGCCTGTGGAGGTTCGTGTCGGCGCGCAGCGGGTGGGGTTCGGGGGAGCCAGGCCCGCGACGATGCTCGCCGTGCTGGCCACGGTCGTCGGCGAGGTCGTGGGGATGGACGAGATCGTCGAGGCGGTCTGGGGGAGCAGGTCGCCCCGCAACGCACGCGCGGCGGTGCACACCAACGTCTGCGCGTTGCGCCGGGCGCTCGCCGCCGATGTGATCGTGCGCCGGGGCGGCGGTTATCTGCTGGACGTGCCGCCGGAGCAGGTGGACGTCTGGGAGTTCGGGAGCCGGGCGGCGCGGGGGCGGAAGGCTCTCGGTGAGCACCGGCACGCGGAGGCCGCCGCCGAGTTCCAGGCCGCGCTCGCGTTGTGGCGGGGTGGCGCGCTCGGAGGTGCCACGGGGGCGTGGGCGGACGGGGAACGCGCGCGGCTGGCCGACCTGCGGCTCGCGGTCGTGGAGGACCAGCTCGACGTCGCCGCGACGACCGGGCTCGCCGTGGCACCCGTCGCCGAGCTCGTCGCGCTGGTGGCCGCGAACCCGTTGCGCGAACGGTTGCGCGCCCAGGTGGTGCTCGTGCTGTCCCGGCTCGGCAGACAGGCCGAGGCGCTCGCCTGCTACGAGGAGGGCCGCCGGTTCCTCGCGGACGAACTCGGGGTCGATCCCGGCCCTGAGCTGCGGGAGGCCCACCGGCGGGTGCTGGCCGGACAGCCCGCCGTCACCTCACCGGCGCAGCTGCCACCGGACATCGCCGACTTCGCCGGTCGCGAGGACGAGCTCGCCCGGCTGTGCCGCAGGCTGACCGGCACCTCGGACGTCATGCAGTTGGTGGCCATCTCCGGCCAGGCGGGGACGGGGAAGAGCACCCTTGCCGTCCGCGCCGCGCACAAGGTGCGCGAGCGGTATCCGGACGGTCAGCTCTACGCGTCGTTGCGGGCAGTGCGGGAGCCCGGCGAGGTCGTGGTGCGGTTCCTGCACGCGCTGGGGGTGTCCGACGCGGCGATGCCCCGGTGCCAGGATGAACGGATCCTGCTCTACCGCTCGCTGGTGGCGGGCAGGAGGGTGCTGGTGGTGCTCGACGACGCGGTGGACGAACGGCAGGTCCGGCCGCTGCTGCCGGGATCGCCGACGTGCGCGTGCGTGCTGACCAGCCGGGCGCGGCCCAGCGCGCTGGAGGGCGCCGCGCACGTCGAGCTGGGCACGCTCGATGAGGGCGAGTCGCTCGTGCTGCTGGACCGGATCGTCGGAGCCGGGCGGGTGGCGGCGGAACCGGGGTTCGCGCGGGAGGTCGTGCGGCTGTGCGGCCGGCTGCCGCTGGCATTGCGCATCGCGGGGGCCCGGCTGGTGTCGCGGCCCGACTGGTCGCCAGGGCGGCTCGCGGCCCGGCTGCGGGAACAGCACAGGCTTCTCGACGAACTGGTGATCGGCGACCTGGAGGTGCGCGGCAGTCTCGCGCTCAGCTGCACCGGGCTGTCCGCGCGTGCCAGAGCCGGTCTGCGAGGACTCGGCTGGTTCGGTGGGCCGGACTTCGAACCGTGGCTCGCCGCCGCTCTGCTCGGCGCCGCGGCCCAGGACGCCGACGACGTGGTCGACGAACTGGTGCGCGCGCGGTTGCTCGACGTCGCGGGTGCCGGGCGCTACCGGCTGCACGACCTGACGAGGACGTTCGGCTGGGAGCTCGCGGAGGCCGAGGACGTGCGGCAGGACCTGCTGGACGCGGTGGAACGGGTGGCGCGCGGCTGGTCGCGGCTGCTCGCCCTGCCCGCCACGCAGGAGTGGTTCGACGCCGGGCAGGCCGCGGTCGTGCACACCGTGGAACGGGCCTGCGAGCTCGGCCTCGCGGAGGTCGCGGTGCGCCTGACGGTCGACGTGTGCGCCTCGAAACTGGCCGCTGACAACAAGTTCAGCCTGCGGTGGCAGACGCACAGCGTGGCACTCGACGCCGCCGTGCGGTCCGGTGACGTCCCGGGGCAGGCCGAGCTGCTGGCCGGACTCGGGTGGCTGCGCCGCGAGCAGGACCGGCTCGACGAGGCAGCCGCCTACTACGAGCGGTCGATGCAGAAGTACGGCGAAATCGGTGACAGCGGCGCGATCACCGCGATCAAGGTGATGCTCAGCGAGGTGCTGCGCGAGCGTGGCGACCTCGCCGGCGCGCTGGACCTGGTGACCGCGGCGCTGCCGGACCTCGACGACGCGGCGCTGACGGCGCGGGCCTGGCACGGCAGGGGCAAGGCGCTCACCGAGCTCGGCCGCGTGCCGGAAGCCGTCGGGGCACTGGAACGTGCCCGCGAGGCGTATCTGCGGCTGGCCGAACCGAGGGAGGTCGCCCTGGTCGAACGGTCACTGGCCATCGCGCACCGAGCGGCCGGGGCGTTCGGTACCGCGGAACGGCTTTCGGACCGCGCGCTGCGCACGTTGCGCGACCTGGGCGACCGGCACATGACCGCGTACGCCGTGCAGGCGTGGGCGAAGGTCCGGATCCGGCTGGGCGGACCGGACGAGGTGCACGACGCGTTGCAGGAGGCGCTCGTCACCTGCCGCGGGCTGCAGGACGGGTTCGGTCAGGCGCTGCTGCTGCGCACGCTCGGCGAGCTCGAACTGGCTCGTGGCCGCCCCGAGGAGGCCTGCCGTCTGCTCGGCCTCTCGCTGCAGTGGTGGGACGCGTTGTCCCTGCCGCTGTGGCGCGCACGATCCTTGCGCGACATGGCGGAGGCGCACCGCGTGCTCGGTCGCCCGGCTGAGGCGGGCAGGGCGCGGGACGAGGCCAGAGCGCTGTTCGTGCGGCACGGCAGCAGGGAGGCGAGGGAACCGTCCCCGCACCTGCCGGGCTCGCAGGATCTTCACAGAATTCTGTGAGAGCGCCTCCCTAGCGTCGATCCCATGAAACTCAGAGCACTGGCAGCGGGGCTGATGGCCGCGCTGCCGATCACCTTGGCGGCGGTGACCCCGGCACAGGCCGACACCGCCTACATCACCGAGGCGGCGGGGCACGCGCAGGCGGAGAAGGCCGAATACGGCATTCCCGCCTCCGTGAGCATCGCCCAGTCGATTCTGGAGTCCAACTGGGGAAGGAGCGGGCTTTCCAGGAACTACCTGAACTTCCACGGCCTGAAGTGCGGGGCGCCGGACCGGCCGGGACCGATCGCGACGGGGTGCAGGCAGCTGCCGACGGTCGAGTGCCCCGGCGGCAACTGCGGCGGCACCAAGGCGTACTTCCGGGTCTTCGCGTCGATGCGGGACTCGTTCCGCGACCACGGCCGCAACCTGACCACGAACTCCGCCTACGCGCACGCGATGCCGTTCCGCAACGACCCCGACCGCTACATCCGGGAGATCGCCCGGACCTACGCGACCGACCCGGCGTACGCCGACAAGGTCATCAAGGTCATGCGGGACCACAACCTCTACCGGTTCGACAGCGGTGGCCCGCTTCCCGCGCCGCAGGAGCTGATCATCGGCGGCGGCGACACGGACTTCACCGGTGACGGCAGGGCGGACATCGCCACCTTCACCCGTGGCGCCGCCGCGGACGTGTTCGTCGCCTCTTCGACCGGAACCGGCTTCTCCGGCACGGCGGCGAAGTGGCACAACGACTTCGCCTTCCACAACGAGATCCCGCTGACCGGTGACTTCGACGGCGACGGCAAAGCCGACATCGCCACGTTCACCCGCGGCAGTGCGGCGGACGTCTTCGTGGCGTTGTCCACGGGCAGCGGCTTCACCGGCACGAGCGTCAAGTGGCACGACAGCTTCGCCTACAACGACGAGGTCCCGGCCGTCGGTGACTTCAACGGGGACGGCAAGGACGACATCGCGACCTTCACGCGGGGTGCCGCGGCGGACGTGTTCGTGGCGTTGTCCACCGGCTCCGGTTTCTCGGGCACGACCGTGAAGTGGCACGACTGGTTCGCCGCCCACAGCGAGGTCCCCGCCGTGGGCGACTTCAACGGGGACGGCAAGGACGACATCGCCACGTTCACCCGCGGCTCCGCCGGTGACGTGTTCGTGGCGACCTCCACCGGCACCGGTTTCTCGGGCACGACCGTGAAGTGGCACGACAGGTTCGCCTTCGACGGTGAGGTGCCACTGGTCGGTGACTTCAACGGGGACAAGAAGGCCGACATCATCACGTTCACGCGCGGCGCGGCCGGTGACGCGTACGTCGCGCTGTCGGACGGCGCCCGGTTCGTCGGTGACGGCGTGAAGTGGCACGACCGCTTCGCTGTCGGCACCGAGACGCCAGGGGTCGGTGACTTCGACGGCGATGGCAAGGACGACATCGTCACCTACACCCGAGGCAACGCCGCCGACGCCTACGTCGCGACCTCCACCGGCGGGGGATTCTCCGGTGACGGCGTGAAGTGGCACGACTGGTTCGCGGCGGGCGCCGAGATCCCGGCGCCCGCTGTTCTCTGAAACATTCAAGGGGGAAAGCCATGCACCACAGGAAACTCATCGCCGCCGCGGTGTGCGGGCTGACGGCACTGACCGTCACCACCGCCCCGCTCGCGAGTGCGAACGACGCGATGGGCGACGTCTACGTGTCGCTCTCCGACGGGGGCAAGTTCGTCCAGGACGGCTGGAGGTGGCACGAGTTCTTCGGCGTGGACAACGAGATCCCGCTCACCGGTGACTTCAACGGTGACGGCAAGGACGACGTCGTCACCTTCACCCGCGGCGACCGGGCCGACGTGTACGTCGCGCTGTCCTCAGGCGAGGGCTTCGGCGGCACGGGTGTGAAGTGGCACAACGACTTCGCCTTCGGCACGGAGACGCCACTGGTCGGCGACTTCAACGGGGACGGCAAGGACGACATCGCCACCTTCACCCAGGGCAACACCGGCGACGTCTTCGTGGCGCTGTCCACCGGCAGCGGCTTCGACGGCACGTCGGTCAAGTGGCACGACTGGTTCGCCGTCGGTGGAGAGGTGCCGGTGGCCGGTGACTTCAACGGTGACGGCAAGGACGACATCGTCACCTTCACCCGCGGCGAGGCGGGCGACGTCTTCGTGGCGCTGTCCACCGGCAGCGGTTTCAACGGAACAACGGTGAAGTGGCACGACCGCTTCGGCCTCCACGGCGAGATCGTCGACGCCGGTGACTTCAACGGTGACGGCAAGGACGACATCGTCACCTTCACCCGCGGCGACGCGGGCGACGTCTTCGTCTCGTTCTCCGACGGCACCAAGTTCGTGCAGGACGGCTGGAAGTGGCACGAGAACTTCGCCTTCCGCACGGAGATCCCCGAGGTCGGTGACTTCAACGGGGACGGCAAGGCGGACCTCGCGACGTTCACCCGTGGTGGCGCGTCGGACGTCTACGTCGCGACCTCGAACGGCACCGCGTTCGTCGGTGACGCGCTGAAGTGGCACGACCGGTTCGCCCTCGGCACCGAGATGCCTCGCACCGGTGACTTCAACGGCGACAAGAAGGCCGACATCGCGACGTTCGTGCTCGGTGGCGCCGTCGGACTGCGGACCACCATCGTGAACATCGCCAAGGGCGAGATCGGTGTCGCCGAGCCGAACTGCAACAAGTACGGGCCGTGCAACGGCGGTGGTACCGCCTGGTGCGCCATGTTCGCGACCTGGGTGTGGGAGCGGGCCGGCGTCAAGGGCGTGCCGCGCGGTCAGTACGTCGCGACCTCTCTCGGCAGCTGGGGCCAGAAGCAGGGCACGTGGAAGCCGCGTCCGGCAGGCCAGGTCGGCAACCCGCAGGTGGGCGACTGGGTCATCTACGGCGCACCGGGCAGCGGTACAGGCGGGCACGTGTCGGTCGTCGTGTCGGTCAACGGCAACGGCACCATCACCACGGTCGACGGCAACTCCGGTCCCGGCACGAGGTACGTGCACCAGACGACGATCGACCCGCGCACCGCGAAGGCGAACGCCAACAGGTCCGTCTCCGGCTACGTCAGCCCTCCCGGCGCCTGAAAGGCATCCGATGAACTCCCGTTCCATCGGGGGCTCCGCACTCGCCGCGATCATCCTCGCGGCGAGTGCGCTCGCCCTCCCCGCCGCACAGGCGGCACCGGCACCGGCACCGGACAACGGGCCGGTCGGCTGGGACACCTACCGCGAGCTCGACCGGCTTCCTCAGCTGAACTCGGCGCGCACCGGGCAGTTCTCCAGTTTCGGGCGCGACGGCAGCAACACCGGCGACGGCTTCAGCGGTGTGTACTCCTGTCTGCGCAAGGACGACACCGGATGCGTGCTCGCCGAACGCAGTGGCCCCGGCGAGGTCGCGTCGATCTGGTTCACCCAGGGCGCCGGCGGCCGGGAGGGCGACGTGAGCGCCACGGGCTGGATCCGCGTCGAACTCGACGGTCGCACCGTCGTGCAGCGCCCGTTGCAGGAACTGGTCGACGGCAGGGAGGGCGCGCCGTTCGTGCACCCCCTGGTCGCGAACGCCGACCAGAGCTCTGGTGGCGTGTACGTCAAGGTTCCCATGCCCTATCGGGAATCCATGCGGATCACCGTGCAGCACAACCCGAACTTCTACCACGTGGCGTACCGCGACTTCGCCTCGGCGGACGGGGTGCGCGCGTTCGACAGGTCCGATCGCGCGGAGGACGTCCTGGCGACGTTGCGCGCCTCCGGCACCCGTGATCCGAAGCCGGCCGCGCCCGGTTCCACGACCGCCACCAGGACGGTGAGGGTTCCGGCCGGCGGCCGGGTGCCGCTCGCGCAGCTGACCGGACCGGGCAGCATCAACGCCCTGCGGCTCAGGTTGCCCGCGTACGACAACTCGCTGCGGCTGCGGCTCACGTTCGACGGGAAGACCACTGTGGACAGTCCGGTCGGCGAGTTCTTCGGCAGCGGACTGGGACAGGCCGCCGTGCGGTCGCTCATGTTCGCGATGGACGGGCCGTGGCACACCAGCTGGTGGCCCATGCCGTACCGGTCCTCCGCGCTGGTCGAGCTCGTGAACCCGGGAACGGCCGTGACCGTCACCTCCGAGGTGACGTCGGCACCGCGGGCGTGGACCGAGTCGTCCGGCCACTTCACCACCCAGTCGCGCGCCGGCCGGACCGAGGACGGCCGGGACTGGACGATCGCCGACGCGGGCGGACGCGGCAAGCTCGTCGGCGTCACGCAGACGATGCGCGGCCTGGAATCCACCGGGCACCTCCGCGAGTACCTGGAGGGTGACGAACGGGTGCATGTGGACTCCTCGCCCTCACCGTCCTGGCACGGCACCGGCACGGAGGACTTCTACGAGGGCGGCTGGTACTTCCACCGCCAGGAGTTCAGCGCGCCGCTCAACGGCAACACCCTGCACCAGAAGGAGACCTCCGGCTGCCCGCGCGAGTGCGACAGCGTCTACCGGCTGCTGCTGGCCGACGCGATCGGCTACTCCAGCGCGCTGCGGTTCGGCATCGAACACGGTCCGAGCAACACCTTCGACGCCGACTACGCGTCGACCGCGTACCTGTACACGCGGCCGGAGCCGTCGAGCAGGCGGACCGACGTGCTCGACGCCGGAGACGCGGCGAGCCGGGCCGCTCACGGCTGGACCGGGACGGGTGGCACCCAGTCGGAGCTGACCGCCCAGTTCGAAGGCGACGACAACGACGTGCCGGTGCGCGACGACGTCCACACGAGCACGGGCCCCGTGTCGTTCCGGATAGCCGTCACACCGGGCAGTCGTGGTGTCGTGCTGCGCCGCACGAGCGACCAGGCCGCGCCGGCGCGCGCGGAGGTGCTGGTGGACGGAACCCACGCCGGCACCTGGCACCAGCCGTTGCACAACAGCACCTCGCGCTGGCTGGAGGACTCGTTCACGTTGCCCGCCACGGACAAGGCGCAGCTCACCGTGACGCTGCGGCCGAGCGGCCCGTGGACGGCGGCCCGGTATGCGGTGGAGTCGCTGGGCGAGCCGGTCGCGGACACGAGTGCCCCCACCGCGCCCCAGGTCGCGTTCACCGGCACGCGGGCGCGTTCTCTGGGCCTGGATTGGAAACCGGGCACCGACGACGTCGGCGTGGACGGATACCGGGTGTACGGCTCGCGGTCGGCGTCCGTGCCGATCACCCCGCAGACGCTGCTCGGCACCAGTCGCACCACCTCGTTCCGGCACGCCGCGCTCACCGTCGGCTCCACGTGGCACTACCGGGTCGTCGCCGTGGACGCGGCGGGCAACGCGAGCGGGCCGTCGGCCGTGGTGTCGGCGACCGTGAAGCAGGCTCTGCCGTCCGATGTGGACGGCGACGGCAGGGCGGACGTCACGACGTTCACCCGTGGTGACACCGCCGACGTGTTCGTCGCGAGGTCGGACGGCTCCAGGTTCGTGGGCACGTCCGCGAAGTGGCACGACAACTTCGCGGTCGGCGGCGAGATCCCGCTGACCGGTGACTTCGACGGTGACGGCAGGGCGGACGTCGCGACGTTCACCCGAGGCCGGAGCGCGAAGGTCTTCGTGTCGCTGTCCGACGGCTCCAGGTTCGTGCAGGACGCCTGGCGGTGGCACGGGTTCTTCGCGGCCGGCGACGAGATCCCGCTCGTGGGTGACTTCAACGGCGACGGCCGGGACGACATCGTCACGTTCACCCGCGGCGACGGTGGTGACGTGTACGTGGCGCTGTCCACCGGCTCGTCGTTCGCCGGAACCTCCGAGAAGTGGCACGACCGCTTCGCGCTCGGCGCGGAGACCCCGGCGGTCGGTGACGTGAACGGCGACGGACGCGACGACATCGTCACGTTCACGGGTGGCGCGGTGTACGCCGCGATGTCCACGGGTTCGTCGTTCGCGGGTGACGGCGTCCGCTGGCACGCGAACCTCCCTGGACGGCCGTCGCTGGGGGACGTGGACGGTGACGGCCGGGCCGACGCCGTCACCTTCAGCGGCGGCAAAGTGCTCGTGGCCCGGTCGACCAGGTTCGCCTTCGGAGCCGCCGCGGTGTGGCACGAGCGGTTCGCGGTCGGCGACGAGGTGCCCGGTGTCGCCGACTTCACCGGTGACGGCCGCGCGGACGTCGTCACGTTCACCCGGGGTGGCGCGGGGGACGTGTACGTGGCCACCTCCACCGGCACCGGCTTCGCGGGTGACGGCGTGAAGTGGCACGACCAGTTCGCCTTCGGCGTGGAGCTGCCCCGCCCGTCGATCTGACTGGTCCTGCCCTGGCCCGGTCGCCGTGGCGACCGATGATCGCGAGGCCGCCGTTCGGCCCAGTCGTACCACCGGCATTGACGGTCGTGGTCGCCGGTAACAATTCGGTTGAGCCGATGAACCTCGTCATACGTACTCCCGTACATGCGCCGCTTGAACGAGGAGTACGTATGACGCACCGCGTGACGGACAGACGGAAGTTTCGCCTGATCGCTTCGTTGTCGGCGGTGGCCGTGGTCGCTGCGGGTACCGCCACGGTGGCGTTGGCCGCCAAGGACGGTGAGCCCGCACCGCTCGGTGCGTTCGCGCCCATTGAGCGGGTCGCCAAGAACGTCGTCGAGCCGAAGGTCGGCAAGAACGGCGCCAGTGGCGTGTTCACGGTCGACTGCGGCACGAACGAGCAGGGCAAGTTCAGTGCCGACAACCCGGTCGCCCAGCCGGGTCTGAAGCACGGTGCCCAACACGTCCACGACTTCGTGGGCAACCTGTCGATCAGTGCGGAGTCGACCGACGAGAGCCTGGTCGACTCGGAGACGACCTGCCGCAACGGTGACCGCTCGTCCTACTTCTGGCCGGTCGTGCGCATCAACCCCAAGGCCAACCCGCAGGACGTCGGCTCCAACCCCGACAAGATCAAGGAGAACGGCCCGGGCGAGGTCGCGTGCCCAGGTGTCTCCCAGCGCCTGCCCGCCGTTCCGCAGCGGGTGCGCGACGAGGTCATCCGCAACCTCCGAGAGCTCGCGCAGCAGCTCAAGGAAGCCAACGACCGGGTGGCGCGAGCCCAGAACCCCAGCGACCCGAACTTCGTCAACAACACCGTTCTCGGCCCGCTGCGCAGCAAGCGGGTCGCCACCCTCGAACGCATCGCGAACGCCCTCAGCCGGTCCGCGCGCAAGCCGAACCTCACGCCGCTCGCCGACTGCGACCTGCGGTGGGGCCACGGGGGCGCCGGCCACGGCAACCACTCGTCGAAGCCGCGCAAGTTCGCCGCAGATGGTGTTCTCCAGCAGGCCGAGCAGAACGGCGCCGAGCAGGACGCCGCCACGCCGACGATCAAGTGCCCGTCGGCGCGCGAGGCGCTGCCGGGCGTGCCGGACCAGGCTCTGGACGAGGTGGACAACAACCTCGACCAGCTGGACAAGCAGATCGCCGAAGCCAACCAGCGCCTGGTGACCACCAAGGGGCAGGGCGGGGCGAACTTCATCGACAACGCGATCCTCGGGCCGTTGAAGGACAAGCGGGTCGCGACCCTCGACCGGATCGCGATCGCGATCGGCCGCAACGCCGAGAAGCCGCAGGGGCTCGACCGCCTCGCGAAGTGCGGTCTCAACGAGGGCGACGAGGGCGGCAACGAGAACAACGGCGGGAACAACGGCAACGGCAACGGCAACGGGAACAACAACGGCGGCAACAACAACGGGGGCAACAACAACGGCGGTGCCACCACCACGACCGTCGCCCCGCCGCCCCTGGCCGCTCCCACCGGCAAGAACCTGGAGCTCGTCGGCAACAACGGCAAGATCGTCCGGCCGGCCCAGGTGAAGATCGAGTACCGCGGCAACGCGACCAGCAAGGTCACGGCCATGCCGAAGTTCCTGAAGATGGTCGTCGGTGACGCCAAGCCGACCAGCCGCGGCCCCGCCAACGCCCGCGCCACGTGGACCTGCAGCGGGTTCGAGGACCGCCTGTCCGACAAGTACGTGATCTGCCCGAACGGCAGCAAGGTCATGCGGGTGCACGACTTCGCGGGCTGCTGGGACGGCAAGAACGCCGACAGCGCCAACCACCGCGACCACGTCCGGTTCGCCGACAAGCAGACCGGCGCGTGCCCGCAGGGCTTCAAGGCCATCCCGCAGCTGCGGATCAGCATCTCCTACAACATCTCCCGCGACATCCAGCAGAAGGGCCAGTACCAGCTCGACGCGTTCCCGGAGGAGAACCACAACCCGTTCTCCGACCACAACGACTACGCCAACGTCAACTCCGACCAGACGATGGCGAAGATCGTGAAGTGCGTGAACGACGGTCGCAAGTGCTCCTGACCGTCTCCTGACTCACCGCAGGGGAGCCTTCCTGGACCTCAGTTCAGTCCGGGAAGGCTCCCCTCGCTTGATGCCGGATCGCGAACACCTCCGAGAGAGCAGGCGGGGCGGCATTCCAACTCCTCTCCGAGGCCACCGTCCCATGCGAACACGCCGGCCAGCACCCTGGCGACTGCCGCTGTACCGCCTGCCCCACCTTCGCCGCACGCGCCTGCGCTCCGTAGCCTCGTCATCCGCTGGACGCTGCACCTCCCATGTCCCGGCGTTCCGGTACTCGAACGGGTCTGGCTCGGCGAGTGGAAGCGTGTAGGCCTGCGTGGTCCGGTGCCGCGGGTCCTCCCCACCTCCGCAGCCGCGGTGTACAGCTTCAACAGCGCGGTGACGGCCTGACCAGAACCGGATGAAGACTCAGCTGAGTGGTCACCTCGGTCCGCCCGTGACGTAGGGGATCCGATCGGGTGACCGCTGCGGGAACTCGAGCACCGGAATCGGCTTGCCGATGGGCTTTCCCGCGTGGTCAAAAGAGATCGTGCCCGTGGCACCGTCGATCTTCACTCGCCGCAAGGCCTCCAGGACGTCCGCCACCGTTGGTGGTCGGTCTCCGTGGGCGTTGATGGCGGTGAAGGCCGTGAGCGCGGCGTCGTGATGCAGTAGCGCATAGCCGTCGTTGAGCTGATCGGCGAACCAAAGCCTGTAGCAGGCCTGCTCGACGGCGAGCTGAGACCCGTGCGTGCTCTCCACGACGTGGTGTTTCACGCGCCCTTGCCATGCTGCCGCCAGGCTTTGAGTCGACCGGCGGCCCGGACGGCAGCGAACAGAAGGGCCTACAGGAACTGCTCTGTGCGACTCACCCGGACTGAACCTGTGGCGCCGGTGCTGCTCGTCTTGCACGTCAGTGGAGGAAACCGGGACAGCCTGGCTCGTGTGGCGGCCGCGTGCGCGCCCTGCCCGTGGCTGTCGGTCATGGTCCGTAGAATCACCGCGTGAGCGATCCGGACAAGGCCCAGTTGACCGAGACAGAGATTCGCACTCGGTTCATCACGCCTGCCCTGAGTACCGCTGGCTGGCCACTGACCTCGCTCCGTGAGGAGTACTACTACTTCTCGGCTGGACGCATCCAGGTGGTTGGCAACAAGGGGGTGCGGAAGAAGCCCAAGAAGGTGGACTACCTCCTGGAGTGGCGTCCTAACCTGCCAATTGCCCTGGTCGAGGCCAAGGACAACAACCACGAGCCGGGCGCTGGCATGCAGCAAGCCATTGAGTACGCCGAGCAGCTCGATGTGCCCTCAGTCTTCACCAGCAACGGGGACTCGTTCGTGTGGCATGACCGGACCGGCGTACGACCAGAGGTCGAGGTCGAGATACCCCTTGAAGCGTTTCCGTCACGCGCGGAGCTCTATGACATCTATAAGCAGTGGAAAGGCATCGTAGACGCTGACGAGCCGGTCATCGCGAGCCGGTTCTACGACGATGGGTCCGGACGCAGGCCACGTTACTACCAGCGCATAGCAGTCAACCGGGCGATGGAAGCAATCGCAAAGGGGCAGAAGCGGCTGCTGCTTGTAATGGCAACCGGCACGGGCAAGACCTACACCGCCGCTCAAATCATCTGGCGTTTCATGGAGTGTTTCAAGGCCATCAACCCCAGGAAGTCCCAAGCGCGGGTGTTGTTTCTTGCTGATCGAAACATTTTGATCGATCAGACGATGATGAACGACTTCGCCATGTTCAACGGGCGCATGGCGAAGCTGAGCGCCTCACGCGGCACCATCACAAGGGTTGCAAATCCAGATGATGCGGACGACGCCGGGAGCAAGGCAGTTGACAAGAGCTTCGAACTCTATCTGTCGCTCTATCAAGCTGTCAGTGGTTCTGAGGAAGTGGACAATGTTTACAAGCAGTTCTCGCCCGACTTCTTTGATCTGGTGATCGTTGATGAGTGTCACCGAGGCAGTGCTAGACAGGATAGCGCCTGGCGGGGCATCCTTGAATACTTCGGCTCGGCGACCCAGCTCGGGCTGACAGCAACACCAAAAGAGACGGCGACCGTCAGCAACATCGATTACTTCGGTGACCCGCTGTACACCTACTCGCTGAAGCAGGGCATCGACGACGGGTTCCTGGCTCCTTACAAGGTCATCCGCATGGCGCTGGACGTCGATACTTTTGGCTGGCGTCCTGAAGAGGGGCAGGTCGACGATTCTGGAACCCTGATTCCCGACCGGCACTACACTGACGAAGAAATCGACAACACGATCATTTTTCCTGAGCGCGACAAGCGTGTTGCAGAGCGGATCACCGAGTACCTGAAGAGCACCGACAGGTTCGCGAAGACCATCGTCTTCTGTGAGGACATCCCACATGCGAATCGCATGCGGCGAATTCTGGCGAACTTGAACGCTGATGAAGTCCGCAAGGACTCTCGTTACGTCATGCAGATCACCGGCGACGACCAACAGGGCAAGCGGGAGATCGACAACTTCATCGACCCGGAAATTCCCTACCCGGTTATCGCGACGACCTCGAAGCTCCTCGCCACGGGGGTCGACGCTCAGACCTGCAAGCTCATTGTGATGAACAGCAGGATCGAAAGCATGACCGACTTCAAACAGATGATCGGTCGTGGCACCCGCGTGCGGACGGACTACGACAAGTGGTTCTTCGTCATCATGGATTTCAAGAACGCCACCAGGCTGTTCGCTGATGCAGAGTTCGACGGCGACCCGGTCGTGGTCTACGAGTTGCAGCCCGACGGCGGCATGAGCCACGCCGTCGAAGAGCTGGATGACATCGATGAGACCGAAGACGCCACCGAGTACGAACTGGAACAGTGGGTCGAGCTGCCAGGAGCACGCAAGGTTCGTCGCAAGCGAATCGTGGTCAGCGGCCAGCAGGTCACGATCATCGGCGAACAGGTCCAGATGCTCGGAACCGATGGGAAACCGCTGACGTCAAGCCTCAAGGAGTTCGTTCGCAAAAACCTGCTAGATCGGTACCCCACTGTGGACGTCTTCGTGAGTGCCTGGTTGACCGCGGAACAACGATCTTCCTTGCTGGACGAGCTGCTGGACGCTGGTATTCCGCTGGAAGATCTCGTGGAGCAGCTGGGGCTGGAGCTTGATCCGTTCGACATGGCACTTGACGTTGCATACGAACGTCAGCCAGTCGAGCGTCGGCAGCGAGCAGACACGATTCGCGCGAGCGGTTACCTCAATAAGTACACAGGCCAGATGCGTTCCGTGCTGGAAGCGTTGATCGACAAGTACGTCGAATCTGGCGTGCGGTCGATTGAGGACATCGGCGTCTTGCGGGTAGAGCCGTTCCGCTCGATGGGCGGGCCTATGGAGCTCATTCGGTCTTTCGGAACCCGCGAGACCTACCTCAAGGCCGTGCACGACCTTGGGCAGCAGCTATACCAGGAGACACAGTGATTTCGTCCACTCTGATCAAGTCCATCCAGGACATCATGCGGCAGGACCAGGGCGTGGACGGTGACGCGCAACGTCTCAGCCAACTCGTCTGGATGATCTTCCTTAAGATCCTCGACGACACTGAGCGAGAACTGGAGCTGATGACCGATGGGTACCAGCCAGCTGTGCCGGCGGAGTATCGATGGCGAGCTTGGGCCGGCGAGGAAGAGGGACGTACTGGCGATGACCTGAACGACTTCGTCAACAACCGCCTGTTCCCGGCTCTTCGTAAGCTTCCTGGCGGAGTCAATCCTCGCGCGCTGATCGTTCGCGAAGCGTTTGAGGATTCGTACAACTACATGAAGAGCGGAACACTGCTGCGTCAGGTCATCAACAAGATCAACTCAATTGACTTCACGGTTCGGAAGGACCGCCATCAGTTCAATGATCTTTACGAAAAGCTTCTCAAGGATCTGCAGAGCGCAGGCAACGCTGGTGAGTACTACACGCCGCGAGCACTGACGCAGTTCATCGTCGAGATGGTGAACCCCAAGCTTGGGGAAGTCGTGCTGGACCCTGCATGCGGGACCGGCGGCTTTCTGGCCAACACCATTGATCACTTGCGCAAGCAGGTGAAGACCGGTGATGATGAAGCTGTACTGCAATCTTCGTTGCGAGGCACAGAGAAGAAGCAGTTGCCGCACCTGCTCTGCCTGACCAACATGATCCTCCACGGGATCGATGCACCCACAGGCATCCGACGCGCCAACACCCTCACTAGGCCGCTCCGAGATTATGGACCATCGGATCGAGTCGATGTGGTTGTCACGAACCCGCCCTTCGGGGGTGTAGAAGAACCGGGTGTCGAGCAAAACTTCCCTCAGGACTTGCGCACGCGTGAAACTGCAGATCTTTTCCTCGTTCTCATCATGCGACTTCTTAAGCAAGGCGGGCGTGCCGGAATAGTTCTACCTGACGGCACGCTTTACGGAGAGCAGGCCACTTCCCGGATCAAGGAGAAGCTGCTGAGCGAATGTAACCTTCACACAATCGTTCGTCTTCCTGGAAGCGTTTTCGCTCCGTACACGCCGATCGCGACCAATATGCTGTTTTTTGAGAAAGGTGAGCCCACAAAGGAGATTTGGTACTACGAACATCGGCTTCCTGTTGGAGCTAAGGCCTACAACAAGACCTACCCCATCCGGGTAGAAGATTTTGACGCCGAGCGTGCTTGGTGGCACGATCGAGTGGAAAATGAAGTTGCGTGGCGCGTTCCAGTTGAAGATATAGCGGGCGCGAACTTCAACCTTGATGTCAAGAACCCCAGGCGAAAGAGTGATGAACAGCGCGACCCTGCTGAACTGCTCGAGGCTTACCGTGCCAAGCAATCAGAGGTCGATCGTATTGTGCACACTCTGACGAACCTTCTTCGTGAAGCTTTGGATGCGGAATGATTATCAAGGACATCTCATCGCTTTGCGATAGTCTGAGCGAATTGCTCATGATTCCCGGGCAGATTCCGCAGATTCGCCGCGCCGTGCTCGATCTCGCCGTTTCTGGCCGACTCGTACCAGAATGCGATGACGCAGAAGACGCAGCTGAATACCTGTCATCTGTTGTCCATGCCCTTGAAGATGAAAAGCCCGCCAAGAAGCTCAAGGGTGTAGAGCGGCCTCAGATTGGCGTCAGCGTACCCGAAACGTGGGCTCCCACGATGCTTGGGTGCATTTCAACGGACATTCGATATGGCACGTCTCTCAAGACATCCGATTCCGGAGAAGTGCCGGTTCTTCGGATGGGGAATATTCAGAAGCAGCGCCTTGAGTTTGACAAACTCAAGTACCTTCCTCTGACGCCGGACTTGAAGCACTTGATGCTCGAGCATGGCGACATTCTGTTTAACCGAACCAATAGCGCCGCCCTGGTTGGAAAGTCGGCGGTATTCCATGGTGGCGGTCCCTTTACGTTTGCATCTTACCTGATTCGTGTTCGTCTTCACCCCGACGTAGAGCCAGACTTCGTCAACCTGTGGCTGGGTTCGTCAGCAGGGCGAGAATGGGCGAATCGCGTGAAGACGGATGCAATCAGCCAGTCCAATATCAATGGTACCAGTCTTGGGCAGTTCCCATTGGCTCTGCCAAGTCGAAGTGAGCAGGTGCGAATAGTTGAGAGAGTTGAGGCCATTCTTTCGCTGATCGACAGTTTTGAGGTTGAAAAAGATGAGCTTGCGGCCCGCCGTCGCGCTACGACTGTTGCTGCGTGCAATGCCCTCGTGCGTCGACGGGAGAAGTTGCTCCTAGACCACGCAGACAAGCTGATCCGAACATCCGAGGACGTGGATGAGGTCGAACGAACCATATTCGGATTGGCTGTATCCGGCCAGCTGGTGCCCCAGCGTAGCTCGGATTTCGACGGGCATGCCTTGGTTGCGGAATTCGCGGAGTCATCAAAAAAGAAAGAGCTGGCTGGCGCAGCGTTCAACCTCCTTAAAGATCCTCCTTTTCCCATACCGGACTCGTGGGCTTGGACCACTTTGGGCGTAGCGGGAAATGTTGTCGGTGGAGGTACGCCACGCTCAGGGCAAGATGGTTGCTTCACTTATGATCCATCGCTCGGCCTGCCTTGGTTCACGCCTGCTGATCTGGGCGGAAACGCCTCTATGTACGCGCCGGCTAGCAGGCGATTCCTGACCGAGGCCGGCCTCAAGTCGTGCTCAGCGCAACCGCTACCCGCCGGGTCGGTACTCTTCTCAAGCCGGGCACCTATCGGCTATGTCGCGATTCTCGAACAGCCGGCATCCACAAATCAGGGTTTCAAGTCGTTTGTGCCTCGTCGCGGACTCGTGTCCGAGTTCGTCTATTTTTGGCTACGATACTGGGCGCCAGAGATAGATGCGGCCGCGCCGTCGGTGACCTTCCGGGAAGCTAACAAGAAGGCTATGGAACGACAGCCCATTCCCGTGCCTCCTGTAGAAGAACAGCATCGCATTGTTGACAGGGTTGTCCAGCTGATGGCAGTGGTAAGGTCGCTACGTGATCATATCGCAGCATAATTTTGCGGTTTTGAAGCTCGTTTTCGCTAATTCTTGGGTGCTCGACGCGCACCCGTGATGTCGAAGTTCTCGTCGCGGCCCATTGAATGCCAAAAATGCTTAAGAGCGTGTCGCAGAAACTCGTTCCCTGTGTCACCCTCGTCCGAGACGGTCCGGCGGCCTCAGGGCCGTCTCGGTGCCTTCGGGTGATCCGCGGGTCTAGCCAAAGGGCAGCGTGGTCAGCTCTCCGAAGATGCCGCGCGGCTCGTCGGCTAGATGCAGGAGCATCTCCCGCACCGGCGTGCTAAGCGACATCGTGTTGGCATCGACGTCGAGGCCGCCAGCGAACGCCGCTGTGTCGAATACCGTCTGGCGAACACCGATCTGGTAATCGTGGCGAAGTCCGGCGAGCGCCGCGGCCTGGTGGCCCTGTAGGGCTTTGGCTTCCACTACGAGAATCCGGGGCAGGTCGTTTGGAGAGACGCACACCTGGATCGTGACAGGACGGCTCACACCTCGGAGACATCGGCAAGCAGCGCGCTGTCCACGCTGTGCGGCAAGTCAGGTCGTTACGGCCGGACGTGCGGTCGCAGAGCGCGGTATTCGTCGGCTGGTTCTGGGTTTTCGCCTTCGTGATCCCGGCCAGATGCTGCTCGTTGCAACCGCAGCATGCCGATCCGGTACGAGCCGCCCAGCCGTGAGCGGTCAAGTCGGATCGGTGCGAAACGCGTTGGCTGGGGCGTTTGTCAGGTGAGCAAAGCAGTAGCCATGCGAGCGCCCTGTGGCCGACCGCATGGCGCGCGGCCTGTCGCGCCGGCTCGCAGGCAGCGCCGTTTCCGGTCCGATACAGCCAGGACTGGTTGGGCCGGCAACGCCCCGATGTCCGGGCCATCTGTGATTCCCACTCAGGGAGTCACGTCGTCACAAGCCGTCGACGTGCCTTCTGAGCGGCGCGGCGAGATCCGGGTGATCGCCTCTGTCGACGCGGTGCAGCAGACGGGCGGCCACGTAGAACTGGGCGAGCAGTCCGGCGTCGGTCGCCAGCACGTCAGCGAACGTGTCGCGCACTCGCTCAGCGGTCTGCGGCACGAGAAGGCTGTAGCTGAGCAAGGTGGCCGCGTCCGTTCCAACTGGACCGCGACCCCACGATTCCCAGTCCAGCAGACCGAACTGCGGGCCCATCAGGTTCGCCCAGTGCAGGTCACCGTGCACCGTTTCCCATTCGCGCACAACGGGGTTCACCGAGTTCCCGAACTGCTGCTGCATCCGGCCGGTGACCAAGGCCTGGTCGGCGTTGACGCGGTCGGTCGGCATCGCCGCGATCAACTTGCTCGTTCTGCGCAGTTCGGCCCACCACTCGTCTGGGAGGTCGGCCGTGTGGCGCAGGGCGTCGGTGCGGGAGCAAGGTGAGCCAGGCACCAATGTCATCAGCTCGGCGCGTTGGTGTCGTCCGTGTTCCCACTCGAAGACGTCGACGACGCGCGGCTTGGACAGGGCTGTGAAGGCGTTCGCTTCGAGATTTCCGGTCCAGAACTCACCTGCGATCCACTGCCTGTCCTCGGACACCACCCGTAGCCACATCTGCTCGTCGATTCGTCGCACAGGCGCGCTGATCGATCGGTCCAGCCAGCCGAGCGAGGGTTCCCCGATGATGGTGAGGTTGAAGTGCGTCGCGGCGCGATCCAGGTTTTCGTGCATCCACTCCCGGAACTGCGCGTCGGCCTCGCTGAGTTGCGGGCTCAGCGTGTGGCCGCGGTGTCCGAGGACCGGTGAGCGGTCAGGTTGTTCTGGCACTGGATCCCTTCACCTTGGGCGCATCGAGCATGCTCCGCTGTTCGTTCTACTGCTTGGAGTTGCTCTAAGCGATGCGCTGCAAAGTCATTACGCCCTTCGGGTAAGGCATCACACTTCCTGCCGCAGGACTCTCAGATGGGCGTCCCGCAGGTCGCGTCGGGGCTCGACGCCGAGCTCGGCCGCGAGCCGGTCGCGGACTCGCTCGAACAAGCGCAGCGCCGACGCCTGCTGTCCGGTCCTGGCCAGCGCCAGCATCAGCCGTGCCTGCAGGCCCTCGTGCAACGGCTCGTCGTGCGCCAGCGTGATCAACGATGGCGAGAACGGCTCGCCCGGGGTGCGCAGCACCAGATCGGTGTGTGCCAGCACGGCGGCGATCCGGCGCTGGTGCAACGCGATCGCGCTGGGGTGCAGCCGCACCTCGGCGGGCAGGTCGGCGAGCACCGAGCCGCGCCACAACCTGACCGCCTCGCTCAGCCCGGCGAGGTCCGAGCGCAGCAGGAGTTCGTTGAAGCGCACCAGATCCAGCCCGTCGCTGTCGGCGACGAGGCGGTAGCCGCCGTGCGCCCGTTCCACCGTGCTGAACGTCCGCAGGCGCGCGACGTAGTTGTGCACCAGGTGGATGTGCGAATGCGGTGGCGACTCCGGCCACAGCACGTCGATGATCTCCTCGCGCGCCACGATCTGGTTCGGGTGCATCGCGAGCAGCCCGAGCAGACGGCGTTGCATCAGCGGCACCGGCACGCCCTCGACCTCCAGCGGGCCGAGGATCCTGATGCGCGCCGACGGTGTGCGGGTGAAGACCGCCGAGTCGAGACCTACGGTCGACGCCAGCCGGTGCAACAGGTCCGAGCGCGGCGCCGACCCGTTCTCGATGTAGCGCAGCGCGCGCACGCTGACCCGTGCCCGGTCGGCGACCTCGCGCTGGGTCAGGCCGAGCAGGGCCCGCTGGGCGCGCAGTGCCGCGCCGAACGTTCTCGTGGATTTCCCCATGGTGAACACCCCGGTTCCCATGAAACCGCGTCGTCCGCGGATTTTCAGCCCATTCGCTCGGACGGCGGCATGTCATCGGAAGCTTGCGGACTTGCCGGTCGTGTCAACGCAACGCGGCTGGTCAGGGCGTTGTCGCTGGTCAGCTGGCTCGGCTCACCAATAGAGGGGCCAGCTTGCCGGTGGAGAATTGATGGAGAGTCCGCTGAGTCGTTCCTCCTAGCATTCCCCGTACGTCGGAAATCCACAGAAGGGGGAGAACAGCATGCTCGCGAGGAAAGCAGCGGCGTTGCTCGCCGCGGCCGCCGCCGTGGTCGTGTCGGTCGTGGTCGCCCCGTCCGCCAGCGCCCACGTGCCGAACCGGTGCAGCGGCTGGCGCGTCGGCGTCTTCGACCTGCACAACTACGCGGGACAGCACGCGTGCTTCAACACCGGTGCGGGTGATCTCCGCCAGTTCTCGCTCAACAACAGGATCAGCTCGGCGTGGAGCCACGACACGGTGCCGTGGTGCCTCTACGACGGCTTCAGCTTCCGTTCGCCGTTCTCGCAGATGGCTGCCGGCGGCCACTACCCGGTCTTCGACGCGTTCGCGACCAACCGGGCGAGCTCGATCCGGCGCGGGGCCTGTCCGGCCGGCTTCGGCGTGCTGCCTGAGCCCGGTGCCTCTGTCAGTTAGAGGTCAGGACCCTCTCGTAGAACGTCGGCTGGGCTCGTCCCAGCCGACGTTCTGCGGTGACCTTGGTCTGTGGGGAACGAGGTCACCCCAGCGCGGCGACCGTTGCGCAGCATGCCGCCAGCACGAGGCACAGCGGCGAGTAGATCCGCTGGTCGAGCCGGGCGAACTCGGTGTCCTGCCGCGACGACACCACCAGGCCACCCGCGCCGCGCAGGAGGAACACCGCGGCCACGCAGGCCGTCCCCACGACCGCCAGCCAGCTGGGGCCCGGCACCGGCACCACGCCTGCGCGGCCCGCGACGAGGTACGCGGCCAACGCGAGCAGTACCGCGACCGCACCTGTCGCCGGCCCCGTCGGCAGCTTCTCCACCGGAACGCCCACCACTCGGCTGGCGAACTCCTCGGGGGTGCGCAGAGGCCACGGCGAGAACATCCACACCACGTGCAGGGCGCCGACCAGCGTCAACACCGTGGCCGTGACCGAACCCAACACCATCATCGTGCGCCTCCATCGTTCCGTACACCCCTGCACGGTTGACCGTACAGTACTGTACGGACGTGGCTCGGCTGTCGAAGCAGGACTGGCTCACCGCGGCACTCGTCGCCCTGGCCGAGGGCGGTGTGAGCGCAGTGGCCGTGGTGCCGCTCGCCCAGCGGCTCGGCGTGACGCGAGGCAGCTTCTACTGGCACTTCACCGATCGGACGGCGCTGCTGCGCGACGCTCTGGATTGGTGGGAGCAGCAGGGCACCATCGCGGTGATCGCTCGGGTGGCGGCCATCGCCGACCCGCGGGACAAGCTGCGCCGGCTCTTCCGGATCGCGATCACCGAGGATCCGGCGAGCGGACTGGAACCCGCGCTGGTGGCGCATGCCGACGACCCGGTGGTCGCGCCGATCCTGCGGCGGGTCACCGAACGCAGGGTCGCGTTCCTGGCCGAGGCCTACGCGGAACTCGGACTGCCTCCGGAACGCGCCCGGCAGCAGGCCGTTGTCGCCTACTCCGCCTACGTCGGCTGGGTGCAGCTGAGACGGGCGACGCCCGACGTGCTGCCGGAGGTCGTCGACGACCCGGAGGCCCTGGCATACCTGGTGGACAGCCTCACCAGCCTCGACGGACCCGGTGGTGGTTAGGGTCGGGTTGTGGATCGAATCGCGGGATCGTTGTACGGGCTGGCTTTCGGGGACGCGCTCGGCCGGCCGACGGAGTTCCTGACCGTGGGGGAGATCGATCGGGAGTTCGGTCCTGCCGGGCCGGATGACCTGGTGGGCGATCCTGCGCTGGTCACCGATGACACGCAGATGGCGCTCGCGGTCGCGTGGGCGCTGCACGGTGTCGACCGGTACACCGCTGACGTGCTCGAGCCGCGGTTGCGGGAGCGGTTCGTGGCCTGGGCGCACAGCCCGGAGAACAACCGCGCGCCTGGGATGACGTGTCTGCGCGCGTGCGGGGGACTGGCGGAGGGCGCGCCGTGGGTGGAGGCGACCATCGCTGGGTCCAAGGGATGTGGCGCGAACATGCGCGTGACTCCGGTGGGGCTGGTGCCCGGGCTCGACCTCGACGTGCTTGCCGGGGTGTCGCAACTGCAGGCTGCGATGACCCACGGCCATCCCACGGCCCTGGCCGCGTCCGAGCTCACCGCCTGCGCGACGCGGCTGCTGGTCGACGGCTTCGAACTGGCCGACGTGCCCGCCGCGCTGCTCGCGCGCTGTGGTGAACGGCGCTCGGTCTACCTGGAGGAGTGGCTGGGATCGCTGTGGCAGATGCCGGGCGCGACCACTCCCGCTGACTTCATCGCCCGCGGCTGGGACGAGTGTGCCGTGGTGCTCGAACGGCTGGTGGCTGCTCTTGCCCGGCCTGACGACGGCCTGGACGCGTGCCTTGCCACCGGCGAGGGCTGGATTGCCGAGGAGGCGCTGGCCACCGGCCTGTACTGCGCGGTCCGGCACGCCGACGACCCGGTCCGTTGCCTGGTGCGGGCGGCTCGGACCAGCGGTGACTCCGACTCGATCGCCGCGCTGGCCGGGGCGTTCGTGGGGGCTGCGCACGGCCTGGCCGCCTGGCCGGCGGACTGGGTCGCACGCATCGAGTACGCGGACCAGCTGGCCGCGCTTGCAGCCGGGGCGCACGAGCGGACGTCCGGACAGGACAAAGCCCGGCCGGATGGACCATCCGGCCGGGCTCTGTAGGTCCTTCGTGCCGCGGGCGGCAGGGCGGGACTAGGCGGGGACGATGTTCTCCGCCTGCGGGCCCTTCTGGCCCTGCGTGATGTCGAAGGAGACCTTCTGGCCCTCCTGGAGCTCACGGAAGCCCTGAGCGGCGATGTTCGAGTAGTGGGCGAAGACGTCAGCGCCGCCACCGTCCTGCTCGATGAAGCCGAAGCCCTTTTCAGCGTTGAACCACTTGACGGTTCCGGTGGCCATGGTGCACTCCAAGCATGAATTTGGCGCCCGCACTGTGCGGGGCCGTGTGATCCGTCATGGCCGGAGACGCTGAACAGCAAAACGCCCGTGACCTGCGATCACGGGCGAACGGTACTTCGGAACCATGACAGATGCCACTACCGTACACCGGCTGGCCGCCACGTCCAGCATCGCAACGCCTAAACATCGAAGATCGTGTCGAAGATCGCGTTCCGGCCTGACGACGACGACCGGCGCGCGGCTGGGCAGCGAGGTGGCCGGCAGCAGGAAACGGGCAGGTCACGCTTTGCCGTGGCGGTCCAGCAGTGCGCGCAAGGCGGCCATCTCGGCGGCCAGCGCCTTGCGTCCCGCGGCCGTGACGCTGACCCAGGTCTTGGGCCGCTTGCCCTCGTAGCCCTTCTCGATCACCGGCAGACCGGCCTCCTCCAGCACCGCGATGTGCCGCGAGAGGTTGCCGGCGGTGAGGTTGAGGGTGGACTTCAGGTAGGCGAACTCCACCCGTTTCACCTCGCCCGCGATGGTGAGGATCCCCAGTCTGTGCCGCTGGTGGACGACGTCGTCAAGCGCCGCCGTCGGGTGCTCCGTCACGACGAGGTCCTGCTCGTCGCGAGTGCGCCCAGTCCGCCGAGCACGAGGACGGCCGCGAGCAGCAGGACGCCCATGGCGCCGCCCAGAGCGTCGTTGTCCATGGATGAATTGTTGACGATCAACGCACCGGCCGTGAACACCACCGCGATCACCGAGCACAACACGCTGCGCTCGATCCACGCCAGCGTCAGCAGGCCGGCCGCGATCGCCATGAACTGGGCGCCGCCGCCCATCCCGAGGTCGATGCCGACGTCGGGCAACTGCAGCAGCGACAAGGCGACCGACGCCAGCAGCAGGCCGGCGGGGACGAACAGCGGCCGCATCCGCCGAGCGCGGAACGCGAGCACGGCCAGGCCGAGGAGCACAGCCATGACGATGGCGGCAACGTGGGGCAAGGGGTAGAACAAGGTGTACTTGAGGATCACGCTCGTGCTCAGCGGAATCCCGAACAGCACCGCGACCAGACCGAGCAGCGCGACCCGGACGTACGAGCCGGTCGGGGTCTCCACGCCGACGCGCCGGGCGCGCCGGCGGTACCACCACACCGTGGCCAGCACGGCCACGAGCAGCGCGCCGAGGCAGTAGAGCGACAGCGCGAGCGGGTGCACGACCTCTGTCTTCAGCCTGAGGTGTGCCAGCGGGCTGATCCACGGGCCCGGCCCGCCGTCGACGAGGTGGTCGGTCGGGTGGGGATCGGCCTGGGAGAGCGGCAGCGAGAGCAGAGACAGGATTCCCATGAGCAGCAACGGGAACCCAGTACCCGTGCCGGTCGTCCCGGGTGCGTTTGCGCAGACCGGCCAGTTCGTCGAGCAGTTCGCCCGGATCACTCGTCATCTCGTTCCCCCAATGTGCTTGTGACGCAGTCTGGTTTGTGGCGAGTGGACGGCCACCGATCGCGCCCGAGGGGAAGCTGGTCCGGGACCAGGAGCTGGGCCGGGGGTGTCCTCCAGCGCGAGCTCCGCGACGAGTTCAGCGGCTTTGGGGACGGCGTTGTCCACCGCGGGAGGCTGGGTGTGGCTGAACCGGCTTTCGAAGTGGGTGCTGGGCAGCGCCGCCGTGAGCTGGCCGAGCGCGGGCAGGACGCCGGTGATCAGCCGGCCAGCCGCAGTGAGCGGGCGATGGGCTCGGCGTGGCGCGTGTCCCAGTCCTCGGAGTCGTAGTCGACCGGGTCGGTGTCGAACCCGGCCTCTCGCATCAGCGGCAGCAGCGGGTCCAGGCCGTCGCCGGGGTGCGGGTCGGGCCAGCTGGGGTTGAAACGGGCGTGCCGTTCACGACGTGGCTGAAGCACGGTGAGGCGTAGTCGTGCCGCAGGATCCCGACGGCCTCCGTGCCCCGGGACAGGGCGTCGACCAGGGACTCGACCTCCCAGCCCGTCGGCTGGGCCAGAACCGTCCACTCGCGAGCGCGAAGATCTCGCTCAGGAAGGGCTCCTGGCCGGCAAGGGCGTCGGCCCAGGACAGGTCCTGCTGCTCCACGTGGTTCCCCAGAACGGTGAGTGACGCTCGTCGCCATCCGCCGATTCGGGTTGGAGAGGGCTCAACGCCTAGGGTGCTGCATGTGTCGCAGTGCGGCCTCGCCCGGTTGCCTGGGTGCTTCCACGAGCGCGGTCGCTACCGGGGACAATTGCCCCCGACCGTTCAGCTCCAGGAGGATTGTTGATCCACAAGTTCTCGGTTCGCTCCGCGGGGGTAGCGGAGCCCGACATCCGTGAGCTCGGCCGATCGTGGGAGCTCGACGACCTCGAGGTGTGGCGCGACTACTACGTCGAGTTCGAGACCTCGCCCGGCGCCGCCGCGCTCGCCGAGGTGGCCGCCGTGCTCGGTGACCAGCTCGACGTCGAGGTCTTTCTGGACCAGCCGCTGGACGCGGGCGCCGTTCAGGTCGCCTACAAGCGCGGTGTGGTCGACAACGAGAGCGACTCGATCATCACGGTGTGCGGGCTGCTCGGCGTCGAGGCCAAGGCCGGCAAGGTCGCCACCAGCTACAGGTCCGCGTCGCCGCGGCTGCGGGACCTGGTGGTCTCCACGCGGTTCAACGCGACCATCGAAGAGCTGCACGACGAGGAACCGCACTACGACACCCTCGTGCCGCAGGGCCACTACGAGTCGGCCGTGCAGTACGACCTTCGTGGGCTCGACGACGCGGCGCTCGCCGAGCTCGGCACGGCGGGTGGGCGCAACCTGTCGCTCGCGCAGATGAAGCACGTGCAGCACGTGCAGAACGCGCTCGGGGACGAGTTCGTCACGGACGTCCTGCTGGAGGCGCTCGACGCCCGGTGGAGCGACCACTGCGCGCACACCACGTGGAAGTCGCTCGGCAGCCTGCTCGGCCGGCTCGTCCAGGCCGCCAAGGACGTCGACAACCCGAACGTGCTGAGCATGTTCCACGACAACGCCGGCGTCTGGGACTTCTACGACGGTCACGCGATCGCCATCAAGGCCGAGACGCACAACGGGCCGTCGGCGATCTCCGGCTACTTCGGCCAGCTGACCAAGCTCGGCGGCGTGTTGCGAGACATCCTGGGCACCGGGCTCTCCGCCGACCCGATCGGCAGCTTCGAGTACACGGCCATCGGTGAGCCCGAGGCGCCCGCGCCCATCAAGGGCCGGCCGGACGCGCGCAGGCTCGCCGGCGAGACGATCCGGGCGATCAAGGAGTACGGCAACACCTTCGGCGTGCCGATGATGTCGTCGCGCATGACGTTCCACCCCGCGTACCGCGCCAAGCCGTTCGCGCTCGGCGGCAGCATCGGCCTGCTGCCCGTGTCGGCGGCGCAGCGCGGCACGCCGCGGCCCGGTGACTTCGTGGTGCTGATCGGTGGCCTGACCGGTAACGAGGGCATCCACGGCGCGTCCGCGAGCTCCGCCGGTGCCGTCATGGACACGGCCGCCGTGCAGATCGGCGCGCCGCTGGAGCAGGTCAAGTTCCGCAAGGCGCTGATCGAACTGCGCGAAGCGGGTTGCATGAGCGCGCTCACCGACGTCGGTGGCGCGGGCCTGAACAGCGCCGTCGGCGAGATCGGCGAGGCGTGCGGCGTGTGGATCAACACCGCGCTGGTGCCGTTGAAGACGGCGGCGCTGCCGATGTGGCGGATCCTGCTGTCCGAGTCGCAGGAACGCATGCTGCTCGCCGTGCCGCCGGAGCACCAGGAGCGGGCGAAGAAGATCCTCGACCGCCACATGGTGCGCTCGACGGTCATCGGCCGGTTCGCGGACACGGGTCGCTACCACGTGTTCCACGCCCCGGACCTGACCGAGGAGGCGCTGATCGCGGGCGCCCCGGACGTCGTGCCCGCCCACCAGGGCGAACTCGGCTTCGACGTGGCGTACGACCTGCTCGACATCGAGGTCGAACGCCAGGAGGTCGGCCCGCCGCCGCGCCCGACGGGTGTGCCCGAGTGGCCCGAGCTGGCGCCCACGCAGCTCGCCGGGCTGCTGGAGGAGGTCGTCGCCGACGCGGAGGTCGCCTCGCAGCACTTCGCCGACTCGCAGTACGACTCCACGGTCCAGGGCAACACCTGGTACGGCCCGCACTACGGCACCGAGCACTCGGTCCGCACGGCCTACTGGGCGGGCACGCCGGTCGCAGGTTCGCCCGCCGCCGCCGTCGTGAACACCGCGTTCAACCCGTGGATGTTCGAGGCCGACCCGGTCGCCGCGACGCGCCAGATGTTCTGCTCGGTGCTCGCTGGCCAGGTGCTCGCCGGCGTCGCGGTGAACGACGTCTGCATGTGCGACAACTTCTACACCCCGCACCTGTCGCCGCACTGGCGTGAGTGGCTGGTCGGCATGGTCGACGAGCTCGCCGTGCTGGTCCGCCACTTCGGCGTGCCGCTGATCTCGGGCAAGGACTCGTCCGCGGGTTCGGTGCACACCGACGAGGGCCTCGTCAGCGTGCCGCCCGCGGTGTTCCTGAGCGCACTGGGCAAGGTGCCGCACACCGACGCCCTGCTGCGCGAGCAGTGGACCACGCCGGGCAACGTGCTGGTCCGCGTCGGTCTGGCCACGAGCTCGCCGGTCGGCACGGTCGCGGCGCGCAAGCTCAGCCTGCCGGCCGGTGCGCTCGACGACCTGGCACTGTCCGATGTGGACAGCTACCTGAGCGCGCTCACCGCGAGCAGGAACCTGCTGCGCAGCGGTGCCCGCATCGGTGCCGGTGGCGTCGCGGCCACGCTCGCCCAGGGCGTGCTGGCCAGCGGTATCGGCGTCAAGCTGGAGTCCGCGACCACCGAGTCGCTCTTCGCCGAGCACCGCGTCGGCGCTGTCGTCGAGGTCGCCCCCCACGACGTCGCCGCCCTGCCCGCCGAGCTCAGCCCCGTCGTCCTCGGTGTCCTCGAAGGCACGCTGGAAGGCACCGGAATCGTGCTCGACGGCATCGACCTGTTCGCTCCGGCCGCGCGCGACGGCTGGCTCAACTCGTTCACGGCGAGGATCGCATGAAGCCGACCGTCAACGTCCTGTACCTGCCCGGCACCAACTGCCAGGAGGAGACCGTCCGAGCGTTCGCCGAGGTGGGCGCCGAGCCGCGGATGCGGTTCGCGGCCGACCTGCTGGCGGGCACCGAACGGCTCGACGACGCCGACATCCTCTGCATTCCGGGAGGGTTCTCGTTCGGCGACCACCTCGGCGGTGGCGCGGTGGCGGCGGCGTTGCTGCGCAGCCACCTGGCGGACCAGTTCGAGGCCTGCCGCACGCGTCCGCTGATCGGCATCTGCAACGGTTTCCAGATCGCCGTGCGCGGAGGCTGCTTCGGCAAGGTCGGCCTGAAGGTCAACAGCGCCGGGACGTTCCGCAACGAGGAGAACCAGCGGCACGTCGTCGACGGCGACAACGACAGCCCGTGGCTCACCGGCCTGGGCGGTCAGACCCTGTCCTTCCCGTGCGCGCACGGCGAGGGCCGGTTCGACCCGGGCAGCGAGACCGAGGGGTACCGCGTCGCACTGCGGTACGAGAAGGGCTTCAACCCGGACGGGTCGTTCGAGGACATCGCGGGCATCACCAGCGCCGACGGTCTGGCGTTCGGGCTGATGGACCACCCGGAGCGCGCGATGGACCGCGAGGTCCGGCTGGCGTTCTTCTCCAACGGCGTTCGCGCGGTTCGGTAGCGGCAGAACGACTTGGTGCTGGCCCTACCGCGAGCGCGGGGGCCAGCGCCATGGTCGCGGCCTGATCACCACGGCACCGTGGTGATCATGAAATCACTTCTGATCGCGGCCATGGTCGCGCTCTCGCCCTTACCTCCGCTGCAGCCGGAACTGCTGCGCGCGGCCATCGCCGACCTGGACAACCCGGCGGCGACGTCCGCGCAGCTGCGCGTGTCGGGTTCGGCGGGGTGCTGGTACGGCACCGAAGGCGTCGCGGACCGGCGGACGCAGCGCCCGGTCCGGCCGGACGACAGGTTCCGGATCGGCAGCGTCACCAAGGTGTTCGTGGCGACGGTCGTGCTGCAACTCGCCGCCGAGCAGAAGATCGGCCTGGAAACGCCTGTCCGGCACCACCTCCCGGACCTGCCGCCGACGCTGGACGAGGTGGAGGTCGGCCAGTTGCTCGACCACACCAGCGGAATCCCGTTCGAGGTCGGCTTCTCCGACCTGAGCACGCCGGAGAAGGTCCTCGAACACCGCTACGACCGGTACGCGCCGGACCAGCGCCTGAAGATGATCCCCGCCACCGAGCCGAAGTTCACCCCCGGCACGCAACAGGAGTACCGGGGCATCAACTACGTGCTCGCTGCGATGATCATCGAAAAGGTCACCGGCCACGGCTACGGCCACGAGGTCGACAAGCGCATCGCACGGCCCCTCGGGCTCACCAAGACCTATGTGCCCGGCCGCAACGAGACGAGCATCCGCGGGGCCCACGTCCACGGGTACCTGGACGTGCCCGGTCAGGGCCTGGTCGACGTCTCCGACTTCAACACGTCGAAGTCCTACGGCGAGGGCGACATCATCTCCACGACCGGTGACCTCACCCGGTTCGCTGAGGCGCTGTTCGACGGCGACCTGCTGCCGCCTGCCTTGCAGGAGAAGCTGTTCACGCGCCCGAACGTGTCCATGGTGGACGGTCGGCCCGCCGCCTACAGCACGGGACTGCAGACGTTCACCATCAACGGCGTCACGGTCTGGGGGAAGACGGGGGAGCAGTACGGGTACAACGCGGGCCTGTTCTCGACGCGGGACCAGCAGCGGCGCATCGCGTACTCGTTCACGCCGACGGCTCGCAACGACGCCCAACAGCTGATGACCTTGCGCATCGCCAACGCCGTCACCAGCCCCGCAGCTGGTCGGCCTTGATGCCGTACTGCGCCATCTTGCGGTAGATCGTCGCCCGCCCGATGCCGAGCTCGGCGGACGCCTGCGCGATCGTCGCGCCCGGCGCGGTCAGGCAGCGCACGATCTCGTCGCGTTCCAGGGCCTGCAGCCTGCTCAGCCGGTGGCCGACGCTGGTGAACACCTCGGCGGGCAGGTGCTGCACGTCGATCACGTCCGAACGGCCAGCGACGAGGCCGCCCACGCGGGCAGCGCGTCCACGTCCGAGACGACGACGCAGGTGTCGGTCTTGCCGAGTTCCGGGGTCCACAGCCGCAGCCACGAGCCGACGTCGTCGGGGGCCGGCGGACGGGCGTTGAGCAGGCGTTCGCGGGGACGGACGGTGCGCAGGGCGAGGGTGGCCAGCGCGGTCTTGCCCGCTCCCGGTTCGCCGACGACGGCCACCACCCGGTCGTTCCGCATGGCCTCCACCGCAGTGATCGTGCACCCGCTGATCACGTGCGGCCTGTGCCGGGCCTGCCGCAGCGGCGACGACGACGTGCACTGCACCGCCTCGCAGTTCCCCGGCATCGACACCGCCGGCGGCTACGCGGAGTACCTGAGGACGTCGGCGCGGTCGGTCGTGAAGATCGACGACGCGCTGGAACCCTCCGACGTGGCCGCGCTGGCCGACGCGGGTCTCACGGCGTACCACGCGGCGGTCAAGGCGGCACGCAGGCTGCGGCCGGGGGACCGGTGCGTGGTGATCGGCGCGGGCGGCCTCGGGCACATCGGCGTGCAGGTGCTCAAAGCGCTGACCGCGGCGGAGATCGTCGTCGTGGACCGCAACCCGGACGCGGTGAAGCTCGCCGAGACGATCGGCGCGGACCACGGCGTCGTCGCGGACGGCTCGCACGTCGCGGCGGTCCTCGACCTCACCGGTGGGAACGGCGCCGAGACCGTGATCGACTTCGTGGGCGAGGGCGGCGCGACCCGCGACGGCGTGGCGATGCTGTGCAGGGCGGGTGACTACCACGTCGTCGGCTACGGCGAGAACATCGACGTGCCGACGATCGACATCATCTCCACCGAGATCAACCTGATCGGCAACCTCGTCGGCTCCTACAACGACCTGTGCGAGCTGATGGTGCTGGCGGCGCAGGGCAAGGTGACGCTGCACACCCAGAAGTACCCGCTGGACCGGTTCCAGGACGCGATCGACGACCTGGACGGCGGACGGGTGCGGGGCAGGGCGATCCTCACGCCCTGATTCCACCCGGGAAGGGCCCATTAGAATCGGGCCGTGGACTTGGCGCGGGTGCGGAAGCGCTGTGAGGAAGAGATCCGGCGACTGCGCATCGGCACACCGCTCGACGTCACGGCCCTGTGCGAACGGCTGGCGGAGCAGCGCGGCAGGCCCCTTCACCTGCTCGCGCTGACTTCGCGCACCTCCAACCCGTCCGGGCTGTGGGTGGCCGCGAAGAAGGCGGACTACATCTTCTACGACGAGTCCGTGGGCGAGGCGCATCGCGCGCACATCGTCCTGCACGAGATCGGGCACATGGTGTTCGAGCACGCCGGGGTCGCCGAGCTGGACGACCTCACCGCGCGCCTGCTCGCACCGAACCTCGACCCGAAGGTGGTGCGGCAGCTGCTGTGCCGTGACAGCTACGACAACGAGCACGAGCAGGAGGCCGAGCTGTTCGCCACGCTCGTGCTGATGCGGGCCGGGTTCGAGGTCGTGGGCACCGTGGAGCCGGACGTCGAAGAGGACGCCGCGCTGGCCCGGCTGCGTGAGGTGCTCAGTGCTTAGGGCCTTCCACATCCTGGTCGTGGTGCTGTTGTGGGCGAGCACCGCCTACCGCGTCGTCGTGCTGCTGCGGCGGCCGTCGAGGAGCTTCGGCAACGCGGCCCTCTGCCTCGCGCTGTTCTTCCTGGCGCTGGGGTTCACGGTCGGGCTCCCGCCGCTCTACCTGCGGATTCCGTGGCTGGCCGAGGGGGCGAGCCTGGTCCGGCTGGTCCAGCACGGCCTCATCGTGGTCAGCCTCTTCTGGCTGCACGTGTTCGTGGCGCACTCCGGGGGCCGGTCGGTGCGCGGGACCGTCGTGCGCGCCGTGACGGCGTGCGCCTCCCTCGCCGCGATGATCGTGCTGTTCCTGCTGGCGGCGCCCGGTGACGACGCGGAGGACTTCGTCGGGGCGTACGCCAAGGCGCCGTTCGTCACCGAGTACCTGCTCGTGTACCTCGGTTACATGGCGTACGTCCTGGTGGACGTCTTCCGGCTCACCCGCCACCTCGCGGGCAGCGCCGCGGAGGGCCCGATGAGGTTCGCCCTGCGCCTGTGGTCGATGGCCAGCCTGGTCGGGTTCGTCTACGCGGCGCACAAGGCCGCGTACGCCCTGGCGGCCCGCCTGGACGTCCCGCCGCCCTGGTCCGAGGGGCCGGTGTCCACCTCGACGGGCGGCATCGTCCTGGTGCTGTTCCTCGTGGGCCTGACCGCGTACCGGTGGGGCCCTCAGATCGAGCAGTACCGCACGTACCGGGTTCTCCGGCCGTTGTGGCGGGCCTGCTACGACGTCATGCCCGGTGTCGCGCTCATGCCGCCGGACGTCCGGGTGCCGATCGACCTGCGCCTGTACCGGTGCGTCATCGAGATCCTCGACGGGCGGCTGGCGTTGCGGGCCTACTGGGACACCCGGATCGCCGACCAGCGAGGTGAGGCGGCGGCGCTGGTGGCCGCACTCGCGGCGAAGGCCAGGGAGGAACCCGTCGAGGCGGGCCCGGCCTCCCTGCCCGCCCTCGACGTCGCCGGGCTGACCGCCCTCGCCCGCGAGTTCAGGACTCTTTCGGCGGCAGGCCTTCCAGCTCGCGCACGCGGTTGATGACCTCGGTGATCGTGTCGAGGCTGCGGTCCGACAACCCGGCCGCCCGCATCGCGACCTCGCGTACGCCGTTGTCCTTCAACGCGGTGACGAGCGCGATCTCGCCCTCCACCTGCTCGCGCACGGCGTCGTCGAAGAAGTACGCGGCCGGCACGCCGAAGAACGTCGCCAGCGCGGTGAGGTGCTTGAGCGTGGGGTTGTCGCGCTGACCGGTGCGCAGGTACCAGAGGTAGGACGCGGAGATCGTCACGCCCTGGTCGCGGGTGATCGCCTCGGCGACGTCCTCGTTGCTGTACTCGCGCTGCCCGGACGCCCGGATCGAGCGGAACAGGTACTCCAGCCGTGCGGCCAGGGTGTGCGGCTCGGGCTTCTCGCGCTCGGTCATCCAGCCCACCTCACGTTTTGACTGGTGTGAATCGAGACGATACCGCATTCACGCCTGTTGACGACCAGGGGTGGTTCAGGCTTAACTTGCCCCCGCCTCAACTGATGTGGATCTGCCCGACTCGCGGTTCACCTCAGTCAACGGTGCGCCAGGACGGCACGGCCGGCCCTGGACCAGCGGCGGTGAGGCGGGGCCACGTCACTGGGGGTGGCGTGGCCCCGCCCCCCGCCGGGGCCACGCCGGGCATCTACAGCCGCACCAGGTTCGACGGTCGTCGTGGCGGTTCGGCGTCCGCGGCGGGGAGATCGTCCGGCAGCCAGGAACGCAACGCCCTGCCGAACATCAGCAGCGTGCGCCAGGTGTCCCAGAGGGCGATCAGCGACGCCGACAGCACCACGGCCACGGCGACGGCCAGCACTCCACGGGCCTCCAGCAGCACGATGACCGCCACGATCGCCCACAGTTCGACGACGGTGAAGACGACGGCGAGCACCACCTGCTCCGTGTGCTTGCGACGCGCCCGCAGGACCTGAGTGCGCGAGTCGGGGTCGGGCAGTGAACGGCGCTTCATGACGGCTCCTGCGGGCTCGGCGAACTGAGCATCCAGGAAATCGTCAGAGGCCGCGGATGTCTGCGTCAGATGCCACACAGCGTCAGATCCCGCAGAGCGTGCGCAATTCTTCCTCACGAAGAATTTCTATGCCGTTGCGGCGGGTGAGGATGATTCCGCCTTCGCGCAGAACTTTCAACGTGCGGGCGAGCGTTTCGCGGGAAATACCCGCAATTCCGGCCAGCTCGCGCTGGGAGAGCGGCACGGTCGCGATCAGGTCGTCCGCCTCCCGGTGCGCGAGGTCGAGCAGCATCGCGCCCACGCGGTGCAGCGACGGGCCGGTGCGGAGGTCCTGCTGGCCGACCATCGCCCGCTGGCGGGACGCCACGACGCGCAGGATCGCCCACGTGATGCCGGGTCGCACGTGGCACAGCGACTTCAGCGCACGAGGGGAAATCACCAGGCCACTGACGTCGTCCACCGCGGTCAGCGTGGCGGAACGACGGCGGCCGTCCACGGCGGAGAGCTCGCCGATGATCTCGCCGGGGCCGCGGACGGCGAGCACCGTCTCCTCGCCGGTGACGGTGAAGCGGCTCACCCGGACCCTGCCCCGCGACACCACGAGCACGTTGCGCGACTGGTCTCCCTGATGGCAGATCACCGAACCGGATGCAAATTCGACACGAGTCGCGGTGTTCCGCAACGCTGTGCGATCGGCCTCGTCGAGCATCCCCCAGAAAGACCGGTCGATCATCATGCTTCTCATGATTCCGGCAACCGCACGCCCCTGACTGCCCCGATTGATCTAAATCAGGCCGGAATGCACCCACATTCAGATCAACTCCGGATAATGGACCCTCGCCCATGCCGGTAGGGAGAACCCGTGGAACAGACACCACGCGCCGAGCCGCGGGCCGTGCTGGCTGTCGACGTGGAGAAGTTCAGCGACCCCAGCCGGACCAACCACCACAAGCTCGTCGCCCACGGCGGACTCTACGACGCGCTGCACGCCGCGCTGCGCGAAAGCAACATCGAGGAGCACTCCTGGCACCAGGAGGACCGCGGCGACGGCGCGATGTTCCTGTTCACCCCCGAGGTGCCCAAGCAGGTGCTGTCCGAGTTCCTGCTCCGCCGGCTGATCGCGAACCTGCTGCGCTACAACGCGACGGTCACCCAGGAGGCGCGCATCCGGCTGCGGATCGCGCTGCACTTCGGTGAGGTCACGTTCAACGCCAAGGGAGCGGTCGGCGACTGCGTGAACCTCACGTTCCGGTTGCTGGAGGCCGACCCCCTCAAGTCCGCGCTGGCCGGCTCGTCCGCGGTGCTCGCGGTGATCGTGTCGAAGGCGTTCTACGAGGAAGTGCTGTGGCACGACCCGGCGGCCGAGCCGCTCGCGTACCGGGAGATCGAGGTCGCGGTCAAGGAGACCAGGACGTCGGCGTGGATCCGGCTGTCCGCCGAGTCGATGCACGCCGCCGCCGCGCCCGCGCCGGCCCCGGTGGCACCGGCGGAGATCGACGACGGGGCCGTGGCCGGCGGCGGTGAGTCGCTCGGCGTCCTGGCCGAGCTGATCGCCAGGATGCCGCTGATGGGGCGGATCGAGGGCCGGAGGTTGTGCCTCCAACTCGTCAACAGCGCGCTCGAACCGCGGCTGCGGGTCGCCGAGTTCGACGACGCCCGGCTGCACGTCTTCGCGATCGTGCTCGCCTGCGGACGCAGGCCGGGTGCGGTGCGCACGTTGCTGCAGGCCCTCCGGCAGTTGCAGCCCGAAGCCCAGGAGCTGCGGCAGATCAGCCGCCTCGTCGAGGACATGGCGACGCTGGAGCTCTTCGGCGACGAGGACCGCCGCACGATCACCGATCTGTTGCGCGACACCGACTTCCCGCAGCTCGCCGAGTGCTACCGGGTCGCGGCGGGAAGCCAGGCCGCGCCCCTGCCGCCCGGCCGGCACGACACCGTCGACGTGCTGAACAGGCTGGAGCGGATGAACGCGCGCCCCGACGGCGTCCCGCCCGCGCTCGCGTTGCTCGAACACCTCGCGTTGCACGCGGGAGACGTGCTCTCCCAGCGCCTCTGGCAGTTCTCCGAGGACCAGGCGCGCGCCATGGGCCTGCACGCGGACCTGCTCGCGTTGCGCGGGTCGATCTCGGTGGAGACCACGGAGACGGTCGCGCCCGCCGAGGCGTCCCTGGTGCTGCGGCTGCAGCCGCACGGCGTCGAACCCGGCCGCTACCTGCTCTCCGAGTGGTGGCAGGTGAACTCGGCGACGTGGGCCCCGCAGCGCGGCCGCGACTACACCGGCAGCCTCGCCGAGCTGCAGGCGCGGGTGGGCGAGCTGGTCGGCCGGATCGAGGGCTGGGCGGAGAACGCGAGCAGCGTCTCGATCGAGATGATCCTGCCGAAAGACCTGCTCAACCTGCCCGTCGACCAGTGGATCTCGTTCTCCGACGAGGTGGCTACACCGATCGGGGTCGACTACCTGGTGTCCCTGAGATCACTGGAACGGAGCAGGGAGAAGACGAAACACCGCCGGTGGAAGCGGCGATGGACAAACCTGCAGAACCACCTCCAGGCAGGGGACAGTCCCATCGACGACGCGGTGCACCGCAGCCAGCTCGACGGCCCCAGACACCTGCAGAAACTCGGTGCGAAGCTCGCACTCGCCGAGAACGTCGTGCTGCTCGTGCTCGCCGACCCGCCGTCCGCCCGCGACAGCGTCGGCAGGATGGAGGTGGCGATCGCGCTCAAGACGGGTGTGCCCGTGCTGGTCTGGCACCGGGAGGACTGCGCCGGCAAGGCGTTCCGCACCGCCGTCGACGACCTGCTGGCGGACGGCGGGCTCGGCAAGCTGCTGGAGAACGTGAAGAAGCTGCGCGGCCAGGCCCAGTACGCCGACGACTGCGACGTGCACCCCGGCAGCCACATCAGCGTCCTGTGGGACGACCCGGCCCGGCAGGTGGAACCCCTGCCGCAGGAGGTGGTCGCGCCTTGACGCGGACCGACGACTGGCACATCTACACCGGCACCGGGCAACCGGGCGCCGAGGTGGACCTGCGGACCGACCTGCCGGAACCGCCGCCGTGGCGGGTGTTCCGGGGCGGTCCCGCGCTGCCCCTGCCGGCCGGCGGGGAGAACGAGAACACCCGGCGGATCGGCGCGCCCGGCGCCGACACGTCCTACCCGGCGGACCGGCACGAGATCGACATGGTCAACGCCGCCCTGCTGCTGCGCAGGCCGTTGCTCGTCACCGGCGGCCCCGGGACCGGCAAGACGTCGCTCGCGTTCCGGGTGGCCAGGGAGCTCTCGCTGGGACCGGTCCTGACGTGGCCGGTGACGTCGAGCACCAAGCTCCGGCAGGACGGCCTCTACGAGTACGACGCGATCGGCCGTGTGCACGCTTCCAGCGCCAGGGCGAGCGGTGTGCTCGACGAGCCGACCGACATCGGCGACTTCATCCACCTGGGACCGCTGGGCACGGCGCTGCTGCCGTACGAGCTGCCGCGGGTCCTGGTGGTGGACGAGGTGGACAAGGCCGACCTCTCGCTGCCGCACGACCTGCTCGCGGTGCTGGAGGACGGGGAGTTCCTGATCCGCGAGCTCGCCCGCGTCGCACGCCGGACGCCGAAGGTCGTCGTGCACACCGCGGATCCCGGTGGCAGCGCGGAGATCACCGAGGGACGGGTGGTGTGCCGCGCCTTCCCGTTCATCGTGTTCACCAGCAACCGGGAACGCGAGTTCCCCCCGGCGTTCCTGCGCAGGACGCTGCAGCTGGAGATGCAGCCGCCGAACGAGGAACAGCTCGCGAGCATGGTGGCGGCGCACTTCCGCGACGCGTCGGGCGGTTCCGCCGAGCTGATCCGGAAGTTCCTGCGCCGCAGCGAGTCCGAGGGCGGACTCGCGATCGACCAGCTGCTGAACACCATCCAGCTCGCGTCGTCGAGCGGGCTCACCGCGGACCGGGTCGCGTGGGAACGCCTGCGCGACGCCCTGTGGCACCGGCTTTCCACGACGGGGTTCGAATGAGCGCGGCGGAGCGCGACCTCACCGCGAGGGAGCTGGCGGACGCCCTGTGGCTCGCGAGCCAGATGTGGAACGCGAGCAGGGAAGTGGCGGGACCGGCGGCCGTGCCGGCCACGCCGGCACGGCAGCACGTAGTTCTGCCGATGGCACTTCCGCCTCCCGAGGACGTTCCACCGGCTCTCCGGTCCACCACGTCTCCGCACGTTCCCACCGGAGCCACACGGTCCACAAAGGACGATGTTCCGCCTCGGTTCGCTCCTGGCACGCGACCACAGCACGAACCGGGCGCCGCACGAACGGTCACCGAGAACCTGCCCCACACCCGCGCGATCTCCCGGGCGCTGCGACCGCTGGCACGGCTCGTGCCCTCGGACCACGAGGTGGAGTTCGACGAGGAGACCACCGCGGTCCGCGTCGCCGAGACCGGCGTGTGGCTGCCCGCCTTCCTCCCCGCGCTCACCCGGCCGTTCGAGATCGCGCTCGTCGTGGACACGGCGTCGCTGGAGATCTGGCAGCGCGAGATCGCGGACTTCCGCGCGGTGCTGGAAACTGAGGGCGCTTTCCGGACCGTCCGGCTCTACTTCGTCGACTTCGACCAGGAGAGCGCCGGCGACCTGCTGGTGCGCGTCGGCGCGCCGGACGGCCCGTCCCGCGGCCCGGCGGAGCTGCTCGACCCGTCCGGCGGCCGCCTGGTGCTCGTGGTGACGGACGGGGTCGGCAGGGCGTGGCACACCGGCGCGGCCGACCGCGTCATCGGCTACTGGGGCCGGTCGATCCACGTGTCCGTGATGCACCTGCTCCCGCACGAACTGTGGAGCTGGACCGGCCTCGTGACGACGAGGGTGCAGCTGCGGATGCCCGACGCGGGCGCGCCGAACGCCCGCATCCGCTACCGCCTCGCCGACCCCTCCGACGAACGACCACCGGACACCGCGGTGCCCGTGCCCGTGCTGGAACTGCGCCCGGACTGGCTCGGCCACTGGACCCGGCTGGTCACCGGCGACGGCCCCGCCGTCCGCCTCACCACGTTGTTCGCCGACCCGAGTGCCAAGGAGAGCACCTTCGAGGTCGACCCGTTGCCACACCTGAGCCCCGCCGACCGGGTGAGCCGCTTCCGCACCATCGCCTCCCCGCCGGCGTTCGCCCTCGCGGGCCTGCTCGCCGCCACCCCGGTCCCGCTGAAGCTGCCGGTGATGAGCGCGGTGCGCCAGACCGTGCTGCCCGGCACGAAGCTCTCGCACCTGGCCGAGGTGCTGCTCGGCGGCCTCGTCGAACGCGACGAGAGCACTTCTTCTCCCGGCACCTACGAGTTCCGCGAGGGATTGCGTCAGGAATTGCTCTCCACCTGCTCGCGAGCCGACACGGCCCGCGTTCTGCGCACCGTCGCCGACTTTCTGGGACCCAAAGCCGAAGCGGCGCGCGGCATCAAGGAAGCGCTCGACGACCCGGACTCCGCCATTTCGGAGGCGACCCCGGAAAGTCTCCCCCATCTGCGCCTGCAACAGGTGATCTTTCGTGCGATGAGCGGGCCCTACGTCAAACGGTCTAACCGTATCAGGGCGATGATCACGGATCTCACGGCCGACCGGGTAGAACCGGAGACCGAGTCCGCTGATTCAATCGCGCGCGTGTCTGCTCCCGCCGAAGAGGAATCTCCCTCACAAATATCGACGATCAATGCAGCTGACCCAGGAGGGACAGTGACGGTACGAGATGAGGCCTCGTCCACGATCCTGAGTCAGCAAGGTGACGCTCCACGCGCGTGGTCCGTCCCTCCGCGCAACTTCAACTTCACCGGGCGAACCGCCATGCTGGCGGCCCTCAACACCCGCTTGACCTCGGGTGACGCGAACCCGACCGCGGTGCTCCCCGAAGCGCTGTACGGGCTCGGCGGCATCGGCAAGTCGCAGGTCGCGGTCGAGTACGCGTATCTGCACGCGGACGACTACGACGTCGTCTGGTGGATTCCCTCGGAAGACCCGACGCACATCCGCTCGGTTTTCGTGGAGCTGGCCGCACAGCTCGGAATCCCGAACACCGGCGCGGTCAACTCCGTCATTGCCGCGGTACGGGAATCATTGCGTCGCGGACATCCCTATCGGCGCTGGTTGCTGGTGTTCGACAACGCGGACAAACCCGAGGACGTCCGACCTTTTTTCCCCACCGGTGGATCGGGACACATCCTGGTGACTTCACGGAACACGCATTGGTCCAGCGTCGCGCAGACGGTCGAGGTCGACCTCTTCAGCCGAGCCGAGAGCAAACAGCTCCTGCAGCGGCGCAACCAGGGTTTGACCGACTCCGACGCGGAACAGGTCGCCGATGTGCTCGGAGACCTGCCCCTCGCGATCGAACAGGCGGCGTCCTGGCTCCGGGAGACCGGCATGAATGCCGGCGAGTACCTGTCGCTCTTCGCGCGCAAACGCGCGGAACTGCTCGAAGCCGGATTGCCCGTCGACTACCACGTCCCCGTCGCCGCCGCGTGGAACGTGTCGTTCGACCGGCTGAGCGAGGAGAACCCGGCGGCCCTGCAGCTGCTGCAGGTGTGCGCGTTCTTCGCTCCCGAGCCGATCAGCCGCAGCCTCTTCATCGAGCTGCAGGGAATCCCGGTGCCGGACGAGCTCGGCGAGGCGCTGCGCGACCCGTTGCTGCTCGGCAAGGCGATGCGGCAGATCAACAAGTACAGCCTGGCGCAGATCGACCAGAGCAAGGGCACGATCCTGCTGCACAGGCTGGTGCAGGGTGCGTTGTTCGACCGCATGACACCGCAGGAACGCGCGCAGATGCGCCACGCCGCCCACGTGCTGCTCGCCACGGACGACCCCCGCGGCCCGGCCACCCAGAACAACTGGCCCAAGTACATCGAACTCCTGCCGCACGTGCGCGCGTCGAAGATGCAGGAGTGCGACGACCCGTGGGTCCGGCGCACCGCGTTGCACAGCGCTGTCTTCCTGGCGGCGTGGGGCGACGACCAGAGCGGTCTGGACTACGGACGCGAACTGCTCGCCTACTGGAGCGAGCGGTTCGGTGAGGAGAAGCCGGACACGCTGTCCACGGCGAAGCAGGTCGGCGTCTGCCTGCGCGCGCTCGGTCGCTACACCGAAGCGCTCGCGGTCGACGAGCGCGCCTATGCGGTGGCGCGGGAGAACCTCGGTGAGGAGTCCGAGAACACCCTGGTGCTCGCCAACATGGTCGCTCAGGACGTGCGCGCGCTCGGTGAGTTCACCAAGGCGTGGCAGCTCAGCGATGGCGCGTACCGCACCGCGAAGGCGGTCTACGGCGAGGAGGACGGGCTTTCCCTCGCCGCGGCGGACAACCTCGGGATCGCGCTGCGCCTCGTCGGGCGGTTCGCCGAGGCCCGTGACATCGACCAGGCGACCTGGGAGCACCGTGCCCGCATCCTCGGAGACGAGCACCGGTTCACGCTCTCGATGCTCAACAACCTCTGCCTGGACATCCGTGAGTGCGGTGAGTACGTCCAGGCCAGGGACATGCTCGAGACCGCGGTGGCGAAACACCGCAGGCTCTTCGGCGACGACCACCCGGACACCTTGCGGGCCATCAAGAACCTCGCTGTCGCCCGGCGCAAGGCGGGTGACCACGCGGGAGCGCTGCGCCTCTCGGAGGAAGCGGTGCTCAGGTACGCGAAGCGGTACGGCGACAACTACCCCGGTTCGCTGGCCGCGTCGCTGAACCTCGCGGTGGACCTGCGGCAGGCGGGTGCGCTGACCGAGTCGAGGGCACTGGGCGAGCAGGTGCTCGCGGCGTACGCGGAGACGCTCGGCGAGAACCACCCCTACGTGCTGGCGGCCAAGACGAACCTCGCGGTGACCCTGAGGCTCATGGGAGAGCTCGAAAGGGCCGCCGAGCTCAACGAGGACGCGTTCGTCACGATGCAGGACGCGCTGGGCTACGACCACCCGTTCACGCTCGTCTGCGCCACGAACAGGGCGAGTGACCACGCGGCGTCCGGCGACTTCGAGAGGTCCTACGCGCTCAACCAGAGGGTGCTCGAACGCTCCCAGCGGGTGCTGGGCGAAGACCACCCCTCGACGCTGGCGTGTCTCGCCAACATCGTCCTGGACCTGCGCGGACTGGGCCGCACCGCGGACGCCGAGTCGCTTCAGATCGACGTGATCAGCAGGTTCCGCCGCGCGCTCGGCAAGGACCATCCGGCGACCGTCGCGGCCGCCAGCAGCACCCGAGCGGACTGCGACCTGGAAGCACTGCCGACGGGCTGAGCGATCACCTCCCGACCCACGTGGCGAGCACGCGTGGGTCGGGGAACTCACCGGTCCGGTGGAGGATCTCGGCGTGCACCGCCATGACCACGGCGGGTACGCGCAGCAGGGCCCGCGACGACGGATCGGCGAGGCCGAGACCGATCCACGCGGACACGTCGTCCGGGCGCGCGGCGATGTCGGCGGCGTAAAGGTGCGCGGCGGCCTCCTGCTCGCCCGCCAGGTGGCGGAGGTCGGCTGCCGTCACACCGGTGAAGGCGTCGCTCGCGAAGCCGGACGGTGCTCGCAGCTGGAGTCGACGCAGTTCCATGCGCGGCAACGGTGACGCCGGCCGGGGCGTCAACACCGGGACCGGCAGTGCTCCGCGGGGCCGCCCGGCCAGCCAGTCCTCCGCGAGCCTCTCGACGGCGGCGGGCTCCGGTGTCAGGTGGCGAGCCAGCCACGTGGCGCGGTGGTCCTGTGCGGCGAGCCGTGCCGCGTGATCGGCGGTGCCGCCGACACGGATCCGGCTCCACAGCGCCAGTCGCGCCGCCATGATCGTGGCGAAACGGCGCCCGGCCGCGGTCAGTTCGTCGCAGTCACGCAGAAACCGGGCCGCGTGCGCGGTCTGGCGGCACCAGTAGGCGAACTCGAAGTCGGCGCGCTCGGACGGGGCCGTCTCCCGATGAGTCCGCCAGAAGTCGGTCACGCCGAGAAAGGCGTACACCCCTTGGAAAAGCCCGCTCACCGGCCGCGGATCGTCGCGCCACGGCGCGTAGCAGTACGCGCTGCCGCCCACGGGGCACAGTGGTTCCATGGTCGCGAGCGCGGCGAGTTTCGTGTGCTGCACCTCGTGTGTGAGCGTCTCGGCGAATGCCGAAGGGTCAGGTGGAGGCGACATCAGCACCGCCCCGTACGCGTCCGCGGACGAGCCGCTGTAGGGAATGCCGCCGTCCCTCGGTGGCACCGGCACCACGGTGCTCACCAGCGCGCTGAGCGCCTCCGCGTGTTCGGTGCGCAGCAACGACCACGCCTCCTGGAGCCCTTGTTCCCAGAGCGCGACCTCGACACCGGTCAACCGGCGAGGTCCGGCTGTGGCGCGGTAGTCGCGGTGCGGTTCGACGTCGTCCAGCAGGGGAGTGAAGCCACCGGCGCCGATCCGGCGCACGGGCAGCCAGCCGTCGTCGTCAGGTACGCGAATCGTGTGGTCCCCGAAGGACAGGCACAGCACGCCCGCCCGGCGTTCCGCTCGTGCCACCGCCCACGTGCGCACCTCCGGGAAGGTCGCGACGCCCAGCGAGGGCAGCGAGATCACGCCCCGGCTCACCGGGACGTCCAAGGAGAAGTCGAGATCGCTCAGATGAGCCGCGACCACGGCCACGCACCTCAGGTGGCCGACGTTCGCCCACAGCGGTCCCGCCGACTCGGCGGTCCCGTGCAGTCTTCGCAACACGTCGGTGAGCCACACGCCCACCTGGGGCAGCAACAGGGTTTCGCGCACGAGGCCGGGGGACTTCCGCTGCGCCTCGACGAGCAGGTCCCACGCTTCGTCGACCCCGAGCAGAAGTGACCGGCCGGCGACCTCGTCCAGCAGAGCGCGCAGAGCGACCAGCCGGGCGCTGAACTGGCCGTCGTCCAGCACCGTCAGGACCGCGTCATCACCACCGCCCCAGGCGAGTTGGTCGACGAACCGAGGCGGCAGCCGATGAGAGGTCAGCACGTGATCAGCGGTACCAGCTTCCGCTCGTCCCACCGCTCGGGCACCTGGGCACCGCTGCAGTCGTTCTGTCCGCCCGAGTCGCTCATCCGCGCCGCCCGGGCTCCCGGATCAGCGACGTCGAGCAGCATCGCGCGGACCGACGCGGCCACCGACTCGTCGGTCGTGTGCCTGAGTTCATCGAGAGAAATGCCTGTCAGGTCGACGAGTGCGCAGTTCACCTCTGGAGCCTCTTCCACGGGTTCCCTCCCGACTACCGACCGTGACACCGATGTCACTTGCATCATGCCCAATCGACCTGGTGTATGGGAGATCCTTTCGCGTACATGGGTGCTGCTCCATCTGCGCCACCACGGGGAATTTCGGCACCATGGGTGATGTTCGGTCACCCCAGGATCTCATGACCAGCGGAAATCCTTGTAGGAGGCCAAAGTGGACAATTCATGGACACGGATTCCCGTCACAGCGGAATATCGTGGTGTCCTGTCGGCGGAACCCGTTGTGTGCCAGGTGCTTTCCCGGCGGCCGAGTGCCGTCGTCCAGAGTTGAGCCTTGACCGAGGTCGTTCGGGATGTAACGCTCCGCGTGGGCGGGGGGATGAGAGTTCCATGGGTTTGGTCACCTTCGAAGGCAGGGACGTCGGCTTCACCGACGCCCTGTCCCGTGTCGCCGAGCAACTGACACCGCTCGGTGCCGCCGGCCGCTGCGTCGCCGAGACGTACGCGCTGACTACCGAGATCCGCCGGGTGCACGAGGCGAAGGCCGTGGACGACAGGGAGATCAGGCTGGCGGTGCTGGACCAGCGCCGCCGGGAGTCCACCGCCACGCTGCGCGGCATGCAGAAGGAGCTCGGCAGGGCGGGAAAGAGCGCTGCGGCGCTGCGGGAGTGCATGGTCAACATGCAGCGCGCGACCGTCAGGCCCGGACTGGAACTGGCGGAACGCCGTGCCTACATCGACCTGACGCAGCACTTCACCACCATGCTCGTGCAGCACCACTCCGAACTCACCGGCGGCGTCGCGGACGTCATCGACAAGGTGCTCAACGGATCCGGCGCGGTCGCCCTCGCACCCGCCCGCCGCAAGCCGCGCCGCACCCGGTGAGCGGCAACCGGCGGGGCTGTGGCTGCGCGTTCGCGTTCCTCGCCCTGTTCTTCGCGATGCCGCTGGCGGTCGTGCTGGTGTCACCGGCGATCGCGGCGCGCATCGTCGTCGACGGCCGGCCCGAGCACGCGGTGTACCTGCAGGAATGGCTCTGGGGCTCGGCCGTGTCGGTGCCGCTGGCCGCGCTGGCGGTCCGGTTCGTGCTGAGCCGCCGCGGGCGGCTGCGCGGCTCGCCACCGGTGCGCCGCTGGTCCGGGTTCCTGCTGCGCGGCCTGGTGCTGCTCGCCGCCACGAACGCCTTCGTGTTCCTGCGGAAGGAACCCTCCCTCCTCGGTGACCACGTCATCGACGACGGCACATCGCTCTTCGGCAGCACCGCGCTGATCGGCCTCGCCGTCCTGGTCGCCATGAGGCTCTGGGACCGTCGCGCCCGCAGGGTCACCGTCGAGGAGGTGCGCGCGGCGGCCGCCGAGGCCGACCAGGCGCTGCGGCGCGTGCGCGCCCAGAACGACCAGGTGCGCCGCCAGGCCCAGCAGGTGCGGGCACGCGTGGAGAAGCTCCAACGAACGGAGAAGCTCCAACGGTCGGAGCGGCCCGACGTCGAGTTCCACTCGCTGCGCGTGTTCCACCGCGAGTCCTACCAGTGCGCCGACACCGCGCACATCGCCTACCACTCCGCGCAGACCTCGTTGCGCACGATGGCGAGCCTGGTCCGCCACGCCCGGCGCGCGCCTTACCAGTTGACCGTGAGCAGTCGCGCCCGCGCCGAGATGAGGGCCGCCGCGGCCCACCTGGCCCGCTCCCAGGGCGAGCTGCGGACGCACGTGGACGAGGGACTGGGCATGGTGCGCACGTTGAACGCCAACACCTCCGACCTCAAGCACGAGATCCGCGACCACTGCGGCCGGCAGGGCCGCGAGTGGTTCGAGGCACTGGAGGAACGCGTCGAACAGGCCCGCGAAGAGCGCCGGGTGGCAAATCGCTTTGGAGGAGGTCAGTAATCTCCTCGTCACGGCCTCACGTGAGAGGGTTAGGGCGATGCCTGGCGTGTTCGTCAACTACCGCACCGGTGACGGTGAATGGGCGGCTGCCCTGGTCAAGCGGGAGTTGAGCGCGCGCTTCGGAGCCGGCCAGGTCTTCTACGCGAGCCAGTCGATCCGCCTCGGCGAGGACTTCTCCCGCGAGATCCTGAGCGGCCTGCGCCGGTGCGAGGTCCTCCTGGCCCTCATCGGCCCCCGCTGGGTGAACGCCGTGGACCGCGAGGGCGTCCGCCGCCTCGACAAGCCCGACGACTGGGTGCGCCGCGAGATCCTCGAGGCCTTCGACTGCGGCCTGCGCGTCATCCCGGTCCTGATGGACGGCATCGACCCGCTGCGCGAGGCCGACCTGCCCGACGTTCTCCAGCGCGTCGCCCGCTGCCAGTACCTGCGCATCCACCACCGCAGCGACGACCTGGACCTGCCCCGCCTGGTCGACGAGCTGGTCGAACTGGTGCCGGAACTCGTCGCACCACGCTCGTCCTCCACTCCGCGTCCCGGCCGCCCGGCCGAGGGCGAGCTGCGCAGCCCGATCACCGAGTTCCGCCAGGCCCTGTCCGAGCCGCTCGGACTGTCGGTGCACGAGCGCGTCCAGGCAGCGGCATCGGCGGTGCTCGAACTGCTGACGGAGTCGCGGTACCCCACCTCCGGCCACCTGGACGACAGCGAGCTTCCCTCCGCGCTGGAGAAGCGGCTCACCGCCTACGAGCACGACATGGCGCCGCTGCTGCGCCTGGTGGCCATCGGCGTGCGCTCCGGCGACCGGCGGCACGACGAGCTGTGGACCGCCCTGGTCGAACGCTTCCTGCGCCCAGCGCCGCGGCACCGCGGCGCGCAGGACGTGTGGGTCAACGCCTCGTCCTACCCGGCGTTGCTGCTGACCTGCGTCATCGGTGTGGCCGCCGTGGCGGCGGGCCGGGAGGAGCTCCTGCATCGTCTGCTGTGCCGGACCTCGGCCACCACCGCCGACGGCCGGTCGACACCGGTGCTGCGTGAGCTGGCGCTGCGCAACGTGGTCGACCCTCGGCACGCGGCAGCGCTTCCCGCATGGGGCGGTACGCCTCCTCATCAGGCGCTGAGTGTGCAACTGAGGCAGGTGCTCAGCCGCGTGTTCTTCAACGTCGTCGACGGTGCCGCGTTCGACTGGGCGTTCGCGGACTACGAGTTCCTGCGCAGCCTGCTGGAGCTGCACGACGCGCCCTTCTCGTCGCTGGGGGAGTTCGCCGTGCGCCTCGACCACGACGACTCGGTCATCTACCAGCGCAACGCCGCGCGGTTGGACGCCGACTCGGCGCTGCTGCGCGCCGGGGCGTTCGACGGCGACCCCGCACAGGTCGCGGCGGCCTGGCGTGAGCTGCGCCAGGCCACCCGTGCCCGTTACCACTGATGATCAGCTGAGACCGTCCAGCACGGCCAGGCTGAAGTTCTGGCCTGAGGTCACGGCCAAAACACCACGGCTGCATTCGGGCGGAATCGTCGCCTGACCGTCGGTATTGCCTCCCCAGCCGAACGCGGACCCGTCCGCCTTGAGCCCGAGATAGGTGTCCCAGTAGGTGCTGACCGCGACGACACCGCTCTGCGCTGTCGCCGGCATCGGGTTCGGCCGGACGAAAGGTGAGCCCAGCGCGCTGGTCGCGACGACCGAACCGTTCTGCAGCACGGCGAGGCAGGTCCACTCCCCGGCGGCGATGGTGACCGCGTCGTGCACCGGCTGCCAGTTGCAGGGGCGCGTCCCCCAGGTGACCACGGTGCCGTCCGCTTTCAACGCCATGCTGAGCTGATGCCCCGCCGAGATCGCGATGACCCCGCTCTGGGCTTCGCGTGGCACCGGGTCAGAGCCGTGGCCCCACGTGATGACCGAGCCGTCTGCCTTCAGCACGAGGTTGTGGGACGACCCGGCGGAGATCGCCACCACACCGCGCTTGGCCTCTTCGGGGATGACTTTCAGCTCCGACCAGGGAGGGTCGCCCCACTCGACGATGGTGCCGTCCACCTTCAACGCCAGGTTGTTGGAGCTGCCGACGGAGATCGCGACCACGCCGCTGGACGCCTCGGCGGGCACCGTGATCTCGTCGTAGAGCTGGCTGCTCCAGGCGATGACGGATCCGTCCGACTTCAACGCCACGACGTGGTTGTGACCGGCTTCGATCGCGATCACACCGCTGGACGCCTCCGGAGGGATCTGCAGGGCGTCGTTGTTCATGTCGCCCCAGCCCTTCACCGCGCCCAGGGCGACGGCGAACTGCCGGGAGGACTGCGACGTCCGAGTTCCCTTCGTGATCGTGAGAGTGACGGTGTACCTGCCCGGCGTGGTGAACCTGTGGTCGAACTCGGCGGTGCTGGCGGTCGTCTCGGCTGTGACCGCGCCGATCCTCGTCGCGGTCCACCGCCAGCTGTCCGGCTGCTCGGTGGTGTCCGCACTGAAGTGCACCGGCTCGCCGATCACCGGACGAGGCCGCTGGACGGTGATCCCGGCGATGCCCGGCGGTGCCCCTGGCCCGGTGATGGTCACCGTGATCTCCGACTGAGCCGTGCGCCCGTTCTCGAAGGCCGCGGTGGCGCGGACCGGAAAGGTGCCGGGCCGCTGCCAGCGGTGACGGATGGTGGTGCCCGACCCCGCCGGGGAGCCGTCTCCGAACGACCAGCTGGTCGACCTGGCGGTGGCGTGCGGCAGGACCAGCGTCAGCTCGAACTCGTCGCCGACCACACCGTGGGGGCGCGGACTGACCAGGATGGACGCCGGGGGCGGTGGCCCCGGCGTCTGCGGTGTGGCCCGGTCGTTCCGGCCGGGGAGTCCCAGGCGGCCCTCATCCTCGTGGTGATCGACCTCCGTCACCTGACCGGCCTGCCCGTGCTGGTCGGGTGACGGCCGGACCTCGCCGTCGGCGGAGTCCCCGGTGTGCTTGGTGACTGTGCGGACGTCACCGCGCAGGTCCAGCACCCCGGCGGTGTTGCCGTCGGGGTCGTTGAAGAAGACGACGTCGCCGCGAGCGATCAGCTCGAACCTGACCGGCTGGTCGAACAGCTGGCGCCGGGCGACCACTCTGGTGCGGGAGAGGTCGACGATCGTCGCCTGCCCGGTGGACCGGTCCGGCACCACCGCGTGGTCGCCGATCGCGATCGGGCTGCCGAGGTCGGCACCCGCGGCACCGACCTTCACGGGCGCGGCGCAGCCTTCGCCGAACGTGCACGAGACCAGTTCGCCCCGGCTGCCCATCGCGACGAGCAGCCGGTCCCCGTCAGCGGACCCTCCGATCACCACCGTGTCGTCGGCGGGCGTGCCGAGCCGCACCGATCTCGTGACCGCACCGGTCATCGGGTCGAGCAGCTCCGCCGTGCCGCGAGCGGGATCCACCAGCGCCACCCGGCCACCGGTGGTCGTCAGGCGCCCGGTCTTCGTCGCGGTACGGGTACGCCGCCGGTCCTCGCTCAGCCAGACCAGCTCGCCGGTCGTGTCGTCGATCGCCCACACCCGGCCGCGATCGTCGACGGCGACGTTACCGGGCCTGATCGACTCCGCCAGCCGCAGGGGTTCGCCTCGCGGCGCCAGCGTCGCGGGGTCGACCGCAGTCGTCATTCCACTGTGGACGTCGACCACCCACAGCGCGTCCTCGGAGGGAAGGACGACCAGTCCCTCGCTCGCGGGAAGGACCGCCTGCGTCGGCGTGACCCGTTCAGTGGCGCCGTCGACACCGCTCAACCGGCCGGTCTTCCGGTCGAGCACCACGGCCGAGCCACCCCGCTGGGTGACGGTCAGCGCCGTGCCGGGGGCGGCGACGGGCACGTGGGTCATCACCTCGGCGGCGGCGCCGTCCACCAGCGTCACCTCGCCGGTCTGGCCGGACGCGAGCCACACCGCGCTCGAGTGCATGCGCACCTCTGCCTGGTGATAGCCCGGACCCACCACCAGAACGGCCGCGGCGGCGGCGACGGCGGCGAGCGCGGCCCGCAGCCGGGTACGTCGGGTCAGCATTCGCATCGGTCAGTCGATCTCTTCCAGCAGAACCAGGGTGAACATCGAGCCCGCCGAGAAGGACAGCACACCGCGGTTGTAGGCGGACGGCACCATGAACACGTCCTCTCCGACCAGCCCCCACACGAACAGGGTGCCGTCCGTCTTCATCGCCACGGCGTGTTCGTGGGCGAAGTCGACCGCGACGACGCCGCTCTTCACCTCGTCCGGCAACCGGTACACGTGGGATTTCACGTAGCCCCAGCTGAAGAGCGAGCCGTCCGGGCGCAGTGCCAGGCCGACGTTGTAGCCCACGGCGATCGAGCGCAGGCCGGGGATCTGGCCTGGCAGCGGCACCGGTGACCAAGGTAATTCGCTGCCCCAGACGACAATGGAGCCGTCGACCTTCCACGCCACACTCGTGTGATGGCCGGCGGTGATGGCGATCACGCCGGTCAACGCCGCCTCTGGCACCGCCACCTGTCCCTCGTGGTCGGAGCCCCAGGCCACCACGGAGCCGTCCGACCTCAACGCCATGCTGTGATTGGCTCCCGCGGCGATCGCGATCACGTCGCGCTGGGCCTCTTCCGGTACCTCTGTCTCCTTCCAAGCGTTCTCACCCCAGGCGACGACGGAGCCGTCGGCTTTCAACGCCAGACTGTGGTGTTGCCGTGAAGAGATCGCGATCACGCCGCTCAAAGCCTGCGGCGGTACGTTCAGCTGCCCGTGTTCGTTGTCGCCCCAGGCGATCACGCGGCCGTCCGCTTTCAGCGCCAGTGCGTGCTGCTGCCCCGCCTCGACCGCGATCACGCCGCTCGAGGCCTCCGCTGGCACGTCCAGCTCGTGGTAAAAGTTCTCGCCGCCCCAGGCTTTGACGGCGCCTCGTCCCACGGTGAACTGCCGCGACGACTGCGCGGTCCGGGATCCCTTGGTGATGGTGAGCGTCACGACGTAGTGGCCAGCCGTGGTGAACGCGTGGCCGAACTCGGCGGTTCGCGCGGTGATCTCGGGCATCTGCCGCCCCGGCCTGGTGACCGTCCACTCCCACCTGTCCGGGTCCCGGGTGGTGTTCGCGCTGAAGCGCACCGACTCGCCGATCACCGGCTTCGGCCGCTTGACGTCGATCGCGGTGATCGCGGGCGGGGCGTCCGGCGGGTCCACGATCACCGTGGTCTCCGCCACGGCCTGCTTTCCCGAGCCGAGGGTGGCGGTAGCGCGGACGGCGAAGGTGCCCGGATTCGCCCAGGTTTGCCGGACCGACGTGCCGGAAGTGTCGGCTCCCTCGTCGAATGACCACCGGGTGGTGGCGCTGACGGGAGGCTGGAGCACCATGGTCAGCTCGAACTCGTCACCGACCACACCGCGGTTGCCGGGCTTCACCAGGATGGACGCCGTGAGGCCTTGAGGCGTCCGGTCGGACTCACCGGTGTGGCCGGGCAGCCCCAGGCCGGCGTCCGGCTTCTGGCGGCCGGTCTTCACCTGCTCCGACCGCCGGGGCTCGTCGGGAACCGACGGGAGCTCGGGCGTGACGGGGTCCTCGACGTACTTGGTGATCGTCCGCACCCCGCCCCACAGGTCGAGCACGCCGGCCTTGCTGCTCTCCGGGTCGTTGAAGAAGACGATGCCGTCGCGGGCGATCAGCTCGTACGGCCCTGGCTGCTCGAACAGACGGCGCTGGGCCACCACTCGCGACTTGCCCAGGTCCACGATCGTCGCCTGCCCGGTGGAGTGGTCGGGCACCACCGCGTGGTCGGAGGCTTCGACCGGCGTCCCGATCTCGGCGCCCGCCGCGGCGACCCGCACCGGAGCGGCACAGGAACCGGCGTCGAAGCTGCACGCGATCAGCACACCGCGCGAGGGAACCGCGATCAGCACCCCGGCCTGGCCGGCGGAGCCGCTGACGACCACCTCGTCGTCAGGACTGAGGTCCAGTCGCAGGGATCGGCTGACACCGCCGGTCTCCGGGTGGAGCAGCTGAGCCGTGCCGTGCTCTGGATCCACCAGCGCGGGCAGTCCACGCGTGACCACGAGACGGCCGTTCTTGGTCGCCGCGGCACGGACGCGCCGCTTTCCCTCATTCAGCCAGACCACGTCGCCGGTCGTGTCGTCGATCGCCCACACCCGGCCGTCGCCGTCGACGACCCCGCTGTTCGGCCTGAGCCTCCCGGCCAGGTGCTCGGGTTCGCCGGTCCGCGCCAGCGTCACGGGATCGACCGAGGCGATCATTCCACTGTGGACGTCGGCCACCCGCGGCGCGTCCGGCGAGGGCAGCACGACCAGGCTGTCGCTCGCGGGCAGGACCGACACCGGTGCCGAGGCCTGTTCGGTGGCACTGTCGACGCGGCGCAGCGCTCCGGTCGCCTCGTTCAGCACCAGTGCTGCGCCGCCCTGCTGGGTCACGTGCAGCGCCGTGCTCGGTTCGCCGACCACGACCTGTGCCTTCACTTCGGCGGAGGCGCCGTCCACCAGCGTTGCCTGGCCGACCCCGCCGGACGCCAGCCAGACAGCGCCGGAGTACATCCGCGCCTGGGAGGTCTCATAGCCGGGCCCCACCACCAAAGCGGCGCCCGCGAGCACGGCCGCGGTGGCGAGCGCGACTCGCGCGTGTGTCGGTTTCATCGGTATCGCCCCGTTTCCAGGCTTTCCGCCGCTAGCCTCCTGCGTCGTGCAGCGGCCCACGACGACCACAGCGGAACCGGGTTCACCGCCGCGCGAACGCGTGCGGCCGAGACGCGTGCCGGGTAGAGCCCGGCGTTCAGCCGCCCGACCTGCGCCCAGGCCTGGTCGGCTTTCTGCCGGTCGACGTGCTCCGGTGCGTAGATCGCCGCGGTCGCCAGCTCCGCAGTCGCGGTGATCGGGTTCGCCACGTCGCCGAGGCTGCCTCGCACGTGCTGGGCCACCTCGTGGAACGTGAGCGAGACCGGCGGCGAGATTCCGCGTTCGGTCAGCCGGTCGAGCTGTTCGTGCCAGGCGCCGAGAACCCGTGCCGCGTGGTCGGGATCGCCGCGCCGCCGTTTGCGCCGAAGGGCCTTGCCGAGCACCACGAGTCCACCCGCGGTCAACAGGAGCAGGACCGTCGACGGCACCACCATGAACGTGCCGTTGAGGACGTCGCTCCAGCGGAATGCCCACTCGTCAGGTGCGCCGGCCGCCTGCGTCTCCGCTGGCGGTGCGAGCTCCGGCGCTGTGGACGGCGGGGCCGGCTGCGGTGGGACCACGCGAGGCGGCTCCACCCGAGTCTCGCGCGGCTCGTTCATCTGGCCTGTCCCGGTGGGGTCGTAGCCGATCCAGCCGTACCCCGCGAAATGCACCTCGGGCCACGCGTGGGCGTCGGCCGTGGTGACGTGGAAGACGCCGTCCTGAGGTTTGGCCAGGCGGTACCCGACCGCGACTCTGGCGGGGAAGCCCCACATCCTGGCGATCACCGCGAACACGGCGGCGTACTGCTCGGCGTACCCACCGCCAGCCTTCCCCGACGCCACCACGCGCGCTAGTGCCGCGTAGGAATGCCCCGGCGGCCGGTCCATTCGGTAGGGCATGACCCGCAGACCGGCCTCCAGGTAGCTGAGCCGGTCGCGAGGACGCGTTGACGGGAGCTCTTTCGTCACCTCCGATGCCAGCGTGCGCAGGGCTTCCGGCATGCCGTCGGGAAGTAATGGCGAGCCGGTCCGCACCGGGGTCGCTTTGGCCAGGTCGCTGTCGTGCAGATAGGTCTCGGCGGTGAGGTCGTAGCCGAACCCCGGGGAGGTGGGACCTGTCCTCACGAGCACGCCCGAATCGGGGTCGAACCCGAATCGGCCCCCGGTCTCGCCGCGCGCGTCCAGGGAGGACGGCCAGCCGATCACCGGCAGGTACGGGCCGGTGAGCTCCTGCAGTTCGACGCGCACCTTGAGTTGCTTGCGGCGCACCAGTTCGGGGTCGACGGCGAGGCGGCTCCCCGCCACGCGATAGGTGTCGTTCGCGGTCCATGTGGTGCCGTCGAACGTGTCCAGCGCGGCCGTGCGGATCCTGTCGAGCCTTGCGGCGGTCGCGGGGTCCGTCCGCACGGTGAACAACGGGCGGGTCGGGTTCTCGTTGAGCTGTTTCTTCAGTTCCGCCAGCGGGGTGAGCGTGTCGGTGTTCAGCACCGGCGGGGCGAGCACGTCCCGCAGGTCGAAGCGGTGATCGCCGGACGCCAGTGGCAGCGTTCGGCCGCCCGCAACACCGAACAACGCGCTCGCGGCGACCATCGCGGCCACGAGGGCGAGCGCGACGACAGGCCTGCCGGACGGGCGCCCGGCACCCGCCGCGCTGCCGCGGTGGGTGCGGACCGCGATCAGGAGCAGGGCGGCGAGCAGGAAGATCGCGGTGGCGGCCGGGTGTCCGCCTGTCTGGTCGCCGACGACGAGCAGAGAGAACAGAAAGGCTGCCAGCGACGGTGCGAGCGGTGCCAGTGGGTGTCGCGTCCACAGGACGAGCAGGACCGACGAGAAAGCGCCGGCCCACGTCACCAGCGCCGGCGCCGCCAGCAGTTCGGGCCACGTGTCGGCGGGTGCGGTCACCGTCAGCAGGCGGTTCCAGCTGCCGCGCAGCCCACCGAAGATGGCGGAGGCGGCGCCGCCGAACACGCCGTAGACCATGACCAGGGCCAGACCCACGGCCCCCAGCGCCACCGTGGTCCACGTGCGCCGGTGGCCTGCCACGGCCGTCACCGCGCCTGTCAGGCACGCGCTCATGAGTGCCGGGAGGTAGCCGTTGGTGGCGAAGAAACCCTGGTACACGAGCACTGCCGCCGCGCAGGACAGCACCGCGAGTGCCACCTCGGCCGTGCTGCCCGGCGTGAACCTCCGCCGGTTCATCGCAGCACCAGCCGGTTCCAGTTCGTGGCGAACTGCTCGCTGCTCGCCGCGGCGACCGCGAGCACTCCACGCGGCCTGGCCGGCACCGCGGTGTCCGGCGAGACGAGCTGGGCCAGGCTGACCGAGAGGAACCGGGGACGCAACGACATCAGCAGCTGGGCCGCCTCGGCGTCCGTGCGACCGGTGACGACGACGAGGGCGACGCCCTGGGTGTCGGCGACCACGTCTCGCACCAGGTCGGACAGCGCGGCGAGCCCTCGATCGGCGCTGTCCCGCTGCACGGCGGACAGGAGCTCCAGCGCGGTACCGCTCGACTCCCGCTCGGCCCCGCCGGTGGTGCGCAGGTGCAGCGGCAGGCTCGATACCTCGGCGGCGACGCAGAACGACGCGGCGACGCGGACCGCGTCCTCGAAGAGCGTCCCGGTGTACGGCGCGGAGCTGGTGTCCAGCACGATCAGCTGGCGCGGCTCGTCGGGCACCACCACGTGGCGCGCCATGACGGTGCCGGTCCTGGCCGTCGCGCCCCAGTGGATGCGCCGCCAGTCGTCTCCGGGCACGTACTCCCGCAGGCTGTGGAACGCCGCCCCGCCCAGCGGAGCGTTGCTGGTCGTGTGGCCTTCGGCGTCCTGCGTTCCGCCGAGCGTGTTCATGGCCAGCAGGTGCACGCGCGGGTAGACGTGCACGACGAGTTCACCCCCGGCCGCGCGGCCGCGCTGCAGCAGCCGCATCGGGTCGGAGTGCCCGAGCCGCACAGGTGGGATGACGTAGCGTCCGCGCCGCCCGACCGGAAGCGGGTAGCTGACCGTGCACCCGTGGCCTGCGGCCAGCGCGGGCACGGTGACGGTCGTGCGGTCTGCCCCGAGCGTCTCAGTGATCACCAGCGGCGGGCTTCCACGCCTGCCCACGTTCGTCACGGTCAGCGTGCCCTGGGCGGCGCTGCCCTCGAACACACGCCTCGGCCGGACTTCCCGCACGGTCGTCAGCTTGGGCGTTGCCAGCAGCCAGAAGACAGCGACCAGCAGGGCGCCCGCCGCGGCCAGGCCGAGCGTCACCAGTTCCGGGTAGTCGGCCCACGTGCCGGCGGCGACCAGGCACACGGCGGCGACCGCCATCCAGGCACCGGTCGAGGTCAGCCCGGTTCTGCTGAGCCGGGAAGCGGCGCTCATCGGCCCGCCGGCACCGGTGCGGTCGCCAGGACGTCCCGGAGCACCGATTCGGTCGTGCGTTGCTGGATGCGGGCTTCCGGGGTGAGGAGCAGGCGGTGGTTCAGCACCGGCACCGCCACCGCCTTCACGTCGTCCGCCGTCACGTACGGACGGCCCGCGGCCAGCGCGTAGGCCTGTGCCGCGGTGATCATGGCGATGCCGCCGCGCGGGCTCACTCCCAGCTCGACGTCCGGGTGGACGCGGGTGGCGCGGACCAGGCGGGCCACGTACTCGCGGAGGTCGTCGGCCACGCGTTGCTCGCGGACGGCGCGGATCATCAGGCGCAGGTCGTCCAGCTCCATCACGGACTTGAGCTCGTCCGGGCGGCGGCGGGTGACGCCGTAGGACAGGATGCTGACCTCGTCGGCCAGGTTCTCGGGGTAGCCGATGCTGATGCGCATCATGAACCTGTCCAGCTGCGCTTCCGGCAGGGCGTAGGTGCCCTGGTGCTCCACCGGGTTCTGGGTGGCGATGCACAGGAACGGGTAGGGCACCGGGATCGGGCGGCCGTCGACGGTCACCTGGCCCTCGGCCATGACCTCCAGCAGCGCCGACTGGGTCTTGGGGGAGGCCCGGTTGATCTCGTCGCCCAGCAGGATGTGGGTGAAGACGGGGCCCTGGCGGAACTCGAAGCGCGAGCGGCCCTGGTCGTACACCTGCACACCGGTCACGTCGGACGGGAGCAGGTCGGGGGTGAACTGGATCCGCTTCACCTCCGCGCCCGCGATCGACCGCGCGATCGCCTTGGCGAGCGAGGTCTTCGCCACGCCCGGTACGTCCTCGATCAGCAGGTGTCCCTCGGCGAGCAGGCACACGAGTGCCAGCCTGACCACCTCGGGCTTGCCGCGGATGAAGTCCTCGACGTTCGCGGCCAGCGCCTCGAACCTGCGCTGGAAAATCGCCGCATCGGACACTTCGACGCCCCCATCGTGCTGGTGTTCGGTGAATCGTCAGTGGAGCTGACTGCGCAAAGCCGCGTTCAGGCGGGGGTAGACCTCGCTGACCGAGGCCTGCTTGCGCTCGCGGCCCAGGAGGCGGGCCAGCTGTTTGAGGTCCTGGCGCACGGTGGCCGAGTCGACCAGGTCGGCGGCGTCGAGGACCTTCGCGGTCAACGCGCTCGCGTGGTCGATGTCGCCGGCGGAGGCGTAGGCGAGGGCACGGCGGGCACCGAAGCGCGCGTGGGTGCGGTGGGCGCTGTCCGGCACCAGGGACAGCTGCCGGTCGAAGACGTCCGCCGCCTCGCGGGACTGGCCGAGGTCGTGCAGGCACCAGGCCTCGACGAGGCTGATCAGGTCGGCGCCGCTGACCGAGGCCGAGCCCATGACCATGCCGTCGGCGGTGTCCGCCCTGGCGAGCAGGGCGGCGGCACGGTCGAGCGCCCGCCGGCAGTTGTCGTAGTCGCAGGCCAGCGCGTGGCCCTGGGCCTCGCGCAACGCGGCGAGCCCCTGGACGCGGGGGGAGGTGCCCGGTGCGGCCTGCGCCTGCTGGGCCAGGTCGACGGTGCCGGCGGCGTCGTCGCGGTAGAGCGTGATCAACGCCTGCCTGATCAGCGAGTACGTGGCCATCTCGGTGTCGCCGGCCGCGGCGCCCATCTCGACGGCGTTGCGGGTCCACCACATCGCGGCCCTGTCGTCGCCGGCCTCCTGGGCCATCCACCCGGCGTACTCGCTGTAGCGGGCGGCGAGCCCCAGCAGCTGTTCGCGCACGGGCGCGGGTGCGCCGTTGGCCATGCCGCGCAACGTGTGGGTGTGCACCGTCACCATCGGCAGCACCACGCTCGGGCTCGTCGTCTGCCCCAGCTTCCTGACCTCGGTGAACAACGAGCGGAACGCCGCCAGCGTGCCGTCGTGGGCCGCGCTCGCGGAGGCGGCGCGGGGAGTCCCCAGCGTCAGCCCGAGCAACGAGGCGGCGCCCGTCGCGATCGCGTCACGCCGAGGCATCGGAACCATCCAGCTCGAGCCGTCCGGAGCCATGCTCATCACCCACACTTCGCCGTCGCCGTCGCCGTCGGCCGCGACGGCTGCGAGCGGGCTCGCGGGGGCGGGCTGGTCCACCAGGGCTGCCAGACGTCCACCGGCTCCGAGAACCGCGTCGCAGCGCCGGGCCAGATCAACACCTGGTTGCTTGAAGCCAGTCTCGATCTTGCCCAGATAGCCCTTGCTGTAGTGGACCTGCTGCGCCAGCGCCGCCAGCGACAGGCCCGCCGCGGTGCGCAGGCGCCGCAGCTCCACCCCAAAGACATCCGACTGCTCAGCCATTCGTCCCCGCCCTCGACCGCCGCCCCCGGCGGCCGGTGAATCGACCGTTGCAGACTACTGAGCCGCTGGTCGCAGGCCCAGTCCCCCCGGAGCGCCGACGTCAGCGGACGCCTGGCTGTCTCCGAGTCTGATCCGCCGTCCCGCCGAATCCCAGGCGTCTCCCGTCGCCCGCGTGATCGGGAGACGGGAGACCCCTGCCCCGCGAAGCCGTTGCGGGACATGCTGATTCCGGACGGCACCGCAAGACGCCGTCCGGTTTCTGGGGGGTGTGGCGGCAGGCCGGGGCTGGGGGCTCAGTCCTGCCGCCACAGACAAACGTGCAGAAGGGGAACAGAAGAGTGAACAGGGACTGGACGGGCGCGCCCTCCTGACCACGCGTCACCCGGTCGTGCACCTGGTCAACTGCGCCGAATCGGCGCCGGAAGATCACGGATGTGCTGAACTAACGGCATGGGCACGCGCACGATCCGTTACACCGCACTACTGGCCTGCATCGCGGCCCTCACGGCCTGCACCGCGCCGCCCGAACCGCCGGTGGCCTCGCCGGGACCGCGGCTGGACCCGCAGGCGGTCAACTACGACAACCTGGACTTCGTGAAGTCACGGCCCGAGGTGTTCGACAACAAGTGCGGCACGCTTCCGCGTGACCTCCAGTCGGTGCTCGGACTGGAGTCGAAGCCCGCCGACGGCATGGGTGGCGGCTGCAACGCGCGGGAGCCGTGGGGGAACCTCTCGATCCACCTGTTCAGCCCGATGTCGAACCGCAAGTCGAAGGCCCAGTACTTCTCCGACGCCTGGAACGGCGACCTCGGCGGGGGCGGCTACTTCCAGCGGTCGATCCTGCTGGACCGCTACTACGCCATCACCAAGATCGCCGGTTCGGTCAACGACAGCTGCACGGTCACCGTCGACACCGGCTCCGAGCAGCCGTTCGAGGTCACGGCCTCGATGGACTTCGACGAGAGCATCGCCCTGTCGGCCCAGGACGTCGACCAGCCGATCGACCGCGCCCTGCGCGAGTTCTGCCCCAGGGCCAGGGAAGCGGCGGAGAAGCTGCTGCCGCTGATCGACGAGAACGGCGGCAGCCGGGCGGGCTGAGCCTCAGCCCGCGTCGCGCCGGCTGAGCACCACGAGCGAGACGGCCAGCAGCGTCAGCCAGATCACCAGCGACGAGATCGTCTGCGGCCATCCCGCACCGTCACCGGCCATGTGCCAGGCCGCCTCGAGCGGGTAGACCAGCCCGAAGACCTCCGGCAGCGCCAGGCGGGCCACCGCCAGCAGCGGCACGACGACGAAGAACACCGTCAGCGAGCCGCCCGTGTTCGGGATGAGCAGCGAGACGATCAACGCCGTGAGCAGCACCTGCGCGGTGGCCAGCATCGTCACGCCGAGCACCCAGCCAGGCCGTGAGCCGAGCAGGTAGTTGTGGTTGAGGCCCTGCGCCGCGGTCTTGATCAGCAACGGGTACAGGACGAACGTGAACATCGAGCACGCCAGCCACACGCCGGCGAGCACCGTGCCCTGCGCCAGCAGGTAGCGCAGGCGCGAGGGCTGCACGAGGAGCGTGGGCTGCACGCTCTTGTACTGCCACTCGCCGGCGACGAGCTTGATCACGGTCGCGAAGACCAGCAGCAGGCCGAGCTGGATCACCATGAGCATCGGCTGCAGCTGCCTGCCCGCGCTCGCGAGGTTCGTCTGCGGCAACGTGAACAGCGCCATCAGCCCGACCAGGAACACCGGCGCGCAGGCCATCACGATCTTGTCCGACCGCGTGCCGACGAGCTTGCGCGCCTCCACCGCCACCAGCCGCCAGAACGACGACGACCGGGCGGCACGGGCGGCCCACGGGCCGGGTGCGGCGGGAGGCGCCGCCTGGTGCTGTTGCCACGCGGCCGGATGCCCGACGGTCATGACCTACCTCCACTGGTCAGGCGGAAGAACAGGTCTTCCAGGCTCATCTGCTCCTCGCGCAGCCCCAGCAACGGGATTCCCGCGGCGAAGGTGACGTCGGAGATCTTCTCGACCGGCGCGTGCGCGGCGATGAAGCCGTCCGGCGCCGGCTGGATGGCGACGCCACCCCGCTGCAGCGACTCGGCCAGGCGGTTCATGTCCTTGGCGCGCACCAGCGAGCGGGAGGACGTGGTCAGGCTCGCCAGCGGCCCGTCCGCCACGATGCGCCCGCCGCCGATCACCAGCACGCGGTCGGCCGTCTGGTCCACTTCGGACAGCACGTGGCTGGACAGCAGCACGGTGCCGCCCCGGGAAGCGTGCCCCCGCAACAGGTTGCGCACCGCGCGGATGCCCTCGGGGTCGAGACCGTTGATGGGCTCGTCGAGCACGAGCAGCGGCGGATCGGTGAGCAGCGCGTGCGCGATGCCGAGCCGCTGCCGCATGCCGAGGCTGTACTTGCCGATCTTGCGGGTGGCGGCGTCGGCGAGCCCCAGCATCTCCAGCACCTCGTCGGCCCTGCGGGCGGGCACGCCGGACAGCGTCGCGGCCATCCGCAGATGGCTGCGGCCGCTCCGTCCGGGATGGACGGCCGCCGCGTCGAGCAGCACGCCCGCGACGTGGGAGGGGTTGGGCCACGCGGTGAACGCGCGCCCCGCGATCGTCGCCTGGCCGCGATCGGGCCGGGTCAGCCCGGTGATCATGCGCAGCGTCGTCGACTTGCCGGCGCCGTTGGGCCCCAGGAAGGCGGTCACGGTGCCCGGTTGGAGCTCGAAGCCCACCTGATCGACGACGGTACGACCCTCATAGGCCTTGGTCAGCCCCCACGCTGCAAGCACCTACCCACCGTAGCGGTAGTCACTGTCCGTCGCGGGCTGATTCGCCGTGTCGCGATGCAGTTGCACGGGCCGGTTCCGGTGAAGATGTTCCCGGCGTGCTTGATCGCCGGCGAAAGCTTTTTCGTCCCGCGCCGGATTCCGCCCGGCAGGTGTGGGAGAACGCGCCGACCGAGTCCGTCGACCAGGTCGAAACGGAACAAAACGCCGGTGTTGTCGTCGCCGAACGGATCGAGCGGGCGGCTATCGGCGAGGTGTGCACCGGTGGCGGATTGGGCGGAGGCGCATGCGGGCAGAAATCAGGCAGGAAACCGCCGGTGCGAGTTCGCGGTGTCCGGGCTGCCGGTTCGTCCGCGCGACTGTGGCCGAGGCCACTGCCGTGGCGGTCACCGGCCTCGTGCTCGTCTGCGTGGCGGCCGGTGCGGCATTGGCGGGCATCGGCGGTTCCGTCCGTGCCTCGATCGGGTCATTTTGGCGAGCGTTCCCCCGGTGCTGCTCGCGGTGGTCGGGACCGGAGCTGTCGCTGTCGTGGCGATGACCAGCGGTATCACCGCGTCCTGGGCGACACGGGAGAGTCCTGGCCCGCTGATCACCACGAAGGAATGACGTGTGATGATCACGCCGGTCGTCGTGATCGTCATGCGAATTCCCGAATAAGAGCTGGTGACGGATAGCGACGATTGGTCGCGCTCCGTTCTCGCGTAGAAGACGCCGTGCACCCCTGTCAAGTTCGCCGTCATTAGCGCCGCGTTTCCACAGTTCAGTTAGCAAAAGCCCTGCTCGCATCCTTTCACCCGCTCGGTCACGGCGGCCCGCCCTGCCTGGGAGAGCGCGTTCATCCACCACAACGAGCGCGGGCGATCCTCGGAACGGGGGTGTTGCGTTGCGCATCCGACTGAGTACTCTGCACTCACCCCCTCAAGATCATCGCTGTTGGTCATGTTGATCATGTGGTGTTATCTTTCCGTCGCCAATTCGGGTGGTCGTGGAGCGTTGTGAAGCTGAAGAACGTGCCTGAGACGAATTACAAGACAATTCGTTCTCGGCTCACTGGTGTCGTGGTGGTTCCCAGCGTCGTCCTTCTGGCCATGTGGGCGTTGTTCTCGTCCTACACGGTGTTCGAGGGCCTCTACCTCCAGCTGGTCGCCTCCGGTGCCCGGGACGCGTCGATCCCCGCGGTCCAGTCGTTCGCGTCGCTGCAGAAGGAACGCGAGCTGTCCATGACGAGCCTGAGCCGGTCCGGCTCCAGCACGTCGGCGTTGCTCAAGCAGCAGCAGGACACCGACAAGGACGTCGAGAAGATGAAGTCGGCGTTCGCGGAGCTCGCCTCCCAGGCGCCGCAGGAGATCGTCGACGGCATCAACAAGCTCAACGGACTGCTCGACCAGCTGCCGGAGCAGCGGGAGCGGCTGGAGTCCGGTGCCACGTCCAAGGACGAGGTCTACCGCTACTACAACAGCGTGCTCGACGCCGGTGGCTCGCTGTTCGGCACGCAGGCCCGCATCGTGCCCGACGCCGAGACCGTGCAGGGCGCACTCGGTGCGCTGCAGTACTTCCAGGCCTCCGACGCCATGTCGCGGTCCAGCTCGGTCGCCGCGGGCGCGATCGTGACGGGCAGGTTCACGCAGGAGGAGCACCGCGAGTTCGTCAGCCTCGTCGGCGCGTACCACTTCACGCTCAACGTCATCGAGCCCACGTCGCTGCCGAACGTGCGCGAGCACTTCAAGCAGCTCACCGGCAGCGCCCCGTACCAGCAGCTGGTGACCCTGGAGAACCGCCTCCTGCAGAACGCGGAACGGCCCATCGGGCAGCAGGTCACGCTGGCGGACTACGAGAACGCCACCCGCGCGGTGTCGCAGGAACTCACCACGATGGTGCAGGAGCAGTCCACCGGCGCGGTCAACATCGCGATGGCGAACGGCAAGGAGAAGTTCACCACCGTCCTGATCGGCAGCCTGATCGCCCTGATCGCGGTCATCGCCGGCATCTTCGTCGCGGTGCGCGTCTCCAACCGCCTGGTCAACAAGGCGTTGATCGTCCGCCTGATCAGCCTGAAGAGCGACTCCCTGAAGCTCGCGCACGAACGCCTGCCGGACATCGTCGAGCGGCTGCGCGAGGGCAAGCACGTCGACGTCGCCGCCGAGGTGCCCGCGCTCGACTACGGCAACGACGAGATCGGGCAGGTGGCCGACGCGTTCAACGCGGCGCAGTACACCGCCGTCGCCGCGGCGGTGAAGGAGAGCCAGACCCGTGAAGGCGTGAACCGGGTCTTCCTCGACATCGCGCGCCGCAACCAGGGCCTGGTGCACCGCCAGCTCAAGATCCTCGACAAGCTGGAGCGCGAGGAGGAGAACCCAGACCACCTCGACGCGTTCTTCCAGCTCGACCACCTCGCCACCCGCGCCCGCCGCAACGCCGAGAACCTGATCATCCTCACCGGCGAGCAGCCGGGCCGGCAGTGGCGCAAGCCCGTGCGCATGCTCGACGTCGTGCGCGCCGCCGTCGCGGAGACCGAGCAGTACGCCCGCGTGAAGGTGCACCCGGTGCCCGAGGTCGCGCTGGTCGGCGCCGCCGTCGCGGACACCATCCACCTGATCGCGGAGCTCGTCGACAACGCGACGTCGTTCTCCTCGCCTCGCTCGCAGGTCGAGATCCACAGCAGCGAGGTGCCGCAGGGTCTCGTCATCGAGATCGAGGACCACGGCCTCGGCATCAAGCCCGAGGACCGAGAGCTGCACAACAAGATGCTGGCCGCGCCGCCGGACTTCGAGGCGATGAGGCTGCGCGGCGAGTCCCGCCTGGGCCTGTTCGTCGTCGCCCGGCTGGCCGCGCGCCGCCACATCCACGTCGAGCTGCGCGACTGCCCGTCCGGTGGCACCATCGCGCTGGTCCTGATCCCGTCCGAGCTGATCGTCGGCGAGGCGGGCGCGGTCGACCCGGCGGACTCCCAGCAGATGCCCAAGCCGACGTTCCGCCAGCAGGCGCTGCAGCAGGCCTCGCGGTCGCCGGAGGCCCTGGAGGCCTCGGTCCCGATGCAGGGCGACCTGGTGCGCGACTCCCGGCCGGGCGAGAGGCCCACCGAGACCTTCCACCTGGACGACTTCTGGGCCGGGAGGGCAGTGGGAAACGACCTGACCCCAGGCCCGGACAGGGACCTGGACAGCAGCAGCGGGCACATCGAGCTGCCCCGGGACGACCGCCCGGCCGGGGTCTGGCCGGCCGACGACCCGGCGGAAGGTGAGGCGACGACGCGTCAGAACACCCGGCCGGAGCTGCCACGCCGCAGGCGTCAGCAGCACCTCGTACCGCAGCTGGCCAACGACGAACCCCGGCCGATGCCCGAACTCGCGGAGTTCGACCCCGAGGAACGGGCGGAACGCACCCGCGACGGAATGTCCGCCTTCCAGCAGGGCACGCGCAGCGCCCGCCAGGCCGACGACGTCGTGGAACCGTGATCACGAAACTGAAAGGGCTATTTCCGTGGACGACCTGACCGGCGGGCACCCCGAGCTCAACTGGCTGCTGGAGGACCTCGTCGCGAGAGTGGTCGGTGCCCGGCACGCGGTGGTGCTCTCCGCGGACGGCCTGCTGCTCGCCCACTCTCCCGAGCTCTCCAAGGACGACTCCGACCACCTCTCGGCGATGGCGTCGGCGTTCCAGAGCCTCGCTCGCGGCACCGGACGGCACTTCGGAGGTGGGCAGGTACGCCAGACCATCGTGGAGATGGAGCGCGCGCACCTGTTCGTCACAGCGGCGGGGCAGGGCGCCTGTCTCGCGGTGGTGGGCGACGAGGACGCGGACATGGGCATGATCGCCTACGAGATGAACATGCTCGTGAAGCGAGTCGGCGCGTACCTCTCGTCGGCGCCCAGAACACTGGCGTCGCCCAGGATGCCCAACCCCCTCGGGTTGTCATGAGCAACTCCTCCGACTGGTGGTACGACGAGGCGGCGGGCCCCATGGTCCGCCCGTACGCGATGGTGAGGGGCCGCACCAGGCCCAAGCCCGCGGGCGAGGACCTGACCCTGACGACCCAGGTCCGGGCGCTGCGCACGACGACGGACCAGAGCGCGCTGTCGGTGGAGCACCTGGAGATCATCAAACTCTGCCGGAAACCGCTTTCCGTCGCCGAGGTCGCCGCATACCTGCACGCGCCGCTGGTCGTGGTGAAGGTGCTCCTGAGCGACCTCATCCAGCGCGGTGACGTCATCACCAGCGGCCCGGCCACCACGGTGGCCCCGGTCGACATGAACCTACTCCAGAAGGTGCTCGATGGTGTCCGTGCAATCTGATCGGCCCGATTCCGGGCAGGGCGGGGAAGAGCTCCTCGTGCCCTCGTCGGTCAAGATCGTCATCGCCGGCGGTTTCGGCGTCGGCAAGACGACGATGGTCGGCGCGGTCAGCGAGATCACCCCGCTGCGGACCGAGGAACTGCTCACCGAGGCCGGCGAGGAGATCGACGACCTCTACGGCGTCGAGGGCAAGACCACCACGACGGTCGCGCTGGACTTCGGCCGCATCACGATCAACCCCGAACTGGTCCTCTACCTGTTCGGCACCCCGGGCCAGGACCGCTTCTGGTTCCTGTGGGACGAGCTCGCGATCGGCTCGATCGGCGCCGTCGTCCTGGTCGACACCCGCAGGCTCGACGCGGGCTTCGGCGCGATCGACTTCTTCGAGCGCAGGGGCATCCCGTTCGTCGTGGCGGTGAACTGCTTCCAGGGCAGCCACTCCTACACGGCGGAGGAGATGCGCGTGGCGCTCGACGTCGCGGAGACGGTGCCGCTGGTGCTGTGCGACGCCCGCGACCGCGAGTCGTGCAAGGCGGTGCTGGTCCGCGTGATCGAGCACGCGATGAACCGGCTCGACGTGATGGCCTGACACAGCTGTTCCTGAAGCCCTTGGCGCCGTGCGCCAAGGGCTTCAGCACGTTCCAAGCACCTGGCCCGGAGTCTTGTGGGAAACCCCGGGGCTCTCGTCGGTGGCTACGGGCGTCTGCAAGTACCACCAACTCTTGATCGAATCGCCGTCTACTGCACCCAACCTGTTCGCTGTCCGTCGGACTCGGTTCCGTTCCGGTAAGTCCGGTCGACGCTGTTGGCGGTAGTCAAGTGCCTGTTGATGCCGGGTTGGTAGTACTTGCAGACGCCATCAGGGCCAGGTGACGGCCGGTCGGTGAGGAACGAACAGGACCTCTGGCAACGTGCTCAAGGCCTGATCTGCTTCAGCCTGCACCGGAACGGCCTGAGGATCGGCGGGATCTCGGTGAGCCGGTAGCCGGGCACCTGTTCGGGGTTCTTGGCGATTCCCGCCAGCGTCTCCGCCACGTACTCCAGGTGGCTGCGGGTGTACACGCGGCGCGGGATCGCGAGCCGCACCAGTTCGAACGGCGCGGGCGTGATCAGGTCGCCGGAGGAGTCGATGTCGCCGAGGTAGAGCGAACCCACCTCGGCACAACGGATTCCGCCCGCGAGGTAGAGCTCCGACGCGAGCGCGTGGCCGGTGAAGCGGCTCGGCGGGATGTGCGGCAGCAACCTGCCCGCGTTGAGGTAGACCGCGTGCACGCCGGCCGGCCGCACACTGTCCACACCGGCCTCACGCGCGCAGTCGGCGAGGTACGCGGTGGCCTCGGCCCGCTCGCGCAGGTACAGCGGATCGGTGACCTCCATCAGGCCCTGCGCGCACATGTCGAGGTCGCGGCCGGACAGTCCGCCGTACGTGCTGAACCCCTCGGTGGCGATCAGCAGGAGTTCGCACTGCTTGGCCAGCTCGGTGTCCTGCAGCGCGAGCATCCCTCCGATGTGGACGATGCCGTCCTTCTTCAGGCTCAGCACGCAGCCGTCGGCGAGGCGGAACGCCTTCTTCGCGACCTCGCGTGGACTGTGGTCGCGGTACTTCTCCTCCCGCTGCGTCACGAGCCACGCGTTCTCGGCGAACCGGGCCGCGTCGAGGATGAACGGCACGCCGTGCCGGCGGCACAACTTCCGCACGGCCTTGAGGTTCGCCATCGACACCGGCTGCCCGCCGCCGCCGTTGTTGGTGATCGTCATGAGCACCAGGCCGACGTCCTCGGGTCCCTCCAGCAACTCCTCGAGTGCGACGAGGTCGATGTTGCCCTTGAACGGCTCGTCGCTGTCGAGGTCCGCGAAGGCCGGCGACGGGAGGTCCCGCACCACACCGCCAGCGAGTTCGACGTTCGCGCGGGTGGTGTCGAAGTGCGTGTTGCTGACCGAGAGCTGTCCCGGCTTCAGCAGCGCGCTGAACAGGATCCGTTCCGCTGCACGGCCCTGGTGCACGGGCAGGATGTGCTCGTACCCCGTGAGTTCCTCGGTCACCTCGCGGAACCGGAACCAGGAGCGGGATCCCGCGTAGGTCTCGTCACCGCGCATACCGGCGGCCTGCTGTTCCGCGGACAACGCGCCGGTGCCGGAATCGCTCAGCAGGTCGATCGTGACGTCTTCCGCCGTGAGGTTGAACTGGTTGTACCCGGCCTCGGCGTAGCGGCGTTCCCGGTAGTCGCGTGTGGTGATGGGAATGGGCTCGACGACCTTGATGCGGTACGGCTCCACGGCGGTGGCCTTTCTGGTGCAGCGTTAAGCGGAGAGTGCGGTGGTGCGGGGTGGCGTGACGTCGTAGGCCTCGGAGGACAGGTAGACCGAGACTCCGGGCTTCGGCAGGCCCAGGCGCAGGGACACGTGGGCGATCAGCCCCACGCCGTCGCCGAGCGGCCTGCGGACGAGGCTCGCGAGCGCCATGACGAACGGCGTGGTGTCGAGCCCGCACCGCGCCATGATCGCCAGCACGCGTTCGCACGCCTCCAGGTCGTCCTGCACGTAGTCCCGCACCGGGATGTAGAGCGAGTAGCCGCTGGGCCGGTCGGTGTCGCCGGACAGGAACGTGTAGCTCGACATCAGCGGGCGCCGGGTGAACGGTTCCGTGCCGCCGCGGGCGATCTCGCAGACGTCCGCCAGGAGCGCGGGGTCGACGTCCGGGGTCGCCGCCGCGGCCCGCGCCACGTCCGCGATCATCGCGTCGGCGTGCGACACGTAGGTCTTCACCCGCGCCCGGTGCTCGTCCGTGAGGTCGAGGGCGAAGAAGGAGAACCGGTCCAGCCCCTCGCGCCGCAACCCGTGCTCGGCGACGACGGGGAAGGCCGAGTGCAGGCCGAGGCGGGCTAGTGCCTCCGCGACCAGGCCGGTAGCGCGCTCCCGGCCGCGCGCGTCGGGGTTGAGGTAGACCTTGACGGCCGGCGCGCCCGACGGCTGCACGATCAGCGAGTACCAGAACGTGAACTCGCCCTGCGGGTCGTCCGGCAGGAACAGGTCGCGCACCCGGTCGAACTGCCCGAGCCGCAGTTCGTACTGATCCACGAGCCGGTCCAGCACGCCGAGCGCGGCGGTCAGGTTGGCCTGCCTGCCCGGCTGCTCGGCGAGCGACTCGACGATCATGCGAACGGCGGGCCGTTCGTTTTGGGCCAAAGCCACCGAGAATTCGACGGGAGAGTGGTCGTCGGCGACGAATGAGGGCCATTGGGGAACTGTGGAGAGGGGTGCCCGGCAGCCGGGGCCTAATGCCTCACCCAGCAGTTTTGTCGCCGTATTAGCGGAGTCCGCTAAACCGACGGCGCGCAGGAGGTTGCGTAGTTGGCCAATGGCGAAATCATGCAACGAGACGGCTGGCGCGCTCAAGATGGGGCACTCCTGATCGGCCGGGGAATCAGGTCGGGTCGCAATCCTGACGGGGTGGAATCGCGAAGTGAATTCTCTCAACCAGCCACATACCCAGGTCAAGAGCCAAGGGGGTTGCGTGCGACACTCTGGACTGTGATGAAGATTGCACCACTCGGTCTATTGACTTGACCGTTTTGACTGATCTCGCGGGCAATTGCGTCTGCGAGTACGGGTGTGCTATGCGCGGACGCCAATGGTGCCGCAGAGTAAGGTTTGTGCCAATAGTGGCCCGCGTGGTAAAGCGTCCGCATCGCGCCCGTTTGTCCCGGTGCAAAGAAACGGGGGTGCCCGCGCCGCGGACACCCCCGTTCGGGGCTTGTTCGGAAACTGCTCAGCTGCTCGACTTCGCGCACCGCGCTTTGCCGGGGCAGCTGCGGATCATGCGCACCGACGGTGCCTCTTCAATCGTGCCGGGCGGATTCACCGCGCCGTCCGGCCACTGCACGGAGATCGCGATCGACGACGCGTTGTTGTCGTAGTTCTTCTCCAGCAACGCGCGGTCGGAGTTCACGACGTTCACGACGTCGTACACACCGGACTTCACGTGGGTCAGGTCGAGCCACTGGAAGTCGACCTCGTGCTTGTAGTCGTCACCGGACCCGACCGAGATGCCGAACATCACGTCCAAGGCGGACGGGTTGTGGTGTTCGCACATGTGACCTTTCAGGCGCTGCGCGAGCTTGCCCTCCGGGCTCTCCGGATTCTCCGGCCGGTGCGGGAGGTCGTCGGACACGGTGTAGCGGTCGCCGATGCAGAAGCCGTTCTTGCGGTCCGTCTCGACCACCCTGCCGTCCGGCGCGCGTAGCTGGAAGTACTCGAAGTTGAGCAGGTGCCAGTGCGTGTGCGTCGGAGCGGGTTCGTAGTAGGCGCTGGACTTGGTCTCGCGGCGCGCCTCGTTGTACGACCCGGCGATCGAACCGTCCACACCGGACTGAACGGCCTGACGCACGTTCATCGTCGGTGTGGCGGTGCTGTCGCGGTGGGCGTGCAGCAGCAACGGACCGTCGCCCACGTTGTCGATCGAGGTGGTGAACCGCAGCCGCACGGCCTGCGCGGTGCCGCCGCGGAACATGCACTTGCCGCGCGGCGCCGAGGCGTCCTCCACGAGGCACACGTCCCAGGCGCGGCACAGCAGCGGGGAGCCGTCGTAACCGCCGGGGCAGCCGATGGGTGCCTGGCGGAGATCGGGCAGCAGCGGCGCGGGGTCGGCCTGGACGTGCTGCGAGGAGACGAGGTTGACCGCGGTGAAAGTCAGTGCTGCGATGACCGCGCCGATTCTGCTGACCATGCGGTGTTCTCCTGGGTCGAGGAACTCCTGGCGTCGCGCAGGAGCGTGGCCGTCACCGAGCGCGAGAGCTCGACGCTCGAGTTCCAGCTGGTGACATCGGGGTAGACGTGGGCCGTGGTGGCGAGCAGCAGCCGCGTGCCGGGCACCTCGACGGCCGGGCGCTTCGTGAGGTACCCGAGCGGGTAGACCGGTTCGACGAACGGTGCCTTGAACACGCGCACCTCGTCGACGTCGTCGGCGGTAAGTCCTTTGTGGAGGCTCAGCAGCTGCTCGGTCCACCGGCGGGCGATGCTCTCGGAGTCCTCACGGTACAGCGCGGACTCGCGATCGGTGTAGTGCATGACGTACACGAGGTGCCGGTCGCCGTACCGCTCGGAGCCCGTCAGCGGGGTCATCTCGATCACGCCGTCGAAGTCCGTGCCCGAGCGGATCACCGGCGCCCAGTAGTGCCCGGACAACGGCTTGCGCAGGAAGAACAGGGTGTTGACGACACCCTGGTACGGGAGCCGGACGTCGGGCAGCAGCGGCACGAGATCGGGGTCCGCGATGGCCCGCAACGCCGGCAGCGGGACCGTGGAGACCGCGTGGTCCGCCTCGATCGTCTCGCCGCCGGACAGCGTGACGAGCACCCGGTCCTCGCCGGCTTCGAGCCGCCCGACCGGGGCCGAGGTGCGGACCTCTCCGCCGTGCGCCTCGATGGACGCCCTCAGCGCGTCGATCACGCTCTTGTAGCCACCGGCCGGGTAGCCGCGCACCGACTCGTTGCTCTCGCGGCCCAGGCGCTGCCACACGTACAGGGCGGGCACGTCGCCGAACGCGGCGCCGAACTTCGCGCCGAACAGCGGCGCGAGCAGCAGCTCCCAGATCTTGTCGCCGTACAGGCCGCGCAGCCAGTCCTCGGTGCGCATGCCGTCGAGGTCCTTGCCCTTGCCCAGCCTGCGCAACAGCAGCGAGACCACGCCGAAGCGGATCCGGTTCACGAGGCTCAGCGGCCGGAACCTCAGCAGGTCCAGCGCCGAGTTGAACGAGCGGTGCTCGCCCTCGACGATCATGCCCATCGAGGTGGGGTTCCAGCCGACGCTCTCGCGCAGGCCGACCTCGTCCAGCAACGCCAGCAACGCCGTGTCGGTCGGCATCACGCAGTGGTAGAAGCGTTCCACCGACCGGCCCTGCGAGGTGAAGAACGTGCCGAGACCGCCGAGCTGGTCGCTCGCCTCCAGCAGCGTCACGGCCATGCCCTCGCGGGCGAGGCGGTGCGCGGTGGCGAGGCCGCAGATGCCCCCGCCGATCACGACGACGCGCTGCGGCATCAGAGCTTCCGGAACGGCACGGGCGCGAGGCGGTCACGCGTGAGCAGGAGCAGGTACTGCTTGAGCGTGCGGCCGAGTCGGAGCTTGCTGGCGCCGGGCTTGCGGTCGTAGCGCAGGTGCAGCGGGATCTCGCTGACGATCGGCCCGCAGTGCCGCAGCTTGAGCAGGAGCTCGACCATGCAGGCGAAACCGCGTTCCTCGACCAGGCGCTCGCCCCAGTGCGCGGTGGCCCGGCGCAGCAGGCTCACCCGGTAGGCGCGGAAGCCGCTGGTGAAGTCGCGGACCCCGTCGAAGTGCAGCACCTTGCCGAACACGACGCGGGCGCCGCGGGAGAGCAGCCTGCGCCACTGCGGCGCGGTCGAGTCGTCGCCGCCCGCGACGAAACGCGAGCAGATCACGACGTCCGCGCCCGCCTTGATCTCGGCCAGCATCGCGGGGAACACCTCGGGGTCGTGCGTGTCGTCGGCGTCCATGACGATCAGCACGTGCTCGGGTGCGGCCTCCGCGAGCGCCGCCCGCAGTCCTGACTGGACGGCCTGGCCGAGCCCGAGGTTGACCGGGTGGGTCACCAGGCGGACGTCGAGCCCGTGCACGCCGGTCGCGCTCTCACCGGTGCCGTCCGACGACCCGTCGTCGACCACCCACACCGTGATCCGGTCGGCGAGGTCGGTGCGGGCGATGCGCGCCAGCAGGGACGGCAGCGCCACGGCCTCGTTGTAGGCGGGCAGGACGACGTGCACATCGCCGCACGTGCGAATCGGCTTCTGCACGATTGCGACCGGTTCACCGGCCGAATGCCGGATGCCGTGTTCGTCGACTCTCACTCTGGCGCCCCCTCTTCGGTGGCTCGTGGTTGATGGCGTGAATTATTGACACGGCGTGCTAAAGCTTTGAGTGCGGCCCTGGGTGAGTTCAGGGCAGGAACAACGTCGAAACCTCACCATCTGCGTTCGCGCGGGACACTGAAGAGGGAATATTGATACCCGAAGAGATGATTTCTCAGAGTTCATTCACCCTTTCGTGCGCTCCTGCGACCACGACTCCTTCGATCGGATGATCTTTCAATGAGGCGATTCTCGGCGGTTGCCGTTCCAGCTGGACCATTCCACGCGCGCGAGGCTGATCCCGGACGCCCGCCGCAGCGCCCCCTCAAGCCGTCCTCGGTGCGCCGGGACCTGCTCAGCCGGGTGAACGCGGTCGCGGTGCTGCTCGTCCTCGCCGACGCCGTGACGCTCGCCGTGGTGTGCGTGCAGCGCGGTCTCGGCTGGGGCTGGGGCACCGCGGTCGTGGCGGCGGTGATCACGATCAGGGGAGCCTGGCGGCTCTACCGGCGGCGGCTGTGGCTGTCGTGGCTGCAGGACCTGCCCCGGTCCGCGGCGAGCACGGCGCTGGCCTTCGCGCTGCTGACCGGCATCGGCCTGGCCAGCGGTTCCGACGCGGCCGAGCTGGCCGCCGCGCAGTGGGCGATGATCGTGTTCGCGCTGGTCATCGAGCCGGTGCGGTGGTGCGTGTTCGCGTTCGGCCGGTGGTGCCGCCGCCGGTTCGACCGCTGCGACCGCACGATCATCGTCGGCGCGGGCGAGGTCGGCGTGAACCTCGCGAGGACCATGCTGGAACACCCCCAGTTCGGCCTGCGGCCCGTCGCGTTCGCCGACTCCGGCCCCGATCCGGACCGGCAGCCGCCGATGCTCGAGGTGGTCGACGGCGACCTGGCCGACGCGATCGTGCGGCTCAAGGCCGGCACCGTAGTGCTCGCGTTCTCGCACACCCGCGACTCACCGCTGGTGGACGCCGCGATCACCGCGCACCGGCTCGGCTGCTCGACGCTCGTGGTGCCCCGCATGTACGAGCTGCACCCGGACGGCCCCGGCATCGAACGGCTGCGCAGCTACCCGCTGATGCGCCTCGGCACCGCGCCGACCAGCAGGCCCACCTGGTGGATCAAGCGCGCGGCCGACCTGCTGCTGGCCGCGGTCGCCCTGGTCGTGCTGTCACCGGTGATCGGCCTGTGCGCGCTCGCGGTGCTGGTCGAGAGCGGCCGGCCGCTGTTCTTCCGGCAGGTCCGCGTCGGCATGGACGACCGCACGTTCACCCTCTACAAGATCCGCAGCGTCCGGCAGTCCGGCGAGGACGACTCGCAGGTGAAGTGGTCGGTCGTGGGCGACTCCAGGGTCGGTCCGGTGGGCCGGTTCCTGCGCCGCACCTCGCTCGACGAACTGCCCCAGCTCTGGAACGTGCTGCGCGGCGACATGTGCGTTGTCGGGCCACGCCCGGAGCGTCCCGGTTTCGTTCGCGAGTTTTCGTCCATTCACGAGCTATATTGGGCGCGCCATCGCGTTCCGACCGGCTTGACTGGACTAGCCCAGGTGCACGGTCTGCGAGGTGACACTTCCATCGCCGACAGGTCTCGATACGACAACTACTACATCGCGAATTGGTCGTTGTGGCTCGACCTGAGGATTCTACTGATGACAGCGGGTGAGTTGTGTTGTCGGAGAAATCGCTGATACGTCGATTCGCAGCTGTCGCTCTCGTACTTCTTTCGAGTGCATGTGCGGTCAGCGCCGCCGAACCGGACCCGATCATCACGGGGCCGATGCCGAAGGCGCTGGCGCCGTGCGCGTGGTGGTACGGGATCGGCGACTCGCCCACGCAGTGGGAGATCAGGGCCGCGGCCAAGCACTACGACGTCGTCGTGCTCAACGCCTGGGAGACGGCGGCCATGCGCAAGCTGCACGAGCTGAACCCCAAGGTCAAAGTGCTCGTGTACAAGGACTTCTCCAGCACGCGCAACTACTACGGCGCCGTCGAGGCCGACCGCGACGCCCGGTACCTGCCCACCGGGATCGGCTACCACGCCGCGGAGAAGAACCAGCCCGGGTGGTTCGCGATCAGCACGCTGGGGCAGCGCATCGAGTGGGACGGCTACCCGAAGCACTGGCAGATGACGGTCTGGGACCCGGCCTACCAGAAGGCCTGGGCGGACGCGGTCGTCGGCGAGGTGCTGCGCGAGGGCTGGGACGGCGTGCTGGCGGACAACGACTTCAGCTCGCTCAAGTACTACTCGAGCGCGGTGATCGCGGGCACCGCCGACGCCGCGGGGTCCGACCGGCTGCTGCGCGACGGCCTCGACGCCATGCTCGCACTCACCGGTGACGCCCTGGAGAAGGCGGGGCGGATGCTGATCCCCAACGTGTCGGAGTCGCAGCTGACCCCCGGCCGCTGGTCGGCGCACTCCCGGTACGCGGGCGCGATGGAGGAGAACTTCGGCCTGCAGGGCGACGACGGCACCGGCGAGCTGATCACGTTCCAGGGCAACCAGTTCAAGGAGCAGCGCGCGCAGGCCGCGCTCGGCGAGTCCTGGTTGCTGCTGATCACGCACACGAAGTCGGACAAGGAGGAACGCGTCGGGTACGCCTCCGCCGCGCTCCTCGCGAGTCCCCACACGTGCTGGACGAGGGCGCAGCCCGACTACAAGAACCCGTACTGGTCGCTGTACCAGGACGCACGCCTCGGCGAGGCGGTCGAGACGGCCAACCGCCTGCCGAACGGCGTGTGGAACCGCCGCTACTCGGGCGGCTGGGTGGCCGTGAACCCGACGAAGACGTCCGTGCTGCTGACGCCCCCGCCGGGCCTCGTCACGCTGAAGGGCGAACCGGTGCCGGCCCAGCTCGACCTGCCGTCGGCCGACGCGGTGGTGCTGGTCAACGGCCCGAAGCGGTGAGCTTGCGGTAGAGGTCGAGGTGCCTGCGGGCGCAGACCTCCGCGGTGAACCGCTCCCGTGCCCTCGTGGCGAGCCGGTGTCCGGTGCTCGCGGGGTCGGGATCGTCGAACAGCGCGCGCAGTCGCGCGGCCAGCGCCGCCACGTCGCCGGGCTTCGGGCAGTCGTCACCGGAAACGCCCAGCATGTCCGCGACACCGCCGGTGTCCGTGGCGACCACGGGCTTGCCCGCGGCCATGGCCTCCGCGACGACGAGCGGCTGCTGCTCCATTGTGGACGGCAGCACCAGGGCGTCGTGCTCCAGCAGCAGTTCGGGGACGTCGCTGCGGAACCCCAGGAACTCCACCCGGTTCGCGAGGCCGCGGCGGGTGACCCGGCCCTCGGCCTGGAGCCGTTGCGGGCCGTCGCCGACGACGGTGAGCGTCGCGTCCTCCGGCATCGTGGTCTCCAGCGCGTCCAGCAGGTCCAGCAGACCTTTGCGTTCCACCAGGAGCCCGACGAACACCAGCTTGCGCACCGGGCCGGCAGGCGGGTTCGCGGCACCGACCTCGACGCAGTTGTCGATGTGGGTCATGCGGTGCGGGGGCACGTAGAGCCGTTCGCGCAGGAACCGGCCCATCTCCCTGGCCGGGACCACGGTGCGGTGCACGACACGGGCGACGGCGGCGTCGGCGGCCAGCACCGCCCTGGTGTAGGCCGGGGGAGGGGTGGCGCCGCGGACGTTGCGGAACCACGGCTCGGCCACCTCGTCGGGCACGCCGTGGTAGGTGTGCACGATCTTGGTGCCGGTCGTCGCGAGGGCCGCGCTGACCAGCCCGGACCGGCGGTCCTGGGCGTGCACGACGTCCGGGTGCCAGGCCTTGATCGCGGCCCGCGCCTGCCGTGCGGCGGCCATGTCCCCCTTGCGCGTCACCAGGGTCTCTTCGAAGTACGGGTCGATGAGCTCCGCGCCGCGCCGGGGCCGCGGGCCGAACACCCGCACCTCGGCCTCGCCCGACTTGGCCAGCGCGGCGGCCAGGCGCACCGTCACGTCCACCGGGCCACCGCTGTCCTGGGTGAGCAGGTAGGCGATCCGTGTCATCGTCGTCCTTCCTCGGTGACCAGTGCCGCGGTGAGCGTCGCGATCTGGTCGGTCATGCGGTCGCGGTCGAACAGGGTTTCGGCCCGCAGCCGGCCGCGCTTTCCTTCGGCGGCGGCGAGTTCCGGGTCGGCGAGCCGGAGCGCAATCGCTTGCGCCAGTGCTGTCGTGTCGCCTGCGGGGACCACTTCGCCTGCGTCACCGAGGCTTTGCCCGACGCCCTCGACGTCGAACGCGACGACGGAGCGTCCGCAGGCCATGGCTTCCAGCGGCACCAGCGCCATGCCTTCGGCGCGGGAGGGCAGGACCACGACGTCGGCCTCGGCGTAGAAGCGGTCGACCGCGTCGCTGTGGCCGTGCCAGCGGGTGTTCGGGTGTTCGGTGGCGCGAAGTTGCGCCGCCATCGGGCCGTCGCCGACGACCAGGAGTTCGGCGTCCGGGACCTTCGCGAGCACCTTCGGCCAGGCTTCGAGCAGCAGGTCCTGACCCTTCTGGTGAGCCAGCCGTCCGACGCACACCGCCGTGGGGGTGTCGTGCGCCTTGGTCTTCGGGCTCAGACGCCGGGTGTCGACGCCGTTGCAGACGACCTCGGCTCGTGCGGTCACCCCTGCCGTGCGACCGGCTTTCAGCTCGTCGTCGCTGACGCACAGGAGCAGGGGCGTCCAGCGGGAGGCTGCGGCCTCCCAGAACCGGCAGGCGCGGCTGAGCAGTCCGGTGGCGACGCGGAACGACCACAGGTGGGGCTGGAAGATCGTCGGCGTGCGGCCGCGCAGGACGAGCCTGGCCAGACCGGCCTTGGAGCTGTGCAGGTGGACGACATCGGGCTTGATGTCTCTGAGCGTGCTGCGGAGTGCCCGGAGTTCCAGCGCGGTGCGTGGACCTGGGCTCCGGGTGGCGTGCCAGGTGTGCAGCGGGATTCCGGCTTCGCGGGCCTGTGCGGGCAGCCAGCCGGTGGGCGGGCAGGCGATGCTGACGTCCCAGCCGCGCCGTCGCTGGGCCTTGGCCAGGTCCAGCACCACGACGGCGACCCCGGCCTCGACCGGCTGCGTCACGTGGACGATCTTCACGCGCGCTCCTTCAGTCCGATGAGGACGGTGCGGTTCAGGGGCAGGGCGATCGCGCAGTAGGTGGCGAGCAGCAGCAGGCCGGTGGTGATCAATCCGGCGATGGTGGTGCTGTCCGGCAGGACGGTGCTGAGAGCGACACACGCGGCCGCGGCCCCGGCGACGCCGGCGACGGCGCGCAGCGGGACGGGGAACGCGAGGCCGTTGCGGGCGAGGACCAGCCAGGTCAGCGGTACCAGCAGCCACACCACGGTCACCTGGGTGAGGGCGACCGCCGCCGGGCCTTCTCCGGTGGTGAAGACCAGCGCGGTCAGCAGGGCGACGAGGTGGGTGGCTTCGAGGGCGAGGTACTGGCGGGCGTGCCCGGCGGCCCTGATCACCTGATACCAGACGTGCAGCAGGCTCAGGCCGAGTCCGTAGCCGCACAGCAGCACCAGCAGCCCGGCCGCGTCGGCCCACTGCTCGCCGAGGACCACGATCCCGTGCGCGGACAGCGCGACCACGACGTACAGGCCGCCGGTGACCACCAGGGTGGCGACGGTGAACCGCTGCAGGGTGGCGGGCAGCCGGTCGGTCCGTCCACTCCGGACCAGCTCGGCGCAGATCGGGAACAGCACGCCGCCCAGCACGACGGCGATCATGATGTACGGCACCCAGGCGATGCGGAACGCGAGCGAGTACCCGCCCACCGCCTCGGGGCCGAGGACGTGCCCGATCGCCAGGTAGTCGACGTTGATCAGCAGTACGGCGATCAACGCGCCAGGCCCCACGACCACGAGCCACTTCGCGGCCTCCGCCGCGGCTTCGTGGTCCCAGACCGGGCGGATCCGCGCTCCGGCCACGGCGGCGAGCACGGGTTGTGCGACCGCGGTGCAGAGCAGGCCCAGGACCAGCGCCGTGGGCCCGGTTCCGTTCGCCGCCAGCGTGACCGTGACCGCCGCGCCGGCGAGCATGCCACCCGCGTCGGGGAGCATGCGGCGCCGGAAGTCGAGCTCGCGGTGCATCAACGCCATCTGCACCCCGCCCGCCGCGGTGAACGGCAGGGTCAGCGCCGCGAGCCGCAGCATCCCGGCGGCCTCCGGCGCCCCGAGCGCGGTGGCGATCGGGTGCGCGGCGGCGATGACGACCGCCGTCAGCACCACTCCGGTCGCGACGCTCATCGTGAGCACGGTTCCCGCGGTCCTGAGCGGGTCCAGGGCGGTGCGGCTGACGATGTCGTAGACGCCCATCGCCTGGACGACCTGGCCGATGTTGACGACCGACACGACCAGTGCCACCGCGCCGAGGTCGGCCTCGGTGAGGAACAGGGCGAGCGCGAGGGTCACCACGATCTGGCTGCTCTTGCTCACCAGGTTGACCGCGAAGAGCCACAGCGACCCCCGCACCGCCACATCGGTCATGCGGCGCGCCGGACGTGCCGTGCCGCGAACACCGCGAGCACCAGCCAGGCCGCCACGACCGCGACCCCGTCCAGCGTGACGGCGGCCCGCGCTCCGAGAACGCTCTTGATGGCCGTGTCGACGAAGTACAGGTGCGCGAACGGAACCCCGAGCAGCAGGGTGGCCATGCCGGCCCACCGCCAGTGGCTGTCCTTGCGCCGACGCCAGCACACGACGGCCAGCGCCGTCATCGCCGGCACCGCGATCAGCACGTCGCCCGGCTGGTGCACGAGCGCGACCACGATGCCCAGACAGGTCAGCAGGTCCGCCGCCTCCGACCCGTTCGCCGTCCGGTCGAGCCTGCGGGCCAGCAGGGCGGTGACTGCGAGAACCCCGCACAGCGCCAGCAGTTCCGCCGCGGGCGGCAGCCACCCGGTCGTGCGGAAGAACACCGCCGGCAGGTCGACCCGTTGCGCCGTCATGGAGTCGACCGCGCCGTACCCGGTGCTGCTCGCCCACTCCAGGTTCCGCGAGATCACGTCGAGGAACGCACCGACTCCGCCGCCTCTGACGACGAGGAGCGCGGCCACGGGCAGACTGGCCGCCGCCGCGATCACCGTGCCCAGGAGCGCGACCTTCCGGTCACCGCGCACGAACAGCAGCAGCGCCAGCGGAAGCCCGAACTGCGGCTTCAACCAGGCCAGCGCGAGCGCCGCCGACGCCCACGCCGGGCTCTTCGTGCGCAGCAGCAACGCCCCGGCCGCGCCGACCGCGATCAGCGGGTTGACCTGCCCGACGTACATCTGGGCCTTGCCGACCTGGCTCGTCACCAGCAGCGTGCTGATCACGACGGTGCCCGCGACCACGGGCAGCTTCGCGCGTCCCGCGGCCATGACGGCGAGACCGACCAGCAACACCAGGCACGCCAGCGCGAACGCGACCGCGCCCACCCGGTACTCCGGCAGCGCGAACGGCAGGTGCAGCACCAGGTGGTAGGGCTGGTAGAGGTTGAAGTTCTGGCGCACCGGCCAGTGCTCGAACATCACCGCCGGGTCGTACGGGTTGCCGCCGTTCAGGAACTCGCGGATCGGGAAGTAGAGCGCGTCCCGGAAGTCCTGCATGCGTTCTTCCGGCAGGTTGCCCTCGGTGGGGAGCGGCACCTCCCACGCCGGCTTGAGCGCGCGGAACGCGCTGAGGACGCCGGCCAGGGCGACGAGGGCGAGGCCGATCTTCTTGGCGAGACCGGCCCGGCTGGTCGTGGTGATCATTCCGGCACCACCGCCAGCACGACGGAGGTCGCGGCCACCGCGGCGACCGCGGCCAGCGCCGCGAGGGAGGCGAGGCCGGCGATCGTGAGCACGACCGGGAGGTCGACCTGGCGCACGAGGGCGGCCCAGCGGGAGGGGATCGTCACGCCAGCACCACCGCCACCAGCACCGACGAGGCCGGGAGCACCGCGAGGGCCGTCGCGAGGTCGTTGCGGTGCGCGCGGTCGTTCGACGCGACGGCGATCACGGCCGTGCCGTCCGCGGGCTCGGAAGCCTTGTCCGGCAACGCACGCGCGAGTTCCTCCGCGCGTTCCGCCAGTGTCGGGCTCACCGGCAACACCCGCACCGGGCGGGCCGCCGCCACGCACAACGCCGTGAGGCGCTCGGTGAGAGCGGGGTCGTCGTCGTGGGCGACGACGACCGGGTGCCTGATGCCCGCGGCCGACAAGGCCGCACCCACCGCGTTGGCGCGCAGGCGGCGCACCGCCACCACGGCCACACCCGCGATCACCGCGGCCACCAGGGCGAGGCCCGAGGCGAGACGCCAGTCCGGCGTCACCTGCGTGGTCTCGGGGCGCGGGTCGACGAGGCGGAACTTGGCGGCGGGCGCCAGCAGGTCGGCCTCGATCACTGCCCGGGCCACCGCGGTGACGGCCGAGGCGGCGTGGGCGGCCGAGTCGGCGCGGACCGAGATGCGGGCGACGCCGGACGCGGGGACCAGTTCGACGGCGATGGCGTCGGCCAGGCGGTCCGGCGTCGTGCCCGCCGCGCCGGCCGCCGCGTCCAGCACGGACGGGCTGCGGACCAGTTGCACCACCGCCGGCGCGGCCAGCGAGGTGACCTCGCCGAACTGGGCGCTGTCGGGTGCGGACGGGGTGGCGAGCAGGGTCAGCCTGCCCTCGGTCACGCCGTCGCGCAGTGCGACGGCCAGCAGCACGGCCGCACCGACCAGCACGGCGGCCAGCACGCCTTCCACCACAGCTCTGCGAGCTTTCATCGTCCCTCCAGGACGGTACGAAGCAGTTCGTCGTAGGACTTCATCAGGGTGTGCGCGTCGGCCGAGCCGTCGTGGGACGCGGCCACCGAACGCGCGGTGGGGGAGAAGAGCAGGCCGCGCAACGCTTTCGCGGTCTGCCCGGGGCTGCGGCGGGGGACCAGTACGCCACCACCGCCGGACAGCACCTCCCGCACACCGTCCACATCGGACGCGACGACGGGGCGGCCCGCCGCCAGGGATTCGAGCAGCGCGATCGGCATGCCCTCCCAGTCGCTGGTGAGCACGGTGACGTCCGCCGCTTCGAGCAGGTCGCGCACGTCGGTGCGGGTGCCGAGGAACCGGATCCGGCCGGGGGCACGCGCCTCCAGCTCCGCCCTCAGGCTGCCGTCGCCGGCCAGCCACAGTTCGCAGTCGCCGGGGATCTGGGCCCACGCGTCGAGCAGCACGTCGTGCCGCTTCTGCGGTTCCAGCCGGGCCGGGCAGAGAGCGACGGGCACGTCCAGCGGCGTCCCGAGCCGGGCCCGCACGGTCGCCCGGTCCGCCGTCGGCGCGGAGGGGAAGACGGCGTTCGGGATGACGACCACGGAGCCGAGCCCGGCGTCGCGCAGCCGTTTCGACGCGGCTGAGGCAACGGTGACGACGACGGTCGACACCCGGCGCAGGACCTTCACGGCACCGGGCACGTCCGCCTCGGCGACGCCGTGGAACACCGTCACCACAGGCCGTCGCGGCGTGGCGATGCGCGCGACGAGCGACGCGGAGACGTTGTGCGCCACCACGACATCGGGCCGGAACCCGCGCACGGCCGTCCGCACCGCCCAGGCCGCGCGCACCACTCCCAGCGGCGAACGCCGTGCCACTGGTACGTCGAAGACAGGGACACCACCGGCGCGCAGAACATCGACGCGGAACCCGCCGCCGCTCGCCACCGCGGACTCCCAGCCGACGTCGCCGCCCGCCAGGGCCATCCCCGCCACGAGCGCCTCGGCACCACCAGCGCCCATCTCGCTGATCACGTGGAGAACGCGCATCGGGACTCCTTCTGAGAACGCCGCTCGAGCGCGGCCGCGAGGGCGACGAGAGACCACAGGGGCAGGTAGTACTGCTCGGACAGGAAGATCGAGGCGACCAGCACGGCGATCAGCGCCGCCTGCACGGCCACGGCCTCACGCCGGTCCGCCACGCGCCGCAACGCCCGTTCGCTCGCCACGAACCCGACCGCGACGAACGCGATCAGCAGCGCGAACCCCGGAATCCCGAGTTCGGCGGCCACTTCGAGGAACAGGTTGTGCGCCACCGGGGTCTGCTCGTCGATCTCCGCGTTGTGCCCGGCGGACGCGTACTCCTGGCGGAACCCGCCGGGCCCGACGCCGAGCACCGGGTTGTCGGCCAGCATCCGCGAGGCCGCCTGCCAGCGCAGCATCCGGGTGTCGGCGTTGGTGCCCGCGATGTGGCTCTTCTCCTGGAGCGCCCGGGACAGCTCGGCCTGCGCCGTCGAGGCGAACACCAGCGCCGCCACACCGGCGACGGCGGCCGTCACGACCACCGCCCGGACCGGCAGGGCCCGGCGCACGATGAGCCACACCAGCGCACAGGCCAGCGCGATTCCGCCGCCACGCGAGAACGTCGCCGCGGCACCGGCCACCAGCACCGCGCCCAGCAACAACAAGACGACCCGAGACCGGCCCCTGGCCGGCAGCGCGACCAGCAACGGCAGCGCCGCCACGAGGAAGAACGCCAGGTCGTTGGGATCTTCCAGGGGCCCGGTGGCGCGCAACGAACCACCGGCCACGCTGAGCAGCCCGCCCGCCGCCGCCACGACCGCACCGGCGACCGTCGCCGCGAGCAACGCGCGGACCGGCACCTCCCGCGCGGCCACGTCGGCGAGCACCACCGTGATCACCAGGAACGGCACCCACCGCACCAGGTACTCGAGCGTGAACGGCTCGGCCTCGTGCACCGCGGAGGTCGCGAGCAGCACGACCGCCAGCAACGCGACGACCAGGTGCAACGGGTGCGGCGCGGGCAGGCGTCGATTGCTGTACAGGGAGAACAGCCAGACACCGATCAGCAGCGCGGGCACGATCTTGGCCAACTGCCCGTGCACCTGCAGCAGGTAGCCTTCCAGGGGCGCCAGCGCCACCGTCCCGCAGGCGAAGACGCGCAGCAGGACCGTCAGCCACATGCGACCGGATCCCGTTCGCGCAGAGGAGATCCCGCGATCCGCTCGACGTGCGCGCCGGTGCCGACCACGTCGAAGTGCTCGCGCAGCAACGACAGCACCCAGCCCAGCAGCTCGACCTTCTGCGCGCCCGGCACGGCCATGCCGGGGAAGAACTCCATCCCGGGCGCCTCGGCACCCGAGAGCACGTCGGTCGGATGCAGCAGCAACGACGGGGAGACCTTGCGCGCCAGGCACAGGCGCAACGCCGTGCGGAAGTACCCGCGAGCCAGCCGGGGCGAGATCTGGTGCAGCTGCAACAGGTACGCGCCGTGGATCGGCACCCGCAGCAGCGGCATCGTCGTCACCGGGAGCTCGACCAGTCCGTTGTCCCGCCAGCGGTACGCGGTGTTGGGAGCGCGGACCTTGCCGAACCCGCCGAACAGGTCCTCGCCGCCGTCCGTCGATCCCGCCGAGCGGTTGTGGTACGCGCGGGCCAGCGGTCCGATCCACGTCGGCAGCACGCTCGCGTCGTAGCGATAACCGCGCCGCTGCAACACGTCGAGCAACGCGGACGTGACGCTGTAGCCGGGTCCGCGGAACCCGACGGGCCGTGGCGCCCCGGCGGCCATGATCGCCTCCTCCGCGCGCATGACCTCCTTCTCGACCTCCTCGTCGGAGAAGCGGTGCAGCCACGGCTGGTGCCAGAACGAGTGGTTCGCGATCTCGTGCCCGGCCGCGGTGATCGACGCGACCGCCTCGGCGCCGTCGTCGCGTTCCGCGTCCGCGCCGACCACGAAGACCGTGGTGGTCAACCGCTGTTCACCGAAGACGTCCAGCAGGCGCGGCACCGCGGACGGCAGGAAGCTCGGCCTGCTCTCCCACCGGGGATCGCCGTGCGTGCGCAGGTACGCCCACAGGTTGTCGAGGTCCAGCGACACACTGGCGACGGGCTTCACCGCTCACCTCTGGCCGTGACCAGCTCCCGGGCGGGCTTCGCGACGGACCCGAGCACCAGCACGCCGGACACCACCAGCAGCACGCCCAGCACGACCCACCACTCACGCCCGGCCGCGATCTGGTCGCCCATCACCGCGAGCCCGGCCGCCGAGCCGATCACCACCGTGGTCGCGTCCATCGACGCCACCGCGGACGTGGCCGAACCACGCTGCAACGCCGTCGCGAGGCACGCCTGCCCGACGAACGCGGCGACCACCATCACCCAGGTCAGCGGGTGCAGCACCAGGTCGAGCACCGGCTTGCCGGCGACGTTGCGCGCCGCCACCGCGACCACCGCGAACGCGATGCCGGCGAGCACCGGCGTCGCGGCCTTGAACACCCGTGCCAGCGGCAGCACCGTGACCGTCAGCAGCCCCAGCACCACCAGGGCGGGCACCAGCGGGAGCTCACGGGCGGTGGACGGCGCCGCCGCACCCGTCAGCAACAGCAGTCCGCACGCCATCACCACCAGCACCGCGATCTCGACGCGCCGGATCCGCCAGCCGAGCAGCAGCACGCCGATCACGGTGGCGAGGCCGACCGCGCACGACGAACCGGCCTGCACCAGGTAGAGGGGCAGGTCCTCGCGAGCCAGGAACGCGAACAGGAATCCGCCGACCTGCCCGGTGAACCCCAGCAGGTACAACCGGTCCGCGGCGAGGCGGGCGAGCAATCCCACCCCGGTGCCGGGACGTTCCTCGGCCCTCCGCGCGGCGACGGTCTGCGCGACTATCCCCAGGCCGTAGAGCACAGTGGACACCGCAAGTGCCAGATGACCGGACATGAGCGCGGACACTACGACACGCTTGTGCGGCAACACTTTCGAGCGATATCGGAGGCAACTCTTTCGAGTGAACGTGAGCGGGATGTGCCCGGTTTCGTCAAGATCGATGCAGTACCTTGCCGCGGTGCGGGAAACGAACATCGTCACGATCGTCTGCGGCACCAGGCCGGAACTGATCAAACTCGCGCCGCTGGTCGACCACTTCGGCAGCGCGTGCACCATGATCTACACCGGTCAGCACTACGACCGCTCGATGTACTCGCTCATCCGCCGCGAGGTGCCGGAACCGGGCGCGTTCCACGAACTGCGGCTGGGCGGCCTGCGCCGGGGCGACCAGCTCGGTCGTGCCGTCTCGGCGGTGGACGAGGTGCTGGCCGCGCACCGGCCGGGCGCCGTGATCGTGCAGGGCGACACGACCTCCGCGCTCGCGGGAGCGTTGGCCGCCAACGCCTGCGACGTGCCGCTGGTGCACGTGGAGGCGGGCCTGCGCAGCTACGACCGCGCGATGCCGGAAGAGCACAACCGCGTGCTCATCGACCACCTCTCCGACCTCTGCTGCGCGCCGACGTCGTTGAACCGCCGCAATCTTCTCGGCGAGGGCGTCGCGGAGAGCCGCATCGCCGTCACCGGCAACACCGTCGTGGAAGCGCTGGCGCACGCGTTGCCCTCCGCGGACGAGCAGGACGTGGTCCTGGGCGACCTGGGCCTGAAGCCCGACCGCTACGTCCTGGCCACCATCCACCGCCCCGAGAACGTGGACGACGCGGCCAACCTGGAGATCGTCCTGCGCGAGCTCGGCGGACTGCCCCTGCCCGTCGTGCTGCCGCTGCACCCGCGGACCGCCGCACGCATCACCGAGTTCGGCCTGGAAGCGCTGCTGCACGGCCTCCAGGTGATCGAGCCGCAGCCGTACCGGTCGTTCCTGGCCCTGGCGCACGGGTCCGCGGTGGTCGTGTCGGACTCGGGCGGCATCCAGGAGGAGGTGAGCGTGCTGAAGCGGCCCGTCGTGGTCGTGCGGCGCAGCACCGAACGGCCGGAGATCGAGGGCACGTTCGGCACGCTCGTCCCGCCCGGTCCGCTGGTGGGCGGCGCGGTGCTGGCGTGGCTGGACGACGTGGAGGGGCATCGGGCCGCGCTGCGGGAGATCCCGTCGCCCTACGGCACCGGCTCGCCGTCCGAGCTGATCGCCTCCGCCGTCCGCCGGATGCTCGACAGGCCCTGAAGTCCGAGCCCGTCCGACTTCGTCCGACCCGTCTTCCGCTCACCGCCGCCGCAGACCAGCGTGAGTGGCGTTGATGTTGGTCGAACTGGGAGGAGCGGACCCGTGAAGCGATTCGCCAAGCTGGCCGGTGAGCGGCTCGTCGGACTCGTGCTGCCGAAGATCGATGCCGGTGCGTGCGTGCCGGAGCACGGGCAGTGTTGCAAGAGGGGCTACCGCTTCAACTGCAACGGCATCTGCTCGTCGGTGAGCAGCAGCTGCAAGTGACACGACGGGGTGCCGGCGACCCGTCGCCGGCACCCCGCACTCGTTGCCGGAGGCCGACGTGCTCGATCTGTTCGCTCGTGTGCTGCTCGCCGTGGTGTTCCTGGCGGCCTTCGCCGGCAAGGTGCGGTCGCGGCAGGGGTTCGCCGAGTTCCGCGACTCGATCGCCGCCCTGGTGCCGTTGCCCGCCCGGCCTCTCGCCGTCGTGGTGCTCGCGGGGGAGGCGCTGGCGGTCGTCCTGCTCGCCGTTCCCGGTACGCGGCTCGGGTACGGCGTCGCCGTGACGTTGCTCGTGGCGTTCTGCGGCGCGGTCGTTCTGGCCGTCACCGGCCGGAAAGCGGTGCGCTGCAAGTGTTTTGGTGCGGGCGGAGACGTGCTGGGGTCCAAGCACCTCGTGCGCAACGGCCTGCTGATCGCGGTGGCCGTTCTGGGCGCGTTCGTGCCGGCGCCTGTTTCCTGGGAGGAACCGTTGACCCTGCTCACGATTGCCGTCGTGCTGCTCGCCGTGGTGGTGGCGCTGCACGTGCTGTTCACGTACGGGCTGGTGGCCAGGGTCCGGGAGCTGCAGGAGAGCTCGCAGCCGAAGCGCGAGTCGACCCTGCCGCGGCCGGGTCTGGTGATCAAGCCGTTCTCGGTCGTGGACACGGGCGGCATCCCGTTCACCGAGGCCGACCTCGACGGGCCGGTGCAGGTCGGCTTCTTCTCGGTCGGCTGCGGGCCGTGCCGGACGCTGACCGACGCTCTGCTGGACGATCCGCCCGCGGCACGCTTCGTGTCCGTTGTGGATGGAGACCCGAGTGATCCCGAGGCCACGGCACGGCTGGTCGAGAAGGTCGGTGCGCTTGGTCGGGTGGCCGTGGTCGGTACCGATGATCCCGTGCTGTCCGCGTTCGAGGTCATGGCTTATCCGACGTTGCTGTACACGCACGAAGGAGTGGTGACGGCGTCCGGGACCAAGCTCGCCGACTTCGCCGGGGTTCCGGCGCCGGTGGCATGATCCGCAACGCCCTGGCGGCGCTGGCGTTGCCGTTCAAGGCCGCGCCGGTGCTCGCCGGTGGGACGCTCGCGCTCACGGTGATCGCCGGTGCCGCACCCGCGAGCGGGGCCTGGCTGACGATGTTGCTGGTGGACGAGCTGACGTCGCGTCAGGCCGGTGCGGGGCGGGCGGCGTTCCTGGCGGTCGCGTCGGCGCTCGTCGGTGGTGTCGCCATCGCGTTGCTCTACCTCTGCGGGCACCTCGGGGAGGTCGTGCGGCAGCGGGTCGCGGTGACGGTCGAAAGCAGGCTGTTCCAGCGCGTCGCCACGCTGCCGGGGCTGGCGCGCATCGAGGATCCCGCGTTCCACGACCGGTTGCGGCTCGCCGAGCAGGCCGCGCAGGAGGCGCCCGGCACGATCTCGCAGTTCACCCAGGAGGTCGTGCGCTCGGTCGTGCTGCTGGCCAGTTTCACCGGCGCGTTGCTGGTGGTGTGGCCGCCCATGACGTTGCTGCTGCTGGCTTCCGTGGTGACGGCGGTGTTCGCCCGGCTGGCGACCGCGCGGCGTGAGGCGTCGACGGAGGAAGCGTGGGTGGCGACGGATCGGCGGCGGCTGTTCTACCGGGCGTTGCTCACGGACGTGCGCGCGGCCAAGGAGATCCGGCTGTTCGGCCTCGGCTCGCTCCTGCACACCAGGATGGTCGGTTCGCTGGTGACGGTCAGCGGTGCGCGGCTGGCGGCGCAGCGCAGGGGCACGGTGGTGCAGAGCGCGCTGGCGTTGCTCGGCGCGGTCGTCGCCGGGGCGGGCACGGTCGTGGTGGCGCTCAACGTCGTCGCGGGGCGGTCGTCGGTCGGTGATCTCGTGCTGTTCCTCGGGGCGGTGGCCGGGGTGCAGACCGGGCTGTCCGGGGTGGTGCTGCAACTCGGAGAGGCCGGGCGCGCGGTGCGGCTGTTCGGGCACTACCTCGACGTGATCGGCACCCAGGACGACCTGCCGGCGGGGACCGGCACGCCCGGCGAGGGGGCGATCGAGCTGCGGGACGTCTGGTTCCGGTACTCCGACGACGGTCCGTGGGTGCTGCGCGGGGTGAACCTGACCATCCCCGCCGGTGCGGCGGTCGGGCTGGTCGGCGTCAACGGCGCGGGCAAGAGCACCCTGGTGAAGCTGCTGTGCCGGTTCTACGACCCGCAGCGGGGGTCGATCACGTGGGGTGGCGTGGACCTGCGCGACCTCGACGTCGTGGCCCTGAGGGCCCGGATCGGCGTGGTGTTCCAGGAGTTCATGACCTACGACCTGACCGCGGCGGAGAACATCGGCATCGGCCAGGTGGGCGAGCTCGGTGACCGGGCGCGGATCGTCGCGGCCGCGGGCAGGGCTCGTGTCGCGGAGACGCTGGAAGCGTTGCCGGACGGGTACGACACGGTGCTGTCGAGGACCCACGCGGACGAGGAACGGACGGGCGTCACGTTGTCCGGCGGGCAGTGGCAACGGGTGGCGCTGGCGCGGTGCCTGATGCGCGCGGACGCCGATCTGATGATCCTCGACGAGCCGACGTCCGGGCTGGACGCCGAAGCGGAACACCGGGTGCACGAGACGGTGCGGCGGCACGCGGAAGGCCGCACGCGGCTGCTGATCTCGCACCGGCTGGCCGCGCTGCGCGGTGCCGGTCTCATCGTCACCCTGGCCGGCGGGCGGATCGCCGAGCAGGGTGACCACGACGCGCTGATGACCGCCGGCGGCGAGTACGCCCGCCTGTTCCGGCTCCAGGCCGACGGCTACCAGGACGCGAGGGTCAACTGATGTGGATCAGGGTCACCGTGCGGGGCAACAGCATGTCGCCGACCCTGCACGACGGTCAGGAACTGCTGGCGCGCAGGCTCTTCCGGCGGCCCCGCCGCCACGAGGTGATCGTGTTCCGGGTACCGGACCCCGAACTGCCGCACCGGGTCAAGAGGGTGGCGGCCACAGCAGGCGATCCGGTGCCACCGTGGCTGGCCGCCACGCTGCCCGGTCTGGCGCACGTGCCGGACGGCTTCGTCGCCGTGGTGGGGGACAACCCGCGTTCACAGGACTCCCGTCAGCTCGGATTGGTCGATTGCAAGGACATCGTCGGTGCGGTGCGAGGAAGATGAGAGCGCTTGCACGCCGCGACCCAGCGCAACCGCCAGCGCGTCGTGTCCCCGCCGCACACCCGCGCGATCGCCAGCACCGTGTCCAGCCGGGGAAACCGGCGGCCGGTCAAGGCGTCGTGCAACGTGCTGCGGGCACACCCGGTGCGGCGTGCCAGTTCGCGGTAGGACAATCCGACCAGCAGACGAAGCTCGTCCAGGTCGACGCCGAGCTCGGTCTTGCCCCCTGTGGCCATCCAGACTCCCGTGTTGTGGGTGCTCCGTTCCCTCTCCTTCAGCCCACTGCATGGTTACCCGAGGGGGCGGGAATTCGCCACTGGCCTCGCGACTAGGGCAGGCGCGCCTGCGATGCGCCAGAATCGGTCTGGGCCTTGAGCTCGCTCTTGCGGCGGGTCAGCACGAGCGGCCCGTCCTCGGTGATCGCGACGGTGTGCTCCGAGTGGGCCGTGCGCGAACCGTCCGCCGAGCGCAGCGTCCAGCCGTCCTCGTCGTAGATGATCTGGTCGGTCGTCGCGGCGAGCCACGGCTCGATGGCGATGGTCAGGCCGGGCTTGAGCTTCATGCCGTGCCGGCGCCTGCCGTTGTTCGACACGTGCGGCGCCTCGTGCATGGTGCGGCCGATGCCGTGCCCGCCGAACTCCAGGTTGGGCGTGTAGCCGAACTGACCGCAGACCTCGCCGATCGCCGCGGAGATGTCGCCGAGCTTGTTGCCCGCCTGCGCCACCTCGATCGCCGCCGCCAGTGCCACCTCGGTGGCGCGGACCAGGCGCTGGTCCTCCTCGCGGGGCGTGCCGACGATGACGGTCATGGCCGAGTCGGCCGCCCACCCGTCGATGGTGACGGCGATGTCCATGGTCAGCACGTCACCGTCCTGCAGCACGTAGCTCTTGGGCAGTCCGTGCAGCACCGCGTCGTTGACGGCCAGGCAGGTCACGTTGCGGAACGGTCCGCGGCCGAACGACGGCGAGTAGTCCCAGTAGCAGGACACCGCGCCGCGCTCCTCGAGCATGTGGCGCGCGTGGTGTTCGAGGTCGAGCAGGTTCACCCCGACCGCGGCCCTGGCGGAGAGCTCGTCGAGCACCTCCGCGATGAACTGGCCGGTGACGTGCATGCGCTCGATCTCGGCGGGTGACTTGAGCTCGATCAACGTGTTCCTCCATCAGCGGGTACCGGTATAACTATACCGGTGTTGGAGGTGTGCTGCTCAAGGGGCCTCGCCGTCGGTCCGCTGCTCCACCATGCGCGCTCGCGGGCCGGGGGTCAACGCCTTCTCGCGGGCCTCGGTACCGGGCGGCTGAAGAACACCACTCAGGAGGGGGACGCGCGTTGCGCGCGCGAGGCCGGGTCACCACAGTGCCTGGTCATGAAGCAGGTGTTGCAGCACAGGATCGACTCGACCTTCGCCCACTACGACGTCGACCGCAACGGCGTCATCGAACTGGCGGACGTCTACGCGCTGGCCGACCGGCTGCTGCGGGCGTTCGGCGAACCGGCGGCCTCGGAGCGCGGCCGTGAGCTCGTGGAGGCCTACGACCGGTTCTGGGAGATGCTGGCCGACCACTGCGACACGGACCGCGACGGCAAGATCGGCCCGGCTGAGTACCGCGACGCCATGAACGAGGCGTTCGTCGAGGGCGGCCCGATCAACATGGACTTCCTCGAGGTCGTCCAGTCCCTGCTCGACATCATGGACACGAACGGCGACGGCCGCGTGGACGCGTCCGAGTTCGGGGTCCTGCTGAAGGCGCGCGGGCTGTCGGAGGAGGAGTGCGGCCGCGCGTTCGCGCACCTCGACACCGATGGTGACGGCGCGATCAGCGTGCAGGAGTACGTGACGGCCGTGCGTGACTACTACACGAACCCGGCGGAGGACACGCCTGGCAGCTGGCTGTACCCGAGGGCGCTGCAGCGCATTTGATCTCCTGCGAAACGGGCGAAGGAGTGTGTGACTTCGATCCCGATATGGTCATGTATCCTGACTGTCAGGATACATGACTAGTTGGGAGAACGTCATGGCCACCACCACGCTCGATCACGAGGCGGTGTTCGAGCAGGCCTGGGCCGCACCCGGCGCGACGCGGGCGGACCTGCCGGCGGTGCGGGTCAACGAGGTGCTGCGCGAGCGCTACCTGGTGACCCCGCCGATCGAGTACACCGGCGCGCTGCTCTGGGACATGGAGGTGCGCAAGGCCAAGGCGCCGGACGTCTTCATCCCGACGGTCGTGGTGCCGGGCGCGGAGAGGTTCCCGAGCGTCTGGCACGGCCGGGTCGAGGAGTTCACGCGGGTGTCCGAGCAGCGGCTGTGGGCGGACCCCTCGCGCACCGCGCGGATCATCGAGCACGTGCGGCTGGACCACGAGAACCGCCGCGCGTTCTTCCTGGGCGACGCGCGGTGGGAGGCCCCGGACGGGCGCGTGTTCACGGCGGGGACGGGGCAGCCGATCTTCCACGTCGAGCACTCGGTGGGTGGTGCGGAGGCGGACCCGCTCAACCTGTGGCGGATCGTGAACCTCACCGGGGAGCCCGACCCCGTCCTCGCGGCCGCGTTCGACGGGCTGGCGAACGACCGTTACCTGCGGGTGTTCGTCGAGGTGCACCTGCGGGAGGTCCTCGGGCGCGATCTCGTGCGCCGCTAGGGTGGCCTGATGGTCACCCGCGCGGAACGCAACGCCTCGAACCCCGATCTGGGGGTCCTGTCGGGCCGCCTGCTGTTCGCGGTGCAGCGCGAGCTGTTCCAGACCCTCGCCGACATGGGGTTCGACGACCTGAAGCACCGGCACGGCGCGGTGCTCGCCTATCTCGACCCGGGCGGAGTGCGGGCGACGGATCTCGCGCACCTTTCCGGGCAGCACAAGCAGATCGTCGGCACGCTGATCGACGAGCTGGAGGCGCTCGGGTACGTCGAGCGCCGGCCGGACCCGAGCGACCGCAGGGCGAAGCTGATCTGCCCCACCGAACGCGGCCTCGCGCAGATGCGGGCAGCGGACCAGATCATGGCCGCGATGCAGGACCGGCACGCCGAGCGGGTCGGCAAGGGTGAGTACACGCGCTTCAAGCGCGTGCTGGTGGACATCACCGAGCACCAGCGCCTGGCCGTTGAGTCCTCAAAGGACTGAACGACGCCTGGATTTAGTAACAAATCTTGACTATCATGGTTCTATGGCTACGGCAGTGGAGCTGACCCGTTTCCGCGTGGCGCCCGAGAACGTCGAGGCGCTGCTCGCCGCCCGTCCGGGCATGATCGCCGACTTCGAGGCCGACCGCGAGGGATTCCTGGGCGCCCGGCTCGTGCGGCTGCCCGGCGGCGAATGGCTCGACATCGTCGAGTGGCGTTCCTCGGAGGACTACGCCGCTTCCAGCAGGAAGGGCCCGAACCTGCCCGGCATCAAGGGGTTCTTCGCCGCGATCGACTCGCTCGTCACCGCGGAGGAAGGCGTGCTCTCCGAGTAGGGAGCACGCCCAAGAGGAGACAGGGGAGACAGCGGTGCTGCAGGCACTCAGCTTCGGCGTCTCGGTCGTGCCGACCGTCGACGTCGACCAGAACAGGGCCGTCGTCGCGGCGGCCGAACAGGCGGGGCTCGACCTCGTCGGCGTCCAGGACCACCCGTACGTCGCGGACCACCTCGACGCGTTCGCCCTCATCGGCGACTTCATCGCGCGCACCGGGAAGATCTCGTTCTTCCCCGACGTGGCGAACCTGCCGTTGCGGCCCGCGCCGATGCTGGCGCGCCAGGCGAGTGCGCTCAGCCGCCTGTCCGGCGGCCGGTTCCATCTGGGACTCGGTGCGGGCGGGTACTGGGACGCGATCACCAAGCTCGGCGTGCCGCGGCGCAGCCCCAAGGAGGCGCTGGACGCACAGGCAGAGGCGATCTCGTTGCTGCGCGGGCTCTGGCAGCCACGCGGCCACCACGTGACCGCGTCCGGGGAGTACTACTCGGTCGATCACATGGCCTCGCAGGAGCCCGGCCCCGGTGGCGTCGAGATCTGGGTCGGCGCGCAGGGTCCGCGCAGCCTGGCGCTGACCGGGCGGGTGGCGGACGGCTGGGCCGCACCGATCCCGTCGTACCTGCCGTACGAGAAGTGGGCGGAGAGCAACGCGCTGATCGACCGGGTGGCCGCCGACGCCGGTCGCAAGCCGGGGGAGGTGCGCCGGATCGCGCAGCTCGTCGGCACCATCACGGACACGCCCGGCCCGGTCGGGCTCCAGGGGGCCGAGCCGATCCGCACGGACGCACAGGGCTGGGCGGACGTGCTGACCGAGCTCGCCGCCCAGTCGTTCACCGGTTTCGTGCTGTGGCCGGAGGAGAACGCCGCCGACCAGGCGCGCCGCTTCGGTGAAGAGGTCGCGCCCGTCGTGCGCGTGCGGTTGGGCCAGAAACCCGGCTGGACGCAGCGGTAGCTGGAGGCCGCCTTCGGGTCGCCGTGGACGTACCGGGAGGTCCGCGGGTACGGGCAGAGGTCGCGGGCCGAGTCGGCCGTCGCGGCGGCGAGGGTGGCGGGTGCCTTGCCTCGCTCGACCCAGTCGACGAGCTGCCCCAGGGCGTTGGTGGGCTGCGGTCCGGTGCCGCCGGAGCAGTGGTCGACGCCGGGAGCGGTGAACAGGCGGTAGAAGTCGTTCACGTACCCCATGCGCCGCTCGACCTGGTCGCGGTACCGCAGCGTGCCGCCGGGCGGGATCAGCTGGTCGTTGGTGCCGACGAACGTGATCAGCTTGCCGCCTGCGCGCCGGAACGCCGACAGGTCGGGGTCGGAGGTGCCGATGACGCCGTCGAACTCGCGGACCGACTGCCGGAACAGGTCGCGGTACTGGGCATGAGGACTAGCTGTCACATCTGCGCGGGCAATCGGGTCTTTCCTGGTGGACACCCACGCGAAAAGGATGAACACCATGTCCTATCCCAAGAAGGTCTACCTCGGCGACACCGGCGAGGTGAGCGCGCGCTACCGGCCCGCGAGCACCCCGATCGACCACGGTGAGCCCGGTAACGGCATCCAGTACCTCGCGACCACCGAGACCACGCGCGGCGAGTTCGGCCTCTACCGGGTCGTCATGAAACCGAAGGCCGGCGGTCCGGCGACGCACTTCCACCGGACGATCTCCGAGTCGTTCTTCATCCTCGATGGCACCGTGCGCCTCTACAACGGCGACAAGTGGATCGAGGCGGGAGAGGGCGACTTCCTGCACGTGCCGCAGGGCGGGTTGCACGCCTTCCGCAACGACGCCGACGCACCGGCCGAGTTGTTGTTGCTGTTCACGCCCGGTGCGCCGCGCGAGGAGTACTTCGAGCGGCTCGGCGAGGTCGCGGCGGCCGACCGCGCCGCGTTCCTCGACGAGCACGACTCGTACTTCGTGGAGGGCTGAGGTCAGTCCTCGACCTCGATCGCCGAGGCCGGGCACACGGCCGCCGCGTGCCGGACGTCGGCCAGCCGCTCCGGCGGCGGGCTGGCGTCCAGCAGGTCGACCAGACCGTCGTCGTCGCGCTGGTCGAACACGTCGTCCGCGGCCAGCACGCACTGCCCGGCGCCGACGCACTTGCCCTGGTCCACCACGATGTTCACGCCGACCTCCAGGTGACGGGCAGCTCCGCCACGCCGCCGGTGAGCGTCGCGCGGACCTGCAGCTGGTCGATTTCCTTGGCCAGCCGCATCGACGGCAGGCGCTTGGCGAGCGCGGCGAACACCACGCGCAGTTCCGTGCGGGCGAGCGAAGCGCCGATGCAGAAGTGCGCGCCGTGGCCGAAACCGAGGTGCGTCCTTTCCGGACGGTCCGGGTCGAACTCCTCGGCGCGGGAGTACACGGACACGTCGCGGTTGGCCGCGTTGATCGACAGGACCAGCGCGTCACCGGCCTTGATCGTCACGCCCGCGATGTCGACGTCCTCACGCGCGTACCGCAGCAGGCCGAGGTCGCCGGGCGCGCCGAGGCGCATGACCTCCTCGACCACCGCGTCGACGCGGCCGTCCGGGTCGGCGACGAGGGCGTCCCAGCGCGACCGTTCGGTGAGCAGGAACAGCACGCCCAGGCCGATGCGGTTGACCGTGGTCTCGTGGCCCGCGAACAACAGCCCGACGCACAGCCGGACCATCTCCACGTAGTCGAACGACGGGTCCTCGGCCTGTGCGCGCACGAGGTCGGAGATCACGTCCTCGCCGAGGGCACCGCGCTTGGTCTCGACGAGCCCGACCATGTACCGGAAGAACTCCTCGCGCGCCTTGTGCGCCTCCTCGCCGATCTCGGTGCCCGCCATCCGCTCGGACAGCGACGCGAACAGCTCGTTGTCCTCCTCGGGAACGCCGAGCAGGCGGCAGATCATGGCCACCGGCAACGGGAACGCGAGCCCGCGGTGCAGGTCGACCACGCCGGTCTTCTCGTGCTCGGCGATCAGCGCGTCCAGGCAGCTGTCGACCAGCTGCTCCATGTTCTCGCCCAGCATCCGCATCCGCTTGGCGGAGAACGCGGGCGTGAGCAGGCGGCGCATGCGCGTGTGGTCGGCCTCCTCCGTCGCGTACTCGCCGGTCGGGCCGTCCTGCACGGCGGCGGTCGAGATGCGGGAGGCCTTCTCCGGCTCAGGGTGGGAACGGCCGAAGCGCTTGTCGCCCAGCAGGAGGCGGACCTCCTCGTACCGCGTCACGAGCCAGGCAGGGTCACCCGCCGGTGTCGTCACGGGGGCGATCGGTGCCTCGCGTCGCAGCACCTCGTAGAGCGGAGCGAGATCGAGGACGTTCGGCCTGGCCAGCGGCAGCTTCAGGCGCTCTGCGTCAATGCTCATGCACTGACCGTAGCGCTTAATGGCAGATGCTGCCAATAAATGTTTGCGGTCGGGTGACGTGGTTGAATCGCCCGATGACGGACGTTGCGACAGAAAAGCCTCGCCGAGGCCGGCCGCCGGTCAGCGACGAGCAACGTCAGCGTCAGCGCCTCGACCTCTCCCGGCACGCGGTCCGGTTGTTCGCCGAGCAGGGGGTCGCCGCCACGTCGGGTGAGCAGATCGCCCAGGCCGCGGGTGTCTCCGAACGCACGTTCTGGCGCTACTTCCCGCACAAGGAGAGCTGCGTCGAACCGTTGCTGACCAAGATGGTCGACGCGTTCTGCGTGGTGGTGCGCGCCTGGCCGCGCGAACTCGAACTGGTCGACCACCTGCGCGAGGCGTACAGCCCGTTGCTGGACGCGGCGTCCGACGAGGACATCGAAGCGGTCCTCGCCGTCGTGCGGCTGACCCACGGCGAACGGGCGTTGCGCGCCGCCTACCTGATGTTGCGCGAACGGGCGGAGGACGCCCTCGCGGACGTGCTCGCGGAGCGCGCAGGGCTGTCGCGCAACGCCATCGAGGTGAGGGTGCAGGCCGCCACCATGAGCGCGGTGCTCAAGGTCGCCACCGACGACGTGGCCAGGGCCGCGGCGGACGGCATCACGACGGGGACGCTGGACGGGCATCGCGAGCAGATCGCCGCCGCGCTGCGCGGACTGTCGCAGATGCTGTAGCTACGCCGTGAGGTTCGAAAGCGCCCACATGAACACGATGACCAGCGTGATCACGACGACCACGCCGACCGTGCCGGCCAGCGCCATTCCCGTTCCGGCGGAACGCCACGGCGCGGGAGCCGCCACCTTCACCACGAGGCCGGCGATGGCCGAGCCGAGCGCGATCCAGATGAACGAGTAGGCGTATTCGCCGCCCTGCCAGCCGAACGACTCCAGGGCGTCGTTCAGGAACGCGACGACGGTCAGGACGAGCAGCACGGTCGTGGTGGCGAACCCGGCCAGTGCGGCGAGGCGGCCACGGTCGATTTCGGTCACACGTCGAGAGTGCCGCCGCTGGTCCGCAACGGCATCGGTACAACTACTCACACTCTGAGCAGGGCGGCGACTCGTTCCTTCAGTGCGTGCGCCACCGAGTCGAAGCCCTGCTTGACGTAAGCGCCCTGTGCCTCGAACACGGCGTCGGCGTACTTGCCGGTGAACGTCTCGAACGTGCGGTAGCTGCACCGCTGCGGCCCGAGCGGTGTGATCAACTGGTCGCGCGTGCCGAGCAGGCCCGGGAATGTGTCGCCGGTGTCGTAACGCAGCAATCGAGGTGGCTCGACCTCGCGGATGTACTCGCGGCTGACGAACGTCCCCTCGCCGCCGTCCGGACGGGGCAGTGTGAGGTCGATCGGCGAGTCGATCTCCAACGTCGTGGCGACCGCCAGCGTGTAGGGATTCCACTGTGGATAGTGCGGGTAGTCGAGCAGCACGTCCCACACGAACGATGCGGGCGCGTCGATCTCCACAACCACGGACTCGATGAGATGCGTCATGCCGGCATGTACTCCCCGCCGTTGACGTCGAGCACGGCACCGGTGACCTCGGAAGCGTGCCGGGACAACAGGAACAGCACGGCTCCTGCGCACGCGTCATCGGTCGGGATGCGGCCCAGCGGGTTGCGGGCGGCGATCTCATCGTAGACGTCCTGCTCGCTCATCCCGCGCGCCTCGGCGGTGAACTTGAGGTAGAAGCGCACGCCCGGTCCGTCCAGCCAGCCCATCACGGCCTGGTTCGCGCGGATGCCGTGCTCGCCCAGCTCCAGCGCCAGGAACTGGGTCGCGGTCGCCATCGCGGCCTTCGCCACGGCGTACCCGCCCTCGCCGCGCATAGGTTTGCGGGTCGTCATCGTGCCCACGTTGACGATCGAACCGCGCCCGGCGGCCTTCATGTGCGGCACCACCGCGCGGGTCACGTTCAGCGCGCCGAACAGGATGATGTCCATCGACCGGCGGACCGCCTTCTCCGGCGTGTCCAGCAGGTCGAACCAGCCGGGGTGCCCGAACGCCGAGTTGACCAGCCCGGTGATCGTGCCGAACCGTTCGACGGCGGTCTCGGCCAGCACCGCCACCTCCTCGGGCCGCCGCACGTCGCACTGCACGCCGACGGCCTCGCCACCGGCCGCGGCGACGTCCTTCTCCACCTGCTTCATCACGTCGGCGGACCGGGCGGCCATCACGACCTTCGCGCCCTCGGAGGCGGCGCGGACGGCGAGCCTCGAACCCAGGCCGGGGCCGACGCCGGTGATCACCACGACCTCGTCTTGCAGCATCACAGGTAGACCTCCGAGTAGAAGGCGAAGTCACGGCGCAGCTGGTCCTCGGACAGCCCGAAGTCCGATGGTGCGTAAGAGTGCGAGCCGTGCCGCTCGGTGCGGTTCTGCGTCAGATAGGCCTCGAACGCCGCGTCGTCGGCGGGACCGGCGGGCAGCCCCAGCGTCTCCAGCACCTGACGGGCGACCTCCAGCGGTTTGCTGACGGTGTCGGCGAACCGCACGTCCACGAACCGCTCGGGGCGCGCGGACCGGGCCGAGGCGAAACCCTCCAGCGTCGTGGCGAACCTGCGCGACCAGTACCGTCCAATTCGGACCGGATCGACGTTCTCGCTGTACTGCGAGGACATCGCGCGCACCATCGACGCGTACGACGGCACGGCGTTGACGGGGGACCGGTGCGTCATCACGATCTTGCAGTCGGCGAACTCGTCCAGCACGGTGTCGACCGCGGTCAGGTGGTGCGGCGACTTGAGCACCCACGGCATCGAGCGCGAGGTGTTCTGCCACTGCAACACCTGCAGCCACTCGCGCAGCTCGCGGTAGGCGGGCCGCTGGTCGGCCGAGCGCAACCAGTCGCCGTAGGCGGGCACCCAGTAGAACGAGTCGAAGCTCATCGACACGAACGTCCGGTCCAGCAGGATCACGTCCTCCTCCGGCCCGTCCCACACCACGGTGTGCAGGTCGCCGAAGTCGGGGGAGAGCTGCGAGAACATCTGCATGCGTTCCTGCGCACGGTGTTTGCGCTGCTCGGCATCGGGGCCTTCACCGGGGAACGGCAGCGGGTACGCGACCTCCCACGACAGCGTGGACGTCACCTGGGGCGACGCGGCGAGAAGCCGGTGCAGCAACGTCGAACCGGTGCGCGGCAGGCCGCAGATCTCGGCGGCCACCCGGACCTCGACGTCGAGCACCTCGGGGTTCGAGCGTTGGAGCTCCCGCAGCCGCAGGCGGTCGGCCAGCAGCGCGGTCAGCCGGTGCCGGGTCAGCTCGAAGCCCAGCGGTGACAGCGCGGCCTCGGTGTTGAGGCTGCGCACGAGCACGTCCAGCGGCTCGCGGAACCAGTCGTCGCCGAAGTCCGAGAGCCCCGTCTTGGCGCACGCCCCGTCCAGCAGCTCCGGCACGTTCAGCGCGGTCGTGACCGTCATCGAACCTCCTCCAGGGGGACCACGCGGCACTTCGGGATCGGGTGCTCGGACGCGCCGAGCCAGCGCAGCAACGCGGTGCCCGAACTGTGGCCGCAGGTGTCGATCCAGTTGCCCACTCCGGGGTCCTCGGAGGCCACCACGATCGTCAGCCGGCCGCCGGACAACGCCGCCGTGTGCTTGTTGACCGTGATCTTGCGGTGGTGGTCCAGCGACTCCATCCACCAGTTGCCGAGCTGGAAGTTCCAGTACGGGCAGTCCGGCACGTCGGTCTCGATCACCCACGCCTCGCCCGGCTCCAGCGTCCAGTACCCGTGCAGGTAGAAGATCTCAGGATCGCCGCCGGCGCGCTGGAACATCTCCTGGCCGAAGTCGGGCAGTTCGTTGGGACGCGTCATGAACGTGCGCGTCCAGTGCGCGAACGTGGCCGCGGTGCCGTGTACCGACAAAGCCGTGCGCTGCAACGCCTTGGCGAGGAACTCGGGGGTCAGGGGAGCGGGTTCCGCGGGCCCGCCGATCTGTTCGACGTGCCACCGGCCGGGTGTCTCGGTGGTGCGGTCGAGATAGGTCTGGCGCACCACCAGGCCGGTGGAGTCGGGCGCGAGCGGCAACCAGTTCCCGGCCTGGGGTTCGGCACTGGCGATGATCTCCACGGTGCCGTCCGGCGCGAGCGTGAGGTCGGCGTCGGACAGCTCACCGGTCGACGCCATCGTGCCGTCCTTGGCGTACCGGTTGGCCTTCGACCCGATGCTGAAGTACGCGATGGTGCCGCGGGTCCCGGTGATCCGGTACGTCCGGTCGCCGCGGATGTTCGCGGACAGGTAGACGTTGTCCGGGTTGTCCGCGCCGATCTTCACGAGGTCGAGCTCGTGGAACCGCGGGAAGTCGGGATCGGCGTTGTCCAGGCAGGAGTACAGCATCTCGCGGGTGAGCCGGGAGAGGTACCGGTAGCCCTCCGCGCGGTCGAGCGGGGTGTCCGGCGCCTGGTCGGATCCAATCACCTCACCGGCCTTCTCCAACGCCTGGCAGAACTGCGACCACGCCTGATCCGGCACAGGATGCCTCCCGAACTTAGAACGTGTTCTAGCTGAACGTACACGTTTTGGACAACGTTCAACAGACGCCGAGCGCGCGCAGTCGTGCCACCACGGCGTCAGCGGCGGCCTGCGGGCTCAACGTCGTCGTGTCGAGCCGCACCTCGGGTTCCAGGGGTGGTTCGTAGGGCGAGTCGATGCCGGTGAAGTTCGCCAGCTCGCCCCTGCGGGCCTTGCGGTACAGGCCTTTCGGATCACGTGCTTCGGCCACGGCCAGCGGCGTGTCCACGAAGACCTCGCAGAACTCGTTCTCGCCGACCAGATCGCGTGCCAGCGCCCGCTCGGCCCGGAACGGCGAGATGAACGAGACCAGCACGATCAGCCCGGCGTCGACCATCAGCGCGGCGACCTCGGCGATGCGCCGGATGTTCTCGACGCGGTCGGCGTCGGTGAACCCGAGGTCGGAGTTGAGCCCGTGCCGCACGTTGTCGCCGTCGAGCAGGAACGTGTGCCTGCCCTCGGCGTGCAGCACCTTCTCGACCAGGTCGGCGATCGTGGACTTGCCCGCGCCGGACAACCCGGTCAGCCACACCACACACGGACGATGCCCGTTGCGCGCGATCCGGGCCTGCTTGTCGACGGTGAGCGTCTGCCAGCGCACGTTCGCCGGGCGCAGCGCGAAGTCGATCATCCCGGCGCCGACCGTGGCGTTGGACAGCCGGTCGAGCACCACGAACGAGCCGAGGTCGCGGTTCGTGCGGTAGCTCTCGAACGGCACGGGTGCGTCGAAGTGCACGTTGTCGACGCCGATCTCGTTGAGCCCCAACGCCTTGGTCGCGGTGAAGCCGACTGTCCGCGCGCCGATCTTCGCCAGGTACTGCCGGCCGGGCAGCAGCCCGTTCTCGTGCAGCCAGACCAGCTTCGCCTGGAACGAGTCGGCGAGGCTTGGGGGGTCGGAAGCGGCGCCCAGCACGTCGCCGCGGCTCGCGTCCACGTCGTCCGCCAGCACGACGGTGACCGACGATCCGGTGGGCGCCTCGTCCAGGTCGCCGTCCATCGTGACGATCCGGGCGACGCTGGTGGTCCGGTTGCCGAGACGGACCGTCTCGTCTCGTCGGAGTGTCCCGCCCAGCACGCGACCGGACAGGCCGCGGAACGTCGCGTCCGGCCTGTTCACCCACTGCACCAGGAAACGAGACGGACCGTCTCGTCTCGCGTCGCTGGAACGAGACGAGACGGTCCGTCTCGTGGATGGTGTGACCGACTCCAGCCACTGCAGCAGGGTCGGGCCGTCGTACCAGGGCGTCAGCTCGCTGCGCCCGACCACGTTGACACCCTCGGTCGCCGACATCGGCACACAGGTGATCTCCGCGAACTCCAGGTCGGCGGCGAACTGCGCGAACGACGCGCTGACCTCGTCGAACAGCTCCCGCGAATAGCCTGCGAGGTCGAGCTTGTTCACGGCCAGGGCTACGTGCCGGATGCCCAGCAACGACACGATGCGCGCGTGCCGGCGTGTCTGGCTGAGCACGCCCTTGCGCGCGTCGAGGAGCAGAACCGCCGCATCGGCGGTGGACGCGCCGGTGACCATGTTGCGCGTGTACTGCTCGTGCCCAGGGGTGTCCGCGACGATGAACCGCCGCGCCTCGGTGGCGAAGAACCGGTAGGCGACGTCGATCGTGATGCCCTGCTCGCGTTCGGCGGCCAGCCCGTCCACGAGCAACGCGAAGTCCAGCTCACCGCCGCGCGTGCCGACCCGGCGCGAGTCCGCCTCCAGGGCCGCGAGGTGGTCGGCGTACAGCAGCTTCGACTCGTACAGCAGCCGCCCGATCAGCGTGCTCTTCCCGTCGTCCACGCTGCCGCAGGTGATGAACCGCAGAAGCTCCATCAGAAGTACCCCTCCCGCTTCTTGCGTTCCATCGACCCGCTCTGGTCGTGGTCGATCACCCGTCCCTGCCGCTCCGACGTCGTCGCGGCGCGCATCTCCTCGATGACCTCCGCGACCGTGCGCGCCTCGCTGCGCACCGCACCCGTCAGCGGGTAGCAGCCGAGCGTCCGGAACCGGACCAGCTCGTGGCGCGGCTCCTCGTGCAGCGGCATCCGGTCGTCGTCGACCATGATCAGCGTCCCGTCGCGCTCGACCACCGGTCGCACGGCCGCGAAGTACAGCGGCACAACGGGAATCCGTTCGCGTTCGACGTAGCGCCACACGTCGAGCTCGGTCCAGTTCGACAGCGGGAACACCCTGATGCTCTCGCCGGGCGCGACCCTCGTGTTGTAGAGCCGCCACAGTTCGGGCCGCTGGTTCTTCGGGTCCCACTGGTGCTGCGCGGTCCGGAACGAGAACACCCTCTCCTTGGCGCGCGAGGCCTCCTCGTCGCGCCGCGCGCCACCGAACGCCACGTCGAACCGGTGCTCGTCCAGCGCCTGCCGCAGACCCTGCGTCTTCCACAGGTCGGTGTGCCGCGCGGAACCGTGGTCGAACGGGTTGATGCCCGCGGCCACGCAGTCCGGGTTGCGGTGCACGATCAGCTCCAGCCCGAGCGAGGCGGCCGTCGCGTCCCGGAACGCGATCATCTCCCGGAACTTCCACGTGGTGTCGACGTGCAGCAACGGGAACGGCGGCTTTGACGGGTAGAAGGCCTTGCGCGCCAGGTGGAGCAGCACCGAGCTGTCCTTGCCGATCGAGTACAGCAGCACCGGTCGTTCGCTCTCCGCCGCGGCCTCGCGGAAGATGTCGATGCTGTCGGCCTCCAGCTGGTCGAGGTGGTTCACGTCAGCACCCCCGCGAGTTCCGGGCGGCAGATCAGCAGGTCGGGCAGCCAGGGATCGGGCTGGTTGTAGACGAGCGGCCGTCCGTCGGCGCGGGAGGCGTGCAACCCGGCCGCGCGGGCCACGTGGACGGGTGCGGCGGAGTCCCACTCGTACATGCCGCCCGCGTGCAGGTAGGCGTCCGCCTCGCCGCGCACGACGGCCATCGTCTTCGCGCCCGCGCTGCCCATGGGCACCAGCACGGCGTTGATCGTCTCGGCGATCCGCCGCGCGTGCGCGGGCGGCCGGGTGCGGCTGACCACGATCCGGATCCGGCGGTGTGAAGGCCTTGGCACAGGGCGGAAGGCGGGCACCGCCACGGCTCCCGCGACGAGATCACCGCGTTCCCAGAGCGCCACGTGCACGGCCCAGTCGGTGCGGCCGGGCTCGGCGTACTCGCGGCTGCCGTCCAGCGGGTCGATGATCCACACCCGGTCGGCGGCCAGCCTGCGGGGGTCGTCGGGTGCCTCCTCGGACAGCACCGAGTCGGCCGGGCGGTGCTCGGCGAGTTGCGCGGCCAGGAAGAGCTGCGCGACGTGGTCGCCGTCGCCCGGTCTCACGCTGAGCAGCAACCGGCCCGTCTCGGTGACCAGTCGTCTCGCCAGTTCCGCATCGGTCTCCGCCATGCACCCGAGCGTAGCGAGCAAACCGAACAACGTTCAATATGCTTTTGAACGTTGTTCAAAGTAGGCTGAACGCCGTGAGCACCGAGCAAACGGCCTGGGGGGACGCGGAGGGCAGGCGGCGCGACATCCTGTCGTCCGCCGAGCTGATCCTCGAACAGCAGGGCTACGCGGGCCTGACCATGCGCGCGATCGCGGTCGGCGCGGGTGTCAGTTCCGGCACCGTGTACCAGTACTTCTCCGGCAAGGAGGACGTCTTCGCGGCGTTGATGGAACGGCGCCTGGACGAGCTGCAGCGCACTCTCGCCACCGTCGACCGCGGGCTCGGCATCGCGGGCGTGCTCAAGGAGGTCGAGCCGCAGATCACCGACCTGTGGCGGCGGTTCGGGCGGTCGGCCGCGCAGTGGGAGGCCAAGGTGCTCTCCGGCGGCCGCAGGGGCAAGGAGGTCGCCGGATCGGCCCAGGACTACCGCAAGACGCTCAAAGCGCTCGCGAAGGCGTTGAAGGAGACCGCCGAGGCGTGCGGTCAGGAGCTGATCGACGATCCCGCGCTGCCGCACTGGGTGTGGGACTCGCTGATCGGCCTGGCGGACGACCTGCTGCTGCAGGGCGCCCACATCAACCGGGTCAAGCCGGCTCAGCTCGTCGAGTTCGCCACCGGTGCGATCGAACGGGGGATCATCGCCCGCTGACTGGTTGGTCGTAGCGCCGCCGGATGCTCGTGCCGAGGATGCTGACGTCGGCCCCGTAGACGTGGATCGAGATCGCCACGGAGCTGGAGTTGTTGCACACCTTGTGGATGTCACCCGGCGGCACGAGGTAGGACGCCACGCCTTCCGGGGTCTTGTTGACGCGCAACGGGATCAGCCGATCGCCGCGCAACCGGTAGGTGGTCTCTTCCTCCTCGCCGACGTACGTGCCGACGACGCACCACGAGACGTGGTCGTGGATGCAGGTCTCCTGGCCCGGCAACCACACCAGCGCGACGACCGAGAAGCTCCCGTCCGGTTCGACGTGCAGGACGTGCTGGCGGTAGGCGTTCGGGTCGGGTTCCCGCTGCGCCGCGCTCAGCAGGAACGGGTCGGTGAGGTGGCCCTCCAGGGTCCGCGCCACCCGAGCGGCGACGGCCTCGTCGTCGCCACCGCCGGCGATCGCGGCCCGGAGCGAGCCCACCAGGAGCGTGGCCGTGGGGGAGAGCAGGCTGTGCGTCATGAGCGGGTCCTCCTCTGAGGAAAGCGGAGATCAGCCGATCAACACCGTGCCGGTCAGCACCAGGACGACGATCACCGTGGTCGAGAGCAGGCCCAGCAGCAGCACCGCCGGGCCGGAGCGGATCAGGGAACGCAGGCGCACCGCCGTGCCGAGCGCGAACATGCCCGCCGCCAGCAGCACGTTGTCCACGAACGTCGCCGCCGACAGCACGACGTCGGGCAGCAGGCCGGTCGCCCGCACAGCCGCCATCGCGAGGAAACCGAGCACGAACAACGGCACGATCGGCGGGCGCTGCCCGGACGTCGGGTACTTGAGGCGCTCGGCGAAGCTCACGGCGGCGAGCATCGGTGCCAGCAGCACGACCCGCGTCAGCTTCACCGCGACGGCGATGGCCAGAGCGCCGGTGACAGGTCCGGCGGCGGCCACGACCTGCGCGACCTCGTGCACGCTGCCACCCGCCCACACCCCGTACTGCGCGGGCGTGAGGCCCGTCAGCGGGAACAACGCGGGCAGGCCGAACATCGCGACGGTGCCGAAGAGCGTGACCAGGCCGAGCGCCTTGGCCACGTCCTCCTCGTCCTGCCGGCGGACGCTGTTCATCGCGGCCACCGCGGAGGCGCCGCAGATCGAGAACCCGGTCGCGATGAGCAGCGACAGGCCCTCGCTGACTCCGAGCACCCGCCCGAGCCAGCGCGTCACGACGAACGTGACGACCACGGCGATCACCGCGAGCAGCAGGATCTCGTAGCCGAGCTTCAGCACGTCCTGGAACACGAGCTTCAACCCGAGCAGCACCACACCCAGGCGCAGCAGGCGGCGTCCGGCGAGCTTGATCCCCGGGGTGACCGACGGCGGCAGCGTCACGACGTTGGCCACGACGGCGCCGAGCAGCACCGCGACGGTGAGCGCGCTGACCGAGGGCTGCAGCCAGGACACGACCATCGCGACCGCGACACCGGCCGCGACCAGCGCGAGACCGGGCAACACCGAGTCGGCCGTGCGCGGAGTCGTCCTGACGATGCCCATACCGGTAACGATGACCAGCACGGGCTATGCGCAGTAGATGACCATTTCTTGGAGGCCCATAAGGCGCGCTTATGCCTTGGCCGACGCGGAGATCAACGCGTCCACGGTCGCGCGCATGATCGGCAGCTGGATGAGGTCCGGCCAGGTGTAGAGCGAGGTGAGCCGTTGCGCCGCCGACTCCACCTCGACCGCGGTCAGACCGGGGTGCTGCAGGAACGACAGCAGCAGCCTGGGTACCAGCGCGACGCCCAGACCAGCGGTGACGAGGCTCTGGATGGCCAGGTTGTCGTCGGTCGAGCAGGTGATGTCCGGGACGAACCCAGCGGCCGCACACGCCTGGTGCAGCGCGCGTTGGCAGCGCACACAACCGGCGATCCAGCGTTCCTCCGCCGCCTCGGCCAGCGACACCCGCTCGCGGCCGGCGAGCCGATGACCGGCGGGCACGAGCAACGCCAGCGGCTCCCGCAGCAACGGCACGCTCAGCATGCCGTTCACGGTGGCCTCGTCCTGCGGTTCGTCGAGGTAGCTGAAGCTCAGCACCAGGTCGACCTCACCGCGCCGGAGCAGCGCGAACGAGTCCGGCGGCTCCTCCTCGACCAGCTCGAGCCGCAGCTGAGGCCGTTCCTCGGCCAGGATCGCCGCCGCCGCGGGCACGAGTGACACGTTGGCGCTCGGGAACGCGCAGATCCGGATCGTGCCGATGTCGTGCGTGGCTATCGCGCTGACCTGCTGGTGGGTCGTCGCCAGCCGGTCCAGCAGGTCCGACCCGCGTTCCGCCAGGATCCGGCCGGCCTCGGTGAGGTGCAGTCCCCGGCCCGTCCGCACGAACAGCGGCCCGCCCACCTGCCGCTCCAGCGCGCGCATCTGCTGGCTCACGGCGGGCTGGGAGCAGTGCAGCAGCCGCGCGGCGGCGCTGAACGAGCCGGTCTTCGCTACCGTCGCGAAGACCTCGAGCTGGCGGGTGTCGAACACCCTCGCACTGTAGGGGTCATTTCCCGGTGACGAGCGAGTCGAGCGTCGCGCCGTTGTGCTCACCGCAGTGCCGCCGGGAGGCGTCGAGCGTCGTCGGCTTGTCCGCCTCGGCGGGCGTGCCGACCTGCCCGAAGAGCCGTCTGAGCAGCTCGACCTGTTCGTCGACGCCCGCACGGAGGAAGTCGCCGCAGCTGGACTTGACGGTGAGCCTGCCGTCCGACGGCATCAGGTCCACCGGCCCGAGGACGAACAGGAACGCGATGATGATCGCGAGCCCGAACCCGATGACCGCGCCGCTGGCCGAGCTCTTGCGCGGGGCCAGCCAGTTCTGGGCTTGCTCGACGAACGGCTCGGCGGGGGAGAGGTCGGTGTCGATCCAGAACTCGAGGCTGTCGCCGCCGGTCACGTCGAACTGGACGTGCCCGGCGGCGAGCATGATGCGCACGATCTGCTTGCGGTCGTACGAACCCGACCAGAACGGCTCCGGCCGCACGAGCACCAGCCGGTCGGGCAGCAGGAACACGACGTCGCGTTCGCCCCTGGCCAGGCGCTCGGTCTGGCCGGGGCCGACGATCGTGCCTGCCAGCCGGGCCATCACGAGGGCGTGTTCGTGCTCGTCGAGGGCCTCGGCGGCCGCCGACCACAGATCGGGTTCCACGTCACTGCTATCGCTGCAGGCAGGGACGTTAGTTAGCCGTGGCCGCCGAGGTTCGTCCGAATGCCGTTCTAGAAGGTCAGCTTCCAGGAGTCGACGTAGCCGACGTCCTGCGCCGCGACGTCCCTGACCTGCAGCTTCCAGGTCCCGTTCGCGACCTCGCTCGACGCGTTGACCGTGTAGGTCGCGACGAGGTTGTCGGCGGAATCACCGTTGGAGCCCTTGAGCCTGTACGCCGTGCCGTCCGGGGCGACCAGGTCGACGACCAGGTCACCTCGGTAGGTGTGCACGATGTTGACGTCGACCTTCAGCGTGGCCGGGGCGTTGCCGGTGATGCCGGAGACCGTGACGGGGCTGGTCACGGCCGCGCCGTTGTCCGGGATCTGCACGTCGGCGGTGTTCTCGAACTCCTTGCCGCCGGGCGGGGTGCCGCCGACCGCCGCCAGCGCGTCCACGCGGCCCTCACCGAAGAAGTTGTTCTTCGCCGTGGTGCCGCTGCACCGGCTGTCGGTGCAGTTCAGGTCGTCCGCCTGGGTTGCGAGCAGCGTGCGCAGCTGGGCCGGGGTGGCGGTGGGGTTGGTCGACTTGAGCAGCGCGGCGACGCCCGCGACGTGCGGGGAGGCCATCGACGTGCCGGACAGGTTGCCGTACTTGCCGCCGGGCAGGGTCGAGTAGACGTCGCTGCCGGGCGCCGCGATGTGGATCTTGTCGGTGCCGTAGTTGGAGAACGACGACTTGACGTTGGCCGAGGTGATCGACGCGACGCTGACTACGCCGGAGACCTCGGTCGGCACGCTCAGGCACGCGTTGGTGATGGTGCGCTGCACGGCGGTGGAGTCGTTGGGGCTGGTCGAGTCGCTGGTCTTGCTCGCGAGGTTGTAGTTCGAGTTGCCCGCCGCCGCGACGTTGAGCACGCCCTTGCCCTCGGCGTAGGCCACCGCGCGCTTCACGCCTTCGAGGATCGCGTCCTGGTCGGCGTTGTCCGGGCAGTTGAACAGCCACGGGTCGGTGTAGTAGCTGTTGTTGGTCACCTCGAAGCCGCGGTCACCGGAGAAGACCATGGCGCAGATGGTGTTCTCCGGGAAGAAGAAGTCCTTCGCCCCCTCGGAGACGCGCACCGAGGCGATCTTCACGCCAGGAGCGACGCCGACCATACCCAGGTTGTTCTTGGCCGCCGCGATCGTGCCGGCCACGTGCGTGCCGTGGGAGCTGATGGGGGTGGTGGCGGTGTTGGCACGCCATGAACCAGTACGGGTGTCGAGCTTGCCGTAGGCGCAGGAGGCGGAGTTGGCCGCGTCGAAGTTCGGCTTGAGGTCGGCGTGCAGGTCGTCGACTCCCGTGTCGAGCACACCGACCGTGACGCTGGACGACCCCGTGTTGATCGCCCACGCCTTGTCGGCACCGATCTGGGTCATGTCCGTGCGCAACGGCTCACCGGCCGCCGGAGTGCTCTGCGTCGGCGCGGCGGGAATCGGCGGATTCGCCGCCTCGGCCGGGATGTCGCTCGTGCGCGTGGCACCGACCTTCTGCACACCGCTGATGGCGCGCATCTTGGTGGCGAAGTCAGCGGCACCCGAGTGCGCGACGATGACGCCGATGGCGTCGTAGCTCGTCCACACGGTGCCACCGTTGCTGCCCACAGCCGTCGCGGCACCGGCCGTGGCACCGGGCGCTGTGATGACCAGGTAAGCACGCGTACCCGCGGCGGGTGCGGCAGCGGCAGGGGTAGCTGCCGCCAGCACACCGGCGCCCACGGCCGCGGCGATGACCGCGGCGCGCAGACGAGATCGTGAACCCAGGAACACGGATTCCTCCAACTCCTAAGCGGGCGATGCCCGCGCACTTCGCGCGGGTGCAGGGGCCCGTCAGAGTCCTTAGAGGAGGTTGAAGGGCGTTCGGGACGCGGCATTTCGAAGATGCCCCGTTCGGCTCACTACGAACGTCGCACGTCAGGCGTGTGTCGTCGAGGACGCGCCCGGCCGGGTCCGTCCTCACCCGCCGATCGTGGTGAGGCTGGTGGGCAGGCGTTCGAAGCCGCGCAGGATGCGGGTCGGACGGCGGCGTGCGCCGGGAAGGGGTGCCAGGTCCGGGAAGCGCTCGAAGATGGTGCGCAGCCCGATCTCGCCCTCCATGCGCGCGAGCTGGGCGCCGAGGCAGTAGTGGCGGCCGGCGCCGAACGACACGTGGTCGCGCGCGTTGGCGCGGCTGACGTCGAACGCCGACGGGTCCTCGAACACGGACGGGTCGCGGTTGGCTCCGGCGAGCACGGTGGTGACGAGCTGGCCTCGGCGCACGGGGACGCCGGCGACCGTTGTGTCGCGGGCGCACATGCGGCCGGTCAGCAGGACCGGCGGGTCGTGGCGCAGCACCTCGTCGACGGCGTTGGCCCACGACGAAGGTTGCGCGCGAAGGGCTTCCAGTTGCGCGGGATGCCTGGTGAGCAACGAGATGCCGTTGCCGAGGAGGTTGACGGTGGTCTCGAAGCCGGCGGCCAGCACCAGGCCCGCGGTGGCCTTCAGCTCGCGTTCGGACAGACCCACGCCGTCCTCGCGAGCCGTGATCAGGCGGCTCAGCAGGTTGTCGCCCGGGTTGGCGCGCAGGGCGTCGAGGTGACGGGAGAGCCAGGCGTCGAACGAGCTGAGCGTCGTCTCGACGGTGCGGAACACGCGCCAGGACAGGCCGAGGTCGAGGCTGGGCGCGGCGGCCGCGCCGAGGGCCAGGACGGTCGCGCGTTCCTGTGGTGGCACGCCGAGGATCTCGCTGATCACGGTGACCGGCAGCAGGCCGCAGTAGGTCTCGATCAGGTCGACCGGGCTGGTGGGGTCGAGACCGTCGAGCAGGTCGTCGGCGATCTGCTGGGTGCGGACACGAAGTTGTTCGACGGCGCGGGCGGTGAAGACGCGGGTGACGAGCTTGCGGTAGCGGGTGTGCGCCGGGGGCTCGACGGCCAGCAGCGACGGTGGCTGGACCGGGTGCATGACCTCGGTGGCGGACCACGCGGCGAGCTTGCCGAGGATGCCGGCGCCGAAGCGCGGGCGGGCCGTCACGAACGCGTCGTCGGACAGGACCGCCTTGACGACCTCGTGCCGCGTGGTGGTGTGGCCGATCTTCGTGGCGGCGAGCGGGCCTCGGGCGCGGATCTCGTCGAACAGGCCCGTCAGGTCGGCGCCGGTGGAGGCCTCGACGGTGATGCGGCCCTGCAGGTCGCCGCGGCGGGCGGCCAGGCGCAGGACGGCACGCGGCAGCGCGTGGCCGATGCTCCAGCGCACCGCCGGTTTGACGTGCTCCTCAGCCAGGCTCGTCACGGTTCGCAGCGTGCCCAGTAGGCCGCTGTGAGTCAAGGTCTCGCCCATCCGGCCGAACGGGGAGTCCACTTGGGATCACCGAGTAGCCTGCCGCGCCATGGAGATCCGGGCGCTGCTCGACCGCATGGACCACGACGGCTGGAGGAGCGAGGTCGAGGACTTCGCGCGCGAGCAGGGGATCTCGACGTTCGGCGGGCTGGTGGACGTGATCACCACGTCGGACGACAGCCAGGTCGTGAGCCGGGGATACCGGGTGTTCTCCCTGGCGAAGGCGGACGACGAGGTCTACCTCGGCCTGCTGCGGCACCCGCACCACGGCATCCGCCGGGCGGCGGCGAGCATGTTCCGCGGCGAGATTGCGCTCCGGCACGCCACCGCGCTCCTGCCCCTTCTCGCCGACGAGGACCATTACGCGCAGCGGGAAGCGCTGTGGGCGTTCGGGACCATGGGCGCGGATGTGCTGCCGTTGTTGCAGGAAACGCGCCGCACGGCCAAAGGCGCGCTGCGCAGGGGCGCACTGATCGGCATCGCCGAGGTCGCCGGCCCGGACGCGTTCCTGCCGCAGGACCGCAGGGTGGTCGACCGGTTCATCGGCTACAAGCTCCAGGACGACGTGGACAGCGTCGACGAGATGCACCTCTGCGGCGGCTGGTACGCGATCAGGACCGACGACCAGGCGGCCGTTCTCGGCGTCTGCGGCCTGCGGGACCCGGTGCCGGTGACGAAGGTGCTGGGCGCCCAGGCCTGGAACAACGACCACCACGCGTGGGAGAAGGACGGCGAGCACGTCCGATGCGCCAGGGTCTACGTCACGGGCGCGTGGGACGGCTGGACGCTGGTGTTCGGCGAGCCGTTCGAGCACGGAACCCGTCCGGTGACCGAGATCTGCGCGGTGCTGAGCGCCGTCTTCGGCGAGGCGCACCACTACGGCGAGAGCTGTGGCGACGGCTGGACGGTGTGGTGCGTCGCACGGCAGGGCGAGATCGTCCGCTACTACGACGCGTTCAAGGAAGAGGAGCAGATCGGCGAACTGGACGTCGAGGACGGCTGGTGCCTGCCGCACGACACCAGCGACGAGAACGACGACCTCGAGGACATCTGGGCGACCGACGTGGCCGAGGAGCTGTCGGTCAACCCGCGCTACTTCGAAGGTGACGTCGAGGGCCACGGCGTGCTCGCGCTGACCCGGTGCGGCCGCACCTACGGCTCTCCCAAGGGCTATCTGCAGATCGTCCTCTGACGTCAGGCCTGGACGACGGGTACCTCCAGTGCGCGCACCGTCTCGTTGTCCGCGTCCGTGATCACACCGGCGACCTCGGCGAACGGCAGCACGGAGAACCTTGACGCCGTGCCGATCTTCTCCGAGCTGGCCAGCACGTAGGTGTCCGCCGCCTGGTGGGCGAGCGCGCGTTTCATCGCGGCCTCATCTGCGTCACCGGTCGTGAGGCCCGCTTCCGGATGCACGCCTGTGACGCCGAGGAAGAAGAGGTCCGCGTGCACGTTCCGTGCGGCTTCCACAGCAGCGGCGCCGCACGCGACCATCGAGTGCTTGAAGAGCCGCCCTCCGATGACGTAGACCTCCACGTCCCGGTGCTCCTCCAACGCGCTCGCGATCGTCGGACTGTGCGTGACGACCGTGGCGTGCAGATCGAGCGGTAGAGCGCGCACGACGGCAAGGGTGGTCGTGCCGCCGTCGAGAATCACGGTGCTGCCCGGTTCGATCAACGCTGCCACAGCCCGTGCAACTCGTTGCTTGCCATCGACCTGCACGCCCTGACGCGTTGCGTAGTCAGCGATAGCGGGGGAGACGGGCAGTGCGCCGCCGTACACGCGTTGGCAGAGGCCGGCCGCCGCGAGATCACGCAGGTCGCGGCGGATGGTGTCCTCGGAGATGCCGACTTCGGCGGCGAGGTCCTTGGCGACGATCCGGCCGTCGGTGCGCAGTCGTTCGAGCAGCAGGTCACGACGCTGGGCAGCCAACATGCACGTTTCTCCTTGTTTTTGCCGAGTGTTGCACATTATGGTCGGATGCATGCTGATTCTGATCGCCGGGCCCTACCGCTCCGGCACCGGGGACGACCCCGAGTTGATGGCGCGCAACCTCGAACGGCTGGAGGAGGCCGCGTGGCCGTTGTTCCGCAGCGGGCACGTCCCGATGATCGGCGAGTGGGTGGCGCTGCCCGTGCTGCGCGGCGCCGGCGGCAGCTCGCCGACCGACCTGATCGCGTCGGAGATCATGTACCCGACCGCGGAACGCCTGCTGCGGCACTGCGAGGCGGTGCTGCGACTGCCCGGTGAGTCGACCGGCGCGGACGAGGACGTGCGGATCGCACGAGAGCGCGGACTGCCGGTCTACCACCGGGTCGAGGACGTCCCCGGCTACCGCGCCGCCTAGGACCTGGCCATGCCGCTAGCCGCGTGCGGCCAGCACGAACTCGCGCATCCGGCCGTGATCCTTCACGCCGCGGCTCGACTCGATGCCGCTGGACACGTCCACGCCCCACGGCCGCGCGACGCTGATAGCCCCGGCGACCGTCTCCGGTGACAACCCGCCCGCCAGCACCCACTTGCCGGTGGGCGGGTTCCCGGCGAGCCGCGTGATGTCCCACTGCTCGCCCGACCCCGCGACGGGGGAGTCGATCAGCAGCAGTTCCTCGCCGAACGCTCCGGTGCGCACGTCGGTCTCCGGCCCGAGCGCTGTGGCCCTCACCAGTCCGAACGGCAACTCGGCCAGTTCGTCGAACGCTTCCTTCGGGTAGTCGCCGTGCAGCTGCAACGCGCGCACGCCCGTCTTCAGCGCCATCTCGCCCGCCTCGGCGGCCGGGATCCCGCGCACCACGGCGACCGTGAGGACGTCCGCCGGCACCTCGGCGACGAGCCGCGCCGCCAGGTCGACGTCGATCTGGCGCGGGCTGGTCGTGAGCACGAACCCGACGGCGTCGGCCCCCGTCCCGACCGCGACGGTGACATCGGACTCGGTGCGCAGACCGCACAGCTTCACGAACACACCACCGATCCTACCGATGTGGCCACGAACGCACTGTCGCGCAGCTAACAGTCACAAGCCGATGCGCTGCCCGGTCCTACTTAATGGAAGAGACGGGCAACGGAGGCCGTGATGACTGAACATCAGCTAGCCACATCGGTTTTGGTGATCGGCAGCGGTGGCGCGGGACTGCGCGCCGCCATCGAACTCGCGGAGAGAGGCGTCGACGTCCTGGTCGTCGGCAAGCGCCCCAAGGCCGACGCGCACACCGCGCTCGCCGCCGGCGGCATCAACGCGGCGCTGGCCACGATGGACCCGTCCGACACGTGGCAGCAGCACGCGGCGGACACCATCAAGGAGAGCTACCTCCTCGCCAACCCGGAGATCGTGCGGGTCGTGGCCGAGCAGGCGCCGCGCGGCATCGAGGACCTCGAACGCTATGGCATGCCGTTCGCGCGGGAGGCCGACGGGCGCATCTCGCAGCGGTTCTTCGGCGCGCACACGTTCCGCCGCACGTCGTTCGCCGGCGACTACACCGGGCTGGAGATCCAGCGCACGCTCGTGAACCGGGCCACGCAGCTCGGCATCCCGATCCACGACACCTGCTACATCACGCGGATCCTGGTGCAGGACAACGTGGTGTTCGGCGCGTACGGGTTCGACCTGAACACCGGTACGCGGTACGTCTTCCACGCGGACGTCGTGATCCTCGCGGCCGGCGGGCACACCCGCATCTGGCGCCGCACGTCGAGCCGCCGCGATGAGAACACCGGCGACTCGTTCCGCCTGGCCGTGCTCGCGGGCGGCAGGATCCGCGACCCCGAGCTCGTGCAGTTCCACCCGTCCGGCCTGCTCGAACCGGAGAACGCGGCGGGCACCCTGGTCTCGGAGGCGGCCCGCGGTGAGGGCGGCGTCCTGACGAACGCCTCCGGCGAGCGGTTCATGGCCCGCTACGACCCGGAGCGGATGGAACTGTCCACACGCGACAGGGTGGCGCTCGCCGCGTACACGGAGATCAAGGAGGGCCGCGGCACCCCGAACGGCGGCGTGTGGCTGGACGTGTCGCACCTGCCGCGCGAGCAGATCATGCAACGGCTGCCCAGGGTGTACCAGACGCTGCTCGAACTGCAGATGAAGGACATCACCCGCGAGGCCGTCGAGATCGCGCCTACCGCGCACTACTCGATGGGCGGCGTGTGGGTGTCGCCTGAGGACCACTCGACGGGCGTGGCGGGCCTGTACGCGATCGGCGAGGCGTCCAGCGGCCTGCACGGCGCGAACCGGCTCGGCGGCAACTCGCTCATCGAACTGCTCGTCTACGGCCGGATCGTCGGCGAGGCGGCGGCCGAGTACTCCACTTCACTGGACGCGCAACGGCGTTCGCGCGCCGCGCTCGACGAGGCTCGGTCCGAAGTGGACGATCTGCTCGCCGCCGACGGCCCGGAGAACGTCCGTGCCCTGCAACGCGCGCTGCGCAACACCATGACCGAGCACGCGGGCGTCGTCCGCGACGAAGCCGGTCTGCGCAAGGGCCTCGCCGAGCTGGACGAGCTGGAGAACCGCATCCGCGACGTCGGCGTGCACCCCGACCTCGCCGGCTTCCAGGACCTCGCCCACGCCTTCGACCTCAAGGCCTCGGCGCTCTCCGCCCGCGCGACCCTGGAGTGCGCGCTCGAACGCCGCGAGACCCGCGGCTGCCACAACCGGTCCGACCACCCGGACCTCGATCCCGCGCAGCAGGTGAACCTCGTCTGGGCGGGCCCCGGCCAGGTCGTCCGGGAGGAGATCCCTCCGGTTCCGGACGAGATCGCGTCGCTGATGCGCGAGGTCGACACGGCCGGCAAGCTGGTCGAGTGACCACCGAGGGGCGGGGAGCAGTTCAGCCTTCCCCGCCCCTCGTGCTCGTCACGGCAGCCGCAACGCCGTGGTGAACAGGAAGGCGCTGTCCTCCAACGCCTCGACCCGGTGGCGGCGCTCCGGCATCGTCAGCAGGTCGCCGGGCGACGCCTCCCACGAGTCCGGCCCGGCCACCAGCCGGACGTGGCCGAGCAGCACCTGCACGGTCACCTCGCCGGGGTGCTCGTGCTCGTGCAGGTGCTCGCCCGCGCGCAACGCCATCACCGTCTGCCGCAACGCCGCCTCGTGTCCACCGTGGACGGTGGCGGCGCTGCGCCCGCTCGAAGCGTCGCGGGCGATGCCGAGATGATTGCGCGCCAACGCGTTCAGCGACGCCTTCACGGCCGGGGCGCCCTGAGGTGCTTGCGCGCCTCCAGCTCGTCCGGCTCCACGACGGTCAGCATCGGCTGGCCGGGCGCGCAGAACATCGTGACGACGAAAGCGGACTCCTCGTCCGTCAGGTGGTTGCCGTCCTGGTAGTGGATGACGTCGCCGCCCGGCTCCCAGAACGTCCCGCCCGCGCGGACGACCCGCTCCGGCTCGCCCTCCAGTTCGAAGACGATGGCGCCCTTCACGACGTAGCCGTACGCGGGCCCGGAATGCCGGTGTGGCGGCGCTCCTGGGCTTGACGGCGGCAGCGTCACCAGGATCGTCATGGCCTCGGCGCCGTCCGGGATCTGCGGCGCTCCCGGCACGGTGCCGATGACCTCGATCTTCGGCGGCGGGCCGCTCTTGTCGGGGTTGTCGAGCTGATGGGTGTGTTCGCGGCTCATGTCAGAACAGACCACACAGCCCACTGTTTTGTGACAACGTCGGAATTCCCCGTCGAGAGGAAGATCGTTGTCCGAGGAGGACTGGCCGGAGTCGGTCGCCGGCTGGGAGCTGTCCCGCCACGGCCACGAGGAGAACTACCGCAAGCGCATGGCCAACGGCATGACGGTCTTCGCGACGTGGGACGCGCAGCGGCGTGGTCGAGGCGCGGGTCGACCCCACCGGCATCGGCCGCACGATCGCGAGCAGCCGCAAGGAGTTCCGCGACAAGGACGCGTTCTTCACCGCCGCCCGGCTCGTCGTCGACATGGCCGCGAACCTGCCGTCGCTGCGGATGTGCCGGCAGAGTCCCGCCGACCCCCTGCCCGCGGGCGAGGTGGCCGGTCACGCCGAGGCGATCCCCGGTGCGGGCGACGTTCCCGAGGTCGAGCTGACCTTCACGCTGACCGACGGGCGCTCGATCACGCTGATCATGACCGAGGAGCAGACGGACGGCCTGATCTCCAGCATCCACTCGATCAGCAAGCACGTCTGGTCGGAGCACCACGCGGAGGAAGACCCCGAGGACGAGGAGGAGCCCTCGGAGGAGGTCGAGGTGCCGGACGTCAGCGAGGTCGACGCGGGCCCGAACACCGGCCACGAGTTGATGGTGGTGCTGGAGGAGAAGTTCGGCGTCTCCCAGGACCACCTGCTGGCCTGCGTGGACTGGTCGGCGGTGGTCGTCGTCGGTGAACCCGCGGTGACCACGTTGCTGGAGCGCTCGGACGAACTGGCCGACGCCATCGCGCCGGGGTGGTTCCCCGGCGCGCTCGAACGGCCCGGTGAGGTCTGGGTGGTCCTGCACCGGGCGTTCGCGTCCTGATCGTCAGGAGCGTCTCAGCAGCGCTTGGTCCGCACGACGCCCCGGCTCGACTCCACGATCACGAAGCTGAGCCGGTCGGGGTCCGCGGAACCGAGCGTGACGCGCACCTCGGCGTTGATGTTGATGTTGCGCTTCTCGCCGCACGGCACCCACTGGATCTCGGCCGCGTCCGGGCGGTAGCGGTTCTGCCAGTCGCCGCTGAACGGCCCGGTGAACGTCCGGGTCACCGTCGCGGTGGGCGAGGTGCCCTGCAGGTAGGTGCTGATCCGGCTCAGCCCGGTCGCGCCGTCCTGCAGGTGCGCGTAGCCCTCGTAGGTGGTCCGCGCCAGGCCGTAGGTGTAGCCCTGCGGCGCGTTCACCCGCAGGTTGACCTGGCAGTTCTTGCGCTGGTCGAGCGGGGACGAGCCGCTGCCCGCCCGCGCCAGGAAGGTGTGGTAACCGATCGTGAAGGTTCTGTCGTCCGTCTGGACGTCGGCGTCGCCGGCCGGGCAGCCCGAACCGTTGACGGTGACGACTTCGAGGAACGGCGCCGGCTGCTCGGCCGGTGCCAGAGCGGACAGGGCGACGAGTGCTGCCGCTGCCGTGGTGAGCATGGGAAACCTCTCCGAGGAGTCGTGGCGGCGGCTGCCTCAGACGGTAGCGGCGATGCGCCTGACGGTTCCCTGACGATTCACGGCTTGAAGGGCAGCAGTTCCTCCTCGACGCCGGTCCTGACCACCACGCACGTCGACTCCGGCACCTCCTGCCACGCCCCGACCAGGTCGCCCAGCGGCTCGGACACGATCAGCCGCGAGTCGTCGGTGAGGTGGTGCAGCGCGGGGTTGTCCGGGTACTGGCGGCGCAGCGTCGACACGTCGGTGCTGTGGAACAACGACCGCGACTTGCCCCGGCTCGAGTACCGGAACGCCCAGGTCGTCGAGCCGTCCGTGACCGCGACCGTCATCTGGACCGGGTACTCCACGCCCGCCCGCCGGCCGACGTCCTCGACGAACTCGACCATGCGCGCCATCCCGGCCGGCGGGTCCTGCTCCAGCCCGAAGCTGACGGCCAGGTAGAACATGATCTCCGAGTCCGTCGACCCCTCGATCAGCGGGAACAGCACGGGGTCGATCGCCAGCATCAGCTCGCGCCGCACCAGCGGGAACTTCGCGATCAGCCCGTTGTGCATCCACAACCAGCTGCCGTGCCGGAACGGGTGGCAGTTCGACCGCTGCACCGCCCCGCCCGTGGAGGCCCGCACGTGCGCGAACACCCGGTCGACGGTGATCTGCGCGGACAGTTCCCGCAGGTTGCGGTCGTTCCACGCCGGCTCGGTGCTCAGGAAGAGGCCGGGCGTGCTCGTGCTGCCGTACCAGCCGATGCCGAACCCGTCACCGTTCACGGCCGTCGCGCCCAGCCGGGCGTGCTTCGACTGCATGACGAGCGAGTTCTCGGGCGTGTAGAGCAGTTCCTCCAGCAAGACCGGCGAACCGGAATACGCGAGCCACCTGCACATGTCGAACCTCCTGAACACCCAGCGCTACATGGGAACACGTAGCAGACCGGAATGGGAGGTTTGCGGCGACGCGCCCCCTCGGGCAGCATGGCGGGGGTGACGGTCCCTCCCGGCTTACGGCCCCCGCCCTACGAACAGCCGCGCGGGAACTTCGAGACGATCGAGGTGTACGCGCCCGTCGCGCAGGTGCCGGTCCCGGCCGAGCCCGCCCCGGAACCCGAGGAACGCTCCGACCTCGCCGTCATCGGCCCGATCGCCGCGCTCGTGCTCGCCCTGACGATCAGCACCCTGATCCTCGAACACCCGGCCGCCCGCGCCGTCGCCGCCGGTCTCGCCACCATCGGCCTGATCGTGGCCGTCGCGCTCATGCTGATGGGCAAGAAGCCGAAGCCCGGCCGGCACGTGGCCCGGCACGCCATCGACCCCGAGGCGACCGAGCGGATCGCTCCTCCCGGCTGGGCCGCGACCGACCGGCGCCGCTGACCGGCGCCGATCGGTCCTCGCAGCTCACTTCAGGGTCGCGAGACCGGCCTTCGCGTACTTCTCGTCCAGGTCGCCGCTGGGCGCGCCGCCGACGCCGATGCCCGCGACGGACGTGCCGTCGACCGCCACCGGCACGCCGCCACCCAGGAACAACGTGCCGGGGATGTCCCGCAGCGTCGCGCCCTGGCCCGTGACGCGGCCGGCGAGTTCCGAGGTCGGGGCGTTGAACGACACCGCGGTGAACGCCTTGCGGCGTGCCGACTCCTCCGTCTGCGGGCCCGCGCCGTCGCCGGCGAGCAGCACCACGACGTCGCCGCTGCGGTCCACGACGGCGACCGTGACGCGCTGGTTCTCCTTCTCGGCGGCGTCGAGGGTGGCCTGGGCGGCCCTGATCGCCGCGTCGATGGTCAGCACCTTCTCCGTGCGGGTGGTGGTGCGCTGGTCGGCTGCCGCGTAGCCGCCGCCGATGCTCAGCACGACGAGGGTGGCGACTGCGATCTTCTTGAGGTCCATGGCCACCACGGTGCTCTGGTCCGGGCGGCTTTCCCTGGTGGTGACGGTTGAACTTCGGTTCAACCCATCGGTTGACCCGAGGCGGTGCGCCTCTCGCCTACAGTCGCCGACGTGTGGCTGCACAGGGCGATGCACGCGGGCTTCTACGTGCTGCTGACGGCGTCGGCGGCGCGGTACGTCGCGTACCACGGCGCCGATCTCCTCGTGCTCGGCCTCGCTCTCGCGCTGGGGCTCGTCTACCCCGCGAGCGTGCGGTGGACGCGGGCACTGCCGCTCGTGCTCGCCGTGTGGCTGGTGCTGGTGTGGCTGGCGCCGAGCTTCGGCTGGTGCGCGATCCCGCTGTTCTTCCAGTGCCTGCGCCAGCTCAGGCCACGCGTGGCGCTGCCGATCGCGGCCGTGCTGACCGCGGCCGTCGTGCTGGCCCAGATCAGGCTGGCGGCGACGTTCGACTGGTCGCTGGTGCTCGGCCCCGTCGGCGTCGCGGTGCTGACGGCGGCGGTGTTCTTCGACCGCGCCCGGCTGCTGCACGAGGCAGGGGTGCTGGAGGAACGCCAGCGCCTCGCGCGCGAGATCCACGACACCCTGGCTCAGGGCTTCTCCAGCATCAACCTGCTGCTGTCGCTCGGGGAGACGGACAAGGCCGCCGAGGTCGCGCGGGAGAACCTGGGCGAGGCGCGGCGGTTCGTCCGCGACCTGTCGCCGATCCACGGCACGCTCGTCGACGCGCTGCATCGGCTCTGCCCGCACGTGGAGGTGGACGGCGATCCGTACGCGCTGAGCGTGCAGACGGAGGTGGCGTTGCTGCGGGTCGCACAGGGCGCGGTCGCGAACGTCGCCGAGCACGCGGCAGCCAGCCGGGTGGCGATCACCCTGTCGTACCTGGGAGACGCGGTGACGCTGGACATCGTGGACGACGGCCGCGGCTTCGACCCGGCGGAGGTGAAGGCGGCGGACGGCCGCGGCTACGGGCTGGCGTCCATCCGCGGGCGCATCACCGAGCTGGGTGGCACGGTGTCCGTGGAGAGCGCGCCAGGAGAGGGGACCGCGGTGGCCGTGACGGTGCCGACGCCATGAGGGTGCTGGTGGTGGACGACCACCCGGTGGTCCGGTTCGGACTCGTCGGCTTGCTGTCGCGCGACTTCGAGGTGGTCGAGGCCGCAACTGGTGAGGAGTCGGTGGCCAGGGCGTCCACTGTGGACGTCGTGCTGATGGATCTCCAGCTGGGCAAGGGCATCGACGGCGTGGAGGCCACCCGCAGGATCCGCGCGCTGGAGAAGCCGCCGCAGGTCGTGGTGCTGACGACCTACGACTCGGACGCCGACATCGTGCGCGCGGTCGAGGCGGGCGCGATCGGCTACCTGCTCAAGGACTGCGCTCCGGAGGATTTGGCCGAGGCCGTGCGCACGGCGTCGACGGGCCAGACCGTGCTCTCGCCGGACATCGCGCAACGGCTGCTGCGCCAGGTGCGCGGCCCCGCGCCGAAGCTCAGCAAGCGCGAGGTGCAGATCCTGGAGCACCTCGCCCGCGGCCTGTCGAACCGGGAGATCGCGAAGGAGCTGTTCATCAGCGAGGCCACCGTGAAGACGCACCTGGTGCGGATCTTCGTGAAGCTCGGCGTGGAGACCAGGACGGCGGCCGTGACGACCGCCGTCGAACGCAAGCTGATCCGGCTCTAGCCGATGTCCGGAGGCGTTGTCCTCGTGAGCCGCTGATCCGGCCGGCTGCCGGACATGGCGAGCATCCCGCGCAACACCTGCAGCAGCTTGCGCAGCCCGCTCGGCTTCTTCCGGTCGATCCCGCTGATCACCTGCTTCAGCACGCTCAGCTGGTCGAAGTAGATCCGCTCGGTGACGAGGTTCTCGTTCTCGTCGAAGATGAAGTACGCGTTCATCCGGGTGCGGTGCTTGCCACCGGTCGCGGGGATCTTGCCCAACGGCCCGAGGTGCGTGCCGATCAGCCAGAACTCCACGATCACGGCGTCGACGCTGTGCCGGAACGAGATCAGCTCGTGGTGCTGGTCGGGGAACGCCACGCGCGTGTCGGTGTAGTACTGCCGGACGGCGCTGTCGCCGTCGTGGACGACCATCTGGGCGATGATCTCGTAGTGCGGGTGCGGGAACGTCGAGAGCGTGGCGTCCCAGTCGTGCGCCACCTCGTCGCGGAAGTGGTCGAGCACGAGCTTTTCGCGGGCCCGCAGGACTTCCTCGGCCGGCAGGACGAAACGGGATGACATCGGCACTCCTCAGTGGACGATCTGGCCGTGGCTGAACGTGGGGGTGGTGCCGGGGTTCGTCCAGGCGCCGGTGAGCTCGCTGGACGGGAAGAACTGCAGGAACCGCGGGTCGGCCTGGCTGCGGTCGGCGAGCGTCTTCTCCAGGATGATCGAGTTGTACTGGTCGGCGGTGGTCTCGACGGTGTTCGCGTTGAGCACGACCTCCTGCTGCCACCGTCGTGTCCACGACGCGAGGCCGGGCAGCTTCGAGTGCTCGGGCGTCAGCGCCTCGGCGGCGATCACGTTCTCGCTGCTCACCCAGATGCCGGTCGAGGTGTTGACCACGAGACTTTGGTTGCCGAACACGTGCCCCGGCGTCTTGATCACCGCGACGCCGGGGCCCAGCACGACCGAGCCGTCGATCGGCAGGAACGCCTCCTCCGGCAGGTCGCGGTAGGTCGCGGGCTGGTACCACGGCTTCTGCAACGGGTGCAGTTCGCTCAGGGCCGCCAGTTCGTCGCGTTGCACGATCACCTTGGCGTTCGGGAAGTACGGCGTCGCGCCGATCCAGCGCCGCAGGTCCTGGGTGTGCAGGTGGTCGAACATCAGGTAGTCGACGTCCTCGGGCGCGATGCCGAGCCGTTCGAGGTGGCCGGGCACGGTGCCGTGCACCTTGACCATGCGCCGTTCGACCACGTCCGGCGTCCGCCCGGACAGGTCCTCGAAGTACGGCGTGTACCGCCCGTACTCGTGGTCGCTCGGCTCGAACAGCAGGATGCGCTCGCGGCCGTCGTCGTGCCAGCGGATCACCAGCATCCGGTTCGTGATCGACAGGAACGGCGCGATCGCCCTTGAGGCCCTGAACAGGCCGAACCGCGTCGGGTAAGGCAGCGTCACCAGGTCGCGCGTGACGATGCTGTCCGGGGTGCCGGTCGTGGCGAACTCCCGCCGGAACGCCTCGCCCCGTTCGCGGGCGACGCGCAGCCGTGCGCCGGGCCCGCCCTCGACGTCCATGCCCTCGAGCGTGTCGATCCTGGTGAAGCTCATCATCCCCTCCAATACCCACACTGTGGGTTATTTCGGAGGTTAAACCCACACCGTGGACATCCGCAAGGCACAATGACCGCGTGACTGAACCGCGCCGAGGCCGTCCGCGCACGCCGCTGCTGTCCCGCGACTCGATCGTCGCGGCGACGCTGCAGGTCATCGATGCGGAAGGCGTGGCGGGCGTGGGCATGCGGTCGGTCGCGCGGGCGCTCGGGGTCGACGCCAAGAGCCTCTACAACCACGTGGACGGCAAGGACGGGCTGCTCGACGCCGTGGCCGAGCACTTGCTGGGCGGCCTGGTCCTGCCGGAGCCCACCGGTGACGCGCACCGCGACCTGCGCGCGATCGCACAGGCGTTCCGGGCCCGCGCGCTGGCCCATCCGGGAGCCGCGCCGCTCGTGCTCACCCGCCAGCTGTCCTCGCTGGAGGGCCTCGCTCCGGTGGACGCGGTGCTGGAGGTCCTGCTCGCCGCGGGCGCCGGCGCCGAGGAGGCCGTGCACCTGCTGCGGATGCTGCTCGCCACGCTGATCGGCACGTTGCTGCGCGAGGTGTCGGCGGCGCCGACGTTCGGCGGCGACGACGGCGAACGTCGTGAAGCACTCCAGGCCTCGGGGTTGCCCGCGGTGGTGCGGACGGCACCGCACCTCGCGGCGTTCGACCGCGACGCCGAGTTCGAGTACACAGTGGACCTCGCGGTCACGGCCGTGCTCGATCGGATCGGAGGTCAGCGGTCGGGGCCGAGGTCCTCGTAGAGGCCCTGCACCCGCCGCCCGGTCGGCTCGCCGCCGGACGTCTCCACCAGGGCCCAGCCGGGCTCGCCGGGACCGGGGTCGTCGAGCAGGTGGAGAGCGGCGAACAGCGACTCGAAGGCGACCACGCGGCCGAACGCCCGCAGGTCCTCGGGAACCGCTCCCTGCGACAACAGCCGCTCCTTCGCGGCCTCACCGACCTGGTGGGTCTGGCCGTTCGGCGGGCCGTGCTGGTCGACGATCTCCCACATGCCGCGAAGGAACCGCTGCCGCGCGAGTGCCGGGGTGGTGTCGCGAGGATCCATGCCGGACAGCATGCCGGTTGATCTTCGCGCTGCGCGCTGGTCCGAACGGCGGCAGACTCCTCCGCGTGAACTGTCGACGGTGGCCCGTGGTCGCGGTGGCGGGGTTCGTCTTCGCGGCGGTCGTGTACGTCCTCGCGGTGCTGACGAAGGCCGGTCAGACGATCGAGAACGCGGCCCTGCGCGGCGCCGACCAGGACGACGTCTCCGAGTCGGACGCCGCCTGGGCGGCGCTCGGCCAGATCACCGTCTACTCGCTGGCCGCGGCGGTGGTGGCGGTCGCCCTGGTCGGCGTGCTCAGGAAGCGCTGGGACCTCACGGTCGCGGCGGTCGGCGTGATCGTCGCGGGCCAGGTCGTCGTGCAGGCGCTCAAGCGGTTCGTCCTGCCGCGTCCGGCACTCGTCGAGGTCACCGGCGACTACGCGCACAACAGCCTCCCCAGTGGACACACGACGATCGCGATGACGGTGCTGTTCGCGGCGATCATCGTGGTGCCGTGGAAGTGGCGTGGCGTCATGCTCTTCTTCGTGCTGCCGTGGGCCACCGCGATCGGTCAGTACACGCTGACCGCGAAGTGGCATCGCCTCAGCGACACCCTCGCCGCCGACGGCATCGCGCTCGCCGTCGGGGCCCTCGCCGCGTGGTGGTTGCAGCGCAAGGGTTCTCTGCGGCCCTACACCGGACCTCGCCGGGTCGGGCGGGTGGTCCTGGTGGTGTTCTGGTCGGTCATCGCCGCCACGACACTGGCCCTGGGCGGGATCCTGTGGGGATTCTCGCTGGCCGGCGAGGGTCTGAACGCCGACGAGTGGGTGATCTACCTGGGGGCGGGCGCGTTCGCGTCGGCCGGGTCGCTGCTCGCCGCGCTCACGTACCTCGCCTGCTGGCGCCGGATCGAGTGACAACCAGTTGATCTCCTGCGCGTCCTGTCTGGTGGAGAGGTTTCCGGAGAAGGGGACAGGACGTTGAGTTTCAACCGACGTGCCGTGCTGACATTGGGCGCCGGGGCGGCGCTGGCCGTGGCCGTGCCCGCCGCGGCGCAGGCCTCGACGGTCACCGGCAGGCTGCGTGACCTGGAGAAGCTGCACAACGCGCGCCTGGGCGTGTTCGCCACGGACACCGGCACCGGTCGCACGGTGCTGCACCGCGCGGACGAGCTCTTCCCGATGTGCTCGACCTTCAAGACGATCGCGGCGGCGGCGATCCTGCGCAAGGACCGCGACGGGACGCTGCTCGGCAAGGTGATCACCTACACGCAGTCCGATGTGGACAAGTCCGGCTACGGCCCGATCACCGGCAAGCCCGAGAACCTCGCGAACGGGATGACCATCTCGGCCCTGTGCGAGGCGACCATCACCTACAGCGACAACTGCGCGGCGAACCTGCTGCTCAAGGAGCTCGGCGGCCCCACGGCGATCAGTCGCTTCAGCCGTTCGATCGGTGACCCGGTCACGCGCCTCGACCGCTGGGAGCCGGAGCTGAACTCGGCGGAACCGGGCCGCATCACCGACACGACGTCACCGCGCGCCATCGGCCAGAGCTACGCGCGCCTGACACTGGGCCACGCCCTCAACTCGAACGACTCCGACCAGCTCGCGAAGTGGTTGCTGGCCAACACGACCGGCGGCAACCGCATCCGCGCCGGGCTGCCGTCGGCGTGGCGCTGGGGCGACAAGACCGGCACCGGCAGCTACGGCACGACCAACGACGTCGGTATCGCGTTCCCGGCCGGCCGCGCGCCGATCGTGATCGCCGTCCTGTCGACCAGGAAGGACGAGCCGACCGGCGCCGCCGACGAACCGCTGCTCGCCAAGACGGCGGAGCTCGTGGCGGCGACGTTCAGCTGACCGGCGCCTACAGCTCGCTGAACGGCCTGGAACAGGTGTTCCAGGCCGTTCTGATTTCGTCGAACGACGAGGGCTGATCGTCGAATCGCTGGTCGAACGCGCATTCACCCGCTACGGTCGCAATGCGAATCTCGTTCACGTTCCAAAGGCGGCGGCGATGCGGCGAGCGGTTCTCCTGGTGGTCCTGTTCCTCTTCGCCCTGGTGGTCACACCCGTGCAGGCGGAGTCGTTCGACGGCTCCGAGCTCCGGGTGTCCGGCGGGGTCTTCCGCGACGAACACGGTCGCGAGGTGGTGTTGCGCGGCTTCAACGTCTCCGGCACGGCGAAGCTCGCCGAGTACCGCGGGCTTCCGTTCGCGAACACGGCGGACGCACGCAGGTCGGCGCAGGCCATGAAGCAGCTGACCGGCGCGAACGCCGTGCGGTTCCTGCTGACGTGGGCGTGGATCGAACCGCAGCGCGGCCAGATCGACCACGCCTACCTCGGCGGCGTGACGGCGCAGCTCCGCGCCTTCACCGACCTCGGCATCCGCGTCTACCTCGACTTCCACCAGGACCTCTACTCGCGTCACCTGTTCAACAAGGACAGCTGGTACACCGGCGACGGCGCACCGGCGTGGGCGGCGAGCGGGTACCCCAAGGAGTCGTGCGGCCTCTGCTTCCACTGGGGCCAGAACATGAAGAACAACAACGCCGTCACCGCGGCCACCTACGACTTCTGGCACAACCGCAACGGTGTGCAGGACTCGTTCGTCAACGCGGCCGGCGAAGCACTGAAGCACGTCAAGGAAGCGTTGCCCGCCAACGAGTTCAAGCTCGTCGTCGGCGTCGACCCGTTGAACGAGCCGTACGCCGGCAAGTACGACGCCGGCCAGACCTCGCAGACGTGGGAGCGCGACCTGCTGATGCCGTTCTACCACCGGTTCCGCGCGGAGATGGACGAGGCGGGCTGGGCCGCGAAGCCCGCGTTCGTGGAACCGCTGGTGTTCTGGAACCAGAACGTGGACTTCTTCGCCGAACCCGGCGGCCTCGCGCTCGTGCCCACCCTCGGCGAACGGTTCGTGTTCAACGCGCACTTCTACGACGGCAAGGCGCAGTCGGGAGTCCTCATGCCGGGCAAGGCTGCGGACGGCGAGTACACCCCGGCGTTCGGCACGATCCGCGACCGTGCGAGGGCGCTCGGCACCACCGCGATCGTCTCCGAGTTCGGCCACCCCGTCTCGGGCTTCACCTCCGACAAGACGCCGTCCGTGCTCAAGGCGATCTACCAGGGCCTCGACTCGACGGCGCCGGGCGCGCGCTGGTGGTCGGCGCCGCGCGGCAGCGTGATCTCGGGCAGCCAGTGGCACTGGGACACCAACTACGGCCGCCACCGCGAGCTGATGAACGACAACCCCGACAAGGTCAAGACCGACGGCGACGCCATGAACGACGAGCACTTCTCGGCGGTCAAGCTCGACGCGGCCGGCAACGCGGTGCTCACCGTCGACCGGGCGATCGTCGACCGCGTCTACCCGCGGGCCGTCGCGGGCACCACGCTCGCCTTCACCTACGAGGACCGCGCGTACCAGACCTGGCAGCAGATCCCGCTGCCCGCCGTCCGCGCGCTCGTCGGCTCCGCGCCGTTCGCCGTGCTCGTCTGGGACTCGAACGGAGGCTCCGCGCCGACCGAGCTCCACCTCCCCGAGTCGTTGCGCTCGCCGTTGGTGGTCAGCTCGGCGTCCTCGACGGTCGAGGGCGGCAAGCTGCTGCTCCGAAGCGGCCAGGGAAGGCAGTTCGCGCTGGTCACAGCCCCGTCGGCAGGAAACGTCGCGGCGGCGGAGGCCGAGATTCGACAGTGGTACGTAAGCTGGTGAAGTGCGAACTAGGCCCACTCTGAGCTGGTCGAACCCGGGCCCGGCGCTGCCGCGCACCACCACCCTCACCGACGTCGTGCCGATCGTCGCGGAGGGTGGGGTGCTGGTGCTCAGCGGCGCGGGCCTCTCCACCGAGTCCGGCATCCCCGACTACCGCGGCGAGGGCGGGTCCCTGCGCAAGCACACCCCGATGACCCACGAGGAGTTCACCACCAGCCAGGCGGGCCGGCAGCGCTACTGGGCGCGCAGCCACGTCGGCTGGCGCACCATCGCCCGCGCGCACCCGAACGCGGGCCACCACGCCGTCACCCGCCTGAGCCCCAAGCTCGCCGGCGTCATCACCCAGAACGTCGACGGCCTGCACCAGGCCGCGGGCTCGCCGGACGTCGTGGAACTGCACGGCGGCCTCGACCGCGTGATCTGCCTGGACTGCAAGCGGCTGTCCCCGCGCATCGACCTCGACCGCCGCCTGCGCGAGGCGAACCCGGACTTCCACGCGACGACCGACGAGATCAACCCGGACGGCGACGTCTTCCTGCCCGAGGAGACCGTGAAGGACTTCGTGGTCGTCCCGTGCGCGGAGTGCGGCGGCGTCCTCAAGCCGGACGTCGTGTTCTTCGGCGAGAACGTGCCTCGTCCCCGCGTCGAACAGTGCTACTCGCTCGTCGACAGCGCGCGGTCCCTGCTCGTCCTCGGTTCCTCGCTGACCGTCATGTCCGGGCTGAGGTTCGTGCGGCGGGCCGCCACCGCCGGAATCCCGGTCGTGATCATCAACCGGGGCGAGACGCGGGGTGATCCACACGCGTCGCTGAGGGTCGATCTGCCGCTCGGGAAATCGCTCACGGAGCTGGCTGAAGTCGTTGTGGGGTGAGGAATGGTGACCTTTTCGGTCGACGACGTCACGCCGGTGACCGAGGCGCTGCCCACCCGCCCGATCGCCGACCTGTTCCCGGACGCGCTCGTCGTCGCCGGCGAGCAGGCCGTGCTCGAACCGGACGGCGTGCACCCGCTGCTGAGCGCGGTGGCGAAGGCGTTCGCCCAGCACCGGCCGCTCGTCCTCACCCCGGACGCGGTGTGGCTGACGATCGCACGCGGAATCGCCCAGCACATCAAGCTGCACGCGGAGGAACTGCGGCCGCTGCTGGTCAGCCACGAGGGCAAGAAGCGCCTGACGGTGCTGATCGACGGCCCGATGCCGGTGGACGCCGAGTCGTGGGCGCACGTCGTGGAGCTGTTCGGCAAGCAGATCGGCGACACGACTTTCGAGTGCGACTTCAGCACCAGCACGGAGATCGAACGAGTGGCGGGCCGCGTCGCGATGATGGACGCGTACTCGCCGTACTACGCCTACTGGGCGGTGTGCGTCTGCGGAATCCCGTCGATCACGCTCACCGGCACGGCCGACGACTGGCGCAAGATCCGCGCCCGCGTCGACGACCTGAGCGTGCTCGGACTCGGCCAGTGGGTGCGGTCGCTCGCACCGATCATGGACGAGTTCGTGCGGGCCGCGTCGGGCGATGCGCGCACGGAGTTCTGGAAGCGCATCTACAACCCGGCCGACGCCTACGGCGGCGAGGTGGTCACCGGGTGGATCTCGCGGTTCTACCCGTACCTGGCGCTGCAGGGCACGAACGGTGCGCCGAACCCCATGCTGGGCCTGCGTCTCGGCGAACCGCGCGGCGAACGAGGTCCGGGCATCAGGACGGACACCGTGCCCGCCACCCTGTGCCGCGCGACGATCAACGTCAGCGACCTCGGCACCAATCGCGTCGTGACGCTCGACGCGGGCCTGATCGGTGTCGTGCAGGATCCGGACGGCGCGCTCCGGCCGGTCGCGGGCTGGGCGCTGGTCGACGCGCCCCCGGACATCGAGACGGTGACAACCCGGCTGATCGCGGAACACGAGACGACGCCACCCACCGAGCACCCGCACGGGCCATCCGGCGCTGGGGAGGTGATCGCCCTGTACAACCGCGTCGGAACCGCTTCGCTGTTCGGCGGCACCTGGCGGCTCTGCCCGCACGACGCCACGACGTTCCTGGACTCCGGGCCGCACACGGTCCACGGCCGGTTCGCGCTCGCGGACGGGCGGTACGTCGGCGAGGTCCAGGCGTGGAACGACGCCGAACCGCACTGGGCGGTGCTGCGCGACGGCGACGACCCGGCGGAGGTGCCGTTGCTCGGCACCTCGCTCGCTCACCTGCTGGACGCCGCCATGGACGCGGACGGCGACATCGCGCAGCTCGAAACCGGGAAGCTCGCCGATCTAGGGCCTGTGTCGAAGTCTGGTCCGCGATAGCCGGGCCCGAGGCGGCCCCTGGCGGCACGGCCGGACGGCCCACGTACAACACCGGTATGCGGGCCGTCCGGCCGCACCACCAGGAACCACCTCAAGCGCGACTCTCATCGAACCAGACTTCGACACAGGCCCTAGTGCTGTGACCGGAACTGGTCCAGCACGCGCCGTTCCCGCTTCGTCGGACGCCCCGCACCCCGCTCGCGCCGCGCGATCGGGGCCTCCACGGGCGGCGGGGGAGTGCGGTCGATGAAGCAGGTGGCCGCGTCCGCCGCGCCCACCCGTTTCTGGATCACCCGCACCACCTCGACGATGCGGGTCTTGTCGCCCACCCGCGCCCTGACCTGGTCGCCGGGCACCACCGTCGCCGAGGCCTTCGCGGGCTTGTCGTTGATGCGCACGTGGCCGCCCTTGCACGCCTGAGAGGCGTCCGGGCGGGTCTTCGTCAGCCTGACCGCCCACAGCCAGCGGTCGATGCGCGTGGACTCCACCCCGCCATCATGGCACTCTCGGAGATCATGAGGCTCCTGGCGGTCGCGCTGACCCTCGCCGCGTCACTCACCCCCGTCGGCCCGCTCGGTGAGCTCACGGGCCTCGCCGTGCAGCGCGTCCAGGTCGCGGACCTGGTGGCGGCGGCCAAGTTCGGGACGGCACAACCGATCGACGACCCCTTGCGCGAACAGCAGGTGCTCGACGGCGTGCGGGCCAGGGCGGTGGAGCTGCACCTCGACAAGAGGTCCCGCAGCACAGGCCCGATCTCGCCACCGAGGTCCGGCCGGTCCTCGACCGGCTGACGACCGGCATCCTGGCCGAGATCGAGGACACCGAACGGCTCCGCCGCCCGTCGCTGCGGTGCGAGATCCACGCGACCATCGCGGAACGGTCGGCGGTGGTGCTGCACCGCCTCGACCGGTTGCACGAGAGCGCCCTGGCCGAGGCGATGCACACCGTGTGCGCATAGGCCCTGTCCTGCAGGTCTCGACCGTGACTCTCATCGAACGGACCTGCAGGACAGGCCTAAGCCTCCACAGTGGACTGCAGGCCCAGCATCCTTGCGAGCCCCGACAGTTCGAGCACGCGCGTCACCTGCTCGGACGCGGCGGCGAGCTTGAGACCGCCCGCCGCGGCCGAGGCGCGCGCATGTCCGCGCACGAGTGCGCTCACCCCGCTGGAGTCGCAGAACGTGACGGCTGTCAGGTCCAGCACGACGTAGCGGTGACCGTTGTCGAGCAGACGGTCCAGCCGTGCGAGCAGTCGTTCCGAGCCGGAGCCGGCCAGTTCGCCGGAGACCGTGACGAGGGTGGAGGCAGGCGACGACTCCGTCACCGTGACTTCGAGCATTTCGCAGCTGTACCCGGTGCTGCCCACCGCGAAACTGGTTTTGTGCGAGTTCTTCTGACGTCCTTGCCCATCCACTCCCACCTGATGCCGGCGATGGTGCCGCTCGCGCGGGCGTTCCGGCAGCGGGGCCACGAGGCCGTGATCGCGACAGGGCCCGCGATGGCGCACCTGGAGCACACCGTCGTGATGCGGGACGTCCCGGCGCCGTCCGACCTCGGGCCGCCGCCACCGTGGATCCCGGAACGCGACGGCGTGCTGAAGGTGCCGCTCTGGTCCGGCCCGCTCGTGGTCGCGTCCGCCGCCAACGTCCTCGACTTCGCCCGCACCTGGCGTCCCGACGTCATCGTGCGCGAGACCAGCGAGTACGGCGGCCAGATCGCCGCCGAGGTGCTCGGCATCCCGCACGCGCTGGTCGACATCGCCCCGTTCGCGCCGCTGGAGATCCCGCTGCTCGACGAGCTGGTGGACAAGGTCCGCGCCAGGTTCGGGGTCGGCGCGACCGAGCCGGCCCTCGTCGCCGGCCTGACCCCGGCGTCGTGGCACCCGGCCCAGCACCACTTCCGCGTGCCGATCGAGCAGGGGTGGCGAGGAAGGACCGGAGATCGTCGCGTCCTTCGGCACCAACGCCCAGTGGCTGATGCCGGGGTCCACGCTGCCGCACGTCGTGGTGGAGGCGCTGGGCGAGGTCTCCGCACCCTCCGTCGTCGCGATCGGCCACGGCGACTGGACCGGCCCGCGCCCGTCGAACGTCCGTCTCGAACCGGAGATCCCGCAGCAGCGGCTCCTCGGCACCGCGAAGGTGTTCGTGACGCACGCGGGCTACAGCGGCGTGCGGGAGGCGCTGACCGCCGGTGTGCCGATGGTCGCGGTGCCGTTGTTCGCCGACCAGCCGCGCAACGCGGACCGGGTTCAGGAACTCGGCGCGGGCGTGCGGGTGGACGTGAAAGGACTGACCGCCACCGTTCTGGCCGAACGGATCCGGCACGTGCTGAACACGAGGAAATATCACGAGGCCGCTGAGAACCTCGCCGCACAAACAATGGATCTTGAGGCTTTCACGAATATTCCGGACCACCTCGTATCCGCTGTGTGACGACATTTTGGGTGTGGCCAAAAGCTTCGACGGAAATTTAGTCCGTCCGGAGACTGGCGGTGGGGCAGGTGCTTGTTGGGGAGAACAGGTCGCCTGTACGAGGGGAAACCAGGGGGAAATATGAAGAGGCACGTGCGCGACAGTTTCTTCGTCGTGGGCGAAGGCGTACTGGAATTCGACGGCAGAGGTGGGGCCACCACGCGTCAGCCCTCCACGGCGGAGGAGCTGCGCAGGTTCCGGTTCTCACGACTGGGGCCGAAAGGGCCGCGCACCGACGAGGAGACGCGGGTCGCCCTCGCCACCGCGATCACCGCGGACGTTCCGCAGCCCGACTCGGCGGATCCGGCCGTCCCCGCGGGGTTCACCTACCTCGGTCAGTTCGTCGACCACGACCTGACCATGGACCGGACCGAGTCGCAGCTCGGGCAGGACGTCAACCTCGACGAGCTGACGCAGGGCCGCTCGCCCGCGCTGGACCTCGACTCGGTCTACGGCCGCGGCCCGCGAGACAAGGACGACCAGGCCTTCTACGCCCAGGACGGCGTGAAGCTCAAGGTCGGCACCACGACACCGGTGCCGTTCCCGGACGAGGGCACCAACGTCCCGTTCGAGGGCTTCGACCTGCCGCGCCGCGGTGGGACGGCCGGCACCGCGGCGGATCGGCGGCTGCCGCTGATCCCGGACGCCCGCAACGACGAGAACCTCGTGGTGGCGCAGACGCACCTCGCGTTCATCCGCTTCCACAACCGGGTGGTCGACGAGCTCGCGCTCACCGGCCTCACGGGTGAGCGGCTGTTCCGCGCCGCCAAGGAACTCGTGGTGCGGCACTACCAGTGGATGCTCAGGACCGACCACCTGCCGCGGATCATCGACCCGGCGATCGTGGACGACGTCTTCACCAACGGCCGCAGGTTCTTCGAGGTGCCCGGCCGGTGCCGCGACCACTCGCCGACGATGCCGATCGAGTTCTCGGTCGCCTCGTACCGCTTCGGGCACAGCCAGATCCGCGGCGCGTACCAGTGGAACCGCGTGTTCAACTCGGCCGGGCCCGGTGGCATCGCGACGCTGTTCGCGCTGTTCACGTTCACCGGCGTGAGCGGCAACTTCGATCCCAGCTCGGGCACGCCGGCCGACCTCGACGACGTCGACCGGGGGCCGGTCTTCACGTTGCCCAGCAACTGGATCGCGGACTTCCGGCGGCTCTACGACTTCACCGAGGCCGAGCGGGACGACCTGGTGCCGCCCGCGGAGTCCGGTGGCGGCAACGTCACCAAGCGGATCGACACGCTGCTGGTCGACCCGCTGACGCAGCTGCCGGCCGGCACGTTCGGCGGGCGCGGCACGCAGTTCCGCGAGATCGAGCGCAACCTCGCGTTCCGCAACCTCACCAGGGCCTCGATGATGGAGCTCGCCACCGGGCAGCAGATCGCCGAGCTGTTCGGCGTGGAGCCGCTCACCGCCGAGCAGATCCTCGTGGGCAACGGCGGCGCGGTCGTCGAAGGCCTGTCCGAGGAGCAGAAGGCGCAGCTGGTCGCCGCCACCCCGTTGTGGTTCTACGTCCTGCGCGAGGCCGAGGTCGGCAACGGGCTGATGGGCCCGGTCGGCGGCCGGATCACCGCGGAGGTCTTCCACCGCGCGATGGAGGGCAGCCGGATCTCGATCGTGCGCTCGCCGTACTGGCGGCCCACGCTCGGCCCGGACTCCAGCACGTTCCGCATGGTCGACCTGCTGCTGTTCGCGTTCGAGGGCAAGGCGGACCTGCTGAACCCGCTGGGGGACCCCGTCAGCTGATCTTCCTCGCGCGTCGGGGTCTGACCGGGTGGTGGCAGTCAGACTCCGAGGGGGAGATCGATGTCGCGTCCAGAAACCACACGCAGCGAAAGCACCGGGGAACGCCTGGCTCGTTTTGCGCGGGAGTCCGGAATTCCGTTGCTGCGCATCGGCCTGGGGGTCGTGTACCTCTGGTTCGGCGTGCTGAAGCTCTTTCCCGGTGGCAGTCCGGCCCAGGATCTCGTCGAACGCACGGTCTCCGCGCTGACGTTCGGGATCATTCACGGGGATGTGGCGAGAATGAGTGCCGCGATCAGTGAGATCGGGATCGCGCTGGTCCTGCTGAGCTTCCGCGCACCGCGGTCGTGCGCGGTCCTGCTGGCCGGTCATGTCGTGCTGGTGTCGACACCACTGGTGTTGTTCCCCGGCGAGATGTGGTCCGGTCCGCTGCAGGCGTCGTTCGAAGCCCAATACATCCTGAAGAACCTGGTGACCGTCGCCGCCGCGGTGGTCATCGCCTCATCGCACCCGAGGGTGCGGTGAACGGGAGCCGTTCGATCCTCGGGTCGGGCGGCTCCCGCCGTTATAGGTTTCCCTTATGGGGGATTCACTGGCGCCTTTGGCGCATCCGGCTTTCCGATGGCTTCTCGCGGGCCGCGTCACGACCATCACCGGCAACGCGATGGCACCGATCGCGCTGGCGTTCGCCGTTCTCGACCTCACCTCGTCGATCACGTCGCTGGGCCTCGTCGTCGCCGCGCGGTCGCTCACGAACGTGGTGTTCCTGCTGTGGGGCGGTGTCGTCGCGGACCGGCTGCCGCGCCAGCTCGTGCTCGCCGGGTCGTGCGCGGTCAGCTTCGCCAGCCAGGCGGTGATCGCGGGTCTCGTGCTGACCGGGACGGCGTCGGTGCCGTGGCTCGTGGTGCTGTCGGCGGTCAACGGGATGTCGAGCGCGTTCTCCCTCCCGGCCTCCGCCGCGCTGGTGCCGCAGACCGTGCCGGTCGAGCAGCGCCTGCAGGCGAACGCGCTGCTGCGCCTGGGGTTGAACTTCGCGCGCATCGGCGGTGCGGCGCTGGGCGGCCTGCTGATCGCGTTCACCGGTCCGGGCTGGGGCCTCGCCGTGGACGCGCTGTCGTTCGCGCTGGCCGGTGTGTTCTTCGCGTTCGTGCGCGTGCCCGCCGCCCACGTCCCGGCAGGCCACAAACCGTCGGTGCTGGCCGAGCTGAAGGTCGGCTGGACGGAGTTCGTGGCGCGGCAATGGGTCTGGGTCGTGGTCGTGGCCTTCACGTTCGTCAACGCGGCTCTCGCCGGCGGTGTGATGGTGCTCGGGCCGGTGCTGGCGGACACGACGTTCGGGCGCGAGATGTGGGGCCTGATCCTCGCCGCGCAGACCGCGGGCATGGTCGCCGGCGCGTTCGTCGTGATGCGGGTCAAGGTGCGCAGGCAGCTGCTGCTCGGGGTGGCGTGCGTGGCGGGCTTCGCGCTGCTGCCGCTGGTGATGGTCCTGCACCCGGCGCCGTGGCTGCTCCTCGTCACCGCGTTCCTGTCCGGACTGGGCCTGGAGCAGTTCGGGGTGGCGTGGGAGATGGCGCTGCAGCACCACGTGCCACCGGACCGGCTCGCGCGGGTCTACTCCTACGACATGCTGGGGTCGTTCGTGGCGATCCCGCTGGCCCAGATCGCCATCGGGCCGGTGTCGCACGCGTTCGGGACCTCGGCGGCCCTGCTCGGCTGCGCCGCGATCTGCCTGCTCGCGACCGCGGGAATGCTCGCCTCCCGGTCCGTGCGGTCGTTGGAGAACGTCCCCGAGCCGGTTCGATGATCCGTGCAACGCGACAGGAGTCCGCGGCGTCTATGTGGACGGAAGCGGAGCACTGATCATCAGCCTTCGATGCAGTCGCCCGCGCTGGATCCACTTCAACTGGGGAAGTGAATGAAAATCAAGCGTTTCGCCGTGCTGGGCACGGTTCTCGCGCTGGCAGGTGCGACCCTCGCGCCGGCGGCGTCGGCCGAGGAGTACGACCGTCCACTGGCCGACCGGCTGCGTGAGGCGATCGTCGCGCAGAACTTCAAGGACGTCATCGACCTGACCCCGCCGGAGTTCGGCGCACGGTCGGCGGGCAAGCGGGAGAAGTACGACGCCTCGCCCGCGGAGCTGATGAACAAGGCCCAGGCGCGGATGGCGGTGGCGGCGGGCAAGCCGTTGCACCAGACGCCGAACATGGACGCGGCGATCATCGAGCTCGACCCGTTCGGCCGCCCGAAGTCCGTGGCGAACGTGCTGCTCAGCCCGCAGTACCCGAACGGCGTGGTCGTGCCGGTCACGCACAAGGGCCTGTCCACCGACCAGGTGCGCTACCGCTGGTGGGACGACACCGAGTGGGACGTCAACGGCGGCAAGGGCACCGTCGACGTGCTGCCCGGCCGGGAGAACGCGGCGATCGACTTCTCCTCGCCGTACCCGGCGTCGGTGCTGAAGCTGATGGTGGGCTTCGGCGTCCTGCGCCTGGCCGACCAGGGCAGGATCGATCTCGACGCCGACTACGTCTACGCCCCGGACCCGGTGCGCCCGGCGTGCGGCGGGCCGTCGGTGAAGAAGATCCGGCAGCACTTCGACGAGATGATCACGAAGTCGCAGAACGAGTCCACCTGCTCGCTGATCAAGCTGATCCACGACCACAAGGCCTGGGACGAGGTCAACCAGACGTTCGCCGACCTCGGCATGCCGACCCTGATGGTCACCGGCACCCTGCCCGAGAACGGCGGCCGGTGGATCGGTTCCAACATGAGCGGCCTCGACACCGCGAAGCTCCTGCTGCTGGTCAACGGCGGCGCGGGCGTGCTGTGGACGACCGACAAGGGCAAGCCCGTCACCCGCAACGAGCTCTCGTACTCGTCGCGGAAGTTCTTCCAGGAGACGCTGGCGGGCCAGGGCCACAACGAGATGCTGTCGACGCCGAACTGGTGCGGGCGCGACTACCCGGTGCAGGGCATCCCGCAGCAGGTGCCGTCGCGCTGGATCAAGCCGGACGGCACCGTGACCGTCGGCGACGCGGTCTACGACCGTGACGTGCGTCCGTGCAACGACGCCGCCGAGGTGACGTTCGCGCACAAGACGGGCTGGGTCGACACGACCGGTTCCGACGCGGGCATCGTGAAGTCGTTGCGCGGCAAGGACAACCGCAACTACATCGTGGTCGTGTTCTGCAACCTGGGCACCGACTACGTGGACGCGGCCCGCCCGGCCGACCCGCCCGGCGTGTACCCCGTGCTGTACACGCAGAAGTACGCGCAGCTCGGCAAGGCGATCGACACCATCATGAAGGACCTGTAGCCGGCAGTGCGGCACCGCGGCCGGTCACACGGCCGCGGTGCCGATCAGCCCGTTGCGCGTCACCAGTGCCGCCAGCTCGGCCTCGGTGAGGTCGCCGGTGCCCTCGGGACGGCGCGGCAGCACCATGTACCGCGACTCGGCGTTCGCGTCCCACACCTCGATCCTGGTGGTCTCGGGCAGCGTCAGCCCGAACTGCTCCAGCACCTCGCGCGGGTGGCTGACCACCCTCGCGCGGTACGCCGGGCTCTTGTACCAGGTGGGGGACGGTCCGAGCAGCGAGAGCGGGTAGCAGCTGCAGAGGGTGCACACGAGGACGTTGTGCACGTCCCCGGTGTTCTCGACGACGTGCAGCCGTTGCACCTGCAGGCCGCCGCCCATCGACAACCCCAGTTCGGGCAACGCCTCGTTCGCGTTCTCCAGCAGCCGCGCCCGGAAGCCGTCGTCGGTCCAGGCCCTGGCCACGACCCGGAACCCGTTGGCGGGGGAGGCCCTGTGCGTGAACGCCTCCAGCACCTGGTCCAGCTCCCGCGGGTCCAGCAGCCCCTTCTCCTCGAGGATCGCTTCCAGCTCCCGGACGCGCGCGGCGATCGGGGAGTCGTCGTGGTCGTCACTCATCGCTGAGGTAGTCCTCCCAGAGGGACAGCGTCACGCTGTGGTCGCCGTGGCCGAACAGTTCGCGTGCGGAGAACCGCACCAGGTACACCTGTTGTGGCTGCTGGACTCCCCGCGCGCTCAGGTCCGCCAGCGGATGAACGCCGTCGTGCCCGACCACCGTGCCGAGCCGGCCGCGCGCGTAGTGCGGCAGCCGGGTGTGGTGGTCCGGTTCCACTGTGGACGTCCGGACGCGGTCGCCGGTCCGGTAGCGCTCAGACAACGCCGCGCTCCTTCAGCAGCGTCTGGATCGCGCGGAACCAGTTCTCGTAGTAGGAGGACTCGTGCGACATCGTGCGTTCGACGGCGTCCCGGAACTCGTCCAGGTTGTAGACGCCCCGCACGATCAGCGCGCGGTTCATGGCCATGACATGGGCTTCCCAGTCGGCGTGGAACGGCGGTTCGTCGAGCTCCTCGACCACGGGCCCGAAGCCGTCCTGGCCGCCGACGTCGTTGATCCTCGGCATGTCACCTCCTGCTCTCAGCCAGATTCTGCGCCGCCTCCCGCCAGTTCGGGAAGTGGAACTCGAATCCGGCCTGCAGGAGCCTGCCCGGAACGACCCGGCGGCTCTTGAGGAGCAGCTCGGTGTCGCTGCGGATCGCGAATGCCCCGATCTCGGCCATCCAGCTCGTCGCGGGCAGTCCCACCGGCACGTGCCAGGCCTGGCGCAGCTCGCGCATGAACTCGCGCTGCGGCACCGGGTTCGGCGCCGCGAGGTTGACCGCGCCCGCGATCGGTTCCCTGATCAGCAGCGCGACCGCCCGCACGAAGTCGTCGTCGTGGATCCACGAGACGTACTGGTGCCCGCCCGCCACCGGTCCGCCCAGGCCGAGCCGCGCCAGCCACGACAGGTAGTCGAAGACACCGCCCCTGTCCGGGCTCATCACCATCGCCGCCCGGAGCGCGACCTTGCGGGTGGCCGGCGTGTCGGCCTCGTCCAGTTCGGCCTCCCAGCGCTTGGCGATCTCGACGCTGTAGGTCCAGTAGCCCGGCACGTCCGGTTCGCGTCCGCCGAGGACGCCGGTCTCCTCGTCGTTGGCCGCGTCGAACCGGTGCGCGTAGATCGTCGCGGTGCTCATCTGCAGCCACACCCCTGGAGGGTTGGCCGCCTTCGCGATGGCTTCGCCGACGACCGGCGCGGAGTCCACGCGCGAGCGCATCATCTGCTGCAGGTTCTCCGCCGTGTAGCGGCAGCTCACGCTCCGCCCGGCCAGGTTGATCACGACGTCGGCGCCGTCGATCTCGTCGGCCCACCTGCCGAGCGTGTGGCCGTCCCAGCGCACGCCGGTGCTGCGGCCGATGATCACGACCTCGTGGCCCGCCGCCTTGAACGCGCGGGTCAGCACGCCGCCGACCTGCCCGGTACCGCCTGGAATCACGATCTTCATGTCGTCGCTTCCCCCTCGCTGACGACGCTAGCCCCCGGTCGCTGAGAGCCGTTTCAGCTATGATCCCGGAAAACGCTCAAACGAACAGGCGGTCGGTCATGCGTGAGTCCAGCGAGGCGCGGCGGCAGCGGATTCTGGCCGTCACGGCGTCGCGGGGCACGGTCAAGGTGAGCGATCTGGCCGGGGAGCTGGACGTTTCGATCGTCACGATCAGACGCGACGTCGAGGAGCTGGCACGGCTCGGCAAGCTGCGTCGCGGGCACGGCGTCGCGCGCTCGCTCACGCCGATCGAGCAGCCGGAGCCCAGGCAGGCCACGAACGGGGCGATCGCGCTGGTCGTGCCGGAGCGGCACACGTACCTCTACGAGACCATGAACGGCGCCCGCAAGGCCCTCGAAGAGGCCGGCATGCGGGTCGTTCTGCACATCGCGCCGCAGGTCAGGGGCGCGGAACGGCCCATCGTCGAGAAGGCGCTGACCGAGCCGGTGCAGGGGCTGCTGATGGCGCCGCGGTGGCGCACGTCCGAGGAGGAGTCCGAGGACGACTGGCTCGCGGACACGGGCGTGCCGACCGTCCTCATGGAGCGCCGCCCGAGCGGAGGCCTGCGGGCGATGAACTCCGTGTGCTCGGACCACTGGTACGGCATGCATCTGGCCGTGAAGCACCTGACGGGGCTCGGGCATCGCCGGATCGTGCTCGCCGCACGCGACGACAGTCCGACGGCGCGGGTGCTGCGCAGGGCGTTCCGCGAGATCTCGGCGGACCTGGAGGACGCGGTCACGGTGCGGAGCTCGCCGGACACCGGGCTGGTGGACGTGGTGCGCGAGCGTCGGGCCACGGCGGCGGTGCTGCACGGCGACGAGGACGCGTTGATGCTGGTCCAGCAGATGATGCACGCCGGGATGGAGGTGCCGCGGATGTGCTCGGTGGTGTCGTACGACGATGTGGTCGCGTCGCTCGGCAGCATCCCGCTCACGGCCGTGGCGCCGCCGAAGACCGAGGTCGGCAGGGTCGCCGCCGAACTGCTGCTCCGCAAGCTGAAAGGCCAGGCCGCGGCCACCGAACGCATCGAGCTGCTGCCGACGTTGAAGGTCCGCTCATCGACTGAGCGTTTGAACGTTTCTTGACGGCAAACCGATCAGGCGATCAGGATGCGATCCATGCGCCTGAGTCGTCGCACACTTCTCGCGGCGGGTCTCACGGCACCGTTGGCGGCCTGCTCCACTCCGCAACGCCGCGGTGCCGGAGGTCCGGTGGAGATCACGTTCTGGTCGGCCCTGCGCGGTAGTCAGCAGGTCGTCGACGCGTTCAACTCCTCGCAGAACCGCATCAGGGTGGTCTTCCAGCAGATCCCCTCCGGTGGGCAGGGCGGCTACGCCAAGCTCAGCAACGCGGCTCGCGCGGGCAACGCACCGGACGTCGCCACGATCGAGTACCCGCAGGTCCCGGGGTACGCGATCGACGGCGTGGCCCGGGACATCACCGACCTCGTGACCGACCGTCTGAAGCAGAAGCTCCTGCCCCAGGCGCTCAAGCTCACGACGTTCGACAACCGCGTGTTCAGCGTCCCCCTCGACGTCGAGCCGATGGTCCTGCACTATCGCGCGGACCTGTTCCAGGCCAACGGTTTCGAAGTCCCGACGACCTGGGACGAGTTCGCCGGCCTCGCGCGGACGGTGAAGTCCAGGTTCCCCGACAAGAGGCTCACGCTGTTCCCCACGGACGGTGGCACGCAGTTCGCCTGCCACGCCTGGCAGGCCGGCGCGCAGTGGTTCGACACCCGCGGCGGCAAGTGGCGCGTGTCCCTCGCCGACGAGCCCACTCAGAAGGTCGCCGCCTACTGGCAGGGCCTGATCGACGAGGACCTGGTGTTCCGCAACGCCGGTGACAGCAAGCAGCACGACGCGCAGATCGGCCAGGACCGGGTGATCACCAGGCTGAGCGGTGCGTGGGACGCGGGTGCGCAGATGCGGGCGAGGCCCGCGCAGAAGGGCAAGTGGCGCATCGCCCCCATGCCGATCTGGGACGAGCAGGTCGTCGGCACGCACGGCGGTTCGACGTTCGCCGTCACCAAGGACTCCCAGGAGCCCGAGGCCGCGATGGAGTTCATCGAGTGGCAGTGCACGCATCCGGACGCTCTGACAGCTCGGTTGAAGAGCGGCACCAGCAGCCAGTACCCGGTCGCGCCCGGCCTGGTCGAGACGGGCGCCAAGGCGTTCCCCGGCGAGTACTACGGCGGCCAGGACATCTACCGGCTCTTCCAGCAGGAGGCGGACAAGATCCGCGACGGCTGGGTGTGGGGCCCGCGGATGACCGCCACCCTGAAGGTCATGCAGGACGGGTTCGCGAAGGCGGGCGCCGGGGCCGGCACGCTGATCGACGCGGTGCGGGAGGCCCAGAGCGGCACCATGCCCGACCTGCTGGCGCTCGGACTGTCCACTGAGGAGGGTGCGCGGTGAAGGGCAAGCTCGCCTGCGCCGTGCTGATGGCGCCGTTCTTCCTCCTGCTGGTCACGGTGTTCCTGATCCCGACCGGCACGGCGGTCTGGCTCAGCTTCTTCGCGGCCGACCAGCCGGGACTGGGCTTCGGCCCGGAGAACACGGTGTTCGTCGGCCTGCGCAGCTACGGCGCGGTGCTGAGCGACCCGACGTTCCTGGGCAGCCTCCTCACCGTCGTGCTGTACTGCCTGCTCTACATCCCGCTCATGGTCGCCGGCGCGCTCACCCTCGCGCTGCTGCTCGACTCCGGCGTGGTGAAGCTGCGCAGCTGGATGCAGATGGGCCTCTACCTGCCGCACGCCGTGCCGGGCATCATCGCCGCGCTGATCTGGCTCTACCTCTACACGCCCGGCCTGAGCCCGATCATCGACCTGTTCGCCAAGGCCGACGTCCAGATCAGCTTCCTCGGCATCAACACCGTCCTGCCGTCGATCGTGAACATCGCCCTGTGGAGCAACCTCGGCTACAACATGGTGATCTTCTACGCCGCGTTGCAGGCCGTGCCGCGCGAGGTCCTGGAAGCGTCCGTCGTGGACGGTGCGGGCCCGGTCAAGCAGGCCCTGCGGATCAAGGCCCCGCTGGTGCGCGGCGCGATCGTCACTGTCGGCATCTTCACCCTGATCTGGGCGCTGCAGCTGTTCACCGAACCCGTGCTGCTCAGCCAGTCCACCCCGATGATCAGCGCCCGGTTCTCGCCGAGCATGTACATCTTCGACGCCGCCTTCACCCGCAACAACTACGGCCTCGCCGCGGCCGCGTCCGTGATCCTGCTCGCCTTCACGGTCGCGCTGTCCTACGGCGTCACCCGCTGGACGAACAGGAAGGCCGACTGATGACCCTCCTCGGCCGTACCACGGTGAACGTGGTCGTCGGCATCTCGGTGCTCTACACCCTGCTGCCGGTGATGTGGCTGGTGCTCGCCGCCACGAAGAACGTCGACGCCCTGTTCAACAGCGATCTCTTCGGCGGCTTCTCGCTGGTGGAGAACGTCAAGGACCTGTTCGCGATGGACAAGGGCCTGTACCCGCGCTGGTACCTCAACAGCCTGCTGTACGCCGTGGTCGGCGCGGCGGTCAGCGCGTTCATCTCGATCGCCGCGGGCTACGCGTTCGACAAGTACGCGTTCCGTCACAAGGAGAAGCTCTTCGGGCTCGTGCTCGCGGCGGTCATGGTGCCGCAGACCGTGCTCGCGCTGCCGCTCTACCTGATGGCGTCCGAGGCGGGCCTGGTGAACACGTTCTGGGCGGTGTTCATCCCGGCGCTGTTCAACCCGTTCGGCGTCTACCTCGGCCGGATCTTCGCGCAGGGCTACGTGCCGGACGAGGTGCTGGAGGCCGCCCGCATCGACGGCGCGGGCGACCTCACCACGTACTTCAAGGTCGCTTTCAGGATGCTGGGACCGGGCGTGGTGACGCTGTTCCTGTTCCAGCTCACCACGATCTGGAACAACTTCTTCCTGCCCATGGTCATGCTGTCCGACCAGTTGCTCTACCCCGTCAGCCTCGGCCTCTACCAGTGGAACAGCTCGGCCACTGTCTCTCCCGAATACTACCCGGTGGTGATCATGGGATCTCTCCTCGCGGTGCTGCCGCTGATCCTCGCTTTCATGTTGCTGCAACGGTTCTGGAAGGCCGGCCTGACCGCGGGAGCCGTCAAGTGAGGGCCGCGGGCGTGATGTCGGCGGAGGCCGCCGGCGCCGTTCTCACGCCCGTGCTCCACGACCTGCGGGTGGTCTGCGACTTCGCGGGCGTCCGCCCCGACTTCGCCGAGGTCCCCGACGTCGACCTGCTCGTCACGGGCTGGGGCTGCCCGCCGATCACCGCCGAGGTGCTCGCACGGCTGCCCCGCCTGAAGGCGATCGTGCACACCGCCGGCTCGGTCAAGGGCTTCGTCACCGACGCCTGCTGGGAACGCGGCATCGCGGTGTCGTCGGCCGCGCAGGCCAACGCGCTGCCGGTCGCCGAGTACACCGTCGCGATGATCCTGCTCAGCGGCAAGCGGGTGCTCGAACGCGCCCGCGACTACCGCGAGACCAGGCGGATGTCGGTGTACGAGGTTCCCGCCTCGGTGGGCAACTTCGGTGCCACGGTCGGCATCCTGTCCGCGTCGATGGTCGGCCGCCGGGTGATCGAGCTGCTGGCGCCCTACGACTTCCACGTGCTGGTGCACGACCCGTTCGTGACCGAGGTGGACGGTGCCGAGTCCGTGAGCCTCACCGAGCTGTTCAATCGCAGCGACGTCGTCAGCGTGCACACGCCGTTGCTGCCGGAGACCACGGGCCTGGTGAGCCGCGAGCTGCTGGGCCTGCTGCGCGACGACGCCGTGCTGATCAACACCGCTCGCGGCGCCGTCGTCGACCAGGACGCCCTGGCGGACGAGGCCGGCCGGATCCGGGCGGTGCTCGACGTGACCGACCCCGAGGTGCTGCCGGCGGACCACCCGTTGTGGCGCAACGACAACGTGCTCATCACGCCCCACCTGGCCGGGTCGCAGGGCAACGAGTGGGGCCGGCTCGGCCGCCACGCCGTGGACGAGGTCCGCAGGTGGGCGGCGGGGGAGGCGTTCGCGACCCCGGTGCCCGCTGATCGAAGGGAACGCATCGCGTGAAGCTGCCAGACCCCGACCACGTCCTCAGTCCCCGCACCGGCCTCACCCGCGAGCACTGGGTGGCCACCGCCGACGGCCTGCTCGCCGCCGCCTGGCGGTACGCGTCTCCCGACCAGGCCTTCCTCGACCTGCCCGGCAGGCCGTCCCGCAGCGGTGTCCGGTCGGACGGCCTGGAGGGGTACGCCCGCACGTTCCTCGCCGCCGCGTTCCGCACCGCGCACGGCGAGGACCCGCACAACTGGCTGGAGCGCTACGCCGCGGGGCTCGCGGCCGGCACGGCGGGGGAGTGGCCCGCGATCTTCGACGTCGGCCAGCCCATGGTCGAGTCGGCCTCCGTGGCGCTGGGCCTGCGCCTCACCAAGCCGTGGCTCTGGGACGAGCTCCCGGAGGCGGTGCAGGACCGCGCCGAGGCCTGGCTGCGGGAGGCGCTGCGGCGCGTTCCCGCCGCCAACAACTGGTACTTCTTCCCGTACACCGTGGCGTCGTTCCTGGAGTCGGCCGGACGCGGTGACGACGAGACCCGCCAGGCGAAGGCCCGCGCGATGGAACTGCTCCAGGGCTGGTACGTCGGCGACGGCTGGTACTCCGACGGCGACGGCCGCGCGTTCGACCACTACAACGGCTGGGCACTGCACCTCTACCCGGCGCTGGACGCCCACCTCGACGGCCGTCCCGTCACCACGCACCTGCGCGAGCACCTGGAGAGCTTCCACCTGCTGTTCGGCGCGGACGGCGCCCCGCTCTACCTCGGACGGTCGCTCACCTACCGCTTCGCCGCCGCGTCGGCCGTGGCACTGGGTGCGATCACCGGCGAGACACCGCTGAGTCCCGGTCACTCCCGCCACCTCATCAGCCAGAACCTCCAGTACTTCCTCGACCGGGGATCGCTGTGCGACGGCCTGCTCAGCCTCGGCTGGCACGGCCCGCACGAGGCGAGTCTGCAGGTCTACTCCGGCCCGGCCTCGCCGTACTGGGCGTCCAAGGCGTTCGTCTGCCTGCTCGCCGGCCCTGACCATCCACTGTGGACAGAGCAGGAGGAGGGCCAGGACGAGGACCGGACGCTCGCGCTGCCCGGCCCCGGCTTCCTGATCCGGCGGCACAACGGCGTGACGCGCCTGCACAACCACGGCAGCGACCACGTCCGGCCGTTCGAGGGCGAGTACGCGACCGAGGACGACCCCCTCTACAGCCGCTTCGCCTACTCCACCGCCAGCGGCCCGACCGCGAAGCACAACGTCGCCGACAACCACATCAGCCTGGTCGTCCGGGGTGACCGCAGCGTGCGCAGGCGGATCCACCCGCTGGGCGCGCGGGACAACTGGGCCGCGTCCTGGCACCGCCCCGTGTTCGACGCGCACCAGCCCACCGTGCCGGGCCTGCGGATCGAGAGCGTCACGGCGGTCTGGGACGACCAGGAGCTGCGCATCCACCGCGTGATCGGCGCACCGCCCGGCACGAGGGCCGAGCTCACCGGCTGGGCGACGGACCTGGAGTCGTCGTTGGCCGGTGTGCGGGGCTGGACGGGCACGGAGTCGCGGACAGCGCCGCAGGGCACGGCGTTCACCGCCACCACGAAGGTCCCCGTGCTGACCGCGGAAGTCGAAGGCACCGTGACTCTCGCGGCGGTGGCGGTTCTCGGCGGTTCCGTCGCGGACGCGGACTGGGACGCCCGCGTCGACGAGATCCTCCGGCTGACCCTGGACGCCTGACCGGGTAACGCGGCGGCGGCAGGCTCGATGAAGGGATGTGCGCATCACCCTTCTCGCCGCCGCCGCGTTCCTGCTCGCCGCCTGCACCTCCGAGCCGGAGGCCGCCCCGTCGCAGGCCCCTGCGACCCCGACGACGGTCGAGCAGCCCGCCGGCAACGGCCCGAACTGCGCGAACGCCAACTCCTCCGTCGTCGGCAAGGCGCTCAACCTGCGGCTGCAGGGCCAGCGGGAGAGCGTCGACAAGGCCGTGACGACGTGCAACTACGTGGGCGCGGGCATGCCGGTCGAGGTGCGGTTCACCACCAACGCGACCGCCGCGACGTTCGCCAAGGGCAAGCCGGAGAAGGCCAAGGCCATCGAGGGCCTGTTCGACGAGGCCTACGAGTCCAGCGCGGGCGGGTCCGAGACCGCCCAGCACACCGTGGCCGCGCGCAGGGGCAAGACCCAGATCGAGGTGATGTCGCCCGCGGGCGTCGAGCCGTCGAAGAAGCTGATCACCGACCTGTTCGGCCGGATCTAGTCGCCCGAGGTCTGGACCTGGGTCAGACGGGATCGGTGAACGAGATCGGCTTGCCGGTGGCGTGGGCATGGGCGATCTCCCTGCGCGTGGACTCGCCGACGTACCCGCCGGGGTTGACGACCAGCACCCGGTCAGCCAGGTCGATCTTGTGCAGGTGGAGGGCGTCCAGTGCGGCCTTCTGCTCGTCGGTGATCAACCCGTCTGCCTCGCCCGGCGCGACGACGATGACACCTGCGAGTGTCAGATCGCGGTTCGCCGCACGCATCTCGTCCACGAACCGGGTGGAGCCGCAGATGCAGACGATCTCAGGTCGGTCGGGCACAGAAGAAGTTCTAGCAGAGCGTCGCGGCTAAGTTGCGCTCCGTTGAGCAGGGCAGAGGGCTGGGCGGTGTGGTCGCTCGTTACCCGAAGCCCCGGATGGTCGCGCTCTCACGCACATTTGCCGCCGAGTTGGCGGTAGAAAACTGCTGGCGCAAACGTCTGCTGATCACCCCAACTGCCGCCAACTGTGCAGGTGGCAGCGGCGAGAGCGCGATCTTGATGATCGAAGCGCGGCCACCGACCGGCATCACTCCCACCGTCACCATCCCAAGAGATAGCTGCGACGCCCAACTAGACCGGTACGTCGAAGAACGACAACACCCGCGCGCCCGGCGCGAGCCAGGGCTCCAGCAACGCGTGCGCACGGTCGGGATCGCGGTGGAACAGCCCGACCCGCACCGCGAACACCAGGTCGAACCGCCGGTCGCCGAGGTTCATGTCCTCCAGCGACGCGATGAGGAACTCGGCCCTGCCCGACGCCACGTACGCGGCGTTGCGGCGGGTCGCGGCCTCGATCATCTTGGTGGAGCGGTCGATCGCGGTGAGCGTGCCGGTGGACAGCAGCTGGCACACCATCGTGGCGGCCACGCCCTGGCCGCAGCCGATCTCCAGCACCCGGTCACCGGGCCTGATCGCGAGTTGGCCGACCACACCCCGCAGACGCTCGCTCATGGTCCACATGATGCGTCAGCGCGGCGGGCGGGGCCACTCCCGCAGCCCCGCCGAAACGGTCGTCAGCCCAGGCCGCCCATGTTGACCATCCAGTTGACGCCGAACTTGTCGACGAGGTCGCCGTACTCGTCGCCCCACATCTGCTTCTCCAGCGGCGTCCCGACCTCGCCACCCTCGGCGAGGGCGTTGAAGTAGTCGCGCAGCACCTCTTCGTCGCCCGACAGCGACACCGTGATGCGGGAGCCGGACTTGTACTCCATGCCGGGCGGCGTGTCGGCGGCCATGATCGTGTAGCCGGCCGAGGTCTCCAGCTGCGCGTGCATGATCTGGTCGGCCTGCGGCGTGTCCTGCATGCCGAACTCGCCGAAGGTGTTCATCTTCAGCTCGCCGCCGAAGACCGACTGGTAGAACTCCATCGCCTGGCGGGCCTGACCGTCGAAGCTGATGTACGGGTTGAGGCGAGTGGCCACCGGAATCGCTCCTTCTCCGAAGACGGACACGAATCCTCGCAAACCCTTGCCACACCTACAACTTGAACTTCATCCAAGACGAATTCTATTCAGTGACTCCGGGGTCACCCTGAGCGACCTTGCCCGCGTACATGAGTGTGGCTTCGGGCGTCAGCGGGTGGAACGTCCCGGCGCGCACGTCGCGGTAGGCGCGCTCCAGCGGTGACCGCCGGAAGAACGACCGTCCACCCAGGACCTCCATCGCGACGTCCACGACCTCGATCGCCTCGACGACGGCCTGGCGCTTGGCCAGCATCACCGTGATGGTCGACGCGGCGTTGGCCGTGTAGTCGTCGCCGAGCTCGTCGATCGAGCCCATCAGCGACCACCACGCCGTGCGCAGCTTGTAGTCCATCAGCCCGATCTGCCGGGTGGCGCTCTTCGACGTCGACCGCACGGCCACGTCCCGCGCGCCCGCCGCGATGCCGAAGTACGTCGCCCCGCACACCGGTGCGAAGTGGACGACCGCGGCGAACAGAGGTGCGCCGAACTCGCCGTAGGGGCGGCGGGCGGCGATCTTCTCGGCCGGGATGAACACGTCCTCCAGCACCACGTCGTGGCTGGCCGTGCCGCGCATCCCGAGCGTGTCCCACGTTTCCTCGATGCGCACGCCATCGGCGTTCAACGGGGCGCTGAAGTGCAGCACCTCCTCACCGAGGACGGCGGAGGTGGCCACGACGTTCGCGCGCGGCGACTGGCTGCAGAACGTCTTGCGCCCGTTGACCAGGAAGCCGCCGTCCACGGGTGTCGCGGTCGTCGTGGGCCACAACCAGTCCGAGCCGCCGCTGGTCGCGATGACCAGGCCCTCCGCGGCCACGCGCCGCAGCACGCCCTCCGCGTCCGGTGCGCCCTTGCGCCGCCGGTAGCCCTGCATCAGCGTCAGGTACAGGTGCATGGTGACGGCCAGCGCGGTGGCGCCGTCGTGCCGCGCGAGCTCGGCCTGCGCGTAACAGACCTGGCGCATCGTGGCGCCGAGCCCGCCCAGTTCCTCGGGTACGGCCAACGCCAGGTAGCCCTCCTCGCGCATGGCCTCGTACGCCTCGCTCACGAACGTGGCGTCGCGATCGTGCCGGGACGCGTTGGCTGCCGCGATGGCACCGATGCGTGCTGCCATCTCCGCGAACTTGTCGTCGCCGTCTCTGGTCACGGTGGGGAACGTGCTGGTCACCCGTGGTGCATCAAGTGTTGTCATGCGACAAACGTAAGAACGCGCGACCCCCGCGGGTAGTTCTGAAAGTGAACCGGACGGCGGTAACGAAACCCCCGCCACGACGGAGACTTCCCCTGTGAGGACGTATGCGCAGTACTGCCCGATCGTCCGCGCCGTCGAGGTGCTGGGCGACCGGTGGACGTTGCTGATCGTGCGGGACATGCTCGTCGGTGCCTCGCGCTTCAACGAGCTGTCCCGCGGCCTGCCGGGGCTCTCGCGCGCTCTGCTGTCGCGACGGCTGCGGCAGCTGGCGAACGCCGGCCTGGTGCAGCGCACCGGTGACGGCTACGCGCTCACGCCGGCCGGGCAGGCGTTGCGTCCCTTGGTGTTCGGCCTCGCCGACTGGGGCGCCCGCTACGCGTTCGGCGATCCGCGCGCCGACGAGCTCGACCCCGAGGTGCTGATGTGGTGGATGCACGGCCGCGTCGACACGGGCACGCTGGACAAGCGCGCGACCATCGAGGTCCGCATCAACGACCGCCGCCGCACGTTCTGGCTCGTCGTCGAACCCGGTGACGCCTCGATCTGCTACACCGACCCCGGCCTGGAGATCGACGCGGTGCTGGCGTCCGACATCGCCACGCTCTTCCGGATGTGGGAGGGCGAGGTCGACCTGCTCGACGCGGTGCGCGCGGGCAGCATCGAGCTGACCGGCACGCGCTGGGTGGTGCGCGGCCTGCCGGAGTGGCTCAAGCTCAGCCCGGTCGCGGAGCACGTGCGTGCGGCACGGGCCTGACCAGCGCGAACAAGTTTTTTGAAGATTTCTGGGCCGTCGTGTCGATCCGGGCTGCTGCCCGTTCGACGCATCAGTGGAAGGACACGACAGCCCAGGAGGAACTCGACATGACCGCCACGATCGCCGCCCCCGCCCGCGTCTCCCGCAAGTCGGCCGCCGCCCGCCACGCCACGCTCGTGACCCGCGTGCTGACCGGCCTGCTGTTCACCGTGACCGGCTTGAACGGGTTCCTGAACTTCATGCCCGCACCGGACCCGAGCACGATGGCGCCGGCCGGGGTGGCGTTCACGACGGCGCTCTACGCGACGGGCTACATGCTGCAGCTGTCGTCGGGCGTCCAGCTGGTCGCGGGCCTGCTGCTGGTCGCCGGCCGGTTCGTGCCGCTCGCCCTCGCGATCCTGGCGCCGGTGATCGTGAACATCTTCCTGATCCACGTGTTCCTGGAGCCGTCGGGCATGGGCATGGCGCTCTTCGTGGTCGCCGCCGAGATCGGCCTCGCCTGGGCCTACCGCGACAAGTTCCGCCCGATGCTGCAGGCCCGCTAGACCGCACCGCCGACGTCCCCCGCAGGCCCTGTGCCTGCGGGGGACTTTTCGTTGCAGGACAACAGTTCCGGTCCTGGCCGGTCGAATCGGGAGGGTGTCGTTCGACGTATCTGTGAGAGCCGGAAACGTTGGAGGAGAACGGAAATGTCCACCACCCGCTGCACCACCGCCGTCCTGCGAGTGCTGGTCCGCGGCCGGGTGGTGCCCGTGGCCCTGACCGCGGCGAACCTCCTGCTGGACACCGGCCACGTGGTCACCGCGCTTCTCCTGGCGCTGGCCGAGATCGCCGTGGCGATCGGTTCGCAGGCGGTGCTACCGGGAGAGGAACGCGGCCAGCAGCGCCTGCACCTCGTAGACGTCGACGCCCTTGCCGAACTGCTTGGAGATCGGCGCCTCGGCGCCGGAGACCCAGATCTTCAGCTCCGCGTCCATGTCGAAGTGACCGGCCGTCTCGACTGAGAACTGCGTGATCGCCTTGTACGGCACCGAGTGGTACTCGACCTTCTTGCCGGTCATGCCCTGCTTGTCGACCAGGATCAGCCTCCGGTCGGTGAACAGGAACGAATCGCGCACCAGCTGGTACGCCGCGTGGATCTGTTCCCCCTGCGCCAGCAGCCGCCCGAACTCCTTCGCGGCGTCCCGCGGGTCGAGCTTCGACGCGTTCCCCATCATTCCGCTGAGAAGTCCCATACGTCCACGTTTACCAGGCTTTCCGAAAGCTTGTCCCGGTACTGGGCTGCTCCTGTCCGAGCGTTTCCGGTCCTAGCCCGAAAGTGGATCTCAACAGCCACTCGATCGGGGAGAACGACACGATGCGCAAGCACTTCATCGGAGCCGCCGGACTGGTCGGAGCGACCGCTCTGCTCGTCGGATGTTCCAGCGCCCCAGCGCAGACGTCCACGGGATCGGACGAGCGGCCGACGACCGAGCAGATCCGGGCGTTGTTCGCCGACTGGAACGGCTCTCTCGCAACGGGTGACGCCCAGAAGGTCGCCGATCGCTACGCTCCGAACGCGGTTCTGCTGCCCACGGTGTCGAACCAGGTGCGGTCCACGAGGGCCGAGATCGTCGACTACTTCGAGCACTTCCTGCAGAACAAGCCGAGCGGCACCATCCTCGACTCGCACGTCGCCGTCCTCGACGCCGACGACGCGATCGACGCGGGCACCTACCGGTTCGCGCTCACCCAGGACGGCAGGCCGACGACCGTGGACGCGCGCTACACGTTCGTCTACGAGAAGGTCGACGGGAAGTGGCTCATCGTGAACCACCACTCGTCGGCGATGCCGGAGAAAGTCTGATCCGCACGCACAACCCGCCGCTGGACGCCTCCTCCAGCGACACCGCGCCGCCGTCGTCGGTGACGAGCTGCTTCACGATGGCGAGGCCGAGGCCCGACCCGCCCTTGCCGGTGAGGCCCTGGCCGCGCCAGAACCTGTCGAACGCCCGCGCCCGGTCGGCCTCCAGCAGGCCGGGGCCGGCGTCGATGACCTCGACCAGGCCCGGCCGCGTGGTGCGGACGAGGATCGTGGCACCGTCCGGGGACACCTCCAGCGCGTTGGACAGCACGTTGTCCAGCACCTGCTCGAGGTGCCCCGGCGTGGCGAGCACGCGGATGTCGAAGCCTTCGGCGACCAGGGAGATCGAGCGTTCGTCGGCGGCGGCGCGCCACGCGGTGAACCGTTCCGCGACGACGTCGAGCACCTGCACCGGTTCGGGGTGGGCGACGTCCGCCTCGGCGCGTGCCAGCGCCAGCAAGCCGTTGACCAGCCTCGACATCCGCACGACCTCGGCCGTCGCCATCTCGACGTCCTCGCGGACCGTCGGGTCGTCGACGCCGTCGGCGACGTTGTCGAGGCTGAGCCGCAGCGCGGTGAGCGGCGTGCGGAGCTGGTGCGAGGCGTCGCCGATGAACGCGCGCTGCGAGCCGACGAGCGTGCCGATCGTCTCGGTGGCGGTGTTGAGGGTGCGGGCGAGGGTGCGGGTCTCGGGCGGCCCGGTCTCCTCGGCCCGCGCGGTCAGGTCGCCGTCGCGCAGCCTGCCCGCCATCGCGTTCAGCTCGCGCAACGGCCGGGTGACCCGGCGTGCCAGCCACAGCCCCAGGAACGCCGCCAGGATCAGCACGCCGACGGCGAGCGCGGCGCGGAAACCCCAGATCTGCCAGAGCCTGTCGACGATCGGACCGTCCGGATAGGACAGCCGGATCGCGCCGACGACCGTGCCGTCGGGCTTCTTGGCCGCGACCGTGAGCTTCAGTCCCTCGGAGTCCCAGACCTTCGACTCCGGCTGGGGTTCGAGGACGTCGATCTGGCCGGGTGTCTGGCGTTCGTAGGCGTCCACCAGGGCGCTCAACGACCGCGTGTCACCGGAGGCGAGCAGCAGGGCCGCGGTCTCGGCCTCGCGGCGCGCGGTGTTCTCGGCGTCGCCGTAGATCTGGGCGTTCAGCGTGAACGCCACCGGCACCGTGAACGCCGCGATCGCCACCGCCACCAGGAGCACGTAGCTCCAGGCGAGCTGGCGGATCACGCGAGCACCAGCCGGAACCCCACGCCCCGCACGGTCTCCAGCGAGGCTGCCTCACCGAGCTTGCGGCGCAGCACGCCGACGTGCACGTCGAGCGTCTTGGTGGGGCCGAACCAGTTCTCGTCCCACACCGCCTCCATGATCTGCTCGCGGGTGAACACCGTGCCCGGCTCCTCGGCCAGGAACGCGAGCAGGTCGAACTCCTTCGGCGTCAGCTCGAGCTCGACACCGTCGAGGTGCACCCGCCGCCCGCGCCGATCGATGCGCACCCGCCCGTGCGCCTCCGGTTCGGGCTGGGCGGGCTGCACGCGCCTGAGGACCGCTCGCATCCGTGCGATCACCTCGCGCACCCCGAACGGCTTGGTGACGTAGTCGTCGGCGCCGATCTCCAGTCCCACCACCCGGTCGACCTCGTCGGACCGCGCGCTGATCACGATGATCGGCACGTCCCCGCGCGCACGCAGTTCACGGCAGACGTCGAGGCCGTCCATGTCGGGCAGCCCGAGATCGACGAGCACCATGGCGAAATCCCCGGCCGTCAACGCCTCCGCGCCCGTGCGCACCCACTTGACCTCGAACCCGTAGCGGGACAGTCCGCGCGTGAGCGATTCCGCGATCGGCTCGTCGTCCTCCACCAGCAGCACCCGCATGGGCGGAGATCATTCCACTGATCGGGGCAGGGCGTTGCGCAGCCGGATGCCGCTGAACTCCAGGGTGCTCGCCGTCACCGCGTCCCAGAACGGCCAGAGGTTGGCGAGCACGCGCAGTTCGATCCCCGCCTCCTCGTGCAACGCGAACAGGTCGCCGACGCGTTCGGCCGGACCCAGCGGCACCACCGGCTCGGTCGCGACGTGGGCGTGATCCTCGAACGGCTGGAACCGCCTGATGTCGAACCGGTACGCGTACAGCTCCACGGTCCGCATCCGCTCCAGCCACCCGTACTCGATCGCGTGCACCCTGGTCGTGCTCGTCCAGGCCATCGCCCGCGGGCACTGCCGCGGAAACCAGTAGTCGGGGCTGCGCCCGGCGTCCACCGCCCACACGTACTCGCCGGGCTGCCGCGCGGTCGCCGCCCGATGCGGGACGAACCGGGTGATCGAAGGATCTTCGGAGAAGTGCAACACCTGACCGGGTTCGGGCCGCATGTGGTCATACTGGCGCGCATGCGCAGGCTGACGCTCGCGGTTTTGCTGGTCCTCGCCGGCTGCTCTTCAGGCGGTGGGGACGACACGGTCGGTTTCACCGCCGTCGACCTCACAGCCACGCCCGAAGCGTTGGCCACGCACGGCGACATGCTGGTCATCGGCACCCGTCCGTCCGACCACCCCGAGCTCGTCACGCGGACCAAGGACGGCACGCTGTCCAACTCCCGGCTGACCCCGGCGACCCCGTACGGCAAGGAAGCGCACTGGTACGGCCTCACCTCCGACGGCACCACGATCACCGGCGTCGGCGGCGAACGAGGCGGCGCGCACGGCAACGTCCGCTGGAGCGCCTGGACCGGCGACACCCGTGCCATCAACGAGAAACCGCAGGCGTTCAGCACGTTCGGCGGCTACGGCGCCGGCGAGCTCATCGGCCCGGTGCGCACGGCGAAGGGCCCGCTGATCATCGGCACCTGGCAGAGCGCCAAGGCGGGCCTCGACATCGCGGCCTGGACCTACGCCGCCGACACCTGGACCCGCCAGCCGTCCGCCGGCACCGTCCTCGAAAGCTCGCAGGAGCTCCTCCGGTTCCCGCTGGCCGTCACCCCGGACGGCGACGGCGCGCTCGTGACCGGCTGGCAGATCGCGAAGGGCACCGTGAGCGCCGCGGTCTGGCGGTTCGACGGCACCACCTGGACCACCGCCACCCTCCCGGACGGGGACGCCGCGCTGGCCGCCCGCTGCTGGGACGGCACCTGCCACGTCGTGGGCCGCAGCAAGGGCAGGCTCGCCTGGTGGTCGGGCCCGGACTGGAAGAAGCTCACCACCCCGGACATCCCCGTGGGTGACGACGACAAGCTCGCCGCGCCCGCTCCCGTCAACGGCGTCCCGACGTTGTTCGTCGACCACGGCGGCGTGAAGCTGGTGTCCGATAAGGACGAACGCCCGGCGGACGGACCTTCCGGTGCGGTCGTGGCGGTGGAGAAGGTCGGCGACCAGGTGTTCGTGATCGCGGGCGGCCGTCTCTGGCGCCTCGGTCAGGCCGCCTGAGCCATCTGGTCCCGCCGGACTGTGACGTGGTTCACCCCGTTCGGGCGAGCGCCCGGTGAGCTGGACGGGCGTCCGGCCTGCTCCGCATCGATGCAGTCACGGTGCACGTCCGAAGCGCTTCGCAGTGTGATGCCCGGTTTATGATCACATTGCGCTGCTTGTCCCACGTCTTCCGGCGATTGCATTCACCCGGATGCGTCACATCCATCCGTGGCGAGACAGAACTTCACGGTGAATACGGCGATCCGGCCGCACAATGGTCACGCTTCAGCACACAATTGGCGAGAGTCAACTGTTGATGTGGCAGTTCGGCCGCCCTTTCCTCCACGCATGGGTGACTATGGCCCGGTCAGTGGGCCTCCGCGTATTGGTGGGGGTGGGCAGCGGTCCGCCGGATCGGCGGTTAATCTCTTGCAACTCGTCCACTGCAATCCAGTGTGCCGATGTCGCAACCACCGGGGAGAGGACTGAACACGGGTGGCCGGATTTCTGTTGCGGCGGTTGGTCAACTACGTGGTGCTCGCCCTAGTGGCGACGTTCCTCGCGTTCACGTTGGCCTCCGCCACCTTTGACCCGATCGGGGTGCTGCAACAACGCAACCCACCGCCGCCGGCGGCATCGATCGAGGCGAAGAAGAGAGACCTCCACCTCGACCAGCCGATCCCGCAGCGGTTCGTCACGTGGATGGGCGGTGTGGTCCAGGGCGACTTCGGTCGCACGATCACCGATCGCCCGATCACGGACGAACTCGGCAGGCGCATCGGCGTGAGTTTGAGGCTGTTCCTGCTCGGCATCACGATCGGCATCCTGTTCGGTGTGCTGCTCGGTGTCGTGAGCGCGATCCGGCAGTACAAGTTCAGCGACTACTTCGCGACCCTGTTCAGCTTCATACTGCTGTCCACACCCGTGTTCGTGCTGGGCACGCTGCTGAAGATGGGCGCGCAAGGGATCAACGACTCGATCGGCACCAACGTGCTGATCTTCGTCGGTGAGACGACACCCGGATTCCAGGGCAACTGGTTCGAGCACCTGGGCGACCGGCTGCAGCACCTGATCGTGCCGACGCTCGCGATCGCGCTCGGCCAGATCGCCTACTACAGCCGCTACCAGCGTTCGTCGATGCTCGACGTGCTCGGCAGCGACTTCCTGCGCACCGCCCAGGCCAAGGGGCTGACCCGCCGCAAGGCGCTGTTCAAGCACGGCCTGCGCACCGCGCTCATCCCGATGGCGACCCTGTTCGCGTTCGGTTTCGGCCTGCTCGTCGTCGGTGGCACGTTCACCGAGCGGATCTTCGGCTGGTTCGGCATGGGTGACTGGCTCGTCACCGGCATCTCGGCGCAGGACACGAACATCACCGCCACGGTGACGCTCTTCGTCGCGGTGTGCGTGCTGTTCTCCGGCTGGCTCGCCGACGTGCTGTACGCCGCGCTCGACCCCCGAATCCGCGTGAACTAGGCAAGGTGACGACGACGTGACCGTGATCCTCAACGAGGGGGACGCCGCCGGAACCACCGGCGCCGCCTCCGGTGGCCCAGTCGACGCGGCGCCCGAACCGGGCAAGGCGATGACGCGCGGCCGGCTGGTGCTCATCCGCTTCATGCGCAACAAGCTGGCGCTGGTCGGCCTGGTGGTCATCATCGGGATGTACCTGATGGCGTTCGTGGGCCCGCTTCTGTCGAAGTGGAGCTACGACACCCAGGACTACACCGCGTTCCTGGAGCCGCCCTACTCCGAGCACATCTTCGGCACCGACAAGATCGGTACCGACATGTTCGCGCTGACCATGCGCGGGCTGCAGAAGTCGTTGATCATCGGCCTGCTCGTGGCGCTGATCTCGACCACCGTGGCCGCGATCGTCGGTGCGGCCGCCGGCTACTTCCTCGGTGTCGCCGACAAGGCGCTCATGTGGGTCGTCGACCTGCTGCTGGTGCTGCCGTCGTTCCTGATCATCGCGATCCTGAGCCCGTGGTTCCGCGGCAAGTCGTGGTTCCTGCTGGTGCTGATGCTCGCGGCGTTCCAATGGATGATCACCGCCCGCATCGTGCGCGGCATGACGCTGACGCTGAAGGAACGCGAGTTCGTGAAGGCGGCCAAGTTCATGGGCCAGCCCGCACGCAAGATCATCGCCAAGCACATCGTGCCGAACATGGCGTCGCTGCTCATCATCGACGCGACCATCAACGTCGGTTCCGCGGTGCTCGCCGAGACCGGCCTGAGCTACTTCGGGTTCGGCGTCCAGTCGCCCGACGTCTCGCTCGGCACGCTGATCGGCGGCAACGCCGAGTCCGCGACGACCTTCCCCTGGCTGTTCCTGTTCCCGGCGGGCTTCCTCGTCGTGTTCGTGCTGGCGGTGAACTGGGTCGGCGACGGGCTCCGTGACGCGCTCGACCCCACCTCCACGCGCGTGCGCCGCAAGGAGAAGAAGGACACCAAGGAGAAGGCCGCCTGATGACCACCTCGGAGCTCCAGTTCGACACGCCGTCCGACCGTGTCGTCGAGGGACCGGTTCTGCAGGTCGAAGACCTCCACGTGTCCTTCCCGAGCGAGTCCGGCCGCGTCCAGGCCGTGCGTGGCCTGAGCTACCACGTCTCGCCCGGCGAGGTCCTCGGCATCGTCGGCGAGTCCGGTTCCGGCAAGTCCGTGTCGTCGCTCGCCGTCATGGGCCTGCTGCCGTCCTCGGCGCGCATCACCGGTTCCATCAAGTTCCAGGGCCGTGAGCTCATCGGCCAGAACGACGCGGAGTTGTCGAAGATCCGCGGCCGCCGCATCTCGATGGTGTTCCAGGACCCGCTGTCCGCGCTGACGCCGGTGTTCACCGTCGGCGACCAGATCGCCGAGGCGATCCTGGTGCACCGCAAGGTGTCCAAGCAGGCGGCGGCGAAGCGCGCGGTCGAGCTGCTCGACCTCGTCGGCATCCCGAACGCCGTCGAGCGCGCCAAGGCGTTCCCGCACGAGTTCTCCGGCGGTATGCGGCAGCGCGCGGTGATCGCGATGGCGATCGCCAACGACCCCGACCTGATCATCGCCGACGAGCCGACCACCGCGCTCGACGTGACGGTGCAGGCGCAGGTGCTGCAGCTGCTCGAGACCGCGCAGGAGGTCACCGGCGCGGGCATCGTGATCATCACCCACGACCTCGGCGTCGTCGCCGGGTTCGCGGACCGGCTGATGGTCATGTACGCGGGCCGCGCCGTGGAAAAGGGCAAGGTCGACGAGATCTACCAGCAGCCGCGCATGCCGTACACGCTCGGCCTGCTCGGCTCGATCCCGCGCCTCGACGTCAGCGAGAAGCAGGCGCTCGTGCCGATCAAGGGCCAGCCGCCGTCGCTCACGGACCTGCCCGACGGCTGCCCGTTCGCGCCGCGCTGCCCGATGGTCGTCGACGCCTGCCACACCGCGGAACCGCCGCTGATGGACGTCGACGGTTCCGTCGAGCACGCCGCCGCGTGCATCCGCACCAACGAGATCGCCGCGACCGACGCCGAGGGCGCCGAGGCCGCCGTCGAGATCTTCGGTGCCGAGGTGGCCGGCGAGCCCGAGGTCGCGAAGATCCCGCGCGAGCAGCGCGACGTCGTGCTGGGCCTCGACAACCTCGTCAAGGAGTACCCGGTCAACAAGGGCGTGGTGTTCAAGCGCCGCGTCGGCACCGTCCACGCGGTCGCGGGCATCTCGTTCGACATCCGTGAGGGCGAGACCCTGGGCCTCGTCGGCGAGTCGGGCTGCGGCAAGACCACGACGCTGATGGAGATCCTCAACCTCCAGAAGCCCATGGGCGGCGAGATCTCCGTGCTCGGCACGAAGTCGTCCGAAGTGGACGGCAAGCGCCGCTTCGCGATCCGCCGCGACATGTCGGTGGTCTTCCAGGACCCGATGGCGTCGCTCGACCCGCGCCTCACGATCCACGACTGCATCGCCGAGCCGATGCAGGTCCACGGCTACGCCAAGGACGAGATCAACCGGCGAGTGCCGGAGCTGATGAGGCTCGTCGGCCTGCGTCCCGAGCAGCTGTCGCGCTACCCCGGTGAGTTCTCCGGCGGTCAGCGCCAGCGCATCGGCATCGCGCGGGCGCTCGCGCTCGAACCGAAGCTCGTCGTGCTCGACGAGCCGGTGTCGGCGCTGGACGTCTCCATCCAGGCGGGTGTCATCAACCTGCTGGAGGAGCTCAAGTCCAAGCTGGGCCTGGCCTACCTGTTCGTGGCACACGACCTTTCGGTGGTGCGCCACATCGCGGACCGGGTGGCCGTCATGTACCTCGGGAAGATCATCGAGATCGGCGAGGTGAACTCGGTGTTCGAGGCGCCGCGCCACCCGTACACGCAGGCACTGCTGTCGGCGATCCCGATCCCCGATCCCGTCAAGGAGCGTCAGCGGGAGAGGATCATCCTCACCGGCGACCTGCCGAGCCCGGCGAACCCGCCGTCCGGCTGCCGCTTCCGGACCCGCTGCTTCCTGCACGCGTCGCTGCCGCCCGAGCAGCAGCGCCAGTGCATCGAGGTGGAACCACCGCGCGAAACGCAGGCCGCGGACCACGAGGCCGCCTGCCACTTCGCCCAGATCCGTCAGGTTCTCTGATGCATCCGTCGCCTCAGCAGACCTGCGAGCACGAAGGAACAGTGTCCCCGGCAACTGGTGTCCGGGCACGAGGGAGGTTCACGACAGTGAGTCGACGTACCAAGGTGGGAGTGACCGCGCTGGCCGTCGTCGCCCTCACGCTTACCGCGTGTGGGGGGCCCAGCAACAACGCGAACTCCGGGCTCAAGGGCGCGGACAACGCGATCGGCCAAGCGGACATCAACCCGCAGGACGCGTCCAAGGTCAAGGACGGCGGCGAGTTCCGCTGGCCGGTCGACCAGTTGCCGGACAACTGGAACTACAACCAGCTCGACGGCACCAACGCCGACGGCCGCCGCATGATCGACACGGTGATGCCGAACCTGTTCAAGCAGCAGCCCGACTCGAAGATCGTCGTCAACAAGGACGTCCTCGACGACGCGAAGCTCGCTTCTTCCGACCCGCAGGTCGTCGAGTACAAGATCAGCTCCAAGGCGAAGTGGTCGGACGGCACCGCGCTGTCCTGGCAGGACTTCGAGGCCATGTGGAAGTCCCTGAACGGGACCGACAAGGCCTTCGAGGTCGCCGGCACCACCGGCTACGAGGACATCGAGAAGGTCGAGAAGGGCGCGACCGACCAGGACGTCAAGGTGACCTTCAAGAAGAAGTTCGCCGAGTGGCAGGGTGGCCTGTTCTCACCGCTCTACCCGAAGGCCATGTCCTCCTCGCCCGAGGAGTTCAACAAGGGCTGGGCCGACGCCCCGAAGATCACCGCCGGTCCGTTCAAGATCGGCACGATCGACCGCACCGCCAAGCTCGTGACCGTCGTGCAGGACCCGGCGTGGTGGGGCCCGAAGCCGAAGCTCGAGAAGATCACGTTCCGCCAGGTCGACCGCCCCGCGCTCGCGGACGCGCTCGCCAACGGCCAGATCGACTTCTTCGACATCGGCTCCAGCATCGACAACTTCACGCGTGCCAAGTCGATGCAGGGTGTGACGATCCGCCAGGCGATCACGCCGGACTACTCGCACATCACGTTCAACGGTGCGGACACGTCGATCCTCAAGGACGCGAAGCTCCGCGTCGCGCTGCAGCGCGGTATCGACACCAAGACCATCACCAAGGCGCTGCTCGGCCAGATGATCAAGGGCGACGCGCAGGTCACCGGTAACCACTTCTTCCTGCTGGGCTCGGCCGGCTACAAGGACAACTCGTCCGTGGCGTCGTTCGACAAGGAAGCCGCGAAGAAGCAGCTCGACGAGCTGGGCTGGAAGCTCGAGGGCGAGACGCGCAAGAAGGACGGCAAGGAGCTCGTCGTCCGCTACGTCATCCCGACGCCGAACCCCACCTCCGACCAGATCGCGAAGCTCGTGCAGTCGCAGCTGAAGGAGATCGGCGCCAAGGTCGACATCCAGGCCGTGCCGTCGACCGACTTCTTCAAGCAGTTCGTGAACGTCGGCAACTTCGACATGACCGGCTTCCGCTGGCTGGCCTCGGCCACGCCGATCTCGGACAGCAAGGGCATCTACACGCTCGACCCGGCCAGCACCAACCAGAACTACGGCCGGATCGGCTCCGACGAGGTCAACAAGCTGCTCGAGCAGGCCAACGGTGAGCTCGACGAGACCAAGCGTCTCGAGCTCGCCAACGAGGCCGACAAGAAGATCTGGGAGCTGGGCGCCCAGCTGCCGCTGTACCAGCTGCCCGGCGCGGTCGCGGTGAAGAGCAACGTCGCCAACTTCGGTGCCGTCGCGTACGCGAACCGTCCGTACGACTACATCAACATGGGCTTCACCGAGTGATGTAGGTGGCTGTCGACGGCCCGGCGGGTCTTTCCGCCGGGCCGTTTCTTTCTGTTTGGAGCTTGCTTTGTCGCGTTCCCGGGTACGTGCGCTGCGCTACGGGCTGTTCACCACGGCTGTCGTTCTGGTCGTGTGCTTCGTGGTCGCGTTGTTCTCCTGGCTGTCCTATTCGGACGATCGGGCGGTGCTGGCGTCGCTGACGTCCCGTGACACGGGCGAGGTCGTGTCGTTCGCGGACGGTGCGGTCGAGGTGCGCTGGCCGTCCGGGACCGCCCGCGTCGCCTACGAGAACGGTGCGCGCGTCGTCGGGAAGCAGACGCAGGTGGCGTTCGACCCAGCGGACCCGTCGCGTGCCGTGATCCCCGGTTCGGACCTGTTCCTGGAGACCGACCGGGCGCTGGGCGGCGTGACGTTCTCCGTCGCGGTGGCGCTGCTGGTGGTCCTCGCCGGTGCCGTGCGGCTTCTGCTGGCGGTGCGTTCGGCACGTGCGCAAGGGACCACGGTGTCCGTGCGGCGGATCCGGCTGCAGTCCGGGCTGATGGTGCGGTCGTGGCTGGAGATCGAGGGGCCGGTCGAGCGCTGGCTGCCCGTCTACTACGACCCGGTGCTCGTGACGCTGCCGTCGCCGTCGGACGCCGAACTGCGCGGCGGCCGGGTCGCCGTCGTCGACGGCGTGACCCTCTACCCGTCCGGCCGCCCGGTGACCAAGCACCCGCGCGGCCGCCGGCTCGACAACCCCGTGCAGCCCGATCCGGACACGCGCGCGCCGCGCGGCCTGGCCGCTCAGCTGCGGGTCGACGCGGTGTTCATGGTGCCCGCGCCGGTCGTCGGCCTGTTCTGGGCCTACCTGGACGGCAGCGGGTTCACCGGCTGGATCACGGCCACGGTGATCGCCGCGGTGCTGGGCCTGTGGTGGGCGGCCTTGCGGGGTTCCGACCCGTCGTAATGCTTCGTGCCCGGTGAGCGACCTCCTTCTAGGAGGCAGCTATGACCGACGTCACATTGCGCGTGCGCGAAGACGGCGCCGACGACGAGCGCATCGAGCAGCTCACCGCGTTCCTGCGGACGGAGCTGACGGAACTGGTCGCCGTCTCCGGCGTTCCCGGCGAGGCCCCCGAGGGCACCAAGGCCGTCGACCTGAACGAGCTCGGCACGCTGCTGACCACCGTCTCCCAGTCGACCGTGCTGGCCGCCCTGATCAACGCGGTGTCGTCGTGGCTCGGCCAGCGCCGCGAGCGTTCGGTGACCGTCGAGGCCGACGGGGATCCGCTGGAACTGACCGGCGACCCGTCGGAAGCAGAGCTGGCCCAGCGCTCCGCGTGGCTCGGCCGCCACCTCCACCGCTACGCGTTGATCATCGCGAGCCACGAGTTCGCCGACCCCGGCCTGTCCTCCCTGCGCGCCCCGGCCCATGACGCCGCCCGCCTGGGCGAGGTGCTCGCGGACCCGCGCGTCGGCGGCTTCCACGTGCGGACGCTGATCAACTCCCCGGCCGCCGTGGTGAACGAGGCCGTCGAGGACTTCTTCGCCGACCGCGAACCGGACGACCTCCTGGTCCTGCACTTCTCCGGCCACGGCGTGAAGGACGAGGCCGGAGAACTCCACTTCGCCACGTCCGGCACCAAGCTCTCCCGCCTGGCCGGCACCGCCGTGTCCGCGGACTTCGTGGCCCGCCGCATGAACCGCTCCCGTTCCCGCCGCATCGTGCTGCTGCTGGACTGCTGCTACTCCGGCGCGTTCGGCCGCGGCATGGTCGCCCGCGCGGGCGGTTCCGTCGGCCTGGAGGAGCAGTTCGGCGGCAGCGGCCGGGCCGTCATCACCGCCTCGTCGGCCATGGAGTACGCCTTCGAGGGCGCGGCCGTCGCCGACTCGTCGGAGAGCGAACCGTCGGTCTTCACCTCGGCCCTGGTGGAGGGCCTGGAGTCGGGCGACGCCGACCGCGACCAGGACGGCCACGTGGGCCTCGACGAACTCTACGAGTACGTCTACGACCGGGTCCGCCGCGTGACCCCGCACCAGACCCCCGGCAAGTGGATGCTCGACGTGCGAGGCGACCTGCGCATCGCCCGCCGCGCCCGTCCGGTCTCGGTGCCGGCCGCGCTGCCGGCGGAACTGCAGGAGGCGATCGACCACTCGCTGCCGGGCGTGCGTGCGGGCGCGGTCCCCGAGCTGCGGCGGATGCTGTCGGTCGCGCACGAGGGGCGGGTGCTGGCGGCGCGGCTGGCGTTGCGGAGGCTGACGGAGGACGACAGCCGCATGGTGGCGTCGGCGGCCCGCGAGGCGCTGGGGGAGAAGGCCGCACCGGCGCCGACCTCGAAGCTCCCGGACAGGCACGACACGACCGCCCGAAAACTGTCGGTGCCGCCTGAGACGATGGGAGTGGGGCCTTCTGCCTCCCCCGGAGGGGGCCAGGCGGGATCGATTCCGAAGAGGCCGAAGCAGGCCTTGCTCACCGCGTCCGGCTCAGGCACGGCCGAGTCAGGCGCGCCGGCGCGACGCCAGGCAGCGGCTGAGTCGGACACGTCCGCGAGCCGTCAGGCGCAGGCCGAGTCGGGTACGGCCGCGAGTCGCCGGGCGCAGGCCGAGTCGGGTACGGCCGCGAGCCACGCATCTGCCGGGCCGGACCCGTCCGTGAGCCGCGAGACACCGGCCGCCGTGGCCACACCTTCCGCCGCACTCGTAGCCACGCTGCCCCGCCTCGCCGCGGGCCTGGCCCTGGCGCTCCTGGTCGTCAGCCTGATGGCGATCCCCGGCGGCATCCTCGGCCGCCTCGGCGACTCCAGCCCCCACACCTTCGTGTTCGCCGCGGTGTGGCCGTGGGCGCTGGTCGCGGCGCTGTTCGTGATCACCTGCCGCGACCACCCCTGGGCACCCGGCGCCGCACTGGGCCTGCTGGCCGGCACGACGGGCCTGCTCAGCGGCGACGACTTCACCTGGGTGCCGTACGCGCTGGCGGCGACAGCACTGGCCGTCGCCTGCACGACGACCCCGTGGTGGCTGGCGGTCGCGGGCGGCGGGCTGGGAGCGCTGGGCGTCTACGTCGTCGCCTACGCGGCTCACGACCTGACGTCGATCAACGGCGACGGCGAGGACGTCACCGTGATCGCCACCGCGGCCGCGCTCACCTGCCTCGCGGCGTACCGGACCTGGCGGGACGGGCACTGGCTCAGCACGATCGCGCCCGCATTGTTGTTGCTGGACGCGGTCATCACGATGACCGTCGAGGCGCCGCTGTACATCACCCACGCGAGCCTGGCCGGGCTGATCGTCGTGCCGCTGATCGTCAGCCTGACCACCGGCACCGCCAGGTTCGCCGCGTGCGTCGCCGTCGCGGCCGGGCTTCTGGTGCGCGCCAGCGACTACGTGTCCGCGAACGAACCGACGTTCACCAGCATCGCCCACGTGACGCTGCCACTCGCGGCGGCGGTGGTCGCCTACTTCTCGCGCTCCCGCTGAGCCTTCCGGCGCTTGCCCTCGTGCATCGCGGCCACGCGGGCGACCGGGATGGTGTGCCCCTCGGCGATCAGGTCGGCGGGCAGGCGTTGCGGCTTCGGCATCAGCTCGGTCCACGGGTCGCCGTCGAACCGGGTCCTGATCGTGAAGTCGGCCGGTGTGACGTCCTTCAGCGACTCCCACGGCACGGGGAACGAGATCGGCAGGCCCTCGCGCAACCGGGGGCTGTAGGCGGCGACGACCGTGGCACCCCAGGCGCGCGTCGAGTCCAGGAACACCTTCCCGCCCCGTTCGGCCCGGATGTAGGCGGTGGTCGCCAGCGACGGGTCGAGCTTCTCCGCCCGCACGGCCACCGCGCGCGTCGCCGCGGCCACGTCGTCGGGGGAGTGCTCCTCCAGCGGTACGAAGATGTGCACACCCTTGGCACCGCTGGTCTTGACCGCGCCTTCGAGGCCGGTCTGGGCGAGCGCCTCGCGCACCAGCAGCGCCGACCCGACCACGACGTCGAACCCGGCGCCCTCCGGCGGGTCGATGTCGAGCACCAGGTGGGTCTGGTGGTGGTCGTCGCCGAAGTGGTCACCGAGGTACAGCGGCACGTGGTACTCGACCGCGCGCTGGTTCGCGAACCACATCAGCGTCTGCTTGTCGTCGCAGATCGCGTACTTGATCTTCCGGTGCGACGCCTCAGCCCAGACCTCGACGGTCCTGACGTAGTCCGGCGTGTACTTGGGGACGTTCTTCTGCATGAACGGGTCCTGGCCGCGCAGGATCCGCCACACCGACAGCTGCCGCCCGGCGAGCACCGGCACGAACCGGTCGGCCACGAAGTCCAGGTACTCCACCAGGTCGCCCTTGAGCAGGCCGCCGAACAACGGCTGGTCGAGCGACGAGAACTTCAGCGGGCTACTGCTCATCGGGGACCTCGAGTTCGTCTCGGGCGGCCCACTCCAGCAGCGGTTCGATCGACCAGACCGCGTCGTCGATCCCGGCGTGCAGGTCGCCCAGTTCGGCGTAGCGCTTCGGCACGGTCGCGATGGTGAACTCGTGCGGGTCGACGTCCGGGATCTCGTCCCACCGGATCGGAGTGGACACCGTCGCCTCGGGATTGCCGCGCACCGAGTAGGCGCTGGCGATCGTCCGGTCGCGCGTGTTCTGGTTGTAGTCCACGAAGACCAGTGACGGGTCGCGGTCCTTGCGCCACCACGTGGTCTCGACGTCGTCGGGCGCGCGTCGTTCGACCTCGTGCGCGAACGCCAGCGCCGCCTTGCGCACGTCCTGGAACCCGTAATCGGGCTTGATGCGCACGTAGATGTGCAGGCCCTTCGAGCCCGAGGTCTTCGGGAACCCCGTCGCGCCCAGTTCCGCCAGCACCTCCTGCACCACCAGTGCCACTCGCCGCACGCGGTCGAACGAGCACGTGGGGCCGGGGTCGAGGTCGATGCGCCACTCGTCGGGCTTCTCGGTGTCCGCGGCGCGCGAGTTCCACGGGTGGAACTCCACAGTGGACATCTGCACGGCCCAGATCACGTCCGCTGGGTGCGTGACGCACAGTTCGTCCGCGTGGCGGTTGTAGCGCGGGAAGTGCACCCGGACCGTCCGGATCCACGGCGGCGCACCGTTCGGAAGCCTTTTCTGGTGCACCTTCTCGCCCGTGACGCCCTCGGGGAAGCGGTGCAGCATGCACGGCCGTTCGCGCAGCGCGCGGACGATGCCGTCACCGACGGACAGGTAGTAGTTCGCGAGATCCAGCTTCGTCTCGCCACGCGCGGGGAAGTAGACGCGGTCGGGGTTGGAGATCCGCACGACGCGGTCCTCCACCTCGAGCTCCACAGCCGGGGACTTGCCCATGCCCACCAACCTAACGGTTCGTCCGCCCTCGATCGTTGTAGTTTGCGGCTGTGGACCTGTTTTCGCTTGCGCTCGGGGCGCTGCTCAAGGCGGTCGGCGGGACGCGGGCCGTCGGCGCAGGCGCCGACACGGACGTGCTGCTCGTGGGAACGGGACGGCGCGCCCCGACAGGTGCGGAGCGCGCCGAACTGGGTGAGCTGGAGATCCCGTTCGTGCTGGGCTGAGCCGTTATTCCGCTTCTGCTTCCTCGAGGCGTGCCTTTTCCGCCAGACGCGCCTCTTCGGCCTTGAACTCCTTGTAGGTGGCGCGCTCGCGCACCAGCCAGTCCGGGTTCTCCTCCTTGAGCGCGTTGATCTGCTCGGTGGTCAGCGCCTCGGTGATGCCGGCACGCACCAGGCCACTGGTCGAGATGCCGAGCTTCTGCGCGATGAGCTGCTTGGGGTGCGGACCGTTGCTGCGCAGGTCTGCCAGCCACCGCGGCGGGTTGGCCTGCAGCTCGTTCAGCTCGTCGCGCGACACCACGCCCGCCTGGAACTCCTCGGGCGTCGCCTCGAGGTACACGCCGAGCTTCTTGGCGGCGGTGGCGGGCTTCATGGTCTGCTGCGACTTCATGCGCAAAGAGTAACCGCTGCGTCCGGTAGCCTCAGCGCGTGACCGGATCGTTCACGCTCGCGTACGTCCCAGGCGTGACGCCGGGCAAGTGGGCACGGGTCTGGCAGGAACGCCTGCCGGAGACCGAGCTGACCCTCGTGCAGGTACCCGTCGCCGAAGCGGCCGCCAGGGTGCGCGCCGGCGAGGCCGACGCCGCGCTGCTCAGGCTGCCGGGCGACCGCGAGGACCTGCACGCGATCCCGCTCTACACCGAGACCACCGTCGTCGTGTTCCCGAAGGACCACGAGTTCGCCGCGGCCGACGAACTGTCCCTTGAGGACTTGGCGGAGCACGTCCTGTGGCAGCCGCTCGACGACACGCTGGGCTGGGACGAGGTGCCCGGTCAGCCGCCCGTCGAACGTCCCGCCACCACCGCGGACGCCATCGAGGTCGTGGCGGCGGGCGTCGGCCTGCTGGTCGTGCCGCAGTCGCTGGCCCGCCTGCACCACCGCAAGGACCTGAAGTACGTGCCGCTGTCCGACGCGCCGCAGTCCCGAGTCGCGCTGTCGTTCCCGATCCGCGACGAGAACCCCGAGCTGATCGAGCACATGATCGGCATCGTGCGCGGCCGCACGGCCAACAGCACCCGCGGCCCCGCGGCCGAGCCCGCCCCGAAGCAGACGCCCAAGCAGGCGCCCAAACAGGCACCGAAGCAGCGGCGCGGCCCGGCGCCGCAGCAGAAGAAGCAGCCCGCGAAGCGCGCGAAACCGCGCCGCGGACGCTGACCTGACCACGGTCGCGGGGCCGGACGCTCGCCGCCCGGCCCCGGCCCGCGCTCACTGACCCTGCGCGGCGATCTGCTCGCGCAACCGGTCCTCCTGCGCCTGGATCTCGGGCGTGACGACGCTCTCGAACGCCTCGGGGCCGTGGATCTGCCGGATCTCGACCTCACCGGTCTGGAACGGCGCCTTCTTCAGCCACTCCACGGCGTCCTGCAGCGACGGCAGCTCCCAGATCCAGAAGCCGGCGATCAGTTCCTTGGTCTCGGCGAACGGACCGTCGATGACCGTCGTGCCGCCCTTGCCGTCGAACGCGACCCGCGCGCCCTTGGCACTGGGGTAGAGACCGTCGCCCGCGAGCATCACCCCGGCCTTGACGAGCTCCTCGTTGTAGTCGCCCATCGCGGCCAGCTCCTCGGCGGTGGGCATGACGAAGTTCTCGGTGTCCTCGTTCGCCTTGACGATGACCATGAACCGCATCTCGATCTCCTCTGGCTGGTGTCAGGTGCGTTTGTACTCAGGCGTCGATCGGGGACCCCGGTGTTTCGACCGGCTTCCGGCAATTGTGACCGGGGTCACAGGATTAGGGTGGTCAGCATGAGTGGAGACGTCGACTGGATCCTCGAGAACTGCCAGGTCTGGGCCATCGTCGGGCTCTCGGACAACCCGTCCCGCGCGGCACACGGCGTGGCCCGCTTCCTGCAGCAACGCGGGAAGAAGATCGTGCCCGTGCACCCGTCCGCCGAGACCGTGCACGGTGAGCAGGGCTACCGGACGCTGGCGGACATCCCGTTCCCGGTCGACGTCGTGGACGTGTTCCGCCGCTCGGAGGACGCGGGCCAGTTCGCGGACGAGGCCGTCGCGATCGGCGCGAAGGCGGTCTGGTTCCAGCTCGGCGTGGTCGACGACGAGGCGTACGCGCGCACGCGTGAGGCCGGACTGCACATGGTGATGGACGTCTGTCCCGCGATTGAGTGGCGCTCCCGTTGAACGAGTAGCTAACCTGCTCTGGTCGTCTCCGGACACCTGGGGGTTCCGGGGAGATTCAGCCTGGGGGGCTTGATTCAGCATGCTCGTAGACATCACCGCGCTGCGGTCCGCGGACTCGCCACGGCTTCGTGGCCTCAGCGATGACTTCGTCCGTTCACTGGCGTCTTCCGGCGCCCATCTGCCACCGATCGTGGTGCACCGCCCGACGATGAAGGTCGTCGACGGCACCCACCGCCTGAAGGCCGCCGTGCTGCGCGGCTGCCGCTCCGTCGAGGTCGAGTACGTCGACGGACCCGCGGAGGACCTCTTCGGGCTGGCGGTGTCGCTGAACCTGTCGACGCTGTCGACCGCCGACCGCGAGGCGGCGGCCAGGAGGCTGCTGCGCTCCCACCCGCAGTGGTCGGACCGCGCGATCGCCGCGTCCACGGGCCTCGCCGCCAAGTCCGTCGGCGTGCTGCGCCGCGCGGTGGGCGGTCAGGCCCCGGTGCGGGTCGGCAGGGACGGAAAACTCAGGCCGGTCAACTCCTCCGCCGGCCGCCGCCTCGCCGGGCGCATGATCCAGGAACGCCCCGACGCCTCGCTGCGCGACATCGCCCGCGCGGCCGGGGTGTCACCGGGAACGGTCCGGGACGTCCGCCGCCGGTTGAGCGCGGGTCTGGACCCGGTGCCGGAACGGATGCGCGCCGCCGAACGCGCCGAGGCCGTGCTGCCCGCCGGGCGGACCGAGGTGCGCGATCCCGACGCCACCCTGCCGATCCTGCGGCGCGACCCCTCGTTGCGGTTCAACGAGCACGGGCGGCTGGTGCTGCGCTGGCTGGAGGCGCACGCGGTGTCCTCCGGCGAGTGGGCCACCGTCGTGTCCGGGGTGCCGTCGCACTGCCGGGAACTGGTGGCGGACATGGCTCGCGGGTGCGCGGAGGCCTGGGTGGAGATGGCCGAGGCGTTGGAGAGGGAAGGGCAGCGGACCGCGGTGTAGGGCGGCTTCCGCGGTTGCGGGCGAAGGCCGGGGAACACCTCGCGCCTCGTTGGGGACGAAGGGCGTCTGCAAGTACCACCAACCCTTGATCGAACCGCCGTCAACCACACCCGACATGGTGGTGGCGGGAAAGTGCCCGTTGATGTTGAGTTGGCGGTACTTGCAGACGCCATCAGGGCCGGGCGACGTGCTCAGCCGTCGAACAGGATGACGCCGATCTCGCCCGCCACCTCACGCCCTGCCGCAGGACGTAAGCGCGACAACAGCTTGCTGAACGCCGTCAGGTCGATGTGGACGGTCGCGGACTGCACCTGCCGGATGTCGTCGAGCAGTCCCTCGACCAGTTCGCAGGCGTGGTCGACGTCGCCCGCCGCGGCGTGGGCCAGCGCCCTGCGCAGGCCGAAACGGGTGCGGGCGCGCAGGGCCGTGGGGGCGATCAGCGGCATCTGGTCGTCGAGGATGGCGGCGGCCTCCGCGTGGCGGCCGAGGTCGTGGAACGACCAGGCCCGCGCGATGGCCACCTGGTCGATGAGACTCGTTGTGCCGTAACGGGAATCGCTCACGGCGCGCTGGAGTTCGTCGGCGCGGTCGAGAGCGGCCTGGCAGCGGTCGGCGGCTCCCGCCAGGGCGTAGCCCTGGGCCTCGCGCTGGGCGGCCACGGCCTGCACGGCGGTGGAACGGGACTTGCCGGCGCGGCGGGCGAAGTTCACGGTGGCGTGGGCGTCGCCGCGGTAGAGCGCGAACTCGGAGGCCCGGACGTACGCGTAGGCCTCCAGGTCCGGGTCGCCGCCCTTCGCGGCGTACTGGACCGCGCGGCGGGTGAGCTCGGCCGCCGAGGCGTCGTCACCGCGTTCCTGCTCCATCCAGCCCGCGTACTCGGCGTACCGGGCGGCCAGCAGCCACAGGCCGCGTCCGAGGCCCGGGTCATCGGCGGAGCGGGCCATGGAACTCAGTGCGTCGACCTGGGGACGCAGGCTCGACAGCACCACCTCCGGGCTCAGCCGGTGGCCGAGAGCGCGGTGGTGGTCGAACATCGAGTCGAAGGTGAGCAGTGTCGCGTGGTCGCTCGGGATCGGGCGTGCCGGGGCGTTGGCGAGCTCGATCAGGTGACCGTCGGCCTGGAGGACGTTGTCGAAGAGCCTGGCCATTTCGGGGTTCGGGTGAACCTGACCGTTCTCGATCTTGCTGAGGTGTCCCTTGCTGTACGGTACGAGGCCGGTCATCTGGCTGAGTGAGAGCCCGCGCTCGTTGCGCAGGCGGCGAACCTCCTGGGCGAACGTGGGCGACAACGGCTTCACCCCCCTCCCCCGGAAGTGTGTACGTCGTCAAACACCCGAATGCGGAATGTCCATTAATTGGCCTGTGATTGACGATCAACTGGGCCTATCTGGAGCCGTCGGCGGTGGTTCCATGTGAGTCATGGTGATGACGCGGTTCGACGAGGCGGCTGGTGTGGTGATGGTCTGGCAGCGCTTGGCGACCAACGTGGTCCACCGGTCGCCGTGGTTCGAGGTGCGCGCCGACAGCGTCGTCAGACCCGATGGCGGTCATGGCACCTACACGCACGTCGTGGCGCCGGGATCGGTCACCGTCCTCGCGATCCAGGACGACGACGAGGTCGTGCTGACTCGTCAGTGGATCTACACCCACGGCGGCACCGAGTGGCGACTACCCGGCGGCGCGGTCGACGAGACGGACTCCGATCCGCTGGCCGCGGCACGTCGTGAGCTCGCCGAGGAGACCGGGCTGCGAGCGGCGAAGTGGGAGCGGCTCGGCCAGATCCACGGCGCCGACAGCCTGAGCAACCACGTCGACCACATCTTCCTGGCCACCGAGCTCACCCAGGGCGAGCCGTCGCTCGAACCCGGTGAGGCGGACCTGCGCGTGCGGACCATGCCGTTCTGCCACGCGCTCGACCTCGTCCGGCAGGGCATGCTCCCGCACGCCGGCAGTTCACACGCCCTGCTCGTCATGGCACTGCGCCGCACGAACCAGAAATAATGCCCAGAGGGTTTCCTCATTCAGCGTGAAACAGGAAACCCGTTCTCATTCGACTGGCGAAAAGCCACTCTTGGTGCATCGGCGAGAACATCAGCCCGAAAGCCAGTCAGAATGAGAAGGTGAATTCTTCGATGAGAATGATCTGCTCACTCGCCACCGTTGTGAAAGTTGCCGCTGTCTGCCTTTTCGTGGGATTCATGGTCGGCAGCGTCTTCATCGCGACGATGATCTGACTCCGCTTCGGACTGCGGTTCTCCCTGGCCATCAAAGGGAGGTGTCAGCCGTGGAACCGCACTTCTGCAACGAGATGATCTGACCGTCTCCGGCTATCCGCGTGGCGTCCACTGCACGCCGTAGCCGCGGCCCTGACGAGGGTGTGGGAACTGCACGTCGATCTCACCGATCTCGTCCAGCGGCAACGACTGCGGCCAAGGCGTCAGGTCATCGGTGTCGCGCGCCAGGGCTTCCTCGACGCGCCACACCGACTCCGGCAGGTCGTCCCGGTCGAACCGCACCCGCAGCCGGAACGACTCGCACATCCGCTCCGGCCAGAACACGTAGGTCGGACGCATCGACTGTCCGCGCGGCACGCGCACTTCGAGCGCGAACTGGTGCGTTTGCCCTGCGTTGAGGGGTCGGGGCAACCGCAGCTTCATCAGGAAGCGCCGCGGGGACGGACGTTCGTGGCCGATGAGCTCGACCCCGTGCAACACCTCCACGTCCAGGTCGCCTGGAGCACCGTCGGGCGTGGGGGAGGGGATCGTGATCGACCACGCGATCTCGTTGACACCGTCGGTGTCGGCCACCACGGTCCGGCGTTCCGTGCACGCGGGCGTCGGACCGTCCAGCTTCAGCAGCGCGTCGAACTCCTTGACGTGCCACAGTTCCGACGGCGCCACGTGCGTCGTCGAAGGGGCCGGCTGCAGCGCCACCTCCACCAGGCGCTGCAGTCCGGCATCCATCCTCCTGCGCACCGTTCGCGCACCGCGGTCCTGTTGTCTCGCGAGCCACTCGATGCGTTCGTTGAGGAACCGGAACTGCGCGTCGTCGTGCAGTCCGAGCGGCGCCAGAACTGCGTTGCGGACCTCCACCGGGAAAGCGCGTGCCGCGTTCGCGACCCAGTCGCGCAGTTTCGTCCGCACCGCTTCCGCGCCATCCGTCTCGACGACGCCGCAGACCTGGCGCAGCGCCGGACCGACGTGCAAGTCGATACCGGGAGTCTGCACACCGCGCCCTCGGCACAAGGTGCGCAGTTCTTCCATCAGCTGCTCAGGTGAGACAGGCATCCGTCCTCCGCGCGGAAATGCTTTGCCGGGCATGTCGGGCTTACCTGATCGGACGTTACTCCGGATGCACCATCCGGGTGAACGTGAATGTCGGCAGAGGAAGGGATTGTTCTACACCGTCCCACAAGATGATCACCGCCGAACGACTGATGTCCTGACCTGCTCATCACCGGTAACGTGCTGGTCACGGGCGGTGACTCCCTCCGGTCACCGCCAACCCTGCCGATGGAGGTTTTGTTCGTGCTGCGCACAATATTGAGCGTCGCCACGGTGTTCTCGCTGATCAGCGGCGTTCCTGCCGTCGCTGCCCCGGCCGAGGGCGCCTACCTGCTGCAGTTCCGCACCACCCTGTCCGACGGCCAGCGCCACCAGCTCGAAGGGCTCGGCGTCCGGCTCGGAGCGTTCGTCCAGGACGGCACCTACCTCGCCCGCATGACGAACACCGCGCGCGTCGCGCGGCTGAGCTACGTGCGCGAGGTGAAACCGTTCCAGGCCCAGCCGCAGATCATGGCGCTGGGCGGCTCGTCCGACTACCTGATCACGCTGGTCGAGCAGGACGCGGCCGACCAGAAGGCCGTCGCCGCCAAGGTGAAGTCCTTGGGCGGCAAGGTGAACGTCCTCTCCGAGAGCCGAGAGCACATCATGGCCACCTTGGACGCGGGGCAAGCCGCGCAGCTCGCGAAGCTGCCCGCCGTGATCGCGATCGACCCGGTGTCCGCGCCGGAGACCGACATGGCGATCTCGCGCGAGTCGTCCGGTGCCAACCACATCGAGAGCGTCGGCGGCTACAAGGGCAAGGGCGTGCGGGGCGAGGTGATGGACGGCGGACTGCGCACCACGCACCAGGAGTTCCGGGCCCGTCCGCCGGTGATGCACACCGGGAACTCGTCGAGCACCTCGCACGGCACGTCGACGTACGGGCAGATCTTCGCGTCCGGCGTCTCGTCCGCGCACCGCGGCCTGCTGCCCGAGGCGCAGGGCATCTTCGCGATCTACGGTTCCGGCGACCGCTACGCCCACACCAAGCAGCTCGTGGACCCGGCCGGCCAGTACCGGGCGGTGTTCCAGTCCAACAGCTGGGGTGACGCGCTCACCACGTCGTACAACTCGATCTCGCAGCAGATGGACCGGATCGTGTTCGACCACGACCTGCTGATCTGCCAGTCGCAGAGCAACGCGGGCACCAGAAGCTCGCGCCCGCAGGCGTGGGCGAAGAACGTGCTGTCGGTCGGCGGGCACTACCACTACAACACCCTCGACCGCGCGGACGACAAGTGGAACGGCGGAGCGTCGATCGGCCCGGCCGCCGACGGCCGCATCAAGCCGGAGATCTCGAACTACTACGACCGCATCGACACCACGACGTCCACCAGCGACACCGCCTACACGACGTCGTTCGGCGGCACGTCCGGCGCCACGCCGATCACCTGCGGCAACGCCGGTCTGCTGTTCCAGATGTGGGCCGACGGCGTGTTCGACGGCGCGCCCGGCAAGGCCCGTGACGTCTTCGCGTCCCGCCCGCACGCGGCGACCGCGAAGGCGCTGCTGATCAACACCGCCAACCAGCACGCGTTCTCCGGCACCACGCACGACCAGACCCGCACGCACCAGGGCTGGGGCACGGCGTCGGTCCGCAACCTGTACGACCGCGCGAAGGCGGGCGGCTGGAAGCTGCCGGTCCTGGTGAACGAGACCGACCTGCTCACGACCGGTCAGTCGCGCAAGTACACCGTGGCGTCCAACGGCCAGACGCCGCTGCGCGCGACGCTGGCCTACACCGACCCGGCCGGTTCGCCGACCGCGGCCAAGGCGACCGTCAACGACCTGACGCTGAAGGTCACCGCCCCCAACGGCACCGTCTACTGGGGCAACAACGGCCTGCTGGCCGGCAACTGGTCCACCTCCGGCGGCGTCGCGAACACCGTCGACACCGTGGAGAACGTCCTCGTCCAGACGCCCGCCGCGGGCAACTGGACGGTCGAGGTGATCGCGACCTCGGTCAACGTGGACGGGCACGTCGAGACCACCGCGACCGACGCCGACTACGCGCTGGTCGTGTCCTAGGGGTTATTCGAACCGGGCCGGGTCGCCCGCGCCGTAGCGGATGATCTCGGCCTCGCCGCTCGAGAAGTCCACCACCGTGGTGGGCGTGGTGCCGCACTCCCCGGAGTCGATCACCGCGTCCACCACGTGGTCGAGGCGTTCCTTGATCTCCCAGCCCTGCACGAGCGGCTCGGCCTCGTCGGGCAGCAGCAGGGTGCTGGTGAGCAGCGGCTCGCCCATCGCCTCGAGCAGGGCCTGCGTCACGACGTGGTCCGGGATGCGCGCGCCCACCGTCTTCTTCTTCGGGTGCATCATGCGGCGCGGCACCTCCTTCGTCGCGGGCAGGATGAACGTGTAGCCGCCGGGCGTGGAGGCCTTGACCGCGCGGAACACGGCGTTGTCGACGACCACGAACTGGCCGAGCTGGGCGAAGTTCTCGCACATCAGCGTGAAGTGGTGCTTGTCGTCGAGCTTGCGGATCTCCCGGATGCGGTCGATGCCGTCCTTGTTGCCCAGGCGGCAGCCGAGCGCGTAGCAGGAGTCGGTCGGGTACGCGATCAGGCCGTCCTCCTGCAGGATCCGCACAGCCTGGTCGATGGCGCGCTTCTGCGGGTTGACCGGGTGGACGTCGAGGTACTTGGCCATGACGTGTGAGCTTAGGCCGATCACCGAGGGGCCAGCATTTCGGCTCGCGCACGTTGATAACCTGGGCGTACTTCTTTCCCTGGTTTGGAGACCCCTAGCGATGCTCGACCGTGCCGTCGTCGACGCCCTGTTCCCCTCGGACCTGCCCGAGCCGTCCCACTGGGAGGAGCAGTACCCGCCCCGCGGGCTGGGCGAAGGCGCGAAGGTCACCCGCCTGGGGCCGTCGCCGACCGGGTTCCTGCACATCGGCGGCCTGTACGTCGGCATGATCGACCGCGACCTGGCGTCCCACTCCGGTGGTTCGTACATCGTGCGCGTCGAGGACACCGACCAGGCACGTGAGGTGCCCGGCGCCGTCGAGCAGTTCAACAAGGCGTTCAAGTACTTCGGCATCGAGCCCGACGAGGCCGACGCGGTGGGCTCGTACGGCCCGTACCACCAGTCGCAGCGCGAGCAGGTCTACCTGACGTACGTGCGTGAGCTGCTGCGTTCCGGCCACGCGTACCTGTGCTTCGCGACGAAGGAAGAGCTCGCGGACATCACCGCGCGCCAGCAGGCCACGAAGCTGCCGACCGGCTACTACGGCCGCTGGGCGATCTGGCGCGACAAGACCGCCGAGGACGTCCAGGCCGCTCTGGACGAGGGCCGCCCGTACGTCGTGCGCTTCCGTTCGCCGGGCAAGGCGGGGGAGCGGACGAAGTTCGTGGACGCCATCCGCGGCGAGCTCGAGCACGACGCCAACCGCAACGACGTGGTGATCCTCAAGGCGTCCGACCAGTCGCCGCGTCTGCCCACCTACCACTTCGCGCACGCCGTCGACGACCACCTGATGCGCGTGAACCTGGTGATCCGCGGCGAGGAGTGGATCTCGTCCGTCCCGACGCACCTGCAGCTGTTCGACGCCCTGGGCTTCGAGCGCGTCGAGTACGCCCACATCGCGCCGCTGATGAAGCAGCAGGGCGGCTCCCGGCGCAAGCTGTCGAAGCGCAAGGACCCCGAGGCGTCCGTCGAGTTCTTCATCGAGGCGGGCTTCCCGGCGCCGGCCGTCCAGTACTACATGCGCGGGCTGGTCAACGCCCGCCTGGCGGAGCTGCCGCTCGCCGAGGCCCTGCAGGAGCCGATCTCGCTCGCCGAGTGCGGTGTCGCGGGCCCGCTGGTCGACCTCGTCAAGCTCGACGACATCTGCGCCGACTACGTGGCCACGCTGTCCGGCGAGGAGATCATCTCCCTCGTGTCGGAGTGGGCCGAGACGTACGACCCCGAGCTCGTCACCGTGCTGGCCGCGGAGCGCGACGCGGCACTGGCGGCGCTGAAGGTCGAGCGCGGCCCGGAGGTCGCGAACCCGCGCAAGGACCTCCGCAAGTGGGCGGACTTCCGCACCGCCTACGGCTTCTTCTTCCCGTCGCTGTTCCCGCTCGTCTCCGACCGCACCGACGAGCGCCTCGGCGGACTGTCGCCGGAGCTGATCTCCGCGTTCGCCGCGGACTTCGCGGACGGCTACGCGGACCTGGAGGACGGCCAGGAGTGGTTCGGTCAGATCCGCGAGCTCGCCGCGAAGCACGGTTTCGCGCCGAACCCCAAGGAGCTCAAGAAGAACCCGGACGCGTACCCCGGCTCGATCCGTGAGGCCGCGCAGCTGATCCGCGTGGCGCTGACGGGGTCGAAGGCGAGCCCGGACCTGCACGCCGTGGCCCGCACGCTGGGCACCGACGAGGTGCTGCGCCGGGTGCGTGCGCTCGCCGGCTGACGCACGTGCTCGACAGCCCTCGGTTCCTGTGGGAGCCGGGGGCTGTTCGCTGTCCGGCGACAATTCGGGCGAGATCCGCCGGGCCGCCGCACATACTGCCGGAGTGGACCAAGAAGCCTGGTGGGCCGACAGGGCGCGCGAGTTCGCGGACCTGCGCAGCCGACACGTGAGGTCGTGGATCGGTGTGGAGTGGGCGCTGCGCGAGGACGTGCCGGAGAGCGGTCCTCACGTGTTCCACGATCCGTCGGTGCCCTGCCTGCAGTTGTGGGGGCTGCAGGCGGTGCTCGACGACGGCGAGCTGTTCACCGTCGGCACGTGCGCCCACTTCGGGGACAGCTCCACCTGCGGGCTGTGGCGGCATCAGGACCTCGACGAGAGGGTGCGGGACTCGCGGACGTGGGCTGAACCTGGCAGGGGCACCCGTTGGAGAGTGCTGAGCGAGCTGCCTGCCGGGCCGGTCGGCGACGTGACCTGTTTCGCCGACGAGGGCGTGCTGGCCGAGGTGCTCCTGAAGATCGGCGGGCGGCCGCTGTTGCTCATGGCGGGCGAGCTGTACGAGACGTGGACGGACGAGCTGGACTTCCATCGGCTTGACGAATCGGTGCTGGCCTTCACCGATCCCGCGGCGGCCGACCGGATCTCCTGGACCACGTCCCGGCAGGGCCTCCGGGCGCTCTGAGGAACGGCTGCGCGACTCCAACGGAGCGGTATGGGAACTTCGTCCTGAAACGTTCCGGAACAAAGTCGTGAGAGCGTTCCCATTGACGTGGACGTAACACGCCGTTGAGGATCGGCGGCATGCATTGGAGAAGCACTCTCGCCGCAGTGCTGGGGCTGACGCTCGCCGCCGGCACGACATCGGCGGCGGTCGCGCAGGACGCGCAGCACTGGCCGCCGAAGCAGCCGGTCATCGGCCAGCCCAAGACTGAGCACGGCTGTGCCCGCATCGAGAGGTCCCTGCCGACGCTCAAGGACTGGCCGAAGGTCGAGAGCCAGCTCAAGGGCGACCGCAAGGACGAGGCGCGCATCAAGGCGATCCTCAAGGACATGACGCTGGCCGAGAAGGTCGGCCAGATGACCCAGCCCGAGATCGCCGCGATCACGGCCGCGGACGTCACGAACTACGGGTTCGGCTCCGTCCTCAACGGTGGCGGTAGCTGGCCCGGGGCCAAGAAGAACGCGACGCCGCAGGAGTGGCTCGCGCTCGCCGACGCCTACTTCGACGCCTCGAAGCAGTCGCGCACCAAGATCCCCCTCATCTGGGGCATCGACGCGGTGCACGGCAACAACAACGTCTACGGCGCCACGGTCTTCCCGCACAACATCGGTCTCGGTGCGACGCAGGACCCGTGCCTCATCCGCGACATCAACGCGGCGACGGCCGAGCAGATCCGCGCGACCGGCCAGGACTGGGCGTTCGCGCCCACGCTCGCCGTCGTCGAGGACGACCGGTGGGGCCGCACCTACGAGGGCTTCTCCGAGGACCCGCGCATCACGCGCGCCTACGGTTACGAGGCCGTCAAGGGCCTGCAGGACAACGCGAAGAAGCGCATCAGCGAGGACGGCGTGATCGCCACCGCGAAGCACTTCATCGGTGACGGCGGCACGACCGGTGGCAAGGACCAGGGCATCAACCCCTCCACCGAGCAGAAGATGATCAACGTGCACGGCCAGGGCTACTACGGCGCGCTGGCCGCGGGTGCCCAGACGGTGATGATCTCGTTCAACAGCTGGACGAACGACGTCATCAACGAGGGCAAGGTGCACGGCAGCAAGTACGTGCAGACCGGCATCCTCAAGGAGAAGATGGGCTTCGACGGCCTGCTCGTCTCCGACTGGAACGGCATCGGCCAGGTCACCGGCTGCACCAACGCCAGCTGCCCGCAGGCGATCAACGCCGGCATGGACATCATCATGGTGCCGAACGACTGGAAGGCGTTCATCACCAACACGATCGCCCAGGTCGAGTCCGGTGAGATCCCGATGGCGCGCATCGACGACGCCGTCACCCGCATCCTGCGCGTCAAGCTGCGCGCCGGCACGTTCGACGCCCCCAAGCCCTCGCAGCGCGAGCACGCGGGTGAGCAGGAGGCGCTGCAGCACAAGGAACTCGCCCGCGAGGCCGTGCGCGAGTCCGCCGTGCTGCTGAAGAACGAGAAGCGCGTGCTGCCGTTGTCCAAGCGCAGCAAGGTTCTCGTCGTCGGCAAGAGCGCCGACAACATCGGCAACCAGACCGGCGGCTGGACGCTGTCCTGGCAGGGCACCGGCAACACCAACGCCGACTTCCCGAACGCCACCAGCATCCTCAAGGGCATCCAGGACACGCTGGGCGCCGCGAACGTCACGTTCGCCGAGACCGCGGACGGCGTCGACCCGGCGCAGTTCGACGCCGTCATCGCCGTCATCGGTGAGACCCCGTACGCGGAGGGCGTCGGCGACCTCGGCAAGCGGTCGTTCGAGGCCGCCCGCCTGCACCCGCAGGACATCGCCGTGCTGGACAAGGTCTCCGGCAAGGGCAAGCCGGTCGTCACCGTCTACGTCGGTGGCCGCGCGCTGTACATGAACAAGGAGCTCAACCGCTCCGACGCGTTCGTGGCCGCCTGGCTGCCGGGCACCGAGGGCGGCGGCATCGCCGACCTGCTGATCAAGGGCCGTCACAACGGGTTCAGCGGCAAGCTGTCCTACTCGTGGCCGGCCGAGGCCTGCCCGGCGCTGCCCGGTGAGCCCGCCAAGACGCCGCTGTTCAAGCTCGGCTACGGCCTGCGCGACTGGGAGACCGGCCGCGTCGGCAAGCTCGACGAGACCAGCCCCGGCGCCCTGTGCTCCGGTGGTGGCGGCGGCACGGCCACCGAGGACCTGGAGATCTTCAACCGCACCGACATCGCGCCGTACCAGTCGATGATCGGTTCGGCGGAGAACTGGGGCGGCACCGTGGTCGGCCCCGACGGCCAGGCCTCGCACGCCGAGATCAACGTCGTGCAGTCCGACGTCAACGTCCAGCAGGACGCGCTCAAGACGACGTGGACCGGCACCGGCCCCGGCCAGGTGTACCTGCAGAGCCCGGCGGGCAGCGACCTGCGCGGCTACGGCAACGCCAACGCGGCACTCCAGTTCGACGTGATCGTGCACCAGGCTCCGGCCAACCGCACGGTCATCAGCTCGCACTGCGTGTACCCGTGCCTGGCCGAGATCGACGCCACGCAGGCGTTCCGGAACCTCCCCGTCGGGCAGAAGTCGACCGTCAAGATCCCGGTCTCCTGCTTCTCCGACAAGGGACTGGACCTGGAGAACATCAACACGCCGTTCCTCGTCTACACCGACGGCGCGTTCCAGGCCTCGTTCGCGAACATCCGGTGGGTGCCCAAGGCGGGCGCCGATCCGGACGCCCTTCCCTGCACGTAAACGCTCGCAGGTGAAGCGATAGACCCGCGCGCCCCCGCCGACATCCAGGCGGGGGCGCGTTCCTGTGCGGACTCCAGCAGGAAAGCTGGGAAGAGTCGCCGACCACGTCTTGAAATGGGCCGAGATGGTCTAGCTGTCGAGGTCCACCGGCTCGCCCCTGATCGCGGTCACGGAACCGCCGGTCTGAGCGGCGAGCCAGACCTCGAAGCCGTCCGGGTCCTTCGTCAGAACGGTGAAGGTGACGTCATGGCCGTATTCGGTGTCCGCGACGTGGTACCCGGCCGCGCGCAACGCGTTCTCCAGCTTTCCCGCCTGATCGTGGTCCACGGCCAGAAGCACGCTCTCGTGCCGTTCGCGGGTGAGCGTGCCCAACGCGTCAACGGCCTCGGAGACGGCCCGTCCGTAAGCCCGGACCAGGCCACCGGCGCCGAGCTTGATCCCGCCGTAGTAGCGGGTGACGACGACGGCGGTGTCCACGAGGTCCCGGCGCGTCAGCACCTCCAGCATCGGCACACCGGCCGTACCAGCGGGTTCGCCGTCGTCGGACGAGCGCTGGGTGTCGGCGGTCCGAAAAGCCGTGCAGTTGTGCGCGGCCTGCCAGTGCTCCTTGCGGATCCGCGCGAAGAACTCGGAAGCCTCCTGGTCGGAGGTGACGCGGGCGACGTGGCACAGGAACCGCGACCGCTGGATCTCGATCTCGTGCGTGCCGTCCCGCTTGATCACCTTCACTGCTCGATTGTGCGCCTGCGCTGCTCGGCTTCACCGAACAGGGCGTCCAGCTCGGCGGGCGGCACCTCTTCCAGCTGCTCGTACGTGCACTCCGAAGGCGTCTTGTCCGCGCGGAACCGCACCAGGCGAGCCGTGTGCCGGAACCGTCCGCCCTGCACGTGCTCGTACCGCACCTCGGCCACGCGCGTCGGTTCGAGCAGCACGACCTGAAGCTGCTTCTCGGGGTTCCACCGGCTGTTCATGCCAGGACCCTCGTACGTCGCCCACGCGCTCCACGGATGCTCGGCCGGGTTCAGCAACGGCTTCAGCTCCTCGACCAGCTCCCGCCGCCGCGCCGCGGTGAAGCTGCTGGCCACGCCGACGTTGTGCAGTTCGCCGTCCTGGTAGAGCCCGAGCACCAGCGACCCGACCGTCTCGCCGTCCTTGTGCAAGCGGTAGCCCGCGACCACGCAGTCGGCCGTGCGCTCGTGCTTGACCTTGAACATCACGCGTTTGTCCGGCTCGTAGACGCCGTCCAACGCCTTCACCATCACGCCGTCGAAGCCCGCGCCCTCGAACCGGGTGAACCAGTCCTGCGCGACCTCGGGGTCCGCTGTGGACGGTGTCAGGTAGACGCCGGGGACCTCGGTGACGACCTCCTCCAGCATCTGGCGGCGCTCTGCCAGCGAGAGCCCGGTGACGTCGTCATCACCGCAGGCCAGCAGGTCGAACGCGACGAAGCTCGCCGGCGTCTCGACGGAGAGCTTGCGGACGCGCGAAGCCGCCGGGTGCAGTCGCAACTGGAGCGTGTCGAAGCTCAGCCCGCCGGGCGTGACCAGGATGATCTCTCCGTCCACCACGCACCGCGGCGGCAGCGCCTGCCTCAGCAGCTCGACGACCTCGGGGAAGTACCTGGTCAGCGGCTTGTCGTTGCGCGAACCCAGCTCGACCTCGTCGCCGTCGCGGAACACGACGCAGCGGAAGCCGTCCCACTTGGGCTCGTACGCGAGTCCCTCTCCGCGTGGCAGCGAAGGGACTGACTTCGCGAGCATCGGCTTCACCGGCGGCATGACAGGCAGGTCCACATTGGGGACCATAAGCTCAGCGGAGGGCCACCGCGAGCTTTTCGAGTTCGCGCACGTCGGCGTCCATCCCGTCGTCTTCGGGGATCGCGAGCGCGATCGGCCGCCGCATCGTGACGGCCCCCGACCGGCGAGTCTCCAGCCCCGCCCGCAGCCGTTCGGACAACGGCAGCTCGGCGGGTGTCTCCGCGACGTACGGGCTGATCCGCACCAGCCCGTCCCGGCACTCGATCACGCGCCGGTAGTAGCGCCGGTGCACGCCCCTAAGCGAGAACGCGTCGCGCCTCGACGGCACGCGGTGCAGGGCGTCCTCGGGGAACGACTGGTGCAGCAACATCCACAGTGGAGCGAGCCGGTGGTACGCGCGCAGGTGCCGCAGCCACAACCTCGTCGCTGCCAGCCGCATCGCGGCGATCGGGTAGATGACGCCGACGACGCACAGGAGCACGCCCGGCAGCAGGAACCACACGGCGGCGGTCAGCAGCCAGCGGGGGAGCGGCTCGCCGAAGTAGCGGGAGACGTTGGAGGACACGAAGATCGCGTCGGCGGGCACCAGCAGCGCGAGCCCGGTCGAGGTGATCAGCAGGCCGCGGCGCAACCGGGGCTCGGCGCCGCGGGCGTACCGCCGCGCCCACACGAACATCGTCGCGAAGCCGTAGAGCAGATAACCGTTGCCCAGCGCGTAGAACACCGTGATCGCGAGGACGCCGGTCGGGCCGCCGCCCAGCGAGTTCGGCACGCGCGCCGCCGCCACCCGCAGGTCGTCCGGGATCGCGAGCACCGCCCACGTCATGGCGCTCACGCACAGCACGAGCGGCGCGAGCTGGAGCAGTGCCTGCCGCCGTGCGCGGGCGTCGTCGAGCGCGGAGAAGATGAAGAAGCAGATCAGGCCGTACACGCCGATCTGCAGCATCGAGTGCTGGATCAGCTGGCAGACCATCGGGTCGAGCCCGAGGAACCACCGTCCGCCGGCCGCCGCGCGTCCGAACGGGTACCCGATCGCCCAGCCCGCCACCAGGACGGTGACGCTGCGCAGACGCGGGTCGGAAGGCCTGCGCGCCAGCAGGTAGAGCACCACGGCCAGCGCGGAGAACGCGACGATGCCCTGGGTCTCCTTGAGGTACTCCACCTACAACCACCCCAGGCGGTCCGCGAGCGACTTCGACATGCGGCGCGCCGGGCCTTCCGACGCCCGCGGCGCCACCTTGTCCAGCACCGACGCCCACTCCAGGATGATCGTCGCCACCGTCTCGGCCTCGCGCTCGTGGTCGGAGTCGTAGGAGGTGCGTCGCAACGCCCGCCGCACCGCGTCGGGTTCGAGGTCGGGGTAGAGGCCCGCGAGCAGGTCGTCGTCCTGCTCGTCGCTCGTGTGACCGGCCAGCAGGTGGCCGAGCTCGTGCAGGATGATGTGGTTCTGGTGCGCCTTCGACGTCTCCTGCTGGTACAGGATGTAGTCGGCCTTGGAGGTGGCGATCCACACCCCGTACGGGCCGGGCACCGGGATCGGGTGCGCGATCAGCCGGATCGGCTTGCCGCGCTGGTCACCGACGCGGCGGCAGAGCTCCTCGACGTCGAGCGGCGGCTGGATGTCCAGCTCGTTCAGCAGGCGGCGGCACCGCTTGCGCAAATCTCGTTCGGCCACGAGTCATCCTTCGCCGCGCTCGGCCTGTTCCTGTCGGTAGACCACGTCGAGCAGTTCCATGACCAGGCGGCGGCGGTCCGGCGACAGCTCCCCCGCGCGCATCGCCATGAGCTGCGCGTCGCTGCCCGAAGCGATCTCGTTGAGCCTGCTCTGCTCGTCCTGCAACGACTTCAGCTGCTCGTCGACCCGGTCGGTGACCTCGTCGTCGAAGAAGTAGCTCACGGGCACACCGAAGAAGCCTGCCAGTGCCTGCAGGTGCTTGAACGTCGGGTTGTCCTTCTTGGCCTTGCGCAGCTGCCAGATGTAGCTCTGGGAGATGGTCACGCCGGTCTCGGCGATGGCCGCGGCGACCTGCTCGTTGCTGTACTCCTGGCCGGAGCGGGCGGTGTGCCGGGCGAAGAGGTGGTTGAGCTTGTCAGCCAGGGACCGTTCCCCCGCCATTGCCGCCTCCCCGTCGCGCGCCGTGAGTTTCTCCACCCATGGAAAGGGCTATCTGGGTGAGTGGATTTTCACCAGTTGAAAGCCCTCCAATGGCCAACATAGACTCCGGTCCGTGCCTGCCTCAACTTCGGAGGATCTGGGAGATGGCGCTTGCTGAACGACAGGGGTCGTTTCACCGCTCGGTGATCGACGTCGTCTACAAGACCATGGACCAGCTCGCACGGACCGACTCGCCTCACGAGGTCTTCGAACTGCGCGAGCAGCTTCGTGACGCCCTGCCGTGGTGGCGCGGGCTGCTGCGGATGCACGAGCCGAACGAGCGGCATCGGTGCAGGTCGTGCCGCGCCTGGTACGGGCGGCATCGCGCGTGGCCGTGCCCGGTGTGGCGGGACGCGGTGCAGGCGCTGCACCAGCTCAACGACATGTACGGGTTCCTCGGGGCGGCGCACCCGGCCGACCCGGTGCCGGGGGAGCGGGTGGTCGTGAGTGGTCCCGGCCGCCTCGACGACCAGAACCACTCACGGTCCTCCTGACCCCGATCAGCCGATCTTGAAGCTCTGCGCCGCCGACCCGGTGCAGGTCGCCTGGACCAGCTGGACGCCGTCGGCGGAACTGGCCGGCGCCGACAGGCACTTGTTCGAGTGCCGGGCCGTGATCGTCGAGTAGCCGTCCGCGCCCGTGGTCACCCGCCACTGCTGGTTGGTGCCGCCACCGTAGGTCCAGAGGTGGATGCCGGCGTTGTCGGCGGTGGACACGTTGCTCACGTCCAGCACCTTGGCCGGGTCGTTGCGGTACTCGACGCGGGAGTAGCCGTCGGTCGTCGCCACCGCGCGGAAGTTCTGCGCCGTGGTGCCGTTGCAGGTGTACTGCTGGACGACGGTGCCGTTGTTCACGCCCGCGGCGGCGGCGTCGACGCACTTGCCGTTGCCGCGGTTGACGACCGTCTTCCACTCACCCTGCGGCGGCGGGGTGCCGCCACCGCCCAGCCACAGCAGGCTGTCGATGAGGAAGTCGTTCTGGGTGGGGCTCGCGAACGTGGACGACAGCGGCCGGTTCGCCGCGTAGTCCATGGCGTTGTGGCCGAAGTTCGCGTAGATCATCTTGTAGTTCTTGTTGGTCCACATGATCGGGTAGTAGCCGCTGCGCCACTGCTGGTTCGGGTCGGTGCCGAGCGGGAAGCTCGACGGGTCGACGCTCGCCAGGACCTGGATGCTCGGGTTCTGCCGCAGGTCGCGGTCCCAGCTGTACCACTCGCTGACCGCCGACGTGAACTTCTCCGGCAGGCGCAGCGTCGAGGGGTGCGTGCGGGTCTCGACCTTCAGCACCGCGGTGGTCGGGCCCCACGTGTTGCTGACGAAGTTGCCCTTGGCCAGGAACGTGTTGTGGTACCACGGCCACTCGGCGGCGTTCTGGGTGAACGCGCTGACGTGGAAGCCGAAGAACCCGCCACCGGCCTCGATGTAGCGCTGGAAGCCCGTGCGCGCCGCGGCCCCGGTGGGCGCGTCGTCGAGGAAGATCACGACCTGCGCCTGGGCGGGTGTGAGCGTGGTGAGCCGGTTCCAGTCACGGGTCGACTCGTAGGTGAAGCCGTTCTCCTGGCCCGCGCGGGTGAGCCAGGGGTTCGCCTCGTTGACGAACGCGATGTGCGCCGCGTCCCAGGTGCCGTTGTAGAACGCGAGGACCTTGAACGGTGCCGCCTGTGCCGAGCTCGTCGCCGAGAGGGAGACCGGGACGAGGGTGGCGGCGAGCATTGCCAGCAACGCCAACAGTTTTCGAGCCATTCGGGTACACACCTTCGTCTAGCAGGGGTTGCGCGCCCGAAGATCATCGTAGGGAAGGTCTAGACCTGTTGGGGACCGGGACGTTCACAGAATTCTTTTGCGCCACAACAGGAACCCGCCGAGCACGGCGAGCCCGCCCAGGGCGGCCACCACCGCCGACATTCCGAACCTCGTTGCGCTGGAAGGAGGTTGTTCGGCACTCGACGCAACGGGAACGGGTCGCGGGATGCTCGAACTCGGCGTGGCCGGCTTGGCCGACGGCGCCGCGGAACTGGTCTGGGCCGGAGGCGCCGCCTTCACCGGTGGCGCCGCGGCGGGTGCGGGCTGGGCCGCCGGCGTGACGGGCTTCGCGGGTGCCGCGATCTCCACGTCCGTGCACGAGTAGTAGGTGTCGGGCGTGTCCGTGTTCTGCCAGACCGTGTAGATCAGGTGGCGTCCGGTGCGGTTCTTCGGCAGCTGCACCTTGAACTCGTACGAGCCGTTGACGAGCGGTGGAGAGGGCACGTTCAGGAACTGGTCGAGGTCCGCCCACCGCAGCGGCTGGTTCGGCGAGTAGCCGTCGCGCGTCACGTAGAACCGGAACGAGCCCTGGTGCGGGATCGTCGCCTTGTACGTGAAGTCCGTGCTCTTCAGCTTCGTCGCCGGCCAGGCGGCGGACGGCAGGTCCAGCCCGCCGTACCTCGCGAGCCCGGCGCTGCACAGCTTGCCGTCCGGAACCTTCTGCGCGTCCTGGCCGCGCACGTTCGGGAGCCGGATGTTGTCCCACTCCGTGGACGGCAGCCCCGCCGCGATGGCGCTGCGGCAGGGCGGGGATGATGCTGTGGGTTGACCTGGCGAACACAGGAAAGCCCTGCTCGCGGGGTCGGTGGGCGCGCCATGAGCGTGCGCGGGAACCACAGAGAGCATCATGAGCAGCGATAGCACGCCCAAAAGGCGAAACACAGGCACCTCCCCTGTCCTTCTAGGGGTACGCGTGCCAGACCCAAGTCGTTCACGGAAGATGTATTGACATGTCCTTCGCTGATGAGGTGTCCGCGGCCGCAGCCCGGCTCGGTGGTGTCGCACGCACGACGCCGCTGGAGGTCAACCAGCGGTTGTCCGAGAGGACCGGCGCGCGCGTGTGGTTCAAACGCGAGGACCTCCAGGTAGGCCGCTCGTACAAGCTGCGCGGCGCGTTCAACCTGCTGTGCCAGACCGAGTTCGCGTTCGGCGGCGCGGTCTGCGCGTCGGCCGGCAACCACGGCCAGGGCATGGCGTACGCCTGCCGCCGCCTGGGCATCGAGGGCCGCGTGCACGTGCCGCGGACCACCCCGCGCCAGAAGCGCGACCGCATCCACGCCCTCGGCCAGGGCATGGTCCAGCTGGTCGTGGACGGCGACACCTACGACGACGCGGCCGCGCTGGCCAAGGAGTACGCGCAGAGCACGGGCGCGACCCTGGTCCCGGCCTTCGACGACCCCCGCACGGTCGCGGGCCAGGGCACCGTCGGCCTGGAGATCGTCCAGCAGCTCGGCGGCGCCCCCGACGTGGTCGTGGTGCCCATCGGCGGCGGCGGACTGCTCTCCGGCGTCGGCACGTGGTTCAAGGAACGCTTCCCGCGCACCCGCATCATCGGCGTCGAGCCGGCCGGTGCCGCGAGCATGATCGCCGCCATCCAGGCGGGCGGCCCGGTGACGCTGCCCGAGGTCGACTCGTTCGTGGACGGCGCCGCGGTCCGCCGCGCCGGCGACGTGACGTTCCCGATGGTGCGCGACAGCGGCGCGGAGCTGCTCACGGTGTCCGAGGGCGCGGTCTGCACGGAGATGCTGGAGCTGTACCAGATCGACGGGATCATCGCGGAGCCCGCGGGCGCCCTGGCCTCGGCCGCGCTGCTGGAGGAGATCTCCGTCGCGCCGGACTCGACGGTCGTGTGCCTGCTGTCGGGCGGCAACAACGACGTGTCGCGCTACGCCGAGATCGTCGAGCGTTCGATGATCCACCGCGGCCTGAAGCACTGGTTCCTGGTCGAGTTCCCGCAGGAGCCCGGTGCGCTGCGGAGGTTCCTCGACGACGTGCTCGGCAAGGACGACGACATCGTGCAGTTCGAGTACATGAAGCGGGACAACCGGGAGACCGGGGCCGCGCTGGTGTGCATCGAGCTGGGGCGCCGCGAGGACTACGACCTGCTGTGGGGGCGGATGAAGGAGTCCCCGCTCAAGATCCAGCACGTGGAGCCGGGGTCGACGGCGTACCGCTTCCTGATCTAGTGGCGCGACTCGGAACGTTGGCGAGGTGATCCACGCTCAGCAGGGCGCCTCGCGGCGCCGCCCCATCCAGTACGAGGACGTGGGGGCGGCACCACGATGCACCCGTCTGACCGCGCATTCCCCCGGCAACGTTCCGAGCCACACCACTAGTAGAGCGTCGCGGCTATCTCTTGGGATAGCGATGGCGGCAGGTTGCTGATTTTCGATCATGAAGATCGCGCTCTCATGGCTGTCACCTGCGCGGTTGGCGGTAGTTGGGGTGATCAGCAAACGTTTGCGCCGGCAGTTTTCTGCCGCCAGCTCGGCGGCGACGTGCGTGAGCGCGCGACCATCCGGGCTTCGGTAACGACCGACCAGGCCGCCCAGCCCCGTGCGCGACTCAACGCAGCACAGCTAAGCCGCGACGCTCTACTAGGCCGTGCTCACGCGGTGCAGCACGGCGCCGGTCGCGACGTCGATGATCTCGACCAGGTGAGGTGACCGCTGCACCGCCACCCACGGCAGCTCGTAGTGGCGGGTCACAGGACCGTTGAACTCGACGACCGTGCGCACGTCCTCCGCGGTCCGCGCCCGGATGACGCCGTTCGCACGGGTCAGCAGCGCGGGCCGCTCGTGGATCTCGGTCAGCCCCAGCACGTCCTCACCGGTTGGCACCGGGACGACCCTGTCGTCCCCCTTGTACCCCCACACCGTCCAGCCGGTGTCGCGCAGCCCCGCGATCCAGCCGCCCGGTCCGAACAGCACCTGGCCCGCACCGTCGAGCCTGGTGTGGAACGGAAAGCTGTCAGGCTGGTGCAGCTTGGAGTTCGACGGTTCGAGCAGCACGTGGCCGGGGGACCAACGCAGCTCCCACCACTGATCGGCGCGGCGGAAGTAGACGCGGACGTCCCAGAACTCGACCGAGTGGAGGTAGAGCGGCGACAGGTCGTGCTCCGCCTCGTCCGCGACGCTGAAGTCGATCGGGATGCGCAGCTTGGTCAGGTCCGTGTCCCCGTCGCCGACGTGGTGCACCAGCAGTTCGCCGTCGACCTCGATCAAGGCGATCAGCGCGTTCAGGTGTGACTTGGACACGTAGGTCGCGGCCAGGACCGGGCCTGGCAGCCGGAGCCAGGCGGTGGGCAGGCCGAGTCGCCACAGCACCAGTTCGTCAGGCTCGTTCCCCCGCGCGAGCAGGAACGGGCCGGGGCTCGGCATGACGGGGAATCTCAGCGTCGCACCCTGTGCTCCGGCTTCCAGCAAGCGTCGGCATTCCTCTTCGGACGGGGGCTGGAACTCGAACCGCGTCTCTCCGACTGTCACGCGAACGGCTCCGCCCGGGCTCTCGGCCACGGTCGCGATGCGCTCGCGGGGCTGCTTCTCGCCCTTGAGGAAGGTGAGGCCGGGAGAAGGTTCTTCCCGGGAGAGCAGCCACCCGTGGTCCGGCAGGTACCCGGAATGGTTGGTGACCGGGACGGGGTGCACGCTCCTGCCCACTCGCTCCAGCGCCACGAGCACCGCCAGTCGCATCAGGTCCAGCCGCGCCGACGAGTCCGGCAGGTCGTCGAGGAACACCGGGATGTGCGGGTAGCGCGGCTCCGGGAGCACCGCGGCGATCGCGTCCACCGCCGCGTGGAACGCAGGTCCTTGGTCCACTCCGGACAGTGCGTGCAGCTTCATCAGCGTCCCCCCAGACGTCGTGAGGGACTGATCTTCTCAGAAGAGGGGCGTGCCGGGCACCCCGTTCGCGGAATGCCCGGCACCTAGCGGGTACTACGGCCTGGGAGGACAGACCTTCCACGCGAAGTGGTAGGTCGTCTCGATCGATCCGTCGGTCGAGTCCATCGCGATGAAGCTGGTGAGCTTCTTGTCGGACGTGCCCGCCATGACGCGCAGCTCCGTGTTGATGTTGAAGTTCCGCTTCTCACCGCACGGGTGGTAGACGATGGCGGCCACGTCGGTCGTGTCCGTCGCCTGCCAGTCGTCGCTGAACGGGCCCTTGTAGTTGTGCTGCTTGTACTCGGTCTGCGACATGCCCTGGAAGTAGTAGTTGGCCTTCTCCAGGGCCGTGGCGCCGCGTTCGAGGTGCGCGAAGCCGCGGTAGTCGGTGGACGCGATGCCGTAGGTGAAGCCGGACGGCACGTTGACGCGCAGGTTCAGCTGGCAGTTCTTGCGGAAGTCGGTGGGCAGGGCCTGGGGCCCGACCTGCGCCATGAACTCGCTGTAGGTGACGGTGAACGCCTTGTTGTCCGGGCTGACGGCCACGGCCGCGGTTCCCGCCCGGCAGCCAGAGCCGTTGATGGTCACGACGTCGATGGTGATGTGGTCCGGAGGCGGGGTGTCACCGGGGGCCCCGCCGGGCGGGACGATGATGGTCGACATCGCGAACACGGCCGCGGCCAGTGTGTTGAGCATGGGGCACCTTTCCGTCTGGGGTCCAAGGAAATGAACGGGCGGCGGCAATCGGTGCCTGGATCAGCAGCGCTTCCAGGAGAACTGGTACTTCGTGCTCACACTGCTGTCCGTGGAATCCATCGTCATGAAGCTGTTCGCCTTTGACGCGGTCCCCGCGTTCACGCGCAGTTCGGTGTTGATGTTCAGGTGCCGGACTTCTCCGCAGGGCGCGTAGATGATTTCCGAGACCGTCGCGCGGTCGGTGGCCTGCCAGTTGTCGCTCTTCGGGCCGGTGAACGTGTGCGTGCGGCTCGCACTCTGCGACATGCCTTGGAAGTAGTAGTTTCCCTTCTCCGCGCCCGTGGCGCCCTGCTGCAGGTTGGCGAATCCGCGGTAGTCCGCCTGGGCGATGCCGAACGTGAAGCCCTGCGGGTAGCTCACTCTGATGTTGAGCTGGCAGTTCTTGCGGAAGTCGGTGGGGCCTGAGCCCTGACCGGCCTGGGCGAGGTACTGGCTGTACGTGACCGTGAACGCCGTGCGGTCGTCCGCGGCCGCGACGGCCGCGGTGCCGGCGGGACAGCCGGATCCGTTCACGGTGACGACGTCGATCGTCACGAAATCAGGAACATCGGATGCTGCGTGGGCGGCCGGCGCGGTCAGGACCGCGGACAGCGCGAGGGCAGCAGCCGCCACCGTTTTCAGCATGGCCAGCCTTTCTAAACATGACTGCGGTAGCGGCGGCGGAAATCAGACGATATCGGAAACTCTGCGTGGTGACGGGCCGCCGAATGGGTGACTGAATTCGGCGGGAACGCATTGATAAATGCACGACCAATTGCACGGACGAAATCTTCGGCCGTGCGCGAACTATGCTCACCCACGGTGTGCCGAATTGACCTGACGATTGTCTGACGATCGCCGCCGGCTGCTCCGGACGAGTGAGGGGCGCCTCTCCCCGGCCCGGGAAGAAGCGCCCCTCGTCCAGCGTTGATACTGACGACTTCGTCCGAACCGATGAGGAGTGCGCCTGATGGCTCCCGACCAGCTGACCGTCTACTCGACCTCGTGGTGCGGCTACTGCCGGATCCTGAAGAGTTCGCTCGACCGCGAAGGCATCGAGTACGTCGAGATCAACATCGAGGAGACGCCCGGCGCGGCCGACTTCGTGATGAGCGTGAACGGCGGCAACCGCACGGTGCCCACCGTCCACTTCCCGAACGGCTCCGCGCTCACCAACCCGTCGCTGGCCCAGGTGAAGGAACAGCTCGCGGCTTAGGGCTGCTCGTACAGGGACGCCGTGGTCGACTGACCGTCCAGCGTCTCGCGGAGGATGTCCGCGTGGCCCGCGTGCTGCGCGGTCTCCCGGATCAGGTGCAGCACGATCCGCCGGATCGACATGGGCCGCGGGTCCTGGTCCCAGGGCGCGGAAGGCAGCGGCACCAGCTTGTCGAGCGAGGCGGTGCGCACGGCCTCATCGGTCGCGCGCACCGCCTCGTCGTACGACGCGAGCAGTTCCCTGAAGTCGTCGCCCGTCCAGGTGTACTGGTCGAAGTCCAGCATTCCCGGTGGGGGCAGGGGCTGTTCGGTCAGGATGTGAGTCCAGCCGCGCTCACACCAGGTGAGGTGCTTGAGCAACCCACCCAGCGTGAGCTCGCTGACCGTCGTGCGCTTCACCGCTTCGGCGGCGGTGAGACCCCGCATGGTGACGCGGAAGGTCCTGCGCTGGTCGTTCAGCTCGTGCAGCAGATCGTTGAGCTCCATGGTCATGCAGTGAAGCTATGACCGAACTAGGACCGCTCGAGTCCTAGTGAGGCCGGCCACTAGCAGTAGAGGTTCGCACCCGTCGGCACGCCGAGGATGCCGGTGAACCGCTGGTAGTTGGAGACGCGGCTCTGGACCTGCGCCGGGTTGCGGCCATCGCACTCCAGCGAACCGTTGATGCTGCGGATCGACTGGCCGAAGCCCGAGCCGTTGGTCATGGCCGCGTGTCCGGTCATCGGGCCGGGCCCGTTCTGGGTCATCCAGTACCAGATGCCCGTCTTCCACGCGATCTCGGCTCGCTGTGCCACCAGGTGCGGGTAGAGCAGCAGGTTCTCACCGATGTAGTCGCCGGCGGCCTTGTAGTTGAAGTTCCACGACAGCTGGATCGGACCACGGCCGAAGTACTTGTCGGCACCGGCGGGGCAGCCGTAGGGCCTGGTCTCGTCGCAGTAGTCCCCGGTCTGGTTGATCTCCTCGACGTACCGGAGACCGCCGGTCTCGTGGGAGATGTTCGCGAGGAACGCCGCCGCTTCCTGCTTCGACACCGTGTCGCCACCGGTCTTCGCGAAGGCCGGGAACGCGCTCAGGGCCGCGACGAGGCCGCTGTAGGTGTAGAAGCCGTTGCGGGACGCCGGCGGGAACATCTGGTCGAACTGGGTTTGGCTGACGACGAAGCCGCCACCACCGCCTCCGCCACCGTCGCAGCTGTGCGGTTCCCAGAACCAGGTGGAGACCGTCGGGTCGTAACCGGGGTTGTCGTGCTCGGCGATGTAGTAGGAACCGTTGTACCGCACGATGTTGCCGGTGTAGTACTGCCGGCCCGCGACCCAGTCCGTGGCACTGGTGCAGGTGCCGCCGCCACCACCTCCACCGCCGCCGTCACAACTCGTCGGCTCCCAGTACCAAGTGGAGATGATCGGGTCGTAGCCGGGGTTGTCGTGCTCGGCCACGTAGTACTGACCGTTGGTGTACTTCACGATCGAGCCGGCCGTGTACCACGTGCCCGCTGCCCAGTTGGTGAACGAGCAGGCCTGTGCGGACACTTCCGCCTGTGCTGACGCGGTCGGTGCGATGACGGCCATGGTCGCCGCCATCGTCACCGCCGCGAGAGACGCCAGAATTCGTTTTCTCAGCAAGGTCACTCACTCCTGGAGTCTTTGCGCCCGGAGGATCAGGTGTGTGAACAACGCTGAGGTTGGCATCGGTGGTTCAGACCAGTCAAGGGTCTAGACCTTTTTCGTCACCAGCAGTACAGGTTCGATCCCGTTGCGGCACCAGCGGCCACTTCGTGTTATCGCTCTCACGGTGGCAGGCAACCGGTTCGTCAGGAGCCGGAGCCGTACGGGCGGGTGATGATCTCCAGCGCGTGACCGTCCGGGTCGTTCCAGTAGACCCCGCGTCCGCCGTCGTTGCGGTTGATCTGCTGCGGCTGGGAGTGGAACGGGTCGGCCCAGTGGTCGAGGCCGCGTTCCTGGATGCGGCCGAAGATCTGGTCGAACTCCTCCTCGGTCACGAGGAACGCGTAGTGCTGCTCGGTGATCGGGCCTTGTGCGGTGATGTAGTCGAGGGAGACGCCGTTGGCGACCTCGACGACGAGGAACGGGCCGTAGCGCACCGGGTCTGGCAGGCCGAGCAGTTCGGTGAGGAAGCGGGCGGAGCGGTTCTGGTCGCTGGCGTGGACGATGGTGTGGTTGAGCTGTACGGGCATGGGTCCTGCTTACTCGCGTGTCAGCGAGTTGTCAGCGGGAATGTCGATGATCACCTGCATGAAGAGGGCAATCATCGGCATCGCGTTCGTGCTGCTCGGATTCGTGTTCCCCGGTGTGGCCAACGCCGAGACGCCGCCCGGTTGCGCGAGTGCCGCGCAGATCGGGTCGACCGGGTACGTCAAGTGGCGTGGCGACAACATCGCGTCCGTGAAGCAGTTCGCCGGGTGCGGCTCGAACTACTCCTACGTCTACGTCTGGGAGAGCTTCCGTGCCACCGGTCGTCACTGGGGCACGCAGACCGCGATCGCCGTCTACGGCAGCGCCGGTGACAGCACGCCGGACTCCTACAAGGGCGGCAACAGCAGCCAGTTCGCCCCCGTCGAGCTGTGGGGCAAGCCGGCCGCCACCCTGTCCAAGTGCACTGCCGCCTACGGCATGATCAGCGTCCAGCAGGACGACAACTTCACCGCGTTCTCCAGCAAGCGCTGCTAGGTCCTGGACAAAACGAGACAGGAATCGGCAACGCCACGGCCAAAGCGCGCATCGCCGCACGCCGGTGGGTGACGGGGCGGCGACGATCGGGCAATACTGCCTTCCATGCGGACACTGGTTGTAGCGGGGCTGTTACTGGGTCTAGCAGTCCCCGCGCACGCGGCACAGGTCGACGAGGACCCTTCGTCGTTGGTGAACCCCTTCGTGGGCACGCAGAACTTCGGCAACACCTTCCCCGGCGCCTCGGTGCCGTTCGGAATGGTGCAGGTCAGCCCTGACACGGGAGGTCAGGGCGGGTACGACTACAAGGCCACCTCCATCTACGGCTTCTCGCAGACGCACCTGTCGGGCGTGGGCTGCGGCGTCATGGGCGAGCTGCCGGTCATGCCGACGGTCGGGTCCGTTGACAACGTTGACATCAACGCCTACAAGTCGGACTTCAGCCATTCGGACGAGGCCGCGCAGCCCGGCTACTACCGCGTCGGCCTGCCGCGCTACGGCGTGAACGCCGAGCTCACGGCCACGCAGCGGACCGGCTGGCAGCGCTACACGTTCCCGTCCTCCGGCGCGGCGAACGTCCTGTTCAACACCGGACGGTCGAACCAGACGGTGCTGGACTCGGAGATCCACGTCGTCGGTGACAGAACCATCGAGGGCCGGGTGCGCAACGGCCGGTTCTGCGCGGGCAAGGACGAGCACACCGTGTACTTCACGGCCACGTTCGACCGCCCGTTCGCCTCCTTCGGCGCGTGGCGCGGGAGCGTTCCCACGCCGGGAGTCCGGGACGCCGCCGGAACCGGCGGGAACGGCGCCTGGGTCACGTTCGACGCGACCGCCGACCGTGATGTCGTGCTGAAGCTCGGCCTGTCGTACACCGGCATCGAGGGCGCGCGGAAGAACCTCGCGGCGGAGGCTCCCTCCCACGACTTCGACGCCGCGGTGGCGGCCGCCAAGGACGTGTGGAAGAAGCAGCTGGACGCCGTGCGGGTGTCCGGCGGGCCGCGGGACCGGCAGGTCGCGTTCTACACCGCGCTCTACCACTCGGTGCTGCACCCGAACCTCGCCGGCGACGTCGACGGCAGGTACATGGGCTTCGACGGGAAGGTGCGCACGGCGTCGGGTTACACGCCGTACCAGAACTTCTCGCTGTGGGACACGTACCGGCCGCAGAACCAGTTGCTGCAGATCCTGGAACCGAAGGTCGCCCGTGACGTCGCACTGTCCGTCGTGGCCAGCGGGCGCGACGGCGGATGGTTGCCGCGCTGGGCGCTGGCGTCGTCCGAGACCAACATCATGACCGGCGACCCGGTGACGCCGTTCCTCGTCGAGGCCTGGTCGAAGGGCCTGCTGAAGGGGTACGAGGAGGAGACCTACAACCTGTTGCGCGCCAACGCCACCTCGCTGCCTCCCGCGGACTCGCCCTACAACGGACGCTCCGGTGTCACCTACTACTCCGATCGCGGGTACATCCCGTCCGGCCTGGAGCTGGGCAAGGACTGCGCGCACAAGGGCGGCGACAACGACTGCGTGCACCCGGCGTCCGCGACCCTGGAGTACTCGGCGGCGGACGCGTCACTGGCGCTGATGGCCAAGGGGCTGGGCAAGAAGGCCGACGCGCGCATGTTCGCGGATCGAGGCCAGTGGTACCGCAACCTGTGGGACTCGTCGATCGGCCAGTTCCGGCCGCGCACCACCGCCGGCACGTGGCTGACGCCGTACAACCCGGTCGACGCGTCGCACCAGTTCCACGAGGGCGGTGCCTACCAGTACCAGTGGCTCGTGCCGCAGGATCCCGCCGGACTCGTGTCGCTGATGGGTGGCCGTCGTGAGACGGAGAAGCGGCTCGACTCGTTCTTCGCCTACGACAAGCTGCTGGTCGACCCGGCCGGCACCGCGCGGCACGACTGGATCACCGAGCCGTACGACTACTACGGCAAGCCGACCTACAACCCGAACAACGAACCGGACCTGCTCGCGCCCTACATGTACCTGTGGTCGGGCACGCCGTCGAAGACCGCGACGGTCGTGCGGGCGGCGATGACGTTGTTCACGACCGGTCCGGACGGCATGACCGGCAACGACGACCTGGGCACGATGTCGGCCTGGTACGTCTTCTCGTCGCTGGGCCTCTACCCGACGTTCAACGGCGCGGACTTCCTGGCCCTGTCCTCGCCGCAGTTCGAGTCCGCGACCGTCCGGATCGGACAGCACGGCTCGCAGGGCGGGACCCTGAACGTCTCGGCGCGAGGGGTGTCCGACACCAACCGGTACATCAAGAGCGTGTCGTTCGGCGGTCGTGACGTCCGCAAGACGTGGTTGTCCTGGACCTCGTTGCAGCGCGGCGGAAAGCTGACGCACGAGGTGTCGGCGAAGCCTTCGTCGTGGGGCACCGGCCGCGGGGACGAGCCGCCGTCGCTGAACGACGGCAACGCGGACTCGCGCCGGGCGTTGTCGGCGTCGTTGCGGAACTCCGAGATCGTGGTGCCGACGTCGGACTCCGCGCAGTCGCTCACCTTGCAGCTCGACGTGCTGGCCCAGTCGCCCGGCGCGACGTCCGTGCGGCCCGTCGTCACCGCTCCGGACGGCTGGAAGGTGAGCGGTGCCAAGCCGTTCGTGATCGTGTCGCGGCACCTGCCGACGCAGAGGACGGTGCCGTTGACGCTGTCCGTGCCCGCCGGTGTGGCCGCGGGCTCGTACGAGGTGTCGGTGCAGGTCGAGTCGGTGACGGTGAAGGCCGTCGTCGAGGTGAAACCGGCGGCTGTGTGCGCGTTCTCGTCGTGTTCGGTGGATGTCACGCCGGAGCTGAACCACGACGGCACCGCCACGGTCGCAGACTCCGCCTCGGGCAACTTCGACGGTGGCGGCTGGAGTTACGACGCGGCACTGCTGCCGTCGGCCGGGCCCGTGACGTGGGGCGGCATCACCTACCAGGCGCCTGATCCCACCGGCACGGCGCCGAACTTCGTGGAGGCGCACGGGCAGGCGCTCCTGCTGCCCAGCGGCCAGTTCTCGTGGCTGCACGTCGTGGGCTCGTCGCACAACGGACCCGTGTCGGCCGGCTTCACCGTCTGGTACACCGACGGCACCTCGGCCGAGGTCTCGGCGTCCATCTCGGACTGGGCGGGTGGCGGCCCGACCGTGCTGGAGATGCCGCACCGCATCAAGGCGGGCCAGGGCGTGGACGGGCCGCCGGTCCGGTTGTTCGGCCAGTCGCTGAGGCTGGACGCCACCAAGACCGTTCGTTCGGTCACGCTGCCCGACGATCCGCGGGTGGAGCTGTACGCGCTGACGCTGGCGTGACCGGCGCTGGTCGAGGTGCCCCCTTGATGAGCCGTTCCGCGGGCACCTCGACCAGCCGGTACAGCAGCCACGCCCCGAGCATCGACACCACGAACATCCCGAGCGCCGCGGCCAGCGGGAACGCGTGCACGTCGAGGAACTTCTCGCTCACCCGGATGACGATCTGGTGGACCATGTAGAACGCGAACGACACGGTGCCCAGCCACACCATCCACTTCGAGCGCCACGGCGAGGACCTGCCGGTGAGGTCGGCCACGGCGGCGGCCGGGATGAGCAGCGCCAGCGGGACGACGGTGCCCGCGACGTAGGGGAACGACGCCGGCAGGTACCAGGAGCCGACGTACGCGACGACGAACAACGCGGTCGCGGGCCAGAGCCCTACTCCGATCCACTTCCCTTGTTGGACCACTCGGGCCATTGCCATTCCCAGGATGAACTCCAGTGCGCGCACTGGCGGGAAGACGAACACGAACCAGTATTCGAGCGGTCCTGGCATGGTTAGTGCAATCGCCGGAACGGTGATGATCGCGATCGTTGCCGCCGATGCGACCAACCACGGTCTGCGCATCTGCCACTTGATGAGCAACGGGAAAGCGAGGTAGAACGCCAATTCGCACGACAACGACCACGCGGGAGTGTTCAGGCTGAAGTAGACGTTCTCGCCCGGAAACCAGGCCTGGACCAGCGACAGGTTCGCCAGCGCCGTCGCAGGGGTCACCGCGGCGGCCGCGACCAGCACGACGAGCCAGGTCGCGACGTGGTTGGGGAAGATCTTCGCCACCCGGCGCCGCCAGACGGTCACCGGCGGGGTGCCCGGCCTGGCGGACCAGGTGAGCACGAACCCGGACAGGATGAAGAAGAAACTCACCCCGGTCGCACCTTGACGGAACGGCACGTCCAGATAAGGCCACAAGCCTGCCGCGTTGATGTGGAATCCGAACACGATGAACGCCGCGATGAATCTCATCCCGGTCAGCGAAGGCAATCGCCTCAGGTTCGCTTCCGTCCCATGGTTCTGCACGACGGTGGATTCGGCCGGATATCTGCCGTTGTTACAGCATTGCGCCGAATGGAAGAATCATTCGTGGCATATTCTTTGCAGGTGTGGAATAGTTGTTTCCGTGCAGCGGCTCAAGAGCGGTGAGCGGTCCCGCGTCTGGGTGGACGGGAACCGGATCATCAAGCAGGTGGTCGGTGATCAGGCGGCGTTCGAGCGCGAGGTCACCGCGCTCCGGCTCGCCGAGCACACCGGCGTGGTGCCGCGTGTCCTCGACGTCGACCACGAGAAGCGGACCGTGGTGCTCGAACGGCTGCGCTCCGACCCGTTCGGGGAGGACTGGGTGATCGCCTACGCCCGAGGCCTCGCCCGTCTGCACATGGCCACCGGACCGGAGCACGCCGGGCTGCTGCCACGCCAGGTGGTCCCGGACCCCGTCCCGTTCCTGCGGTTCGTGCGGGCGCTGGAGGTGGAGATCGGGGGCGCCGAGGCCGAGCTGGTGTTCGAGGACTCCGGGAAGTTCGACCTGCTGCACGGTGACCCGTGTCCCGGCAACGACATGTACTCACCGCAGGGCGCGAGGTTCGTCGACTTCGAAGGCGCGGCACTGGGCGACGGGCTGACCGAGGTCGTCTACCTCCGCATCGGCTTCCCGACCTGCGCGACCGTCAGCGAGACGCCCGGGGAGCTGCGGGAAGCCGCCGAGCAGGCCTACTTCGAGGAACGCGGCTTCACGGCCGGGCTCGAAGACGCGTGCGTGCGGTGGTTCGTGAACGGCGACGCGCTGGTGCAGCGCTCCGAGCGGGACGGGACCGACCACCTCGCCAGGGCCGTCGACGAGGACTGGTTCTGGTACAGCACGACCGCACGTGGCCGGCTGATGTTCCGGGCGCGGGTCGTGGCGACGTTCACCGAGACCCACCCGGAGATGAGCGCGCTGGCGCGGCGGTTGCTCGACCGGATGGGCCACATCTGGGAACCGCAGCCGATCGAGACCCGCCGCACCCACGTCTCATGACCAGGCGGACAGCTTCAACCCCGAGGTGAACGACCGGTCGACGCCCGAGATCGGGTCCACGAAGGACAGCGTGTGGGCGAGCAGCTGCAACGGCGAGGAGAAGTCGTCGAGCGGACGGTCCCGCAGCACCGGGTAGAAGTCGTCGTTCACGATCGGCACACCGAGCCCGGACATGTGCAGCCGCAGCTGGTGGGTGCGGCCGGTCAACGGCTTCAGGTGGTAGCGGCCCAGCGCGCCACGATGCTCCACGAGGGACACGTGCGTCTCGGCGTTGGGCTCGCCGTCGACCTCGAACGCGGTGATGATGCCGCGTTCCTTGATGATCCGGGAGCGCACGACGCGGGGGAGTTCCAGCGCGGGGTCGTACGGAGCGATCGCCTCGTACTCCTTGCGCACCAGCCGGTCGCGGAACATCGTCTGGTACTTGCCGCGCAGCTCGCGGCGCACCACGAACAGCACCAGCCCGGCCGTGACGCGGTCCAGCCGGTGCGCGGGGGAGAGGTCCGGCAGGCCCAGTGAGTCGCGGAGCTTCACGAGCGCGGTCTGCATGATGTGCGCGCCGCGCGGGATCGTCGCGAGGAAGTGCGGCTTGTCGGCGACCACGATGTCGTCGTCCTGGTGGACCACGCCCACCTCGAACGGGACCGGCACCTCCACGGGCAGGTCGCGGTGGAACCAGATGTAGGAGTCCGGCACGAACGGCGCGTCGGCGCCCAGCGGGCCGGCGACACCCCAGATCCGTTCCTCGGCCAGCATCTCGTCGATGCGCGCGGCGGCCACCCGCGGCAGACGTTCCACGAGGTGGTCGCGCAACGACGGCCAGGTGCCCTCGGAGGGCAGCTTCAGCCGGGCCGCGTCCAGGCCGTGGCGCTGGGGCAGAGGGGAGGAGGGTTTGCGTCTCATCGCACCGGCCAGTCTAAATGTTCGGAAAAACCGAACGATATACCTCGCAAACGTTCGCTGTACTGAATGGACTGAGGAACCGAGACTGGACGCATGGCGGTCTTCCTGGTCCTCGGCTCGGTCATCTCACTTCAGTTCGGCGCGGCGTTCGCGAGCCAGCTCTTCGGGCAGATCGGCGCGCCGGGTGCCACGGCGCTGCGGCTCGGCATCTCGGCGCTGATGCTGGCCGTGGTCGCCCGGCCGAAGATCCGCCAGGAGACGATCGTGCTCGGGCTGACGCTGGCCGGCATGAACGGCACGTTCTACCTCGCGCTCGACCGGATCCCGCTCGGCGTGGCCGTGACGATCGAGTTCCTCGGGCCGCTCGGGCTCGCGGCGGTCCTCAGCAGGCGGCCCAGGGACTTCGTGTGGGTCGGGCTGGCGCTCGTCGGCATCGTCGTGCTGGGCGTGCGCGAGTACACCGGCGCGAAGCTCGACCTCATCGGCGTGGCGCTCGCGTTGTTCGCGGCCGCGTTCTGGGCCTGTTACGTGCTGGCGGGACGCAAGGTCGCGACCGCGGGGCTCGGCATCGGCGGCGTCGCGGGAGCCAGCCTCATCGCGGCCGCGCTCACCCTGCCGTACGGGCTGTCGGCGGCCGGCGCCACGCTGTTCGACCCGAAGATCCTGCTGCTGGGCACGCTGGTGGCGCTGATGGCGTCCGCGATCCCGTACGCGCTGGAGATCAAGGCGCTCAGGACGCTGGAGCCGGGCACGTTCGGCGTGGTGCTCGCGCTGGAACCCGCCGCGGCGGCGCTCGCCGGGGCGGTGCTGCTCGGCCAGCACCTGAGCGTGATCTCGTTGTGCGGCATGGCCCTGGTGATCACGGCCGGGGTCGGAGCGGCGCTACGGACAGCGCCAGCGCCTCGCGGAACGCCCGCACAGCGGGATGCTGACCTCGTCCTGCCCGTGCCGCAGTGAACAGCAGCCGGGACATCGGCACCGGCAGGTCGTGCAGGTCGACGGTGATCTCGCGGTCGTACCAGATGAGGTCGGGCAGCAACGCGACCGCGAGGCCCCGCTCCACGAACCGCAGCTTCACCAGCACGTCGGTCGAGGAGGAGCGCACGTCGGGTTCGTAGCCCTGATGACGGCACCAGTTCACGTTGAACGTCCGCTGCGGGAAGCCGGCGGGCTCCATGATCCACGGATGCGTGCCGGCCTCGGAGACCGGCAGTCCACGTGGGACGGCCAGCCGGATGGGGTCCCGGACCAGTTCCCGGTACTCCAGCCCGGCGAGCCTCGCCTCCGGCTGGTCCGGCCACTCCTCCACGAACACGAGGTCGAAGTCCCTGGCGTGCAACGCGGAAAGCGCTTCCGCCGGGTCGAGCACCTGGAACTCGATGCGCAGTGACGGATGCTCGTCCCTCATGCGGGCGAGCGTCGCCGGGATCAACGCCAGCGCCGCCGTCTGGAACGTCGCGACCCGCAGCGTGCCGGTGATCTCGTGCAGCGACGCGGCGACCTCCGACTCGGCCTGGTCCAGGCGGGCGAGCACCTCTTCGGTGTGCCGCACCAGAATTTCGGCCTGAGGGGTGAGCTTCACCCGCCGCCCGACCGGTTCGAGCAGGGGCACCCCGACCTCGGTCTCCAGCAGCGACAGCTGCTGCGACACCGACGACGGGCTGTAGTTCAGCGCCTGCGCGACGGCGGCGAGCGTTCCCCGCTGGGAGAGCTCGCGCAGCAGTCGCAGACGATGGAGGTCGAACATCCGATCATTATCGGCTACGCTCCCGATACCGCCCCCTGAGAAAACGTGCTGTCTTCAGCACGCTTTGAGGAGGTATCGGTATGTCCAAACGACTCCGCGGTGTCGCGGGGATCGCGCTGGCGACCGGTCTGCTCGTGTCGGTCTCACCGGCACAGGCCCAGGTCGAGACGGGTCCGTGGACCAGCTACTCGCCGTCGTTCACCGTTCAGGAACGCGGCTGTGGCAACGTCAGCAACCTGACGTTCCAACTCACCTGCTCCACCGCGAGCGGTGACCAGCGTGCCGAGCGGCGTTACGCCACTTACACCGGCGGCACGCGCCAGTTCGAGGGCAGCTTCCGGATCACGAGTCTCGGCGGCACCCGCATCAGTCTCAAGCAGACGTTCCGGGAGGCCCCCACCGCGGGACCGTTCTGGATGCTCGCCGTGGAACGCGGCGGACGGCTCTACGCCGTGCACGGGGGCGACACCATCGCCACCGGTGCGACCGTGGGGACGACCGTGCGCGTGAACACCGTGCACAACACGGCCACGGAGCACCGCACGTACATCAACGGCTCGCGTGCGCACACCTACGCGAGTTCCGGTACGAGCTTCTACGACAAGTTCGGCGCGTACAGGACCTCCAGCGGCCAAGGACCTGCCACGGTCACCTGGAGCAACATCCGGTTCTGGCGCAAGTGAGCCGTCTTCTTTGACCAGAAGCGGCTTGCCTTCGGTACTCCTGCTGTTCCTGGCTGCCTGTGGCCAGGAACAGCAGGACCCCGTGCTGACGTCCGAGCTGACCTCGCCGATCGACGTGACGCTGCACTGGCGTCCGGAGGCGGGGTCGGCCGGGCAGGTCGTCGAGTACGCGAACACCCGGGACGGCGACTACACGATCCTGGAGTTCGCCTCGGCGGCGAAGAACACCTACGAGCATCCGGACCTGATCCCGGAAACCGAGTTCTACTACCGGGTCCGGCCGTACACCGGACCTGCCTCGGCCACCGTGGACGTCGTGTTACCCCCTGGCGACGACGTGCCGGAGATCGAGGGACCGGACTGGACCGCGCCGGTCAAGGCCGGCGGGGGCAAGGCGCCGGTGGCCTCGCCCGAGGCGGCGGCATCGGAGGTGAAGGCGGAGGTGAAGCACGCCAACGGGATCCTGTTCACCTGGCAGGACCGTGCGTCCGACGAGGACGGGTACCTGATCGAGGTGAGGCCCGCGGGCGCGGCGGACTACCGCGTCGCCGTGCAGCTCGACCCGGACACCACCTCGTACGGGGTGATCACACTTCCAGACGAGAAAACCGCGACCTATCGGGTGCGGGCGTTCCGGTTCGGATCACCGTCGAACCTGACGCACCAGACGACGGGAAAGGCCTGAGCGCCTGTCTGGCACTCCACGCGCTCGCGGCTAGAAGCAATGCCGCGAGCGCGTAGGGCCAGGTCGTTCTCTCCGTGACGGCCAGTGCGGCGTTGATCATGGCGAGCAGGCCGAACACGCTGCTGAGCAGCCACCAGGTCAATCGGTCTTCAGGCGAGTGAGCAGTCATTCGGGTGGGCTACCCGTTCTCGACCTCTTTCACACCTTCTTCCTCTTCTTTTTTCTCACCGCGCCGGCGCATGAACGAGAAGCCGGGGATGCCGAGGATCGCCTGGCGCATGTCGCTGGTGACTTCGAGCAGCTGGTGCACCTCCGGGCCGACCTTGTCCAGGGTCGCGAGGATCGGCAGGATGTCGCTGATCAGGTGCTCCGTCAGCACCGGCAGCTCGTCGACCAGCTTGATCGCGGCCTCGACCTCGTGCGGGGAGAGCTCGTCCACGAACCGCTTCGCGAGCGGCTGGGCCTGCTTGGCGAGCGGCTCGTACATGGCGATCAGCTCGCCTGCCGTGTGCGCGGTGTGGCCGGCGGTCGTGACGACCAGCCCGGCCCGTTCGGCGACGTCGCTCGCGCTCGCCGTGATCGCGCGGACCTCGTCGACGGCCTTCTCCGCGTCCGCCACGACATTGGCGGTGCGGTCCACCAGTGTGCCGGCCTTCGCGACGATGCCGTCGACGGAGTCGATCGTGCCGTTGACCTTGCGGACGAGCTGTTCGACCTCGCCGAGCAGGCTCAGCACGCGGGCCGGAACGGCCGCGACGGCCACTGTCGTGCCGAGGGCGGTGTTGAGCGCCTGCTTGGCAAGTCCCATGCCGGGGATTTCCATGCGTCCACTCTGCCTTACGCGTTGGTCGGGTTGGGGGAACGCCATTCGGTTTTCAAAACTGTCAGACCCCGCGATTACCGTTCCTGATGTCTGCCAGCCGGCTGACCGGGCGAACCGGGAACCATGCGCCGCCCGAAGTTGTCAGAGCCGGGGGCTAGCATGCCCGGCGGGCGAGGGGAGGGCGCGTTATGTCTTGGTGGCACCGGATCAGACGCATTATCTCCGGTGGAGGGCGGGAATCGGCGAGTTTCGTCGCGGCACTGCTGGGTGTTCTGGTGCTCGCGGGCGCCGCGCTCGGGCAGGGCATCTCCCGCACGTCGGTCGCGGTGTCGGACGGGCTCACCTGGCTCGGTGACGACCAGCGCGGCGAGGTCGTGCAGATCAACCCCGGTTCGGGCAAGCCGCAGACCCGGTTGCAGATCAGCGGCCCCGACTCGCAGCTGGAGATCGCGCAGGAGGACGGCCGGCTGATCATCCTGAACCGGCGCACCGGCGAGATCACCGTCATCGACCTGGCGACGCTGCTCGCCTCCGGCCGCCGGCAGGCGCCGCCCGGAGCGACGAGCAAGGTGCTGGTGTCGAACGGGATGGTGTTCGTCGTCGACCGCGCGACCGGCACCGTGCACACCGCCGACCCGCTGACGCTGGCCGACGTCGGGCAGACCTGGCAGGCCGGTCAGCCCCTCGCCGACGCCGTCGTGGACGAGCGCGGGGTGCTGTGGCTGGTCGACCACGGCGGCACGTTGCGGTCGCTCGACTGGTCGGACGACGAGGAGCGGTTCGAGGAGCGCTCGAAGCGCCAGGTCACCGGAGCCGGGCCCCGCACCGTTCTCGTGCCGCACGACCAGGGCGTCACGCTCATCGGTCTCGACGGCGGTGTCGTCGTGCGCGACGGCACGGGGGAGGACGTGAACTCGTCCACCGACCGCTCGGACGCCGAGGTGATCGCCGCGCAGTCCTCGCCGATCGACCTGGTGCCCGCGTCGGTGCCGTCGTCCTCGGTCGTCGTGCTGGTCGTCGGCCGTGACGTCCTGCGCGTCGACGTCGGCGCGATGGGGTGCCCGAAGCCGGGGCGGCCCGCGGTGTTCCGCGACAAGGTCTACGTGCCCTGCAAGGGATCCGGCAAGGTCATCATCCTCGACCGCGGCGGCAGCCGCGGTGGCGACGACGTCCGCACGTCCGGTGGCGCCGACCCCGAGCTCGTGTTCGACGACGGCCGGTTGTTCGTGAACGTGCCGGGCTCGTCCTCGGGCGTGCTGGTCGACGCGGACGGCGCGACGCGCTCGCTGACGATCCGCAGCCCCGAGCTCCCGGTGAAGGACCCGGACCGCTCGCCGCCTCCGTCCGTGCCGCCGCCTCCGCCGCCGAACCCCGACGAGCCGCAGAAGCCGCCGCGCAACAACGGCAACAACGGCAACGGCTCGACGACCGAGGTTCCACCACCGCCGTCGGTTCCTTCCACGCCGCCCTCCGCCGGCAGCGCGGCTCCGGCCGCGCCCGCCGGGGTGACGGTGCGGGAGAAGTCGCGCACCGCTTCCGCCCTCGTCGTGACGGTGAGCTGGACCGCGGCCGTGTCGGCCGATCCGGTCGTGGGCTACACCGTCGCGGGCTCCGGTTCGTTCAGCGGTGGCTCGGTGTCGGCGCAGTCGGCCGGTACCTCCGCCGATCTTTCGGTGCCGTGCGCGGGTTCCACGTTCTGCTCGGGCGGCAGGCTCGACGTGACGGTGCGCGCCTCGACGGCGTCGACGGCCGGTGCCGCGGGCATGGCCGCGTTCACGGTCACGCCGCCGCCCCCGAACAACCCGCCGCCCAACAATCCGCCGCCGACCACGACCACCACGCCTCCGCCGCCTCCCCCTCCGCCGGTCACGACGACGACCACGCCTCCGCCGCCTCCTCCGCCGCCCTCGCTGCCGAGCGCGGGTGCCGTGGTGATCTCGTCGATCACGGGTGTGCGCACGAACCCGACCCGGCGGGTCACCCTGGCGCCGCCCGCCGACTGGGCGAGCCACAACGGGCGCTGCGAGGTCGTGAACAAGACGTACGGGTTCTCCGTCGGAATCCCGTGCAACGCGACGTCGGCGACCATCGACGTGGACGAGGGCAGCAACGCGATCGTGGTGCGCGCCTTCGCGGCCTCCGGAGCAGGCCAGGTCGACTCGGCGCAGAAGAACGCGCTCTTCACCTACGACGAGTGCGCGGGCAAGCCGAGCTGCATCCCGCGCATGGCGCCGGCCGGAGCCGGTACCGCGCCGATGGGCGCGGGCGGGCTCGGTCTGCTGGCGTGCGCGTTCCTGCTGCGCATCGGTGTCCGTCGTGGAGAAGAGGAAAAGTGATCGACACCGGTGAGGTCTCCGCCTTCCGCGACCTGCACACCCGTCTCGCGGACGCGGTCGAGAGCGCCGTGCGCGGCAAGCGCGACGTGATCGACCTCGTGCTGGTGGCGATGTTCGCGGGCGGTCACGTGCTGCTCGAGGACGTGCCCGGCACGGGCAAGACGACGCTGGCGCGTGCCGTCGCGGGCGCGCTGGGCGGGGTGTCGCGGCGCGTGCAGTTCACGCCCGACCTGCTGCCGTCCGACGTCACGGGCACCTCGGTCTACGACCCGCAGACGGGCCAGATCCGGTTCCGGCCCGGTCCCGTGTTCGCGAACATCGTGCTGGCCGACGAGATCAACCGCGCGGCGGCCAAGACGCAGTCCGCGCTGCTGGAGGTCATGGAGGAGCGGACCGTCACGATCGACGGCGTCGGGCACGCCGTGCCCGACCCGTTCCTCGTGGTGGCCACGCAGAACCCGATCGACCTCGACGGCACGTACCGGCTGCCCGAGGCGCAGCTCGACCGCTTCATGCTGCGCACCTCGATCGGCTACCCGTCGGTCGAGGACGAGCTGGAGGTGTTGCGTCCCGGCAGCGGTGCGGGCCGGATCGCCGACGTGCGCACGGTGTCGTCGCCGCGGGAGATCAGTGCGTTCAGCGCACGGTTGCAGCTGCTGCACGTCGCCGACCCGATCCTGCAGTACATCTCCGCGCTGGGCACGGCCACGCGCACCGACGAACGGCTGCGGCTCGGCACCTCGACGCGTGGCCTGCGGACGCTCGTGCGCTGCGCACAGGTGTACGCGGCGTCGAAGGGGCGGCATTTCGTGGTGCCGCAGGACGTTCAGGACATCGCGGACCCGGTGCTCGCACACCGGCTGGTGCTGACGCGCGAGAGCGTTCTGTCGGGCGTCACGACGTCCGAGGTGCTGGCCGACGTGCTCTCGCGCGTGGCCGCGCCCAAGCCCGCGACGCAATGAGACTCACCGTGCGCGGCACCGGAACCGCGGTGCTGGGCCTGCTGATGCTCGGGGTCGGCCTGTGGTGGCGGTACGCGGGCATGGCGGCGTTCGGCCTGGCGCTGACCGCACTGGTCGTCGCCTCGATCGTCTCCGTGCTGGTCGCGTCGCCGCTGTCGGTCTCGCGCACGGTCCGCCCGCGCACGGTGCCGCGGCTGGCGCGGTGCAGCGGCAGGCTGGAGCTGTTGTCCACCGGTCGCTGGCCGGTGGCGCTGGACGCCGTCGACGTCGTGGCGGGCTCGCCGATGGACGTCGACGTGCCGTTGCTGGCACCCGGCGCGGTCGAGGCCGTCGACTACGCGATCCCGACCGAACGGCGCGGTGTGTTCGACGTCGGTCCGTTGACGTTGCGGCGCAAGGGTCTGGCCGGTCTGGCGCAGGCACGCACCGTGCTGGGCGAGGTCGTCCAGGTGCGGGTGGTCCCGCGCGTGCTGCCGGTCAGGGGCCTGCCCTCCGGTGCCCGCCGGGGCCAGGTCGGCGCCGACGAACGCGTCGAGCGCGGCGGTACCGACCTGGTGGGGCTGCGGGAGTACGTGCCCGGCGACGACCTGAGGCGCCTGCACTGGGCGACCTCCGCGCGCACCGGCACGCTCATGATCCGCGAGGACGCCGACCCGGCCCGTCCGCACCTGGCCGTGCTGCTGGACGACAGCGCGTCCTCGTACGCGGAGGAACAACGCTTCGAGGAGGCCGTCGAGGTGGCGGCGTCGCTCATCACCTCGGCCCTGGACCAGGGGCACCCGGTGCGGCTGCTGACGTCGTCGGGCGGCACCGACATGGAGGAGCAGCAGGACTCGGCGCCGATCCTGGCCGCGCTGGCCGACCTCGCGCTGCGGGACGTCGACGGCCGGCCGACCGTGCCGGTGCGCGACCTCGACGTGGTGGCCGTGATCAGCGGGACCTCGGTGCCGGCCCTGGTGCTGGAGGCGGGACGGGCCGCGTTCGGCGTGGTGCTCGTGGTGGACGAGAAGCGGCCGGTGAGCGCTGCCGGGTCGGTGCTGGTGGTCAGCGGGTCGCGGGCGGAGGACCTGGTCGACTCGTGGAACGCGGTGGTGGCGCGGTGAGCAACTCCCTGCTGAAGTACGGCTGGGTCACCGCCGTCCTCCTCGTCGGCGCCCTCCAGCTCTCCCAGGCCTGGGACGGCGCCACCCTCTACTTCGGACTCGCCGCGCTCGCCGGATTCGCGGCCCTGCCGCTGAAGCGGATCGTCCCGGCCGGACTCGCCGCCCTCGCGGTCATGGTGCTCGCGCTGACGGGCGGGTTCTTCCTGGCCCGCGGCGCGTCCCCGGACCGCGACCCCACGTGGGTGCTGCTCGACACCGTGCCGAGGCTGCTCACGGCGGCCCGTCCGGCGCCCGCGACACCCGAACTGCTCGTGCCCGGCCTGCTGCTGATCATCGGCGTGTCCACCGGCATGGTGCTGTCGGTGACCAAGCGCGGCACGGCGTTGTTCGTGCCGGCGCTCGGCGCGGCCACGCTGTACGTGTCGGCGGCGTTGCTCACCACCGGCCGTGCGGACCGGTACGGCCTCGTCGCGCTGACGCTGGTCGTGGTGCTGGCACTGGGCTGGCTGATCATCGACCGGCGCGGGCCGGTGCTGCCGCCCGCAGTGCTCGCCACGGCCCTGGCCGCACTCACATTGCTCGCTTTCGTCTTACCCACCAACGGTTTCGAGCCGCGCAAGCTCGTCACGCCACCGGTCACCGGCATCGACATCTCGAACCCGCTGCCGCAACTCGCCGCGTGGGCGGCGCAGGGGGACACGGAGCTGTTCCGGATGCGCGGGCCCGAGGTGCCGGTGCGGCTGGTGACGCTGAGCCGGTACTCGGGCGCGTCGTGGGAGGCGGCCTCGACGTACGGGCCGCTCGGTGTGGTCGACGCGCCGGACCTGCCGACCGGCGGGAAGTTCCAGGACGCCAGCGCGGACCTGCGGATCACCGGACTGCAGGGGGAGTGGCTGCCGGGCGTCGGGAAGCCGCAGGCGGTGTCCCTGAGCAACGCCATGGTCGATCCCGACACCGGGTCGCTGGTCGTGGCCGAAGGGCTGAAGGCCGGGCTGAGCTACACGGTGCGCGGCGTCGTCGAGACCCCGGCCGACACGGATCTCGTCGAGGCCCAGGTCCCTGCCGCCGCAACGAAGTACACGGCGTTGCCGCGGTTGCCGTTCACGCTGGCCGAGTACGCGCGGCAGGCGACGCAGAACGCGCGCACGCCGTACGAGAAGGCCGTGGCGCTGGAACAGGTCGTGCGCCTCAACCGCAGGCCGGACGCCGAGGCGCCGGTCGGCTCGTCCTACGCGCGGCTGGAGACGTTCCTGTTCGGAGCGGCGGGCGAGTCCGGTGCGGGAGCGGGGACGGCGGAGCAGTTCGCGTCGGCCTACGCGGTGCTCGCACGCTCGGTCGGGTTGCCGACACGGGTCGTGGTCGGGTTCCAGCCGGTGCCCGAGCAGAACGGTGAGCGGATCGTGCGGGCCGCGGATGCCACCGCGTGGCCGGAGGTCTACTTCAGCGGGTGGGGCTGGGTCGCGTTCGATCCCGTGTCCGGCAACGGAAGCGGGCCGAGCGCCGCCTCGAAGCGCGAGGTGCTGAACCGGCTCGCGTCGACCACCGCGAAGCCGCCGCCGACCTCGCTCGCGTCGGTGCCGCCGCTGGTGCAGCCGACCGCGGTGCGCGACGACCGGGCCGCCGCGCCGCAGGCTCCGAAGGGTTTCCCGTTCTGGGCGTTCACACCGGTGCTGGTGCTCGTCGCACTGTTCGTGGCACGGACTTCGCGCCGCGTCAGGCTGCGCGCGGCCGGTCCGGTCGGCGCGTGGAACGAGGTGCTGGACTCGTTGCAGCTCGCCGGGCTGCGGCCGAAGCCGAGCCGGACCGTGCCGGACGTCGCGCGCGAGTGGGGTGAGGCGGGCGCACAGCTGGCCGTTCTGGTCGACCAGGCCGCGTTCGCACCGCGGCCGGTCGAGCACGAGAACAGCTGGCGGCTGGCCCGGCAGGTGAAGAAAGCGGTGCGGCGCAAGGCTTCCTGGTGGCGCAGGGTCGTCTGGGCGGTCGACCCGCGGCCGTTGTTCCGGCGCTGACGGATCAGCGGACGACCTGTGCGGGGATGCAGTTCTTCCCGGTGACCTTGAACAGCGCCTCGCACAGCGCGGGAGCGGTGTCCGACGGGAACGGGCCGAGCCAGATGAACTGCGTGAACCGGGTGTCCTCCGGAACGATGACCGGGCAGACGTCGTCGCGTCTGCTCAGCAGCGCGGTTTGGCCGCGCAGCGCCGGGTTCGCGCTCTCACGGTGCCGCACCCACATCGTCTCGTAGTCCAGCAACACCCTGACCTCGCTCTCCGGCATCGCGCCTTCCAGCGAGTGCAGGACGAGGACGGACGAACCGGGGTCGCACGGCATGTCCGTGTATTCGAGCTGATCGGGCACGGCGGGCGTGGTGGTGGTGACACCGGTGTTCTGATGGGACTGGGACTGGAGGTTGCCGCCGATCAGCATCCCGATCCCGATGCCGACGACGAGCGGAACGGCCGCCAGCACGAGTGTTCGGCGCTTTCGCCCACGAGCGAACATCGGTGGGCCGGCATAACGAGCGCTCTGCACCGGGGGACCGTACGCCAGTTCGTGCACCCGCAACAACATCGGTCCGGAACATTCAGTTCCTGTTGGCACAGACCTTTGCGGAGCTGCCGCGTTCGCCGTTGTAGCCGAGCGCCGCGATCTGGAAGCAGCGCCGGTCGCCACCACCGTCCTCGACGACGTACTTCGTGCCGCCACCCGTCACCGTCGTGAGCGCGTTCGGCTTGGTACCGGTCACGTCGACCACCACGAACTGGGCCTGGCCGTCGCTCGGATCGGTCCACTCCAGCTCGATCGACCTGCCCTTGTACTCGGCGCGCTTGAGGACCGGGACGAACTTCGGGTCGGTGTTCGGTGACGGCCCCGCGTCGGCGGAGTCCGACGTCGGCACGGGCGGTGTCGTTGTCGTCACGGGTGGTTGAGCCTGCTGACCGCCGTTGTCCCGGTTGAGGACGATGCCCGCGGCGAGCCCGCCCGCCACCGCGATCACGGCCAGCAACGCGAGGACAGCGCCGCGCTTGCTCTTGCGGACCGGCGCCGTCATCGGTTCGACGGGAGGGAGGTCCACGCTCGGCAGCACCGCGACCGGAACAGGACGCGGAGGTGGTGGCGGCGGGACGAGGTCGTGCTGCCGGTAGGTCAGGTCTTCGAGCCTGCCCCGCCACGAGTCGTCGCGCTCGGGCTCGGGTTCCGGTTCGGGTTCCGGTTCCGGCTGGAAGCCGCGCGGGCCGAAACCGGGTGCCTCGGTCGGGCCCTCCGGGTAGAAGTCGGGGCGTTCGCCCAGCATCGCCGTCGCGTCGGGGTCCACAGTGGACAGCACGGTGCCGGAGTTGGCCGCCATCAGCGCGTCGCGCAACTCCAGTGCCGAACCGAAGCGCTCGGCCCTGTCCTTGCGCAGGCAGCGGTCGATCACGGCGACCAGCCACGCCGGCACGTCGAACCGGGTGAGCGGCCGGGGTTCGCCGCTGCTGACGCGGCCGACGTAGGACAGCAGCGTGTCCTCGTCCGGGTTGTCCGAGGCGAACGGCGGCTTGCCCTCCAGCAGCGTGAACAGCGTCGAGCCGAGCGACCAGACGTCGTCGGCGAACGACGGGGTGGCGCCCTCCAGCATCTGCGGGGCGGCGTGCCGGTAGCTGACCATCTGCAGCGACGCGGAATGCCCCGCGTCGGCGCCGCGCGCGATGCCGAAATCGGCCAGCACGTACGAAGTCGGGAGCACCAGGACGTTCTGCGGTTTCACGTCCCGGTGCAGGATGCCCTGGCCGTGCGCGAACGCCAGCGCGTCCGCCACCGCGATGCCCGCCGCCACCACGTCCTGCACGGGCAACGGGCCCATGGCGCGCAAACGGTCGTGCAGCGAACCTCGTTCGTAGAACTCCATGACGATGCACGGGCGGCCGTCCGGCAGTGTGCCCGTGTCGAGCACCGTGACGATGTGCGGGTGCTGGCGGCCGAGTTCGACGGTGATCGCCAGTTCGCGGCGGAACCGCGCGACCGTGGCCGGGTCCGTCACCTGCAGCACCTTGACCGCGACGTCGCGGCCCAGACCGTCCTGGCGGGCCCGGTAGATCGTGCCCTCGCCGCCCTGCGCGATCACGCGGAAGGCGCTGAAGCCGGGCAACGCGATCTCGGGCGCCTGCGCGGCGCTCTGCGCGGGCGCCCAGGCCATCAGATCGTCGTCCACCGGCGAATCCTATCCCGGAGCGAGGGGGTCACCGCTGAACGTTCGTCGGGAAAGGCGTGGAGGGTTCGAATCAGTCGGTGATCACTTTCACCTGGAATCCCAAGGACTGCAGCATTCCGGTGAGCATCACCCGCGTGTTCTCCTCGGCGCGGGTGAGCAGCTCCGACTGCTTCGCCGCCTCCGCCAGCTTGGCCTCCGCGGCGACGTAGAACCGTTGCTGGTCAGGAGGTCCCGCCAGCGCCTGCAGGTCGTTGATCAGGCCGCGTTCCTGGCTGAAGACGTACGAACGGTCGTGGTGCAGGTTCGGTTTGTCCAGCTGTGCCTTCGGCACGCGCAGCTCGACGGTCTTCCCATCCGCCGACACGACCAGCCCGTCGTCCTTCAGCGTCCCCAGGTCCACGAAGGCGTTGACCGACCCGGCCGCGACGAAGAGCGTGCGTTCACCCGCCAGCGCCGCGGGTACCCACTTGACGTCGTTCTCGATGTCCAGCACGACCTGGAACTCGCCGGCCGCGGCGTGGTACTGGCTCAGATCCCGCACCGATTCGAGCATGGCGGGCTGGCTGCGATCGATGGATTCGTCACCGAAGGGCCTGAATTGGCCGAAGACGTACACCGCCGCACCGAGGAGAATGACTACGGCCGCGACCACAGTTCCACGCATCACCCAGCGCCTGTCCACCGCGTTGGAGTACCCGTGAGGTGATGCGCGCACACGGTCCGTATGGGCTAATCGACCCGTGCGGAATCAGTTCCGTGTCCACGTGGTTGGCTTTGGACGAGACGAGAGCGATTGATCAGGAGGCGTGCGGTGGACCCGGAGAACCTGTACGAGGTGGACTCGGAGGTGCCGGACCTGACAGGTGCGGTGCTGCTGCACCACTTCGAGGGCTTCATGGACGCCGGCGCCGCGGGCCGCCTGCTCTCCGAACACCTGCTCGAGACGCTGGAGAGCCGCGTCATCGCGCGTTTCGACGTCGACGGCCTCATCGACTACCGCTCGCGCCGCCCGCTGATGACCTACGCGACCGACCACTGGGAGGACTACGCCGCCCCGGAACTGGTCGTGCACCTGCTCTGGGACAGCGCGGGTCACCCGTTCCTGCTGCTCAAGGGCCCGGAGCCGGACCGCGGCTGGGAGGCGTTCATCCAGGCCGTGCGTTCACTCATCGACCGCTGGGGCGTGCGTCTGACCGTGGGCTTCCACGGCATCCCGATGGGCGTGCCGCACACACGGCCGTTGAACGTCATCGGCCACGCCACCCGCCCTGAGCTGGTCTCGGAGTACCAGCCGTTCTTCAACCGCGTGCAGGTGCCGGGCAACGTCTCCGGACTGCTGGAGTTCCGCCTCGGCCAGGCGGGCCACGACGCGATGGGCTTCGCCGCCCAGGTGCCGCACTACCTGGCGCAGTCTCAGTACCCGACCGCCGCCGTGACCCTGCTCGACGCCCTGGCCCGCGCCACCGGCCTCGCGCTGCCCATCGGCTCGCTGGTCGACGCCGCCCAGGCCGCCGACGCCGAGATCCACCGCCAGGTCGCGGAGTCGGAGGAGGTGGCCCAGGTCGTGGAAGCGCTCGAGCGGCAGTACGACGCGTTCATCCAGACTGTCGGCAACACCGACCTCCCCAGCGCGGACGAACTGGGCGCCGAGTTCGAACGGTTCCTGGCCGAGCAGCAGCGTCCGCCGGACCACCTGTAGGAGCTTGTGATGGCCACCTGGGACGACGTGCACCGGATCGCCACCTCCATGCCTGATGTCACGGAGCGGGTGCGCGAGGGTGTCGTCGACTGGAGGGTCAAGGACAAGCTGTTCGTCTGGGAACGGCCGCTGCGCAAGACCGACCTCTCGGCACTGGGCGCCGCGGCGCCGTCCGGGCCCATCCTGGCGGCCCGCGTGCCCGACCTGGGAGCCAAGGAGGCCCTGCTGGCCTCCGATCGTTCGGTCTACTTCACGACGCCGCACTTCCACGGGTATCCCGCGATCCTGGTGCGGCTGGAGCACATCGAGGTGGGGGAGTTGGAGGAGTTGATCGTGGAGGCATGGCACGCTCGGGCACGGCGCCGGTGACGCTGACGAAGTGGATCCGCGAGGTCGCGGACGAGCCGTTGCTGCTGACAGGTGATCTCCTGGCCCAGGCGGAGGAGAACACCTGGTCGCTGGGCAGGGCCAAGGGGGAGACACCCGTGGCGGCGGAGGTGGTCGCCGCGTTCGAGGAGACCGCGCGACGGCTCGGTGAGCGCGTGACCGCGATGGAGCGGACAGCGACCTTCTACGTCTGGTACGACGCGCAGGCAGGGCACTTGAAGTGTTCGACGAGCTCGGCGAAGAAGGACGCGCTGCCGTTCGGCGCCAAGGTCGATCCGGACGCGACGCTCGCGGCCGTCGTCGGCGGTTACCTCGCCGGCGCCTCGCCGGCAGCGGACGAGGATGTCGTCCTTCCCGTGTGGACCGCCGAGGTCGGGCTCTAGTGGAGTTCCTCTATTACCACCGGGATCGGCCCGGTTCGATGCCGCTGCGCTCGGCCCTGGTCGAAGAGCACTGGTCCTACATGGACGGGTTCTCCCTCATCGCTCGCGGCCCGACGTTCGCGGACGGCGTGCTCACCGGCAGCGTGCACGTCGTCGACGTGCCGGACGCGGCGGCGGCCCGTGCGTTCGCGTTCGAGGAGCCCGTCTACCAGGCCGGTGGCTACCGGGACGTGCTGGTGCGCAGGTGGCGCAACGTGCTCGGGCGCACGATGTGGGATTTCCCCGGCGGCCGCGAGGGTGGCGGCCACCTGGTGCTCGGGTTCGGCTCCGGAGAGCCCGCCGACCTCGTCCCTGCGATCCCGGAGGAGCTGATCGCGTACGGGCCGATGCTGTCCGATGACGGTGCCGCCTGGCTGGGCACGGCGGCGCTGGTCAGGTCGGCCGACCCGGCGGCAGTGCTGACCCTCGACCGGTACGACGCGGTCGAGGTCCACGAGTGGGAGTTCGGCAGCCGACGCTAGTAGAGCGTCGCGGCTATCTCTTGGGATAGCGATGGCGGCAGGTTGCTGATTTTCGATCATGAAGATCGCGCTCTCATGGCTGTCACCTGCGCGGTTGGCGGTAGTTGGGGTGATCAGCAAACGTTTGCGCCGGCAGTTTTCTGCCGCCAGCTCGGCGGCGACGTGCGTGAGCGCGCGACCATCCGGGCTTCGGTAACGACCGACCAGGCCGCCCAGCCCCGTGCGCGACTCAACGCAGCACAGCTAAGCCGCGACGCTCTACTAGTAGCTGACGAACCGGTAGTGCAGGCCGCTGCTCGACTCCAGCCACTCGCCGACGCTGACCGGCTCACGATCCACGGCGGGGGCGAACGTGTCGCCCTCGAACGACTCGCGGATCTCCGTCACCTCGACGCGGTCCGCGAACGGCAGCGTCGCCGCGTACACCGCAGACCCGCCCATCACCCACAGGTCACCGGTGACGTCCGCCAGAGCCTTCTCCAGCGAGGAGAACGTCTCCGCACCCTCCTGGGGAGTGCGCGACAGCACCAGGTTGCGGCGGCCCGGCAGCGGGCGGAAGCGCGGCGGCAACGACTCCCAGGTGCGGCGTCCCATGAGGACGGCCGAACCCGCGGTGATCTTCCGGAAGCGCTTCATGTCCTCGGGGATGCGCCAGGGGATGGCGTTGTCGCGGCCGATCACGCCGTTCGCGGCCTGCGCCCAGATCAGCCCGATCACACCGCCACCGGAGCCTTGATGCCGGGATGCGGGTCGTAGCCCTCGATCGTGAAGTCCTCGTAGGCGTAGTCGAACAGCGAGGCCGCGGGAGCCAACTTCAGCGTGGGGAACTCGCGCGCCTCGCGGCTGAGCTGCAGCTCGACCTGCTCGACGTGGTTGTCGTAGATGTGGCAGTCGCCGCCGGTCCAGATGAAGTCGCCGACGCCGAGACCCGTCTGCGCGGCGATCATGTGCGTCAGCAGCGCGTAGGAGGCGATGTTGAACGGCACGCCGAGGAACAGGTCCGCGCTGCGCTGGTAGAGCTGGCAGGAGAGCTTGCCGTCCGCCACGTAGAACTGGAAGAACGCGTGGCACGGCGGCAGCGCCATGTTCGCGATCTCGCCGACGTTCCACGCGGAGACGATGATCCGGCGCGAGTCCGGGTTCGTCCGCAACGTCTTCAGCACGTCGGCGATCTGGTCGACGTGCCCGCCGTCCGGGGTGGGCCACGAGCGCCACTGCACGCCGTAGACCGGGCCGAGCTCGCCTTCGGGCGACGCCCACTCGTCCCAGATGGACACGCCGTGCTCCTGCAGCCACTTCACGTTGCTGTCGCCGCGCAGGAACCACAGCAGTTCGTAGGCGATCGACTTGAAGTGCACGCGCTTGGTCGTGATCAGCGGGAAGCCCGCGGCGAGCGGGTAGCGCAGCTGGTGGCCGAAGATGGACCGCGTGCCGGTGCCGGTGCGGTCCTCCTTGCGCACGCCCTCTTTCAGGACGTGGCGGAGCAGGTCTTCGTACTGCGTGTCGGGCATGCCCGCACCCTAACTCCAGCGGTTGAACGCCGTCAGCTCCGACACGTCCCGCCGCACGGCCACGGAGAACCTCTCGGCGGGGTGTCCGAGCGGCACCATCGCGGCGATCTCCCACCGGTCGGGCACGCCGAGCAGCTCCAGCGTCTCGGCGTGGTGCACCCTGATGACCGTGGTCAGCGTGGTGCCGAGGCCCAGCGCACGGGCGGCCAGGCAGAAGTTCTGCACGGCCGGGTAGACCGACGCGTGCACCGGCCCGATGTCGATGCCGTCCACCAGCGACGGCAGGCGCGGCATGAGGAAGAACACGATCACCGGCACGGACGCGAGGGTGTCCGCGAGGTGGTTCGCGGACCGGCCGATCCGCAGGCCGACGGCGTCGGTGCGCTCCGGTGCCATCTCGGTGTAGCGGGTGAACGCGCTGCGGTACAGCTTGCCCAGTTCGGTGCGCACATCCGGATCGGTGACGACCAGGTACCGCGTGGGCTGGACGTTGCCGCCGGACGGCGCCTGCTGGGCCGCGCGCAGGCACGTCCACACGTCGTCCTCGGCGACGGGCTCACAGGTGAAGCGGCGGATCGCCCGCGTGGTCATGATCGCTTCGAGGGCGTCCATCAGAACCTCGTCATGTCCGGGCCGAGGCCCAGCTTGAGCATCGAGTACGTCTCCAGCATCCGGCGCGACACCACCGTGTGCTGGGCGGCCACGTGCGCGTCGCGCAGGCAGCGCTGCAGGGCGGACGACTCGAACACCGAGCTGCCGCCGCCCGCCGCGAACGCCTTCTGCGTCACGTCGGTGGCCTCGCCCGCGGCGAACGAGCAGGCCAGCCGCAGTCGTGCCTTCACCGCGTCCGGGGCGGCCTCACCGTTCACCGCGTGGTCCCAGGCCACGCTCAGCGTGTCGTGCAGGAACGCCGTCGCGGACGACAGCCGGGCCTCGATCAGCGCGAGCTCGATCTGCACGCCGGTCTGCTCGGCGAGGCGGGTCGTCGCGTACTGCGGGGTCTTCTCGGCGGCCAGCGCCTCGATCTCGTCGATCGCGCGGCGGGCCACACCCAGGCACACGGACGCGACGCCCGCCGCGAGGAAGCTGAAGTACGGGAACACGGTGATCGGGCCCTCGATGCCGGGCGTGATGCCGATCGGCCGCACCGCGCGCCTGAACGGCAGGAACGCGTCCGTGAGAGAGAACTCGTGCGAACTGCTCGCGCGCAGGCCGGCGGAGTGCCACGTGTCGTGGATCGTCACGTCCGAACGCGGATACACGGCGAGACGGGGACCGACAGGCGTGAAGGTGCCGCCGATGACCCACGACGCATGGGTGACTGCGCTGCCCCAGCCCCAACGGCCGGTCACGCGGTAGCCGCCGTCGGTCTCCACGGCTTTGCCCAACGGCGCCGCGGTGCCCGCGATCAACGCGCGCGGATCGCTGAACACCTCGTCGGCGGCGTCCACCGGCAGGTACCAGGCCAGCGACGACGAGATCGTGGTCGTCATCGCGGTCCAGCCGGTCGAGGCGTCCGAGCGCGACAGCTCCTGGATCTCCCGGCTCCACTCGGGCAGGCCGAGTTCGGCGCCGCCGTAGCGCTTCGGGGCGATCAGGCGGTGCACGCCGTGGTCGATGAGCGCGGCCAGCACCGGTTCGGTGAGGGCGCGCTGCTGCTCGGCCAACGGCGCCTCGGCGCGGATCAGAGCGTGGAGATCCATGCGCGCGATCTTGCTCCAGCGGCTACAGCTTGGCGAGCGCCTCAACGAGTGGCTTCAGCTCAGGAGCGCCGGAAGCTTCATCGAGGGAGTCGGCGAGCACCTGGTCGTGCGTGGGACGGGCGAGCGCGAGCAGTTCGTGGCCCTTGTCGGTGACCTCGGTGTAGATGCCGCGCCGGTCGGTCGGGCAGAGGTAGCGCGCGAGCAGGCCGCGGTCCTCGAGCCGCGTGACCAGGCGAGTCGTGGCCGACTGGCTGAGCACCACGGCGTTGGAGAGCTGGTTCATCCGGAGGTGGAACCCGTCCTGGCGGTTGAGGACGTCCAGAACGGTGTACTCGCTGACCGAGAGGGCGTGTGCCTTCTGCAGCGCTCTCTCGAGGCGGTCCTCGATGCGCGCGTGCAGCGCCGCGAGCGTGCGCCAGCCCTGCGCGCGCGCCTGGACGGCGTCGTCGTCCAGTGACATAGCTCAACCCTTCTCGAATAGACAGCGTGTGCAACTATTGCGTACGCTTGTAATCGTCTTCAGCAAGTCTACCGGGGAGAGACATGGATCTGTCGGGACGCACGGCACTTGTGACGGGCTCCACCGCGGGCATCGGCTTCGCCGCGGCGGAGGGCCTGCTCAAGGCGGGTGCCACCGTCGTCATCACCGGCCGCACCGAGGAGCGGGTGGCCGAGGCCGTCGGCAAGCTCAGCGCCGGCGGTGACGTGCGCGGCGTTGCGGCGGACCTCGCGACCGCCCAGGGCGCGGCCGGCCTGGTCGGCCAGGTGCCGGACGTGGACGTGCTGGTCAACAACCTGGGGATCTACGGCGCGAAGCCGGTCTTCGAGATCGACGACGCCGAGTGGCAGCGCTACTTCGACACCAACATCATGTCCGGTGTCCGGCTGGCCCGGCACTACACGCCGCGCATGGTCGAGCGCGGCTGGGGCCGGGTGATCTTCGTGAGCAGCGAGTCCGGCGTCTTCACGCCGACCGAGATGGTCCACTACGGCATGACGAAGACCGCGCAGATCGCGATCTCGCGCGGCATGGCCCAGGAGGTCAAGGGCACCGGCGTCACCGTGAACTCGGTGCTGCCCGGCCCGACGCTGACGCCCGGTGTCGAGGAGTTCATCCGCGACCGCGTCGGCGAGGGCGGCGAGGCCGAGTTCGTCCGCACCGAACGCCCCACGTTGCTGCTGGGCCGCCTGATCCGCCCCCACGAGGTCGCGAACCTCATCACCTACGTCGCGTCGGACCTGTCGTCCGCGACGACCGGAGCCGCTTTGCGCGTCGACGGTGGCACCGCCCCGACGCTCATTCCGTAAGCACTACCGTGAGGATCTCGCTTTGAACACCGTGAAGCTCAACAACGGCGTCACCATGCCCCAGCTCGGTTTCGGCGTCTGGCAGGTGCCCGACGCGGAGGCCACCCCGGCCGTCGCGGAGGCGCTGAAGGCCGGTTACCGCAGCATCGACACCGCCGCCGCCTACGGCAACGAGGCCGGCACCGGTGCGGCCATCGCCCAGTCGGGCCTGGACCGCGACGACGTCTTCGTCACCACCAAGCTCTGGAACGACGACCACGGCTACGACGCGACGAAGCGCGCGTTCGACGAGTCGCTGCGCAAGCTCGGCCTCGACGTCCTCGACCTCTACCTGATCCACTGGCCGACCCCGGCGCGCGACGACTACGTCGACACCTGGAAGGCGTTCGTCGAGCTGCAGAAGGAGGGACGCGTCCGCGCCGTCGGCGTCTCCAACTTCCAGCCCGAGCACCTGCGGAGGCTGATCGACGAAACCGGTGTCACGCCGGCGGTCAACCAGATCGAGCTGCACCCGTACTTCCAGCAGAGCGAGCTGCGCGCGTTCCACGCCGAGCACGGCATCCAGACCGAGGCCTGGTCCCCGCTCGGCCAGGGCGGCGAGCTGCTCAGCGATCCCGTCGTGCAGAAGATCGCGCTCGCGCACGGCAAGTCGGCCGCGCAGATCGTGCTGCGCTGGCACCTGCAGATCGGCAACGTCGTGATCCCGAAGTCCGTGACGCCGTCCCGGATCCAGGAGAACATCGACGTGTTCGACTTCGAGCTGCCGCAGGCCGAGGTCGAGCTGCTGTCCACTTTGGACCGCGACGGCCGCATCGGCCCGCACCCGGACGAGCTCAACTAGTTCAGGGAAGTACGAAGCCCCGGCCCGCGTCAAGCGGTCCGGGGCTTCGCCGGCAACGGGCCAGGAAGTGCTGTGGCCGCCGACCTTCACCGCGTGTTCCGGCGCTCAGCAGGGCACCTCGCGACACCGGCCCCACACCCCCACATGCCCGATATGAGGGCGTGGGGCCGGCGCCGCGATGCACCCGTCTGACCGTCGAAACACGGGGCAAAGGCCGACGGCCACAGCACTTAGGCCCGCATGACTGTGGCGATCGGGATCCGCGCCGCCCGGATGGCCGGGATGAGCCCGCCGAGCACACCGGCGACGAGACCCGCGATCACGCCGGCGACACCTGCCTCCCAGGGGAAAGTGGTGCCCTGCAGCGACGGGAACCTGCTGCCGAACATCATCAGCGCCACCTGCAACCCGGCGGCACCCGCGCCGATCGCCAGCGCGGCGGTCAGCAGGCCGGTCAGCAACGTCTCCGCGAGCACGATGCCCGCGAGCAGCATCCGCGACATGCCCACCGCGCGGCGCAGAGCGAACTCCTCGACGCGCTCGCCGACCGTGGCCAGGCCGACGTTCAGGATGCCCGCGACACCGATGAGCAGCACCAGGAACGCCATGCCGAGGAAGATCAGTCGCATGATCTTCAGCTCGGACTGCATGCGCTCCTTGGAGTTCACCGTCTGGAAGTGCATCTGGTTCTGCTGCAGGCCCGCGCCGGCGAGCTTCGCCTTGATCAGCTGCTGCAGGTCGTCGGTGCCCGGCTGCAGGTAGAGCTCCAGCTGGGTGCCGCCGCCGCGGAACTTGTCGGCCTCGGTGGTCGCGGCGGCCGACGGCATCCAGGTGCGCAGCTCGTCGAGGCGCATGTACACGCGCGGCTGCATGTTGCCGTCCTGCACGACGCCGATGATCTGCGGTGACACGTGGTGGGTGGCGCCGTCGATCATCATCTCGCCGGGGACGCGGTACTGCTTGAGGCCCTTGGCGGCCTCCTCGTTCAGCACGATCCGCGGCGCCAGCGACGGCGCGGTGCCGAACTCCAGCCAGGTGCCGGAGACGGGGCGGAACGGCTTGAACGGGCGGATGTCGCCGGTCAGCGCGACCATGCTGACCTCGATCGCCTGGCCGGCCGGCTTCTTCTCCTCCTGCTTCTGCTCGGTGCAGGTGCCGTTGGAGTCGCAGTACACCATCGGGCCGGAGTAGTCGCCGCCCCTGCCGACGTACTCGAACGGCATGCCGCCCTCGTTGATCGGCCGCACGCCCGGCTCGCCGATGATCGCGCGAGAGCTGATCATCGCGACCGCGTCGGAGCGCCCTTTCAACGTGGACTCGACGATGCCCGGCGCGCCCTTCTCGCCGGGGACGTAGCCCATGATCGTGCCGTCCTTGCCGGCCTGGAGCTCGACGTCGGTGAGCATCGCGCGTTCGGCGATCTCGGACCCCGCCTGCACGGCCACGACGGCGAGGACGCCGAGGAACAGCGAGACCATCGAGAGGAACGTGCGCAGTTTTCGGGCGCGGATGCCCTGTCCGCCGATGACCAGGGCGGACCGGAACTTGCCGGAAAGCATCAGTTGAACCGCCCGTCGCGCAGCTCCATCACGCGGCCCATCTTGGCGGCGTGGTCGTGGTCGTGCGTGACCAGCACGAGGCCGCAGCCCTGCCTGGTCGTGTTGAGCAGCACCTCGACGACGAGGTTGCCGGTCTCGGTGTCGAGCGCGCCCGTGGGTTCGTCGGCGAGGATGATGCGCGGCTGCCGCACGAGTGCGCGGGCGATCGCCACGCGCTGCTGCTCACCGCCGGAAAGCCTGGTGGGCTTGGACTTCGCGAGGTGCGCGATGCCGACCTGCTCCAGTGCCTCCATCACCTGCTGCTTGCGCTTGCGCCGCGCCGACCAGCCCTGGCCGTTCACCAGTGCCATCGCCACGTTCTGCGCCGCGGTGAGGTGCTTGAGCAGGAAGAAGCGCTGGAACACGAACCCGAACTCCGCGCTGCGCAACGCCGCCGCCCTGCGTTCGGGGAGCTTCGTGATGTCGTTGCCGTGCAGGAAGTACTTGCCCTCGTCGGCGCGGTCGAACAGGCCGATCAGCGACAGCAGCGTCGACTTGCCGGAACCGGAGCGGCCGAGGATCGCCACGCTCTGTCCAGGGTGGACGGTGAAGTCGACACCGGACAGGATGGTGCGCGGTTCCCCTTGCCCCTTCAGGACTTTCGTGATGCCGTTGAGCTGGAGCAGCGGTGCCTGGACCTGCACCGTGGGTTGTTCGAAGGACTGCGTCATCACGGTCCCGTCGGCTTGGTCTGGTCGCCGCCCTGCTGCTGGCCCTCTGGCAGGTTCGGGCCCGGCACGGCGAGCTCCTCGTCACCGGTGAGACCGGACTTGACCTCGATGACCTTGCCGTCGGTCAGGCCCAGCACCACGTCGATGGTGCGGCGCGAGCCGTCGGGCTGGATGACGTCGACCTTGCCCTTGCCCTGCTGACCCGCCACGGCCTCGACCGGAACGACCAGCGCCTGCGCCGACTTGCCCGTGGTGACCTCGATCGACGCGGTGGCGCCGTTGATCATCTGCACGTCCGCCGGCGCCGTGCACACGATGCGCAGGCCGGTGGAGGCACTCGGCTGCTGCGGCTGCTGCTGGGGTTGTTGCGGCTGCTGCTGCGGCTGGTCCTTCTTCTCGTCCTTGGTGTCCGGCGTGACCGGCGGCTTCTCCGGGACGGTGCCCTGCGGCAGCGCGGCGATCGTGCCGAGCACGGCGCACGGGAACGGGCCGGGCCCGTTCTTGATCTGCACCACGACGTCGGTGAGAGCGCCGTTGATCTTGTAAGCCTGCTGGCCGTCGATGTCGCCGACGATCGCGTAGCCGACGTGCTTGGCCGACGCGATCGGCATGCCCGCCGTCACCGTCGCCTTGTCGTCGACGAGCCGGCCGCTGAACGTGGAACCCGCCGGGACCTCCACGTAGTTCGGCTGCTGGTCCTTCCACACCGTCGCGACCCGGATGGGCTTCGTCGGCGTGCCGTTGGGCGCCGGGACGTCGAAGTACCGCACCTGCCCCGCGACCGGCGCGACGAGCCCGAACGTCGGGTTCATCTCGACCTTGCCGGAGATGCTGAGCTTGGTGGTCAGGTCCTGCCTGGTGGGCTTGACCTTGGTCATCGGCGTGCCCCGCGGCGCCAGCTCCGGATTGGTCTGTTCCGGACCTGACGGACTGCACGCCGCCACGGCCACCGTGACCAGCGCGCACAGCGGCGCGAGAACAATTTTGCGCACGAACGTCCCCCATGTCGTTTCGACCAACCTACCGATAAGGACACCTGAAACGTCCTGGAGGTTGCATCGGTCTTTCGGCCGATGCCCATCGACGTTTCGGCCCTGATCGAAACGTCGACGTCCCAGCGCCGGTGGCGTGGGCGGAAAGCGCTTACGTCCGGGCTGATGGCCGTCCGAACGGCGTCAGCGCGGAGGTGCGAAGGCGGCGTCAGCGGCCCAGCGCGGCGGCGTAAGCGGAAAGCGCTTCACGGTCGGGCTGGCCGGTCTTCGCGATGAGCGAGGCCACGTGCTTTTCCACCGTGCGCGGCGAGATGTGCAACCGCGTGCCGATCGCCTTGTTGCCCATTCGGTCAGCCAGCAGCACGAACACCTCGAACTCGCGGACGGTCACGCCGTGCCCGCGCAGCTGTCGCGGCACCTGGTCCGTGCCGCTGCGCCGCTGCTGCACCGGTGCTCCCGCCTGCCGCAACAGGCCCCGGCACGCCGATGCCACCGCCGGGATCGTGGCCTGGTGGAAGTACTCCTCGGCGGAACGCAGCCAGGACACCGGATCGCCCCACCCCGCCGCCTCCTGGGCCACGAGTCGCCGGCCGAGATGACGGGCCAGCGGATACGGTTCCGCGGCCTCCTGGGCGCGCTGGAAGGCTTCCAGGGCCTCGGTGCAACGGTCGTCGCGGCCGAGGAGGACGGCGTGCGCCAGTTCGGTGAACTGGCGGTTCCACCGCATTCCCGAGGCGGACGCCGCCGTCAGCGCGTGGTAGTCCGACCAGCCGAACCGGCCGTCGAGCACGCCGAGCAGCACCCGCATGCCGTGCGTGCCGGACAGGTGGAACGTCGTGGGGTTCTGCGACTCCAGCGCGAGCGCGTGGTCGAGCTCCGTCATCGCCAGCGCGTGGTTCTCCTCCAGCAGCGCGCAGAACGCGCGGGCGAGCCCGAAGCACAACGGGTACTCCTGCGCCCCGTTCTTCGCGACCGCCTCGAACTCGCTGATGGCGTCCTCGGTCTCGGCGCGGTTGCCCCGGTGTCCGGCCAGCACCGCCTTCGTCATCAGCAGGTAGCGGGTGAGCGCGTGGAACCGCAGGCGCGTGGTGGTGCGCAGGCACCGCTCGATCTCCCCGGCGGCCGCGGCGTGGTCGCCGGTCAGCACCGACTGCAGTGCGAGGATCGCGTCCACGTTGTGCGCCACCGTGATCGCGCCCGCCCGGCACGCCTCGGCGTGCGTCCGGCCGAGGGACGCGGTGCTGCCGTGCTGCAGCCATTCGTTGCCCGCCAGCCGGACCAGCGCGTAGACGTGCTGGATCGGCATGTGGTGCGTGCCCGCGAGAGCGAGGGCCTTGCCGAAGCAGGCGTTCGCCTCGTCGATGTCGTGCTCGCGCGCGATGATCCCGAGCAGCTGCCAGGCCTCGCACGCCACCGTCGGCAGTCGTGCCCGGTCCGCCGCCAGTGCCGCCTGCCGGGCGAGGTGCGCGGCGGACGAGATCCGGTCGGCGCTCGGGATGTTCAGCGTGAGGTACGCGGAGTTGACGTCCAGCTGCGCGGCCAGCTCGTCCGGTGCGTCCGGGCCGAGCAACGTCCGCGCGATGCGCACCTGTTCCACGCCTTCGGTGAACCAGCCGGCGAGGTAGGCGACGCGGGACAGTCGCGTGTGGAGCTTCGCGCGCAGCGAGGCGTCCAGCCCGTGGAGGTCGTTGATCTGCAGGGCGAAGGCGCGTTCGAACTCGCCGGTCTCGGCCAACGCCGGCAGCAGCGTGTCGAGGACCTCGGCGCGGACCACGACGTCGTCGGTGAGCAGGCTTTGCGCCCGGTCGAGCAGCGTGACCGCCGACTCCGCCGCCCCGCCCGCCAACGCCCGCCTGCCCGCCTCGGCGAACAGAAGTCCCGCCTGCGTCCGGGATCCGGCGTCGAACCGCAGCTTCGCGACGAGCGGGCACCAGTCGCCGGGCAGGCCGGGATGCAGGTCCTCGACCGCGTCGGCCGTGCGCGACGACAGGTCCACGCGGTCGGCCGGGGTCAGCTGGGCCAGCAACGCGTCCGCGGTGAGCGGGTGCCGGAACGCGTACCAGTCGGGGGCGGGCTCGTCCGGGGTCACCAGTTGCGCGGCCACTCCCGCGTGCAGGTGGCTGAGCAGCTCGCGGTCGTCGATGCCGGTGACCTTCTGCACCAGGGAAAGCGGGAACCGGTGGCCCAGCACCGCCGCGATGGACAGCACCTCACGGCCCTGCGGCCCCAGCCTGTCCGTGCGGTGCGCGACGCTGCGCACGAACGCGGCCGGCACGGGCAGCTTGAGCTCGCCCAGCACCTGCCAGCCGTCCGCTCCGGCCACGAGCAGGCCGCCGCTCACCATGCCGTGCAACAGTTCCTCGATGACGAACGGGTTCCCGGCGCTGTCCGTCCACAAGCGATCGACGAGTTCCGCCGGGACCAGCGCGCTGTCCAGGCAGGCGACCGTCATCTGGCCGACCTCGTCCTGCGAGAGCCGGTGCAGCTCCACCAGCCTGCCGGAGCCGCGTTGCACCATCCTGTGCACGAGTTCCAGCGCGTGGCCGGGTTCGGTGCGGATCGTGGCCAGCAGCAGAACCGGCTGGTCCTCCAGGTTGTCCGCCAGGTACTCCACGACCGCGAGCGTCTCCGCGTCCGCCTCGTGCAGGTCTTCGAGCACGAGCAGGCACGGCGTCTTGCGCGCGACGGACGCGAGCAGCCGCAGCACCGCCTCGGCCAGCACGACGACCGACTCCGTCGTGGACCGGTGGTCGTGCCACTCCGGGATCAGCGTGCCCAGCACCGGTTTGTACGGACCGAGCGCGGAGTCGTCCGGGGGTTCACCTCGGAACAGGCCCAGCAGGGCCTCCGCGATGGGCCGGAACGGCACCATCGGTCCGATCGTCGTGCCGCGCCCTTTGAGCACCCGCATGCCCTCGTCGTACGCCTGGCCCGCCGCGTACCGGGCGAGCCGCGACTTGCCGATTCCCGCCTCACCGGTGAGGAAGACGGCGCCACCGCGGGACTGGCGGGTGCGCGCCAGCGCCCCGGTGACGGCCGTGATCTCGCGATCACGGCCGACCACTTGGGGCGCTCGGGTCTGCATGTCTGGACACTAACGGTCCTGTGCGGTTCGCCGTATCGCCTGCCAGGCGTATTCGTGGCGAAAGTGTCCCTACACGACGCTCACCGTGGTGTCCGAGAGGGCGGGCGTGAGCGCCACGAACGCGCTCGTCGCCATGGTCAGGCCCATCAACGCACGGGCGCGTGCACCCACGGCGGTCTTCGGCGCGAGCTCCATCTCCCCGATCGCGTGCTCGGCCGGTTCGGGCTGGTCGGCCGTGCGGTGCAGGGATTCGTTCATCGGGTGGACTCCTCTGTGTCGGGTGACGCTTGCAGTAGCAGGACTGACGGGATCGCGAACCCGTGCCGCAGCAGGCCGTGGCCGATGCCGGCCAGGCCCGTGAGCAGCCCGGGGGAGGGAACACCGCCCGGCGTGGCGCACCGCGCACCGTGTTCCTCCAGTGCGCCCAGCAACAACGCCACACGGCGGGTCGCGGCGCTGGGGTGGTGGACGGCCAGTGCCTCGACGACGCCCAGTTCACCGTGGCAGAGACTCATGTCCCGCAACGGTTCCCTGGAGGCCAGCAGACCGGCCAGCCGCTCGTCGTCACGGGCGAGCGAGACGCCGGCCAGACCCGTGCACCAGCCGGTGTCGGTCGGGTCGATGGTGTCGCTCTCCAGGAACGTCCGTGCGGCCACATCAGATATCTCGTCACGAACCGTTGCCGCGTAACGCCTCAGCGCCCATCCGATTCCGGCATCGCCGCGCGCGAAACCATCCGCGGGGCAAATGGCGCCACGCAGGGCGGTGGCGTAGCGGTCGGCGAGCGCGAGGGCCTCAGGCGTGCCCACGGACAGCATCGCGGCCAAGGAGCCGGCCACGCCGTCCACGACGGTGAAAGACGAATCTTCCTCGGGCATCAGCCGCACGGCCTGGGTGAGCAGCGCGGGGTCGAGGTCGAGCAGCCGCGTGAGGCGGGCCAGCCCGTGACAAATGCCGCCGAGGCCGTGGATTCCGCCCCCGACCGCCGTGACCAGTTCCGGTTCCGAGGCGAACATCTCCAGCAACGACGGCAACGGCCGCAGCGCGTCGCGCGCGAAGTCGACGTACCGCGCGGCGCCGGTCAGCGCGCCCAGTTCGGCGAGGAACAGCGCCACACCCGTGTAGCCGTTGGTGAGACCGGCGCCGAGCGGCTGCACCGACCAGTGCCGGTCGTCGATCAGTTCGAGCCCGAGCCAGTTGACCCGGTCCTCACCGGTGACGGCGTGCGCCAGGATCTGGTCCGCGATCCCGCACGCGGCGACCAGCAGCCGGGCCGGATCCGGGTCGACCGGCGCGACGTGACCGGGCACCGCGACGCCGCTGTGGTGCGACACCGGCCGCGGCCGCGACGCCAGCAGCGCCGTGATCACCCACTGCTGGTCGTGCCGGTCGACCTCGCTCATCGCCAGGACCTTGCGCGTCACGGCGTGCAGTCCGGGCTCCGGCAGCATCCCCGGCAGCCGGAGCCCGGACGCGGTCCACAGGTCGGTCGACCCCGGCCGGCACGTGAACAGCGGCACGTCACCGCGCCACAGGTCGGACACCTCGAACGGCACCAGCCGGTCGAGCAGCGGATCGTCGGCCACGAGCACACCGAACGCCAGGTCGCGGTCCAGCGCGTCGGCCAGCACGGACGGATGCGTCGACTCGTCCAGCAACCGCGCGTACTGCCGCGTCGCACGCGCCACGAACCGCACTTCCTCGTTGACGCACTTCCGGATGAGCTGCAGCAGCTCGTTCCTGTGCGCCACTATCGCGTCGTAGCCCGCGCGGAACCCGGCCAGCAGCGAGTCCTGGTAGTCGGCGGGTTCGGCGGGGATGCCGCCGAGCAGCGGCCTGTTCGACGCCCCCGGCGCCGTCTTGGGGCGCCTGACCAGCCGCATCCGGTCGGTGCCCGCGTCGGCCCAGTCGACCGCGTTCAACGGCGACAGCACGCCGTGGTCGCCGCCGACCCCGGACACGTCCGCGACCCCGTTGTCGCCCATCAGCACGTGGGGGAGCAGGGCCGTGCGGTGCACCGAACGCACCAGTGCGCGCGTGGCGGGGTCCGCGTCGGGCGGTGTCAGCGTGGGGTGGAACAGCGTCTCGACGTCCACGAGGACCGGCTGGTCGCCGCACGCGATGAGGTTCTCGTAGTGCATGTCGGTGCCGTCGACCGCGTAGAGCAGGGCGAGCAGCGCGCCGAGCCGCTGGTAGAAGTCGGCGACCCCGGCCACGTCCGCGCACGGCTCGTGGGCGATGTGCTCGATCCACCCGTAGCCGTCGCGGGGGAGGAGCTTCGGCGCCCGCAGCTCGATTCCTGTTCGCGTGGAAAGCCACGCGAGCTGCTCGGTGAACCGCGCGTGCAGTCCGAGCGGTCGTGGCCGGTAGACGAGCCGCCGGCCGGACTCGAAGGTCAGGACGGCGACGGTCCGGCCCTGCTGGTGCGCGTCCCCCTGCCCCGTCTCGATGGAGATCAGCGCACCGGGGTCCGCGTTCGCGAAGATCGTCCGGACGATCTTCGCCCGGTCGCGGGTGAACCGCGACGACAGCTCGTGGTGCGTGGACACCGCCTGCTCACAGGCCTGCGCGAGCAACCTGGCCAGCACCGGGTAGCGGTTGAAGACGGACGAGAGGTTCAGCGTGCGCGTGAACTCGGTGAACCTCTCGGCGCTCGTGGGGCTGGTCAGCGTGTCGCGCGCCTCGTGCAGCTCCAGCACGAGCGTGCGCGCCGCGATCGCCACGAGCCGGCGCCCCAGCTGCTCGGCGAAGGCCGCGTCGAACGGAGGCGCGACCTCCGTGCGGGACGCGTCGATCAGCGGGCGCAGGGCGTGGGCGAAAGCCGCTGTCCAGCTCTCACCGGTGCTGGTCTCGGCCGCGGAGGTCACGCGGCCAACCTCGCACGCGCGGGCGGGCGGCACATGGGGACCAATCCCCCAGATTTGCGCGCGGACGTGAATATGGGGGTTCGCCACCCATGTTTCGCCGCCCGATCGCCCCGAGACTCGGAGTCCGAGGAGGGGACGGGCATGAGGGAGTTCGGAGAACTGCTGCGCACGCACCGCATCGGCGCGGGCCTCACCCAGCAACAGCTGGCTGACTTCGCGATGGTGAGCGTGCGGGCCATCCGCGACCTGGAGTGCGGCCGCACCCGCTCACCGCGGGCGGAGACGGTGCGCCTGCTCGCGGACGGGCTGCGGCTCGACGAGGAGAGCCGCGCGGACCTGCAGCAGGCAGGAGGGCGTGCCGCCGGCCGGTCCACGGTGGCGCCACCCGCGCCGGCCGGGCCCGGCGGGCTGATCGTGGGGCGGGAGGCGGAGGCTGCGGCGCTCGCGGCATCGCTGACGGAGGGACGGCCGGGCGCCGGTCACGCGGGGCAACGGCTGGTCACCGTCACCGGGGTCAGCGGCGTCGGCAAGACCCGGCTGGCCCTGGAGGTCGCCGGCGAACTGCACTTCCGGCACGGCTGGTCTGTGCTGTGGCACCCGTCCCAGTCGGTCCCGTCGATCAACGACGAGCAGGACACCGTCCTCGTCACCGACCGCCGCCCCGACCCGTGCCTGCTGGATGCGCATCCGCGGCTGCGGATCGTCGTCACGGCGCTGGCGCCGACCGAGTTGCCCGGCGAGCTGGTGTTCCCGCTGGGCGCGCTGGCCGACGACGCCGCGGTGCGGTTGCTGCTCACGCACGTGCACCGGGTGCGGCCCGCGTTCAGGCCGGAGCCGGCGAACCAGGCCGCGCTCGTGGGCCTCGTCCACGAACTGGACGGGCTGCCGTCGGCGCTGGAGTTCGCGGCCGGGTGGTTCATGGTCTACTCGCCGCAGCACCTGCTCGAACGGCTGCGGTCCAACCCGCTCGACCCCACGTCGGCACACCTGCGCGACTCGCTGCGCCGTTCGCTGTCCACTTTGGACGTCGACGGGCGCGAGCTGCTGGTGCGGATGGCCGAAGGTGAGGATCCGGGGCACAGCCCGTACGTCAGGGACCTGTGCGTGCGCGGGCTCGTTCGTCGCACCGGATCACGGTACGAGGCGCTGAACCTCGTGCGTGCGGCGGTGCTGGAACCGGTGTCAGGGCCGCACCTCGCCGGAGGCGTGGCCCTGACCTGGCCCGTCTAGCGACTCAGAACGCTGCGGTCAGGCACGCAAGGCGGTCACCGGCGGTGCCCGCCTTGCCGTGCTCGGTGCTGGTGTGCGCGGCGTGCACGACGACCGAGTTCGCCTCGCCCTTGCGGAACTCCCACTTCACCGTCGCCGTGCCGGTCGCGGCACCCTGCGCGTCGGTGGTGAAGTCCAGCCAGATCTCGTTCTCGGCGTTGGCGAACTGCGGGTCGACGCTCGGCGACACCGGGTCCTTCGTGTTCTGGTAGTGCGGGCCCGAGTCGGCCGGCTTGGCACCGCACGGCTTGGTGTGCACGTGCGAGCCGTACTTGGTGTTCGGCAGCAGGCCCGACACCTTCAGCTCCACCGTCGTCTGTCCATTCGCGACGAACGAGCCGGTGGAGAGCTTGGCTCCCAGTGGGATTCGCGCGACGTCGTACGTGATGCCTTTCGGCTGGTCACCGGAGGCCGCGGGTGCGGCCACGTCGGTCTCGGCCACCGGCTTGACCGCCGGTGCGGAGGGCGGCGCGGCGGGCGGAGCCCCGCTCGAACAAGCGGCCAGCCCTCCGGCGAGCAGTACGGCACCCACGAGGGTCGCCACAGTCGTGCGCATGTTTCTCCTTGAGTCAGCTGCGTTCCAGGTTCCCATCCCCTCCACGTCCACGATCGGGTGACCGGTTCAGTTCGAGCGAGACGAGCTCCGTGAACGCGTCTCGGTAGGCCGCGCACAGGTGGTAGTCGCCGTGGGTCTCCACTTTGTCCGGTGACCCGTCCGTCTCGTTCGCGCGACGGTCGAGGTCGTTGTCCTCCCAGCCGTGCACCGGGAAGCCGAGGTAGTCGGTGCGTCGCCACAGGTTGATCCAGCTCGGCCCCAGCAACGACGCCAGCCCGCACTCCGGTATCTCGCCGGGCTCCCGGCGCCACGGATCGCACGAGAACATCGCGCCCGCCCGCACCGGCGGCGTGCCCAGCACGGCGGGCCCCAGCAGTTCCGGGAAGATCCGCCCGAAGTAGGGCCGCAACTGCACGCCGTACGTCAGCAGCTGGACCCGTTGCAGATACCCGGCGGGCAACGCGTACAACGCCGCCACGGCCAGCACCGCGCCCAGACTGTGCGCGGACAGCACCACGCGATGATCGGGCGACTCGTCCAGGAACTCACGCGAACGATCGGCGATCTCCGGCACCGCGCGCTCGGCGTAGCAGGGCGGCGCGAACGGGTGGGCGGTGCGCGGCAGGAAGCACATCAGGTCCCACAGCAGCCCGAGCGGCCGCCGGTTCGTCAGCATCCCGGCGCCGACGAACGACCCGATCACCGCGACCCCGGCGAGCCCGGTCACCCAGTCGCCCTTGCCCACCACCCACGTGACGGCGGACGACTGACCCCAGTCCGGCGAGGCGAACGTCAGGTAGCAGGTCAGCAGCAACGCGAGCACGCCCAGCACCGACAGCACCCCGGCCACGTTCTCGGCCCGGTGCGTCACCGCGACCACGTGCCGCGCCCGCACGACGAGCGCCTCGCCCTCTCCGTCCAGCACCGCGGGCGTGATCAACCGGGACAGCAACACGAAGGCCTGCAGGAGAACCAGCAACACCAGCGGGACCAGCGCCACGGCGAACGCCGCGCTGAACCACGAGTAGAACACCGGTGCCCGCAGGCCGGTGCCGACCCAGCCGCGGAACGTCAGCACCAGCACCGTCGCCATCATCACCGACGACACGAGCGACAACCCCAGCAGCACACCGGGTCCGGCGCCGCGCCAGGCCTGCCACTCGTCACCGGCACGCGGCCGTGCCCGCCACGCCAGCACCCCGCCGAACACGGCGGCACCGATCCAGGCGAGTGAGACCCAGTGCGTGGCGACCATGCAGGCCACGAACAGCACGAGCAGGACCAGCGGTCCCTTGGCGTCGTTGCGCCGCCAGGACCACGCCGCCAGCACCGACCCCAGCAGCGCGACGGTCACCGCCGGCGGTCCCCACGTCGTCAGCCACAACGGCCTGTCGAACGCCGGCGCGATCGCGTACAGCCCGAACCCGTGCGCCACCAGCACGATCACGGACGAGATCATCAGCAGCCACGACCACAGGCCGCCCTGCTCGGTCGACGGCACGTCCGGGCAGTCGGTGGCCGTCACCACCACCCGCGCCATCACCACGGCCAGGACTGCGGCGGCGAGCACGGACAGCACCAGGAAGAACACGTGCTGCCACACCTGCGTGCTCGTCGCCAGCACCACCACGCAACACCCGGCCGAGAGGTGCAGCCGCGTGAGCCGGCGGATCCGCGGGCTGCCCTTCCACATCGACGCCCGGCTCAGCATCACGCCTTCCCGCCGCTGCGGTGTGCGCACGGACGTCATCTCGTACCTGCTGCGCGACAACGAGGTCAGCGCCAGCAACCCGAGCAGCAGCAACACCGGCACGGCGGACGCGGCCAGCACCCGGACGTGGCGGGCGGGATCACCCAGCACGTCCAGGAAGTCCGGCAGCCGCTTGCACGTGGTGCCCGGCAGCGAACACTGGACCGCGTAGACGTCGATCGCCACCTCGCACACCGCGAGCACCAGCAGCACCGTCAGCCCCAGCCCGAACAGCCGCGTCGAGGCCGCTCCGCGCCCGGCGTTCCACCACACCATCCGCCGCGCCGGGGGAACCGAGTCGTCGGGCAACTTCCGGGACCAGTACGCGACGTTCGCCAGCCCGAACGGCAGCAGCAGCGCCCACCCGACGCGCCCCAGCGCGTTCGCGAGCACCGACGGCACCCCGCTGCCCGGCACACCGGGGCTGCTGCGCGCCATGCCGCCCCACGAGTACGCCTCGCGCCGCACGCCGGCGGGCACCTGTCCGGGGTGATCCGGTGGGACGTCGGCGAGCCTGTCCGGTCGCGGGCGCCAGAAGCTGCCGAACCGATCGCCGCGGAACTGCTCGACGGCGTGGTCGGGAAGAGCCAGCATCGCGTCCGGGGGCGTGTTGTTGACCCCGTGGATGCGCAGTTCCAGGACGGGTGAAGTCATCGCCGGCCTCCCCTTTACTCCAGTTGTCGTCAACGAAACTGCTCCAGTTAGCGGCCGAACGGGTGAAAAAGGTGTATCCAGGCGCCCTGGAAAGCCTCTACTGAGCAAGGAGGCCCCACCATGACCACAACCGCTCACCCGAACGTCGCAAATTCCGTCGGACTCGCCGAGTTCCTCGCCACCGCGGGCACGCTCACCCTGGCGCAGCGCAAGCTCATCGTCGACCAGGCGCTGATCGTGCTGGAGCAGAACTACGCGCACCTGCCTCTCAAAGTCGCGATGCACGCGGTGAATCCCGTGCAAAGACTCAGAGTCCTGAGAGCGAGACTCGAACGGCAGACCGACGCCACGGCCGAGCCCGAGTGGCAGTTCCACCGCGAGCTGTCGAGCACGTTCCACTCGGTGCGCGACCTGCACACGAACTACCTGCTGCCGGCGCCGTTCGCGGGCAAGATCGCCTTCCTGCCGTTCCAGCTGGAGCGCTGCTTCGCCGAGGACGGCACCGAGCAGTACCTCGTCGCCCGCACGGTCGCCGGTTTCGACGGCCTCGCGGCCGGTGCCGAGGTGACGCACTGGAACGGCACGCCGATCGCCCGCGCGGTCGCGTTGAACGGCGCGGTCTTCGCCGGCAGCAACACCGCCGCGAACCTCGCCCGCGGCCTCGAGTCGCTCACGTTGCGCCCCTTGGTGATCCAGCTGCCGCCCGACGAGGACTGGGTCGTCGTGACCTACCGCGACGAGACCGGCGTCGCGGGGGAGATCCGCGTCGACTGGCAGGTCACGGAGAACCTGCCGCCCATGACGGACGTCGACGAGCTGTCGCCGGCGGCGGCCGCCCAGGGCGTCGACCTGGACTCCGACGAGAAGGCGCGCGCCAAGAAGTTGTTGCACGCGCCCAAAGTCGTGCAGGCCGAAGCCTCCGGTGGCGCGGTCGCGATGTCCGCGCAGGACGTGCCGACGACGATGCCGGGCGTGTTCCGGGCCCGCCCCGTCGTCACGCCGTCCGGCACGTTCGGGCACCTGCGGATCTTCACGTTCAGCGTCGACGACCCGGACGCGTTCCTCGCCGAGTTCGTGCGGCTCGCGGCCCTGCTGCCGCAGAACGGGCTCATCGTCGACGTGCGCGACAACGGCGGCGGCCACATCTTCGCCTCGGAGTTCCTGCTGCAGACGATGACGCCGCGGCCCGTCGCGCCGGAGCCCGTGCAGTTCCTGAGCACGCCGCTGAACCTGCGGATCTGCCGCCGCCACGCCGAGGACCCGACCGGCCAGATCAACCTCGGCCCGTGGTTCCCGTCGCTCGACAGTTCGACCGAGACGGGGCAGGCGTTCTCCTGCTCGCACACGATCACACCGGTCGACGGCGCGAACGCCGTGGGCCAGACCTACCACGGCCCGGTCGTGCTGATCACCGACGCGCGCTGCTACTCGGCCACCGACATCTTCGCCGCGGGCTGGGCCGACCACGACCTCGGCCCGATCCTCGGCGTGGACGACAACACCGGTGCGGGCGGCGCGAACGTGTGGACGCACGGGCTGCTGTCGACGCTGCTGAAGATCCCGGCGCCGGTCGACGCGGAGTCGCCGTACAAGCCGTTGCCCAACAAGGCGAACATGCGCGTGTCGATCCGCCGCACGTTGCGCGTCGGCAAGCTCGCCGGCACGCCGGTGGAGGACCTGGGTGTGCGCCCGACGCACCAGCACAAGGTCACGCGCGCGGACCTGTTGCAGGGCAACGTGGATCTCCTCGCACGAGCGGGAGAGCTGTTGCAGGAGCAGCCGGTGCGGCGGCTCGGGGTGGCGGTCGCGGGCACGACCGTCTCGCTGGACACCGTGAACCTCGACCGGGTGGACGTCTACGTCGACGGCCGCCCGGCGACCTCGCTGGACGTGACCGACGGCGCGCACACCGCGACGCTGGCCGCGACCGGGCGCGAGGTGCGCGTCGAGGGTTTCGCGGACGGGCAGCTGGTGGCCGCGCGCAAGGTCACCAGCTGATCGAGCGGGCGCTTCCGGTGACTCCATGACCGGAAGCGCCCGCTCTCACTTCTTGCTAGCGGGTGAACGTGTACGCGCGGTCGGAGGCCACGGCCGCCAGCTGCGCCTCGGTGCCCGGCGTCCAGCTCTGCGCCCAGACCACCTCACCGTTGCGGCGGAAGTTCCACGCGATCGTGATGCCGTGCTGGTCGTTCTTGGTGAAGACCGTCACGCCACCGCGGTGGTCGCTCGCCCTGCCGGTGCACTTGTCCCGCTCGCAGAGCTGCCTGGGCGACTCCTGGAAGAAGCCCGGAGCGTTGACCTGCATGAACACCGTGTTGCTCTGGCCGTCGACGGTGAACCCGGTCCAGTTGGTCACGTACTGCATGTCGTCGAACAGACCCTCGGCCTCGCCACCCCAGTTGCCGGGCGAGACGTCCTGCGCGCCGCGGAAGACCTTCGGGAAGGTCTGCTGCTGGCGCGCGGAGAACCCGGCCGTCTGCTTCTCCAGCTCCGCCTTGGTCTTGTGGACCGGCGTGACGTCCTTCGGCGGCCACACGAGATCCCCGGAACCCGATGCCGACGCCGATGCCGTGCCCGCGAGACCGATCAGTGCGAGGCCCGTCAGGGCAGCCGCCATCACCTTGCGCATGCGCATTTGTTGAATCCCCCTGTGAGTACGTGCTTGCACAGAGTGAGACGCCGAATGATCACCTGAGGTTGCGTCGGGCTACGGCCAACCCTGACGGCCTTCAGCCAACCTTGACGGCCTTCAGCCGACCCTGCCCTTCCGCCCGCGGGGCAATACGCCTCGCTCTCGCGCCTTGGCCACCCACTTCCGCACGGTCTTCGGCGACACGTGCGCTAGTTCAGCGATGGTTGGCGCTGGATGAAGGCCCTTGAGGATGGCGAGCCGATAGGCCGTAACGACGGTCTCCAAGAACTCGCGGGTGATTCGGCTGCCGGCAGGTGGAGTGATGATGGGGAACTCCTCAGCTTCCACATCGACGCCTTCGCTCTCTCTTGCCGCAGGAGCCTGTTTCACGGTCGAGTTGCGGAACTGCGCGAACCAAGCCTCTGCCACCCAGTTCTGCATGGCCTCTTGAATGCCCTGTTTGCGACGCCAGCTGCCGCCCTTGAGCGGTCCCCCGCAGGTGTCACACGACCGACCGTCGTGGGTCGAACCTCCCCAAGAGGTGGCGTAGTGCCTTGCGAGTCGCCGGAGATCAGGCCCCGGAATCCCGAGGCGGCTCTCCAAGTGATCTTGTTCGCTCACTACGACCGACGCAAGCAGGTTGGCTGGCAATCCGCGGACTGCATCTGTTGGGAGAGGCTCACCTGCACCATCGAGGTAGAGCTCGTACAAACGCCAAGTGCCATCGACATGTTTGCCGAAACGTGCGTAGACCGCACCAGGAAGGCCCGCACCGTTCAGACGGACCCAGCCGCCATTTCCGTATCCGATCAGCACAGGGGTAAGTCTGTGCCTTAGATGGGTAAGTTTGGGAGTCTTACCCCTCTAACGGGTCAACTACCGTCGGTCCTGCAGTGCCTTGAACGCACGACCGTTGATCGGAGTTGGACGTGATACTGGTACTCCTCGCCCTTGCGGTCGTGGCTCTTCCGACTTTGATCGCGGTATGCGGTTCCGTCGTACCGCAATCTGCCAGGCGCCGACGTGACGCATTGCGTGCTCTGGAACTGCTGACGCGGAACCCACGAGTCAAGCGATCTCGGCGTGAACTGAACTGAGGTTGCGTCGGACTACAGCCAGCCGCGCCGCATCGCCTGGACGCCCGCCTGGAACCGGGTCTGCGCGCCGCACCGGTCCATCAGCTGCCGCACCCGCCGCTGCACCGTGCGGGGCGCGAGCCCCAGCTGCCGTGCGATCGACTCGTCGGTCAGCCCGGCGGCGAGCAGCCCCAGCAGGTTCGGGTCCACGTCGGCCGCCGCCGCGTAGATCCCGCCAGGGCTGAACGGGATCCCCTTGTCCCAGTACAGCTCGAACGTCGAGCGCAGCACGTCCAGCAACGCGGACGGCCGGATCAGCAGCACCTTGTCGACGATGTCGCCGTTCACGACGGGGAGCACCGCCGCGTGCGTGTCGATCACCGCGAGCTTGAACGGCAGCGTCGGCGTCACGCGGGCGCGTTCGCCGGCCGCGACCAGGTCGATGATCTCGGTGACCCGGCCGGGGATGTCGACGGCCGAGCGGTCGTAGACGACCCGCCACTGCACGTCCCGTTCCCGCGTCTCGTCCTCCAGAGCGACGTGCTGGCCCAGCGGCGTCACGTACGGCGGCTGGTCGAGCACGCAGACCTCCCCGCGGGCGCCGCGCAGCAGGGCGTGCCACAGCTCGCGGACAGCGTCCACACCGGACACCACCTCGACGAACGCGTTGTCCGCCAGTTCCTCGTCGCGGTTGCGCAGGTACAGCTCCATCAACGGGCCGATGTCCGCGCGGGCCCGCCGGTTGGCCTCCTCACGCGCCGCGATCAGCGCCTCCACGGCCAGGTCCGGCGCCACGGCCTGCCACACGTCACCGGGCAGGTGCCGGACCAGGCCGAGCTCCCGCATCTCCTCCAGCACCGGGACCGCGACGCCGATTTCGTCCGTCGTGCGGCTTCCACCCGTTACCAGAAGCTCGTAAACGGCCGTTAGCTCCGGTGCGACGCCCAAGTGTCCGAACACGGCCACATTGTGCGCCATTCGGCGCAGTACCCCTGTCGTGAACACGCCAGTGTCGTCAAACGGACTCCACTAGACCTGTTTTCGCAGGTGTGGCCCGGCTTACCGTCCTCCCACCTCCGCAGCCGGTTCAGAACACTGACGCCCTCAACGGCACGCGAAGGCCCCTGCGTGGAAGGACCTCACGTGAACGGATTGCGACGCACGAGTGTGTGCGCCGCGGCAGTTTCCGCCGCCGTGCTCAGCGTTGTCGCCCCATCGGCGACCGCAGCCCCCGCCCAGATCCAGTCCCAGCCGGACTCGACCCAGGTGAACCGCCCCTTCGAGCGGCTGATCGTCGGCTACAAGCCCGGCACCGCCGAAGCCTCGTCCGACTCCGCTGCCTCGGACGACGCCCGCAGCAAGGGCAAGTCCGTGCACCGCCGCATGGCGAGTGGCGCGGTCGTCGTCGACCTCGGCGCGAAGACCACGAACGCCGACAACACGATCCAGGCGTTCAAGAACGACCCGAAGGTCGCCTACGTCGAGCCGGACCTGCTGATGCAGCCGTTCGCCGACCCGAACGACACCGACTACTCCCGGCAGTGGGACCTCTTCGAGGCCACCGCGGGCATGAACGTGCCCAGCGCGTGGTCCAGCACCACCGGCTCCGGTGTGACCGTCGCGGTCATCGACACCGGCTACGTCGCGCACAGCGACCTGGCGGACCGGGTCGTCGCGGGGTACGACTTCGTCTCCGACGCGGCGCGTGCCCGTGACAACAACGGCCGCGACTCGAACCCGGCCGACCAGGGTGACTGGGCGGCGCGCGGCGAGTGCGGCACCGACGCCAACGGCAACCCTGTGCCCGCGCAGGACAGCAACTCCTCCTGGCACGGCACGCACGTGGCCGGCACGATCTCCGCGTCCACCAACAACGGCAAGGGCATCGCGGGCATCGCCTACGACGCCAAGATCCAGCCGTTGCGCGTGCTCGCCAAGTGCGGTGGCGCCACCTCGGACATCGCCGACGCGATCACCTGGGCGTCCGGCGGCACGGTGAGCGGCGTGCCCGCGAACCAGACGCCCGCCAAGGTCATCAACATGTCGCTGGGCGGTAAGTCCTCCTGCTCCACGACGTACCAGAACGCGATCAACGGTGCCATCAACCGCGGCTCCACGATCGTCGTCGCCGCCGGCAACTCGAACGACAACGCGTCGCTCTACACCCCGGCCAACTGCTCCGGCGTGATCACCGTCGCGGCGTCGTCCCGTGAGGGCAACCGGACGTTCTACTCGAACTACGGCACCCGCATCGACATCGCGGCGCCCGGTGGCGAGACCCGTCGCGGCACCGACACCCCCGGCACCATCACCACGCCGGAGAACGGCATCTGGTCGACGCTGAACGCCGGCACCACCGTCCCCGGTGCCGAGAACTACAAGCCCTACCAGGGCACGTCGATGGCCGCCCCGCACGTCGCGGGCCTCGCGGCACTGCTGGTCGCCAAGAAGCCGTCGCTCACGCCGGCCCAGGTCAAGGACCTGATCAAGACCAACGCCCGTCCGCTCCCCGGCACCTGCTCGGGTGGCTGTGGTGCCGGTCTCGCGGACGCCGCGAAGACCGTGGCCGCCCTCGACACGACTCCGCCGCCCTCCGGTGGTCTGGAGAACACGACCGACGTCGCGATCGTGGACCTCGGCACCGTCACGTCCTCGATCAGCTCCACGGTGACGGGCAACGCCTCCTCGACCACCAAGGTCGGCGTGGACATCGTCCACTCCTACCGCGGTGACCTGGTGATCGACCTGATCGCGCCGGACGGCACCGCCTACCGGCTGAAGAACTCGTCCTCTTCGGACAGTGCCGACAACGTGGTGGCGACCTACACGGTCAACGCCTCGTCCGAGGTCGCGGCGGGCACGTGGAAGCTGCGGGTCCAGGACGTGTACTCCGGTGACACCGGGTACATCAACGCCTGGAACCTGACCCTGCGATAGCTCCACGAGTTCGCCGAGGGGCGGCGCCTCCCAGCCTGTTTCTGGGGGAGCGCCGCCCTTTCACGTGTTAGCGACTTCCTGTTCGCGGGTAACGTCGCTGACATGGCCACACTGGTGACTTTTCACGCCCATCCCGACGACGAGTGCATCGTGACCGGTGGCGTGATGCGCAAGGCGTTCGAGGAGGGACACCGCGTCGTGCTCGTCGTCGCGACGCGAGGCGAGGCGGGGGAGGTGCCCGACTTCCTGGAGGAGGGCGAGGAACTCTGGCAGCGCCGGGTCGTGGAGACGCATGCGGCGGCGGACCTGCTGGGGGTCGCGCGCGTGGAGTTCCTGGGGTACCGCGACTCCGGGATGATGGGCGACGAGCTCAACGACCAGCCCGGTTCGTTCTGGACCGCGGACGTCGAGGAGGCGGCGCAGAAGCTCGCGGCGATCCTCGTCGAGGAGGACGCGAAGGTGTTCCTGACCTACGACAGGTTCGGCGGTTACGGGCACCCGGACCACATCCAGGCACACCGGGTCGGCATGCGCGCCGCCGAGATCGCGGGCACCCCGGCCGTCTACCAGGCGCTGGTGCGCGAGTCGGAGTTCCGCGAGGCGTTCCGGAGGGCGGACATCGAGGAGCCGCCGCCGCTCGGCGAGGGCGCGGTGCCCGAGTCGGAGATCAACGTCGGCGTCGACGTCTCGAAGTACCTGGAGGTGAAGCGGCAGGCGATGCGCGCGCACGCCTCGCAGATCCCCGAGAAGTCGTTCTTCCTGGCGCTCGACGAGCCGACGTTCGCGCACGCGTTCGGCACCGAGTGGTTCATCCGCGAGGGCCACGAACCCGCGACCGCGCTGGACCTCTAGCAACGACGAACGGGGGCGGTCCGAAGTGGACCGCCCCCGTCGATGGTTCAGCTAGTTCACGCGCTGCGGCGGCGACGCAGGAACAGCAGGGTGCCGGCACCGGCGCCCACCAGACCCAGACCCGAGAGCAGCAGCCACGTCGGGGACGCACCGGTCGCCGCGAGGGGCGGTTCCGGAGCGCTGCCGCCGGGGGCGGCCGGGGTGGTCGACGGCGGGACCTCGGAGGACGAGGGCACCTCCGGGGCCGTGGTGGCCGGCGGCGTGGTGGTCGTCGTGGTCTCTTCGGTCTTGGTCGGCGGCTTCTGCACGCACGGCTGGTCGACCGTGTACGTCTTGAACTTGTCGAAGTCCTGGCCCTTGGCCTTGTTCGTGTCGTAGGCCTTCACGTCGACCGTGAACTTGTGGGCGACAGTGCCGTCCAGACCCTTGAACGTCTTCGTCCAGGTGGCGCCGAACTTCTCGGTCTCCTTCCCCTTCTCGGGGATGAGAACCGTGTCACCGTCCTTGACCACGACGGTGTTCCGCTTCTCCGGCGCGAACTGCGTCAGATCCACGTGGAGAACGACGTCCTTGCCGTCGCACTTCGCGTACCCCGTGGCCGTGTGTGCACTAGCCGGGGTGGCCATGGCCAGCATGACCAGGCCTGCGGTAGCGGTCACCGCGAACGCGCCCAGAACTCTCCTTGCCAACGAATCTCTCCTGCTCTGTTTGATGCGTGGCGGGTCGAGCAACATTCATGATCTGAATCACCCGACCGGGTGAATCGCGTCACGCTAACAACACAGAGCGTTCGAAAGGTCACTGTATGACAACGCTACGGTGTCACCACGGAAAGATCCTCATGTTTTCTGTTAGGCCGATCGCGCCCGCGACCAGCCGCATCTGTTCCACGCCGCGCACGTCGGCGTCCAGCAGGCGCGGCGAGCAGATCATCACGGCGAGTGTCTGGGCGCGGGAGAGTGCCACGTTCAGCCTGTTGCGTGATAGAAGAAAGTCCAGGCCACGGGGCAGGTCCACGGTGGACGACGACGTCATGGACATGATGACGGCAGGTGCTTCCTGACCCTGGAAGCGGTCCACGGTGCCCACCCGCGTGCCCTCGAACCCGGCCTCGGCCAGCCTGCGCCGGATCACCCGCACCTGCAGGTTGTACGGCGCCACCACGAGAATGTCCGCATCGGTCAGTTCGCGCGTTTTGCCGTTGTCCGTCCAGGTGCGACCGACGATCGCGCGCACCGTGTCCACCACGGCCTCGGCTTCCTCGACGGACGACGTGATGTTGTGCCGGTGGTCGACCTCGCGCAGGTAGATCCCGGGCTCGATGCCGGAGATCGACCGGTGGGCGGCCGTTTCGTGCGAATGGAGCAGCCCGGCGTAGGAAAGTTCGGACACGGGACGGCAGACCGCCGGGTGCATCCGCCGCGTCTCGGCCAGGAAGTAGCCCAGGTGCGGAGGGATCACGTCGGCGTCGCCGAGCAGGTGGCCCAGTGCCGAGGCGTCCGAACCGGGCGGGTGCACGCCCTGCACGACCTGCGGCAGCTGCTGCGGATCGCCCAGCAGCACGAGGTTGCGCGCGGCCGTCGCCACCGCCACCGCGTCGGCCAGCGCGAACTGACCGGCCTCGTCGATGATCATCACGTCGAACGGCTGTGCCTTGATCACGGCGTTGGAGAACGTCCACGCCGTGCCGCCGACCAGGTGACCCTGCGGGTGCTCCTCACGCCACTGGGCCAGTGCGCCGTTGCTCTTCGGCTGGTCCCACGGAAGGCCCTCCTCGGGCTTCTTCTCCTTGGGACGCTTGGCCATCGGGATGTCGGGATCCACTGAGGACAGCACGTTCTCCACGGCCTTGTGCGACGTCGAGGTCACCGCGACGGTCTTGCCCTGGTCGATCAGGTGCCGCACGAGCTTGGTCGCGAGGTACGTCTTGCCGGCGCCGGGCGGTCCCTGTACGGCGAGCGTCCCGCCGTCGAGCTGGTCGACGGCCTTGATCACGGCCTGCACCACGTCGTCGTGCTGCGGCAACGGTTGCACAGGCGGTGTGCGCAGCAACAGGTCGATGCCGGGGTTGCGGGGGAGCAGCGGCAGCAGGCCGACGGCCTGCTCGGCCAGTTCTGCGACGGCCTCGTCCTTGGGTGACGCGGGTACCGGACTGCCCGGCAGCACGGCGATCGGCAGTTCGGAGTGCTCCTGCGAGTTGCTCTCGGTCAGCACCAGCTCGTACGGGTTGTCGTCGGCCACCACGGCGTTGCGCGTCACGTTGCCGGGGTAGAGCAACCGGACCTGCTCGCCCGAACCGAACGGGTGCGGGCGTTCCGGGTCGATCCGCGCGTGCACCTGCCGCTTGTGCGTCCGGACCCGCCCGGCCGGAGGCACCCAGTCCTCGGCCTTCAGCGTGATCGGCACCGCGCAGTTCGAATCCGTCTCCAGATCGGAGATCGGCGCGAGGGCCTGCCGGAAGAAGTCACCCCACGCCGGACTCGCCTCACGCCGGTGGTAGCCCACCGTCGCCGCGAACAGGTCATGCCCTTCCGCCAGCAACGGCTCGGTCAACGCCGCCATCCGGCGCGCCCGCTCGGCCGCCTTCTCCAACGCAGCCTCGTCGCGCTCCTGCGGCGGCGTGGTCTCGATCTCGCGCTCGACCTTGATCCGCACGAGCAGATCCCGGAGTCCGCGAGTGGGGACCTCGTCGTCCAGCAACGGCTTCAGCGCGGGCAGCGTGTACTCCCGAGTGGACACCCGCAGCACCCGCCGCGTCAGCGCGCCGAGATCGACGCAGCGCCGCACCAGTTCGTCCACTTCGGACTCACGCGTCGCCGTCCTGGCGGCCCGCCCGGCGAGGTCGTGCGGCGTGAAGTGGTAGACCGTGCCGACCGGCGTCCGGTCGACGAACTCCTCGAACGTCCCCTCCCAGCCCGGCGTCCGGAACGTGTCGCCGTCGACCTCCAGGAACACGTCGTCCTCGGCGGGCTCCGGCAGGTTCGCCAACGCCTCCGGCGCCACGACCTCGTAGGTGATGACGCCCGTGCGTTCCTGCTGCACCTGGAGCCGGGCCTGCGCGGTCAGCGCCGTGAAGCTCGCCGGAGACAACGTCGCGGGCCGCTCCTCGGTCACCGCAAGCGCGTCGATCGTGTCAATGCCGGCTGAAACCAGCTTCCGCCGCTGGTCGGCGCGAAGCCCGGCCACCAACGACAGGTCCCGCGCCTCCTCACGACCGGAGGCGCAGTGACGAGCGAACCGGCACCCGGTGCAGGCCGCCCGCACATCACCCCACGACCGCTTCGGTGCCGGTGAGGGCTTCGCGAGCCGCGTCCGAAGGCGCCCCACCAGGGGAACGAAGTCGGCGACGCGGAACGACGTCCGCCGGCCGTCGACGATCAGGTGCGCCCGAGCGGCACCCAGCGCCTGCGCCGCCGCGACCAGCGACAACACGGCCAGGGGAGTGGCGTCCGAGGCCTCGTCGCACGGCTCGTAGCCGTCGGCCGTGCGCACGAGGGTCTGAGCGGTGCAGTGGAACACCCCGTCGAAGAACACGGCGTGCTCGATCAGGTCCTTGCCTGACCGCATCTCCGCGGCCGTCCGGGCAGCGGCGAGGTGCAGTTCGGAGGGGTCGCCACGCCGTTCGTCACGAGCGAGGAAGCTGCGGTGCTCGCATTCGAGCAGGTCGACGAGATCGGACGGGCTGGCGAGCATGGCTGCCGATGCTAGCGCCGCCCCCTGACAGAACGGGCGTGCGACCCGCGTTCATCCCCGACTCGCGGGTCGCACGCCCGCACCATCAGGTGCCGCCTAGACGTTCGCCTCCACCAGGTGCAGCAAGGCCTCGTGGTGCGTGTTCGGGTAGTCGTGCGGCCGGAACGGACGTGTCTGCGCCCGCACCAGCGCCGCCGCCGCGGCCAGCTCGCCGGTGCGCACCTCGGTGTCGCGGTGCAGGAACGGGAAGTGCGGCTCCCGGACCTCGTCGGGCCACAGCAGCGTGTGCAGCACCAGCACCCCGTGCTGCGGCCGGATGGCCGCCAGCGTTTCCTTGCCGCGCAACGCGAACTTCACGATCGCGGCGGTCTTGGTCCGCTCCAGCGTCTCCCGCAGCAGCACGTAGGACCGCACGGCCAGGTCGTCCGGCTCCAGGTAGTAGCTGCGGTGCAGCGCGACCGGGTCCACGTCGACCTGCGGCGCGAACTGCTGCACGTCGATCACGCCGTCCTCCGGCGCCGGCAGGTCGCCCGGGTCGATCTGCACGATCCGGCCGTCGTCGAGCTCGTAGCCCCGCCCGATGTCCTCCGGCGCCAGCCGCAACGAACACTCGCCGCACACCTGCTGGTGGCGCACGCGGCCGCTGTCCTCGCGGTGCACCAGGTGCACCTTGCTGCGATGTTCGGTGGCCGCGGACACCAGCCGCACCGTCATCGTCGTCATCCCGAACCGAAGTGCTCCCCGCCACACAGTCCTCATGACAAATGAGTACTCGAACAGGTGTTCAAATAGACCTGTGACCTGACGAAAGGGCTCGTTCGGGTGCGTCCGACGGGTACCTCGGACACGTGTGTCACCAAAAACACTTCACCGTGACATTCCTAGAAGCCGAGTTGGTGAGGTGGGGGGACCGGGGGATAGCGCGGGCGGGGAGGGAAAACACCCGGGGGGGGGGGGGGGGGGGGGGGGGGGGGGGCCGGGGGGGGGCGGGGGGGGGGGGGGGGGGGGGGGGGCGGGGGCGGGGGGGGGGCCGGCGGCGGCCCCCCCCCCCCCCCCCCCCCCCCCCCCCCCCCCCCCCCCCCCCCCCCCCCCCCCCCCCCCCCCCCCCCCCCCCCCCCCCCCCCCCCCTTTTCACGCAGAAGACGGCATACGAGATGAAGCGGACCGTCTCGTGGGCTCGGAGATGTGTATAAGAGACAGAGAAAAGCGCTCGCGTGTCGACACCTCACCAGGGGCTGGGCGCGTAGTCCTTCAGGAAGCAGCCGTACAGGTCCTCGCCGGCCTCGCCGCGCACGATCGGGTCGTACACCCGCGCCGCGCCGTCGACCAGGTCCAACGGGGCGTGGAAGCCCTCTTCGGCGAGCCGCATCTTCATCGGGTGCGGGCGCTCGTCGGTGATCCAGCCCGTGTCGACGGCCGTCATCAGGATGCCGTCGGACTGCAGCATCTCCTCGGCGCTGGTGCGCGTCAACATGTTCAGCGCGGCCTTCGCCATGTTCGTGTGCGGGTGCCCGGAACCCTTGTAGGCGCGGGAGAACTGGCCCTCCATCGCCGAGACGTTCACCACGTACTTGCGGCGGTACGACGACTTCGCCATCGAGGCGCGCAGCCGCGAGATCAGCAGGAACGGCGCCGTCGAGTTGCAGAGCTGCACCTCCAGCAGCTCCACCGGGTCGACCTCGTCGACGTTCTGGATCCACGAGTTGACCGCCGCGGTGTCCGGCACCAGGCCGCCCGCGTCGATGTCCTTCGAGCCCGCCATCAGCGCCAGCGTCGTCACCGAGTGCGCCTCGGGCACGGCGGTGCCGGGCAGCGCGAGCTGGCCGTGCCCGCCGAACGAGATCAGCTCGGGACGGCGGGCGTCCCCGGTCAGCGCCTCGTGCTCGGCGTTCGCCAGCGGCGCGTACGCCCCGGGGGACCGGCGCACGGTCTGGGCGGCGTTGTTGATCAGGACGTCGAGTGGTCCGCGGGACGCCACCTCGTCGGCCAGCGCCAGCACCTGGGCCGGGTCGCGCAGGTCGATGCCGACGATCTTGAGCCGGTCGATCCAGTCGGCGGCGTCGGGCATCGAGGCGAACCGCCGCGCCGCGTCCTTGGGGAACCGGGTGGTGATCGTGGTGTGCGCACCGTCACGCAGCAGCCGCAGCGCGATGTACATGCCGATCTTCGCCCGCCCGCCGGTCAGCAGCGCGTTGCGGCCCGACAGGTCCGTGCGGGCGTCGCGCTTGCCGTGGTTGAAGGCGGCGCAGGCGGGGCAGAGGTTGTGGTAGAAGGCGTCTACCTCGACAAACCTCGTGCGGCACGTGTAGCAGGACCGCGCGCGCAGCAACGTGCCCGCCGTGGCGCCCTGAGCGGTCGACACGAGGGGAAGCCCCTGCGTCTCGTCGTCGATGCGGTCCGGCGACCCGGTGGCCGTCAGCGCGGTGACGGCGCGGTCGTTGGCCACGATGGCGGCCTTGCGCTCGGTTTTGCGGAACTTCTTCGCGGCCTTGAAGATCTTCGCGGTGGCCCGGCGGACGCGCACGGCGTCGTCGTGTTCCGCCGGCAGGTCCTCGACCTGGGCAAGCACGCGCAGGCAGACTTCCAGCTCTGCGGGGTCGATCGAGGTCATGAGCAGCGATTTTACGCGTTGAGGGGTGGTGGTCCGGTGACCGGGCCTGAACTGCTGGTGCTGTGGGACATCGACAACACGCTGATCTCGGCGCGCGGCTTCGGCGGACTGATGTACCGCGAGGCGTTCCAGAGCGCCTTCGGCAGGCAGCTCAGCGGCCCCGTCGACCTCGGCGGCCGCACCGAGGTCGACATCATCGAGGAGACGCTGCGCCTGCACGGCATCGAGCACACGGAGGAGGCGGCCCAGCTCCTCGCCAACGCGCTGGCGAACTCCTTCGAGGCCAGGCGCGCCGAGCTGCCCGGCCACGGCGAGGTGCTGCCGGGAGCGCTGGAAGCCCTCCAGCACTTCGCGGACGACCCGCGCGTGCACCAGGGCGTGCTGACGGCGAACCTCAGGAGCGTGGCGCTGATCAAGCTGGAGGAGTTCGGCCTGGCGCACCTGGTCGACTGGGACGTCAGCGCGTTCGGCGACGAGCACGCCGACCGGGCCGAGCTGGTGACGTTCGCCCGCGAACGCGCGCAGCGCATCCGGCCGTTCACCCACGACGAGGTCGTGCTCATCGGCGACACGCCGCACGACGTGTACGCGGCGACGAAGGCGGGTGTGCGGCTGGTCGCCGTGGCCACCGGGCGCAGCGACGCGGACGACCTGCGCCGGGCCGGGGCCGAGACCGTCCTCGACGACCTGGCCGACCTCGGCGAACTGACCCGGCAGGTGTGGAGGAGCGCGCCGCAGGGAAACCGCACGGCATGAATCCCGAAGCACCCGAAGCGGACGTGCAGGAGCAGCTGCGCGAGGTCGTTCCGCACGAGCCGGTCGAGACGTCGGACACGCCGCTGGAGGCGAACGAGGCCGACGCCCAGGAGCAGCGCCGGGAAGTCCCCGTGGACGACGAGGATGAGGTCTAACGGGCTCTGGCCCTCGATCGATCACGGCGTTATGGTGCGCGGCATGCCCACAGCAGGCGGCCCGACAGTCAAACGGCTGTCCCAGCCGGACGCCGACATCAAACCCAAGGCCCTCGGCTTGCCCCGGGGCCGCACGGTGATCTCGGTCTTCGGCTCCACAGAAGACATCGAGACGGATCTCGCCGCGAAGTTGTTGCCGGTGCTCAGATCCGTCGTCGTGACCGCGGCGCGCAACGGCGCCGTGTTCGTCACCGAAGGCACCGACCGAGGCGTTGTCCACTTGCTGGGCATGGCTTTGCAGGCGTGCGAGCAGCGCTGGCCCGTCGTGATCGGGGTCGCGCCGAGCAGCAAGGTGCACGACCTGACCGAGAGCGCCACCAACGGTCAGGTGCCGCTTGAACCCAACCACAGCGTCGCCGTCATCGTCCCCGGTTCGGAGTGGACGGACGCGACGCCGGTGCTGTTCCGCACGATCGACGCCGTGCGCCACAAGAAGCCCGTCGTCGCTCTCGTCGTCGGAGGCGAGAGCGAGCAGGAGGTCGTCGACCACCTCAGCGGCGACAACCCGTTGCTGGTGCTCGCCGGCACGGGCGGCCTCGCGGACCGCATCGCGACCGGCGACCTCACCGGTGACCTCGCGGTGCTGGTGCGCAGCGGCAAGATCTTCATCGTCCACGTGGACGAGGGTGCCGGCAAGGCCGTCACCGCGCTGGAACGGTTGCTGGGCAAGGAAAAGCCCGTCAAGCCGCCGCGGATCCTGCCCAAGCTCCGGTACAGGGCTCCCGAGGCACGGCCTCTGGTCGATCCCGGTTTCGTGGTCGCGTACCCGATGCTCGCGGACGCCATCCACGAAGCGAACCAGGTCGTCGCGCCGACGTTCCAGGAACTCGACGCGGAAGCCGACGTCGAGCAGAACCGCTACCGGCTCACGGCCGTTCTCGCGATCGCGGGCGGCCTGACGACGACGGTGTTCGCCGCGCTGCAGACGTGGCTGAAGGACACGCCGTGGCCAGGAGTGCTCGTCGTGGCGGGCGGCGCGTTCGCCGCGGCCATCACGATCGTGGCGCGCAAGCGCGAGTCGCTCGACAAGTACCTGACGGCCCGGTCACGCGCTGAGCGCCTGAGGGCGCTGTACTTCGCGCACCTCGCCGCTGTGGCGCCCGCCACGGAGGAAGAGCGCCTGGACAAGGTGGCGGACCTGGAAGCCGCGGTCAGCAACCGCAAGCACGAGGTGGTCAGGACATGAGCGACAAACTCAGGCAGGCCCAGTTCGTCGAGGCCTACCTCCGCCACCGCTTCCAGGACCGGCTCGACCACTTCGAACGCAGCCGCAAGCGCTACTCCCGTGCCCGCACGTGGACGGTCGCGCTCGCCGCGGCGCTGTTCATCGCCGCCGCCGCGGCCGCCGCGATCGGCATGGCGGACGGGCCGCGCAGGGCCATGTGGGCTTTCGTGGCAACGACTTTCGCCGCTCTGGGCACCGCCATGTCGCTGTACGAGGCGACGTTCGGGTTCCGCCGCCTGGCGCGGGAGAGTGCGACCACTTCCGTTGCGCTGCAACGGCTCGCGGTGGACGGTCCCACGCCGGACGATGTGGACGACGAACGGCTGGTCGCATTTGTGACCGAAGTGGAGTCGGTGCTGAGGTACGGCCGGTAAAGCCGGATCCCGGCTGAAATCGTTCGGGTCTGGTTTCGAGAAATCGCTTCCACGGTTAACACGCAGCGTGGGTGATCGATTACGGTAAGCACAGGTTCTGGTGTTTCGGTCACCTAGTTGTCATGATGACCAGATCCCCCGATGCGGAAGCAGGCACGACATGACTTGGGCGCGTCCCGCGATCGCCGAGCCCGAAACCGGCACCTTCGCCGAGGCCAAGGCTCTGGAAAAGGAGCACAGCACGATTCAGAACAGCAAGGCGGCACGCACCGTGGCCTGTCACGCCACGGACGCGCTCGACTGCGCCGACTTGCTGGAGATGCTCGGCCTGAGCGCCACGGAGGGCAAGGTCCGGGTGTAACCCCGCGACTGGATCCACCACTCGGCCACCAGCAGGTTCACCACGAACGACAGCCAGTTCGCGGTGGCGAAGAGCAGCAGCCCGTCCCCGTCGGGCACCAGTGCGCCGAGAGCAAGGCCCCAGAGGCGACCCGTCACGGCGGCGCCGGTGAGTGCGAATCCGCGGATCATCCAGATGCGGTGTTCGCCGAACTGGCGCCGCCGTGCCGTCTTCAGGCCGTACACCGCGCTGACGAACCACAGCACCGACAGGACCGTCAGCGGCCCGGACGACGCCAGCCCGTACAGCGACAGCTGGGCGCACGCGATGCCGAGCAACGACGACGGCAGGACCGCCGCGAAGTAGACGCGCCCCATCACCCGGTGCACCCGCGGATGGCGGGCGCGCAGGCCCGGCCAGAACTGCGATACACCCGCCAGGACCGCGACCGTTCCGGTGAAGATGTGCGCGACCAGCACGCCGTAGTGGACGGGTCCGTGCAGCGCCGGCCTCGCCTGGCCCATGTCCAGCGTGACGTACGCGCTCGCCGCGAAGATCGTTATCGCCACGCAGACCAATCCCGACACCGCCAGCCAGGCGGCGTACCCCCTCGAAGTCTTCATGCCTCCAAGGCTGTCAACGCCTTCACTCGAACGCGCTGGTGTGCGCCCCCGAGCGAGCAGTGGGGCACGCCCTACTGGGATGATGGGCTCATGCGGACGGTCGAGATCTCCGAAGAGCCGATCAGGCTAGGACAGTTCCTCAAGCTGGCGCAGCTGGCCGAGGACGGCGGGCACGCGAAGGTGCTCATCGAGGACGGAGAAGTCCACGTCAACGGCTCTGTGGAGCTGCGGCGCGGGGCGCAGCTGCGCCACGGCGACATCGTGGTCGTCGATGGTGACGAGGTGCGCATTTCCGTTCGGCCGTAAGGTATTACTCCGTTCAGCGGTAAGTACATGCACAAGCGCAGTCGATCAGACTAGGGCCTGAAGACCTGATCTGAACGATTACCTCGGGACATACGTAACCTTTATGTCCCTTGTGGACATCCGGAATCGTCTTGCGTCGCCACGTTTTCGCTACCGTGAGACGCGCGTCACGTCCGGTATTCGGGCATCGGGAAACTTTTTTCCGGGGTCTGTAACGCGGATGCCGGAACATACGAATCACCGGTTGCGAGCTTCGGCGGCCGAGCCTGAACGACGGCCTTGCCGAAGATCACGAAGTCCGAAGTTTGAAGGTCCTCGGGGTGACCTGCGTTCGTGCACGTCCGGAATCGCCGCTGAGCCGGGGAGATCAGAACGATGAGTGAGCAGGTCCGCGCCACCCGTGACGTCGACGGGTTGCGCTCCACGCTCAACACGCTGTCGGAACACAGACAGACCCATCCACCCGTAGCGCGCTGGGAAAGTCGCTACCGATATGCCGTGATCACCGCCGATGTGCTGACCGTCGTCCTGGTCGTCATCGCCGTCGGCGCCGTCATGAGCATGCGTCACACGGCCTTCGGCCCGCTTTCCCTTGCATTGCTGGACATACTCACAGTAGTTGTCGTGGTCGGTTCGCTCGCCATCAACCGCGTGTGGACACCGACCGTTCTCGGCCAGGGAGCCGAGGAGTTCCGAAGACTCGGCCGGGGTTTGTTCGGTGCCGTCGTGGCGCTCGGCCTCGGAGCGCTCGCCGTCGACATCCCCGGCGCCCGCCTGTGGATCTTCGTCGTAGTTCCCGCGATCGCACTGGTCGCGTTTCCCATGCGCTACCTCCTGCGCCGCCCGCTGCACCGCGGCCGCAGTGAAGGACGATTCCTGCTCTCGGTCCTCGCCGCCGGCAACCTGGACACCGTCGAGGACCTCATCCACCGCACCAAGCGCGTAGCCCACCTGGGCTGGCGCGTGGACGCGATCTGCACGATCGACGGCCGCGGCCGCTCCGGCACCGATGTCGACGGCGTGCCCGTCGTCGGCCAGCTGCGCGAGCTCGCCGAGCACGTCCGCCGCGGTGGGTACCGCATCGTCGCCGTCACGCCCGACGCCTACTGGACACCTCGCCGTCTCCAGCAGCTCGCGTGGGCGCTCGAAGGCTCCGGTGCCGAAATGGTCGTGTCGCCCGGTCTCATGGAGGTCGCCGGCCCACGACTGCACATGAGCGCGGTGCTCGGCATGCCGCTGCTGCGTGTGAGTGAACCGGCGCTGAGCGGATTCCGCCGTCTGGTCAAGGAAGTCGTCGATCGCGTCGGAGCGTTCGTCCTCCTGGTCCTGCTGGCACCGCTCATGTTCGCCGTCGCGGCGTTCGTGATGATCGACAGCCGCGGTCCCGTGTTCTACCGCCAGAAGCGCGTCGGCAAGACCGGTGTGCCGTTCACGATCATCAAGTTCCGCACGATGGTCACCAACGCCGACGTGTTGCGCGCCAGGCTCGCCAGCGTCGACGAAGGCAACGGCGTGCTGTTCAAGATGAAGAAGGACCCGCGCATCACCAAGGTCGGCACGTTCCTGCGCCGCTACTCGATCGACGAGCTACCGCAGCTGTTCAACGTCCTCGCGGGCAGCATGTCGCTCGTCGGCCCGCGTCCGCCGCTACCGGAGGAGACCGCGAAGTACTCCTCGGACGTGCGGCGCCGCCTGCTGGTGAAGCCCGGCCTGACCGGTCTGTGGCAGGTGAGCGGACGGAGCGATCTCTCGTGGGAGGAGTCGATCCGCCTCGACCTGCGCTACGTCGAGGACTGGTCGCTCGCACTCGACCTCGTGATCATGTGGAAGACCTTCCGTGCCGTCTTCGGCGGCCAGGGGGCCTACTGATGGGGAACCAAGACGTGATTGGCCTTGCTGTCATCGGTGCCGGGTACTGGGGGCCGAACCTCGTTCGCAACGCCCAGGCCACGCCGGCGCTGCACCTGCGCTACCTGTGCGACCTCGACGTGGAGAAGGCCCAGCGCGTGCTGGGCCAGTACTCGACGGTCCGTGCCACCGCGTCGCTGGACGAGGTCCTCGCCGACCCGGACGTCCACGCGGTCGCCATCGCCACCCCCGCCGCCACGCACCTGCCCGTCGCCCTCGCGGCGCTGGAGGCCGGCAAGCACGTCCTCGTGGAGAAGCCCCTCGCGGCCAACTTCGAGGACGGCCTCAAGCTCGTCGAGACCGCCGAGCAGCGCGGCCTCACGCTGATGCTGGACCACACCTTCGCCTACACGTCGTCGGTGCAGCACCTGCGCAAGATCATCCGCGGCGGCGACCTCGGTGACATCCAGTACATCGACTCGGTGCGCATCAACCTCGGTCTGGTGCAGCCGGACGTCGACGTGCTGTGGGACCTCGCCCCGCACGACCTGTCGATCTTCGAGGCGATCCTGCCCGACGACGTTCGCCCGGTGGAGGTCTCGGCGCACGGCTCCGACCCCATCGGCGCGGGCGTCGCGTGCGTCGGCCACCTCACGGTGCGGCTGTCCAACGGGGCGATCACGCACGTGCACGTGAACTGGCTGTCGCCGACGAAGATTCGCACGATGGTCATCGGCGGTTCGCAGCGCACGGTCGTGTGGGACGACAACAATCCCGCACAGCGACTGTCCATTTACGACCGGGGTGTCGACCTCTCCCCGGAGCAGCAGAAGATCTCCTACCGCACCGGCGACATGGTCGCGCCGGCGTTGGTGGAACGCGAGGCGTTGCGGTCGATGATGGCGGAGTTCGCCGCGTCCATCTCCGAGAAGCGCGCGCCGCTGACCGACGGCCGCGCGGGTCTGCGCGTGCTGGCGGTGCTGGAGGCGGCGTCGGAGTCGCTGCGCTCCGGCGGGGTCTTCGTTCCCGTTCAACAAGTCGAAGGCAGGGTTTCTTGATGTCGGCCTCCCAGGATCTGGCCCAGAAGGATCTGGCTCAGCCGATCACCGGTCAGCGCGCGCTCGTCACGGGCGGCGCCGGAACCATCGGTTCGTCGGTCGTGGACCAGCTCGTCGAGGCCGGCGCGGCCGAGGTCGTCGTGCTGGACAACTTCGTGCGCGGACGCCGGGAGAACCTGGACTCCGCGCTCGAGTCCGGCGTCGTCCGCATCGTCGAAGGTGACATCAACGACAAGGCGCTGGTGCGCGAGCTGACCGAGGGCAAGGACCTCGTCTTCCACCTCGCCGCCATCCGCATCACGCAGTGCGCGGAGGAACCTCGCCTGGCGCTGGAGTGCCTGGTCGACGGCACGTTCACGATCCTGGAGGCCGCCGCGGCCGCCGGGGTGAAGAAGGTCATCGCGTCGTCGTCGGCGTCGATCTACGGTCTCGCGGAGTCGTTCCCCACCAACGAACGGCACCACCCGTACAACAACGACACCTTCTACGGCGCCGCGAAGGCGTTCAACGAAGGCATGTTGCGCAGCTTCAAAGCCATGTACGACCTCGACTACGTGGCGTTGCGCTACTTCAACGTGTACGGCCCGCGGATGGACGTCCACGGTCTGTACACCGAGGTGCTCATCCGCTGGATGGAGCGCATCGTCGACGGCAAGTCGCCGCTCATCTTCGGCGACGGCGCCCAGACGATGGACTTCGTGCACGTGCACGACATCGCACGCGCCAACATCCTCGCGGCCAAGGCGCCGGTCACGGACACGGTGTACAACATCGCGTCCTCCCAGGAGACCTCGCTCAAGGAGCTCGCCCTCGCGTTGCTTGCCGCGATGGACTCCGACCTGCCGCTGGAGCACGGCCCCGAGCGCAAGGTGAACGGCGTGACGCGCCGGCTCGCCGACATCAGCCTCGCGGCCACCGAGCTCGGGTGGAAGCCCGAGATCGAGATGGACGGCGGTCTGCGCGACCTCGTCGCGTGGTGGCGTGCCGAGAAGGCCGCCGCCGAGCAGAACGCCGGGTAACACCCCCGAAAGCCGCGGCCGCGGCGCCGCCGACACCCCCAGGTCGGCGTGCGCCGCGGCCGCACCCCCAGCCAGGGCGTCTGCAAGTACCACCAACTCGCAGTCGGTGGTACTTGCAGACGCCTGAACAGCACCCCAGTTGGAGCGTTCGCAAGTACTACCGGCTCGCAGTTGGTGGTACTTGCAGATGCCAGACCCACCACCGATGAAGGGCAGTACCAGTGATTCCGGTTATGCGGCCGTTGCTCGGTGAGGAAGAGGCGCTCGCCGCCGCCGAGGCCGTCCGGTCCGGCTGGGTGGCGCAGGGCCCCCGAGTCCGGGAGTTCGAAGAGGCGTTCGCCGCGTCGGTCGGCGCGAGCCACGGCGTGGCCGTGTCGTCGTGCACCACCGGCCTGCATCTCGCCGTGCACCTGCTGGGCATCGGTCCCGGCGACGAGGTCGTCGTGCCGTCGTTGTCGTTCATCGCCACCGCGAACGCCGTGCGCTACACCGGCGCGACCCCCGTCTTCGCCGACGTCGAGGCCGGGACGGGCAACATCAGCGCATCCACAGTGGAACCGGTGCTCACCGAACGCACCCGCGCGGTCATGGTCGTGCACCAGGCCGGTGTGCCCGCGGACGTCGACGCTCTCAAGGCGTTCTGCGAACCGCGCGGCATCGCGGTGATCGAGGACGCGGCCTGCGCCGCGGGCTCCACCTACAAGGGCAAGCCGGTCGGCACGAACGCGCTGCTGGCCGCCTGGTCGTTCCACCCGCGCAAGCTCCTCACCACCGGTGAGGGCGGCATGGTCACCACCGACGACCCGGACTGGGCCGTTCGGCTCAAGCGCCTGCGGGAACACGGCATGAGCGTGTCCGCCGCGGACCGCCACAACGGCGGGTCGGCCGTCATCGAGCAGTACCTGGAGACGGCGTTCAACTACCGGATGACCGACATCCAGGCCGCCGTCGGCCTGGTGCAGCTGTCCAAACTGGACGCGATCATCGCTCGTCGCCGTGAGTTGGCCGCGCGATACCACGAGTTGCTGGCGGACACCGGCCTCACCGCGGTGATGGACCCCGAGTACGGCACGACGAACTACCAGTCGTTCTGGGTCTGGCTGCCCGAGGGCGCGGACCGTCAGGAAGTCCTTGCGGGCCTTGCCGAACGCGGCGTGAGTGCACGGCGCGGAATCATGGCGTCACACCTCGAACCCGCCTACGAGGGTCACCCCTGCGCGGAACTGCCGGTGACGGAGGCCTTCACGGCCCGGACGCTGATCCTTCCGCTCTTCCACGACATGACCGAGTCCGAACAGGACACCGTCGTGTCAGCGTTGTCGGAAACTCTCCACACATCCCGGTTGACCGTGCGTGGTTGAAAAGTAAAGATTCAACCCCCACAGGAACATTTTTGTGTTGACACGTAACAGTTTTAACCAGATCGCCGACGTTCGGAGTAGCAGCCCTGTGCTGTCCAGCGTAGTGCGCGGATCACACACGGTAACTCCGTCCGAGAGGTGAAACCCAATGGTGGCTCAGCAGTCGCGTCTCGTGCGGGTGCTTGTGATCACGGCATTAATCGCATCGACGATGTTCGTGCTCGGCGTCTTCAACCCTCCGAAGGCCAACGCCGCTCCGTGTGACTTCCCCGTCACCAACAAGGTCGCGTGTGAGAACACGCAGACCGGGGCGGACAACTGGCAGGCCCAGTACCGGGACGACGCGATCCTCGGGTACACGACGGACATCAGCTACAACATCGGCCAGACCGTCAGCTTCAAGATGCTGACGTCGGCCTCCTCGTACAAGCTCGACATCTACCGGATGGGCTGGTACGGCGGCAAGGGCGCCCGGTACATGGGCACGGTCAACCGCAACACGCCGCAGAACCAGCCACCCTGTCTGCGGGACACGCCGTCCGCGCTCATCGACTGCGGCAACTGGGCCGTGTCGGTCACCTGGAACATCCCGTCCACCGCGGTCTCCGGCATCTACTACGTGCGCATGACGCGCAACGACACCGGTGCCCAGAACGAGATGGCGTTCGTCGTCCGCGACGACAGCTCGACCTCGAAGATCTTCTTCCAGACCTCCGACGCCACCTGGGTCGCCTACAACCGCTACGGCGGCAACAGCCTCTACTTCGGTGACGGCCCCGGCCAGGGCGGCAGCTCGTACAAGGTCAGCTACAACCGCCCGTACACCGGCGGTGACGGCGACGAGAACTTCATCTTCAACGCCGAGTACCCGATGCTCAGGTTCCTGGAGCGCAACGGGTACGACATGAGCTACACGACCGACGTGGACTCCGCCCGCCGCGGCAACCTGATCAAGAACCACAAGGTCTTCATGGCGGTCGGCCACGACGAGTACTGGTCGAACGAGCAGTGGAACAACGTGATGGCCGCCCGTGACGCGGGCGTGCACATGGCGTTCCTGACCGGCAACGAGATCTTCTGGAAGACGAAGTGGGAGAAGAGCATCGACTCCTCCCAGACCGACTGGCGCACCATCGTCTGCTACAAGGAGACGAAGGGTGCCCAGAACGACGGCGAGAACACCTGGACCGGCACGTGGCGAGATCCGCGCTACAGCCCACCTCAGGACGGCGGCAAGCCCGAGAACGCGTTGCTCGGCAACATGTTCACGGTCAACGGCCGGCGTGACGACGCGCTGCAGGTCCCGGCCGCGTACGGCAAGATGCGGCTCTGGCGCAACACCGACCTGGTGAACCTCGCCGCGGGCACCACGTACACGTTCGAGCCCGGCACGCTGGGCTACGAGTGGAACACCGTGTACGACAACGGCTTCCAGCCCGCCGGCGTCGCGCAGATGTCGCGCACGACGGTCAACCTGGACGGCTACTACGCCCTGAAGAACTACGGCGACGAGTACGGCTCCAGCACCGAGACGCACGCGATCACGTACTATCGAGCGCCTTCCGGCGCCCTGGTGTTCGGTGCCGGCACGGTGCAGTGGGCGTGGGGCGTCGACGACGAACACGCGTTCCCGACCAACACGCCGACATCGGACAAGCGGATCAAGCAGGCGACGGTCAACTTCCTCGCGGACATGGGCGTCCAGCCCTACCAGCTGTGGGGAGCCGACCAGCTCGTCATCTCCGGTGCGATCAACGACAACGCGGCACCCGGCGTGCAGATCACGACCCTGCCGGCGCAGTCGACGGTCGGCCAGCCCTACACCTTCAGCGGCACCGTGATCGACGCCGCCGGCAAGGTCGCGGGCGTCGAGGTCTCGACCGACGGCGGCACGCGCTGGCACTACGCCAACTGGCAGGCCGGTCAGACGTCGTGGAGCTACACGTACACGCCGAACCAGTCCGGCACGGCACAGCTCAGGGTCCGCGCGGTCGACGACTCGCTGAACCTGTCCACGCCCGTGTCCGCCACGCCGAGCGTCACCGCCAAGACCTGCCCGTGCGGCATGTTCTCCGGCTCGGAGGTCCCGAAGGTCGCTTCGGCCAACGACAACTCGCAGCTCGAGCTCGGCGTGAAGTGGCGCGCCGCGAGCAACGGCTACGTCCGCGGCGTGAAGTTCTACAAGGGCACCGGCAACACCGGCACGCACACCGGCAGTCTGTGGTCGAGCAACGGTGACCTGCTCGCCACCGGCACCTTCACCAACGAGAGCCCGACGGGCTGGCAGACGCTGCTCTTCCCGCAGCCGGTCGCGGTGAACGCGAACACGACCTACATCGTGTCGTACTACACGCCGACCGGGCGCTTCGCCTACGACACCGGCGGGTTCTTCCAGCAACAGGCCTACATGGAACCCATCACCGGCCTCAAGTCCGGTGTGGACGGACCGAATGGCGTATTCCGCTTCGGCGCCGGCTTCCCGAACCAGACGTTCGACCACACCAACTACTGGGTCGACGTGGTGTGGGCGACGGACCCCGGTCCCGACACCCGCGCGCCGATCCAGAGCGCGATGTCCCCGGTGGCCAACGCCGGATCCGTCGCGCTGAACACCACGGTGTCGGGCACGTTCGACGAGAACGTGACCCTCGCCTCGGCCCAGGTCACGGTGACCGGTCCGTCGGGTGCGGTCACGGGCACCAAGTCGATCTCGAACGACGCCCGCACGATCACGTTCACGCCCTCGGCACCACTGGTGGCGGCCACGGCCTACACCGTCACGATGAGGGCGGCGGACGCGGCGGGAAACCTGTCCTCGCAGGCGAACTGGACGTTCACGACAGGCTCGCCGCGCCCGGCGACCTGCCCGTGCACGGTCTGGGACGACTTCGCGGCACCGGCGGTGATCGACGCCGGTGACACGAGCCAGGTCGAGGTCGGCACGAAGGTCCGCTTCGACGGCAAGGGCGAGGTGCTCGGCGTCCGCTTCTACAAGGGCTCCGGCAACACCGGCACGCACACCGGCTCGCTGTGGACCTCCACGGGTCTGCTGCTCGCGACCGGCACGTTCACCGCGGAGACGACGTCCGGCTGGCAGAAGCTGATGTTCAACTCACCGGTCCAGGTGCAGGCGAACACGACCTACGTCGTCTCGTACAACGCCCCGAACGGCCGGTACTCGGTCACCTCCGGCTACTTCAACGGCCAGGAGGCGAGCTACCAGTCGCTGCACGCGTTGCAGAACGGCGCGGACGGCGGCAACGGCGTCTACAAGTACGGCAGCGGGTTCCCGAACAACTCCTACAACGCCACGAACTACTGGGTCGACGTCATCTACCGCAACGGCCTCAACGGTGACACCACGCCGCCGACGATCACGAACCGCACGCCGGCCGTGAACGCGACGAACGTGGGCCTGCAGACCGCGCTGACGGCGACGTTCAGCGAGCCGGTCGACCCCGCGTCGGCGCAGATCTGGCTGAAGGACCCGAAGGGCGGCAAGCTGTCCGGCTCGGTGTCGCTGTCCGGCGACCAGAAGACGGTCACCTGGACGCCGTCCGGCAAGCTCGTGCCCGGCACGCAGTACCAGGCGCGCGTGGGCATCGCGGACGTCAACGGCATCGCGATGACGGCCGCCGCGGAGTGGACCTTCACGACCACGACCACGACAACCGCGACCTGCCCGTGCTCGCTCTTCAGCACGGCGACGGTGCCGGACGAGACGTCGGCCGACGACTCGGGCGCGTACGAGCTGGGTGTCCGGATCACCCCGACCCAGTCGGGCCAGATCACCGGTGTCCGCTTCTACAAGGGATCCGGCAACACCGGCACGCACACCGGCAGTCTCTGGAACTCGAGCGGTCAGCGCCTCGCCACGGGCACCTTCACGGGTGAGACCGCGACGGGCTGGCAGACGCTCACGTTCTCGCAGCCGGTGATCGTCAGCTCCGGCCAGACCTACACCGCCTCGTACACGACGACCACCGGGCACTACGCGGTGAACGCCGGGTACTTCGGGACGGGTCCGGTCAACTCCGGTCCGCTGACGGCGCCGCAGGAGACGAACGGCGTGTTCACGCCGGGCAGCGGGTTCCCGACCATGACGTACGGCTCCGGCAACTACTGGGTCGACGTGGTCTACCAGCCCAACGCGGACAACGTCGCTCCGGTGGCGCAGTCGCACACGCCGCTGAGCGGCGCGTCCGAGGTGGCACTGAACTCGGTGATCACCGTGTCGTTCGACGAGCCCGTGGATCTCAACTCGGCGCAGTTCGACGTCACCGACCCCGGTGGCGCGAAGATCGCCGGCACGCGGGCGCTCTCGCCGGACAGCAGGATGATCACGTTCACCCCCGCGGCCAGGTTCGCGGCGTCCACCGTGTACTCGGTGACCGCCAAGGCCGCGGACACGTTCGGCAACATGATGGCCAACCCGGTCACGTGGTCGTTCACGTCGGCGACGACGCAGACCTGCCCGTGTTCGCTGTTCAGCGCGGCCACCGTTCCGACGGTGACCTCGGCTGACGACAACGGCGCGTACGAGCTGGGCGTCAAGTTCACGTCGAGCACGAACGGGCAGATCACCGGCGTGAAGTTCTACAAGGGAGCGGGCAACACCGGCACCCACACCGGATCGCTCTGGTCCGCGGACGGCCAGCGCCTGGCCACCGGCACGTTCTCGAACGAGACCGAGTCCGGCTGGCAGACGCTGACGTTCACGCAGCCGGTGGCGATCACCGCCAACACGACGTACACGGCGTCGTACACGACCACCACGGGTCGCTACGCGGTGAACGCCGGCTACTTCGGCTCGGTGACCTCGCCGCCGCTGGGTGCCGCACCGTCCGCCGGTGTGTTCACGGCCGGGTCGGGCTTCCCGACCACGACCTACAACGGTGGCAACTACTGGGTGGACGTGGTGTTCCAGTGATGCACCTGTGACCGCAAGGCCACTGCTGTTCATCGGGGCAGGTGGACTCGCTCGCGAGACTCTCGCGGCGGTCCGCCTCCTCCCGGAGACGTGGAACCCCCTCGGGGCGCTCGACGACTCCACCGCCCTGCACGGCACCCTGATCGACGGGGTGCCCGTGCTGGGCGGGCTCGACCTCCTGGCTGATCATCCGGACGCGGCCGTCGTGCTCTGCATCGCGAGTGCGCGGCGGTCGCTGGTCCGGCTGGACGTGGCCAGGAAGCTCGACCTGCCGGACGAACGATGGGCGACCATCGTGCACCCGGCGGCCGTGACCTCCGGTGCTTCTGTCGGCGCCGGAACGATTCTGCTCGCGGGAGTCGTCATCACGACCCCGCTCGCGCTGGGACGGCACGTGGTGGCCATGCCACAGGTGCTGATCACCCACGACGACGTGGTGTCGGACGGCGTCACGTTCGCCGGTCGCGCCTCGCTCGCGGGGTCGGTGCACGTGGGGGAGGCCGCGTACCTGGGACAGGGAGCCCTGGTGCGCGAGGGAGTGAAGATCGGCGCCGGTGCCGTGATCGGCATGGGAGCCGTTGTCCTGCAGGACGTTCCGGCAGGAGAGACGTGGGCCGGCGTGCCGGCCCGCCCGTTGCGTGGGGAGAGCGCGTGATCGAGATTCCACTGGTGGACCTGCGTGCCCAGCACGAGCAGGTGGCCGACGAGGTGGCCGACGGCTGGGCCGAGGTGCTCAAGACGACAGCCTTCATCAACGGCCCCCAGGTCGCCCGGTTCGAGTCGGAATTCGCCGCCTACCAAGAAGTTCCGCACGCCATCGGTGTCGGCAACGGCACCGACGCCATCGAGCTGGCGTTGCGCGCGCTGGGCGTCGGCCACGGTGACGAGGTCGTGCTGCCCGCCAACACCTTCATCGCCACGGCCGAGGCCGTCGCCCGCGCCGGTGCGACGCCCGTGCTCGTGGACTGCGTGGACGACACGCTGCTGATCGACGTCGACCAGGTGTCCTCTGTGGTCACCTCGCGCACCAAGGCCGTTGTGCCGGTGCACCTCTACGGCCAGGCCGCGCCGGTCGAGCTGCTGCCGCTGGGCCTGCCGGTCGTCGAGGACGCCGCCCAGGCCCAGGGCGCGCGCCGCAACGGCGTCGCCGTCGGTGGCCTCGGTGCCGCCGCCGCGACCTCGTTCTACCCCGGCAAGAACCTCGGCGCGTACGGCGACGGCGGCGCGGTGCTGACGACGTCGGACGCGATCGCCGAGTCGGTGAAGCTGCTGCGCGAGCACGGTTCGCCGCGCAAGTACGAGCACCCGGTGCTCGGTTTCAACAGCCGCCTCGACACGCTGCAGGCCGTGGTGCTGTCCGCGAAGCTGCGCCGCCTGGAGGGCTGGAACCAGGCCCGCCGCACCGCCGCCCAGCGCTACACCGAGCTGCTCGCCGACGTCGAACGGGTGAAGCTGCCGGTCGTGCTCGACGGCAACCTGCCCGTCTGGCACCTCTACGTCGTGCGCGTGCCGGAACGTGACCGCGTGCTGTCCGCCCTGCACGCCGCGGGAATCGGCGCCGGCATCCACTACCCGACGCCGCTGCACAAGACCGGCGCGTTCGCCCACCTGGACGGCTCGTACCCGGTGGCGGAGACTTCGGCCGGGGAACTGCTGTCGCTGCCGCTGTTCCCGGAGATCACCGAGGCCCAGCAGACGCGCGTGGCCGAGGCGTTGAAGGAGGCGCTGCGATGACCGGAGTCCGCGTGCACCCCAAGGGGCTGTGCGAGTCCGAGGACGTTGGCGACGGCACGCGCGTGTGGGCGTTCGCGCACGTGCTGCCGGGCGCGCGCGTCGGCCGTGACTGCAACATCTGCGACGGCGCGTTCGTCGAGTCGCGCGCGGTGCTGGGCAACAACGTGACGGTCAAGAACGGGACGTTGGTCTTCGACGGCGTGACGTGCGAGGACGACGTGTTCCTCGGCCCGAACGTGCTCTTCACCAACGACCTGCGCCCGCGCGCCCACGTCAAGAAGACCGGCGACGCGCTGGAGACCACCCTGGTGCGGCGCGGGGCCACGTTGGGCGCCGGTGCGATCGTGGTGTGCGGCACCGAGATCGGCGAGCACGCGTTCGCCGCGGCCGGTGCGGTCATCACGAAGTCGGTGCCCGCGCACGCGTTCGTGGCGGGCAACCCGGCCGTGGTGAAGGGCTGGGTCTGCGCCTGCGGGGTGCGGCTCTCAGACGATCTGTCGTGTCCCGAGTGCGGTATCCGGCACGAGGAGACCCCGGACGGCCTGAAAGCCGTCTGACATCGCGTTCAAGGCCGTCGAAGCAATGCTTCGGCGGCCTTTCGCGCAAAACCCGGACGCGCGGCCGCAGGACTTGTAACGTCCCGGCGATGCATTTGCTCACCACCGCGCAACAGGACCGGTTGCGGCACCTGGCGCGCCGCAGTCCGGCGTTCATCGGCATGAGGATCGCCGTCCACGAGGACCACGTCGAGGTCAGCCATCCGGAGCAGCTCGAGCTCGGGTTCGAGTCGCTTTCGGCGGCACTGGCCGGCACTCCGGCCGACGAGTGGGCGGATCTGGTCGACGACCACTTCCGGCGGGCCATCGCTCTCGGGACGGCGGACGGTGCCGACCTCGAAGGGCCGACCGATCTGGTGCTCCAGCGCACCTACCTGCGCCTGGCCACCTCGGACAGCGGGGTGTCGGAGGTCGCGTCCTACGCCGACGAGATCACGCCCGGCCTGCTCCGGGTGCTCGCCTTCGACCGGCCCGACTCCATCGTGGTCATGAAGGACGAGCACGTGCTCCGGCACGGTCTCGACCAGCTCTACGACGCCGGCGCGGACAACCTGGCCAGGGAACTGCCGGACCAGTTCCTCGAGGGCGACGGCGTCTACTACCTGCAGGGTTCGGACTACGTCGGCTCCCTGGTGCTGATCATCCCGTGGGTCATCGAGATGGTGACCGGGGTGGCCGACGCGCCGCACGGCGCACTGGTCGCGATGCCCGCCCGCGACCAGTTCGTCTTCCACGTCATCCGGGACCGCGACACCGCGGGCGTGCTGGCGGCACTGGACGAGGTCGGGCGGCTCGCCGCCGAGTGCCACGCGAACAGCGCGTACCAGCTCAGCTCGCGGGTGTACTGGTGGCGGCCCATGCCCGTGGGCGGGCTCGAAACCGTCGGCCACCACAACGGCGCGGGCATGGTCACCTACTACTCCGACGACTTCGAGGACCTGCTCTTCACCGTGGGACTGGAGTACGGAACCGGGTGAGCCGGTTATTCGGGCTCCCAGGCCACGAGCCGGTCGAAGACGCGCAGGTGGTCGCCCTCGCCCTTCAGGTCGTCCGCGGTCTTGCGGCCGTAGAAGGACAGCACCAGGTCGCTCGCCGTGGCGCTGAACGTCGCGTCGGCCGTGCCTGGGACGTCACTGACTCGGGCGCCCTCGGCGTCGAGCGTCACGCGCCAGGAACGGCCCTCGGTGGCGTGGTAGTCGACGATCGTGGGTTCATGCGGCCACGGTGACGTCGTCGCGACGCAGGTCGTCTGGAACTCCTCCACGCCGTCGAGCGCCACCTCGGCCGGCAACGGTTGCGGGGCGCCGATGGTGAGCTGGGCGTCGTAGGTGTGGACCGCGATCTCCTGGAGCTGGTGGCGGGCGGCGGTACCGGTGGTCCGCGGCGACTGGAAGTCGCTCCACCACGCCCAGCAGCCGCGGTCCGGGCCGGACTCCTTCAACGCTTCCACCAGCAGCCGCGACGACTCGGTCATCCACGCCACCAGGTCCTCGCGCGGTGCCACGGCGGGGGTGCGGGCCGGGGGAGCGTCGGCCGGGCCCGCGGTGACGATCTCCGCCCACTTGCGGCGGCCGTCGCCCAGGTGCTGGACCAGGTCGTAGAGCGTCCAGCCCGGGCAGGACGGCACCGGTGCGTCGAGGTCGGGTGCGGCGGCGATGGCGGCGCAGAAGGCGGCGGTCCGCTCCTCGATCAGTCGCAGCAGGTCGGGGAACGCCAGAGTGTTGTGCACCGCCGCTGTCTATCACCGTGTCCGGCGGCTGGACAGCGAGTTTCGGTGTAGCGAGCCGGTTGCGGCCGACGACAACCAGGTGTGACGGAGCGCGAGGAGAGCTGGCTGCTGGAGGAGTACAAGCTGCTGTCGGCTCACTACTTCCACGAGGACCAGGTCTACTTCCGCATGGGCGGCCTGCTCATCACGTTGAACGGTGCGCTGATCGCCTTCTCGGCGACGTCGGCCGGCGTTCCCCGGTTGCCCGTGGTGATGGTCGTGCTGTTCGCCGCGTTCGGTTTCGCCCTGACACTCGGCTGGATCGCGATGCTGTGGCGGATCCGGGCGGTCCGCCAGGTCGCGAGCAATCGCATCGCCGAGATCGAGGCAGCCCTGGAGTCGACCTGGACGGCGGCGGTACCGTCGCCCCGGATCCGGCTGCGCCTCCAAGAACGGATGGCCGGGCTGTCCCGGCGCCTGCCGTCGAGGTTGGTCGCGAGCGTGCCCGCCACCGTGCTGTTCCTGATGGTTCCGGTCGTGGCGGCCGCCTACTGGGTCTGCCTGCCGTTCTGGCGGTGAGCGAGCTCCGTTTTCACCCGAACGAGCCGTTCTATGGAGTTCCTTCAACGCTTACGGTCCAAGAGCATGACTGCGATCATCTCCACCGCGTACAGCCGGGATCTGGGCGACGAACTGCGCAGGCTGCGCGAGAACAACACCAGTTTCGGAGGCCGCGCGATGGCCGCCCAGCTGGGGTGGGACCCGAGCAAGGTCTCGAACATCGAGACCGGCAAGGCCCGCCCCACCGAGGTCGACCTCGCCCAGTACCTGGCGACGTGCGGGAAGGGCATCGAGTTCCTGCAAGACTTCACCAATCGGTACCGGCACGCCTTCGACCTGTACTTCGCCCAGATGCCGGAGAACCTGCGCACGCTCGCCATGGTCGAGGCGATGGCCACGAAGATCTTCAGCTACGAGGTCTTGTCGATCCCTGGCCTTCTGCAGACGGAGGCCTATGTGCGTGCGCTGTTCATGGACGCCGACTGCGAATCGATGGAAGCCATCGAGAAAGGCGTCGAGGTCCGCATGGAGCGGCAGAACATCTGGCGGCGGCCGTACCGCCCCGATTGCGTGTTCTACGTGCACGAACTGGCTCTGCGGTTGCGGATCGGCGACGCGCGGACCATGGAAGACCAGTACCTGCGTCTGCTCTTCAACGCCGACCTCGTCCGGATCGTGCCAGCGAACGCCGTTCGCCTCGCGCTCAGGACCCCGCTCCAGCTGTTCGAGTTCGGCAAGGCGTCGCCTCTGGCCTACGTGGAGACCGATCTGGCCAAGGTGTTCGCGCAGGAGCCCTCAGCCGTCACGTCGAGCAGGAAGCTCTTCGCACAGTTGGATGCGGTAGCCCTGGATGAGGAACAATCTCGGAACATGCTGGCGGAGTACGTCAGCAGTCTTCGAGAGGATCTTCATGACCAGCGAACGGACTTGGCGTAAGAGCTCCTACAGCGGCAACACGACCGATAGCGCCTGCGTTGAAGTCGCCCTGTCCGACGCTGCCCTGGTGCGGGACTCGAAGAACGCGAGCGGTGACGTCCTCGCGTTCTCCGCCCCTGCCTGGCGCAGCATGCTCAGCTGGCTGGACTGACCTCGGCCGCCTTGCGCACGGCGGCCTCCTGTCTGGCTATGCGCAGCAAGGCGCCGGACACGCCGATCAGCATGAACGTCATGCCGGTCGCGACGCTGAACGCGAGCTCGTCGAACGTGGCGGCGCCCAGCGCGGACGTCAGCATCGCGGCCACCAGGCACATGGCGATGCCGCGCACGCCCTCGTCGCGGGACAGCGCGCGGGCCCGCAGCGCCGCGAAGATGGCGCCGAGGAACAGCAGCACGAAGGCGATCAGGCCCAGGTAGCCGTTCTCGATCATCGTCAGCAGGTACTGGTTGTCGAGGATCGTGTACTTCGAGGGCAGGAAGGTGCCGAAGCCCCTGCCCAGCCACGGGTGTTTGGCGATCTCCAGCCAGGCTCCGTCGTAGTCCTTGGTGCGGCCCTGGAACGACGGGTCGTCCTCGATGTTGGAGAACATCGAGGTCACCGTGCCGAACAGGCCCGGCACGACGATGGAGGCGCCGCCCAGGAACACCGCGCCGATGCCGAGCAGCGGCAGGCCTCGTTCGCGGGGCAGCAGGATCGCCATCACGACGCCCGTCACCACCAGGCCGATGATCGCCGTGCGGGACAGCGACAGGATCGCCATCAGCGCCAGCAGCGACAGAGCGGTCCACCAGCGGCCGACGGGCTCGCCGCGGTCCTTCGCCTGGAACACGAAGTGCGCGGCGAACGGCACGCCCAGCACGCAGACCAGACCGAACTCGATCGGGTGGTTCACGGTGCCGGCCGGGCGGAAGAAGATCGACCGCGACTCCAGCGCCGAGTAGCCGTTGTCCTGCACGCGCAGGCCCGGCAGCGTGATGTACGACGCGAGGTCGAGGCCCAGGCCGAACTGGAACAGGCCGACGAACGCGCTGACCGTCAGGCAGCCCACCATCACGCGCAGCGCACGGCTCAGCCTCTCGCCGCTGCGCACGGCGTCGCACACGAACACCGCGAGCGCCGCCATCGACACGATCCTGATGAGCGCCGAGTCCGACACCGACAGCTCGTCGATCGGCAGGTAGCGCCGCGTCGCGAGGGCGTACGTCATCAGGTGCAGGATCACGTAGATCGCGAGGATCGTGCGGACGGCGTTGCGGCCCTTGGCGAGGCCGAGGTGGTCGACGAGGTGCGCGGCGAACCAGAGCACCGCGAGGCACATCGCCACGAACAACGCCGGGGGCAGCGTGATCGGGACGAACGCGATCGTGAACCGGGCCGGGACGACGAGCAGCGCCACCATGTAGAAGATGAGCAGAGTGGCGCCGTCGGCTCGCTGGGCGGTCAGTCGTCTTTCGTCGGCCATGCCGGGTTCGGGGGCTTGGGGGCGGCGATGATGACGGTCTTCTGATGCGCGTTCGGCACACCGGGAGGCGTGGGCCGCTGCGGTACGCCCCCGTTGCCGTTGACCGGCGGGTTCGGCCGGACCGGGGGAACGGGGGCCGGCGTGGTGTCCTTCTCGGACGGTGCCGGGTCCTTCGCGTCCTTGTCCTTGCCGTCCTTGCGGCGCTTGGCCTTCAGCAGGATCGAGTCGGCGGCGAACGTGGAGGCGAGGGTCAGCAGCAGCAACACGACGGTCGCCGCGCCGACGTACCGGACCTTGCCGCCGATCTTGGCCGAGGCCGTCGTCGGCTTCACGAGCACCTGCGCGGTGATGAACGTCTGTTCGGGCGCGCTCAACGCCTTCTGCTGCGCCGCGAGCTCCGCCACGGTCTTCTCGAGCACCTTGCCGACGAGGCCTTCTGCGGTCTCGGCCGAGTCGGCCTCGGTCGTGATGAACAGCAGCGGGCCGCCGACGGGACCCGTGTTGGCGGTGTAGACGGCCGTGGAGCCCTCACCCGCCAGCTCTTCCGCCGTCTTCGGGTCGCCGAGGATCTGGGTGAGGATCTGCGCGGTGGTGGTGAGGCTGCCGTCGAACTGCAGCAGCGGGTTGACCCTGACGACGTCCTCGGGCTTGGTCTTCTCCGAGTACCGGCCGCCGGCCGCGGGGGAGGTGAGGACCAGCACGCCGCTCGACTCGTACCGCGTGGGGACGGTGATGTAGACGGAGAGCGCGAGGACACCGGTGAGCAGCACTGCGGGAAGGGCGATGTACCACCGCCGCCGCAGCACTCGTACGGTTCCCCAGAAGTCCATCAAAATCCCCGATCCGCGGCTCGGTCTTGCGAACGCAATGTTCGTAGGGTATCGCCTGCTTTGAAAATCGGGGTGAGCTGCCAACTGTTACAGGCCGTAGCTGACGAGCGATGAAGGAGAGGAATCCAGGAGGCAACATGCGTGCAGGACGACTGACCGTGACCATCGCGGCCATTCTCGTGGTCATCGGTGGGACAACGGCTTACGTCGTCACGGCGGCCACCGACGCGAACCGGCCGGCGGGCGCCGAACAGGTGTCCCAGGCCAAGATCGGCGATCTTCTCTTCGTCGATCTCGCGGGTGGTCAGAACCGGGTCGAGAAGCTCGCCGACGGCGGCGCTCGCACCCCGACGGAGCTGGTCTGCCAGCGGTTCTACGTCGCCGGTGGCACGAGCGTGTGCCTGAAGCTGTCCGGTCCCGGCCCGACCTACTCGGCCGTGGTGAGCCGCGACGGCAAGCCGGTCAGGACCATTCCGCTGCCGGGCATCCCGAGCCGCGCGAAGGTCTCGCAGTCCGGGAACGTGGTGTCCTGGACCAGTTTCGTCACCGGCGACTCGTACTCCGTGCCCGGCGGCTTCTCCACCCGCACCGGTTTCCACGACCTGCGCACGGGGGAGACGGTCGAGTCGCTCGAACACTTCGCCGCCACTGTGGAGGGTGCTCCGCACACGGCCAGTGACGTCAACTACTGGGGTTTGACGGTGGCTTCCGATGACAGGACCTTCTACGCGACGCTCGCCAGCGGCGGTTTCACCTGGCTGGTGAAGGGCGACCTCACGACCAAGTCGGTGACGACGTTGCGACGCGACGCGGAATGCCCGTCGCTCTCGCCGGACGGCACGAAGGTCGCGTACAAGAAGCGCATCGGCCGCCTCGGGCCGTGGGACCTCGCGGTGCTCGACCTCGCGACCAACACCGAGACGCGGCTGCCCGGCACGGCCGGCATCGACGACCAGGCGACCTGGCTCACCACCGGTGAGCTCGCGTTCGCCGCGGTGCCCAAGGACGCCAAGCTCCCCGCCGTTCACGTGGTTCCCGCCGACGGCTCGCAGCCCGCGAGGGTGCTGATCTCCGACGCCACGTCGCCGTCTCCGGTGATGTGACGAACGTTCCCCCGAGTCATGCGGCGAGTTCGCGGCGGAGCACCTTTTCCAGCTCATGTCCTGCCGCATCCCAAGAACGTCCCTCCACACTGGACGCGGCCGCACGGGCGACCGCGTCGAAGTCCGGCGATGTGACCACATCGGACAATGCACGCGCCAGTGAGTGCGGGGTGGGCGTCGCGTACCGGACGTGGTCGTTGTCCAGGACTACGCGGTTGAAGTGCGCATCGTTCACCACGGGGACGCATCCGGCCGCGAGCATCTCGTGCGGCACCAGCGACACGTTGGTCATCGACAGTGACAACCCGGCGAAGCAGCGGTTGTAGATGGCGTTCAGGTCGTCCGGCGTGACCAGGCCGTGGTCGAGGAACTGCGGCCCGAGGTCGCCGATCTTCTCGCCGTAGACGTGGATCTTGAGGTCGGGGTGCTTCTCGGCGAAGACCTCCAGCGCGAGCACACCGAGCTCGAACGCGCGCCGCGGTGCCTTGCGCCGCGCGTAGAAGACGATGCCGTCGCGCTTCTCGTCTCCGAGCCGGTACCTGTCGGCGTCGCAGCCGAAGTCGAAGTGGTCGGCCGGCATGCCGTGCTCGTCGCGCACCTTGTCGGCGAGGAACCGGCCGGCGGTGAAGCCGTGCATGCCCATCCGGTAGGTGTTCTCCGCCAGCGCGTAGAGGCCGCCGGACGGGTAGAACCACGGTTCGTAGTCCTGCACGAGGTAGAACCTCTTGCCCGCGCAGGGGTCGTTGAACGCCGGGTACGCCGTGATCCACGCGGTCGCGAACACCGCGTGGGCGTCCGCCATCCCGTCCGTCACGTCGTGGATCGAGCCCTTGAAGAACGGGAACGCCGCGCGGACACCGGGCTCGAGGTCGGTGACCGTGTTGCCGAACGTGTCGTACAGGTAGAGCCGGCACTCGTGCCCGAGCGACTCGAGGTGCCGGATGAGCCGGAACATCGTGGTGTGGCCGCCGGAACCCTTCGACGGGGGAGTGGTGACCCAGTTGACGACGAGCCTGCCGTCGTGGGGGATCGGCGGGATCACCACGGGCTTGCGCGCCTCGACGTCGGCCTTGCGGACGTCGTCGAGCCGCACGGGCAGTTCCTCGCCCTCGGCACCGAGCCTGCGGGTCGCGGCGGTCAGCAGCCGGACGCCGAGCTGTTTGGCGCCCTGCTCGCGGACGATCTTCGTGACCTGCCTCAGTCGTCTCACGCGCTCGCCCTCTTCTTCAGCACCGCAAGGATTTCGTGTCGCATCGGGAACACCACGAGCGCATAGGCGAGACAGGACAGCGCGCCGCCGACCAGGATCTGCAGCACCTGGCTGTCGATCGTGTTCCGGACCGCGAGCACGACCGCGACCATCAGCACGCCGCCGAGGAACGGCCGCAGCAGACGCGTGCCGAGCGCCCCGGCGCGAATGCCGTAGGGCTTGAAGGTGATCAGGTACGCGGGCGTGATGACCAGCACCGCGACGACCACGTGTGCCGCCGCGACGCCCCGGATGCCGTCGAGGTGCGCGCCCAGCGCCAGCAACGGCACCAGCGCGCCCAGCCAGACCAGGTGGATCACGAGGATCGCTCGCGACCGGCCCGCCGAGGCGAGGAAGTCGTAGCCCAGTTCGAGGGCGACCCGGACCGCGCCGAGCAGCACCAGCAACGCCAGCGCGGTCGCCGCGGGAGCCCAGCGCTCGCCGTAGACGACGCGGATGAGCGGTTCGGCCAGGGCGGCCAGGAGCACGCACGCGGGGACCGTCACGAGCGCCAGGAGTCCGAGGGCACGTCCGAACGACTTCTGGAAGAGCTCCGGATCCTCGCGCACCTTGGAGAACGCGGCCAGTGACACGCTCCTCACCGGGGCGCTGAACGCCGCCACCGGCCAGCTCGCGAGGTTGAACGCCAGCAGGTAGAAGCCGAGCGGGATGGTGCCGAGCACCGCGCCGACGACGATGTAGTCGACGTTCATCACGCCGAAGATCAGCAGGCTCGACCCCGCGAGCGGCAGGCCGAACGCGAGCAGTTCCTTGGCCTGGGCCGGATTCCAGCCCGGCCGGAACCTGTCCTTGGTGAGCCAGAACATGATGACCGCGGCGGAGAGGTTCTGCGCGATCCGCTGCCACGCGAGGCTCCACGCGCCGAAGCCCATGAACGCCAGCACGACGGCGACAGCCGTGCCGCACACGAACGCGGCGGTGTCGGCGTAGAACTTGTGGTCCTGCCGGAAGTTCCGCTGCATCATCGCGCCGGGCACGGCGGTCGCGCCGGCGATGATCAGGGCGATCGACATGAGCTGGATGACCCCGGCGGCCTCCGGCGCGTCCATGGCGTTGGAGAACCAGGGCGCGCCGACCGCGCAGATCAGCGCCAGCAGCGTGCCGGACGCGAGGGACAGCGTCGTGACGGTCGGCGCCATCTCGTCGATCGGGCCGTTGTGGCGGACCAGCGCGGCGCTGACGCCGAGCTCGGAGACGCTCAGCACGATGTTGAGCACGACCAGGGCGACCGCGAACACACCGAACTGCTCGGGTGCGATCAGGCGGGCCAGCAGGATGCTGATGCCGACCGCGGAGAGGCGTTGCAGCAGCGAGTTGATCGCGCTCCAGCGGATCGCCGAGGAGACCTTGCCCTCGAGCTGACCCGTGTCCTCCTGCGTCGTCACCACTCGCCCCGCCACTTCCACCGCTGAGTTCCGACGAACAACTTCGCCCTCTTGTAGGCGTGTGGCGCGAGGAAGAGTTGCGTGCGGTTGAGGAAAGACGGGCTGAACTTCTGGCGTCGCAACAGAGCGCGATGCTCCGGTAGCTCTTCGAGGTCCGGATAGGTCTCGCGGGCGAAGTCGAGCAGTTCCTTCTCGGTGCCGTCGAGCTGGTCGCGGTCGTGCAACCGGACCGCCCGCCACAGCGCGTCGGCCGCGATGGCCTTGTGCGCCAGCGTCTTGAGCCGTGCGGGCAGGCCGGGGTTCTGCTCCAGCACGAGGTCGAACACGTCACGGCGCTGTTCGAGGTCGGCGAACACCGACTTGAACGTCGTGCGCATCATCGAGTTCTCGTGCACCCGGTAGTACGCGCCGGGCTTGCCGCTGACGTAGCCGATGTCGGACACCGCGGCGATGCGCAGCCACATCTCCAGGTCGCCGGCATGTGGCAGGTCGGAGCGGTACCCGCCGACCTTCTGCTGGACCTTGGTGCGGACCACGACCTCAGGCGAGGAGATCACGTTGCGGCTGCTGCGGAAGCGGTTCTCGATCCACTCCTCGCCGCGCCAGACCTTCGACCTCACCGGAAGCTCGGTGACCTTCGGCAACGCGTTGTGGTCGCTGTAGTAGACGACGCGGCCGTAGACCATGCCCACTTCGGGGTTCTGCTCGAAGACCTCGGCCGCGCGCTGCAACGCTCCCGGCGCCAGCAGGTCGTCCGCGGACAGCAGCACCGTGTAGTCGGCGGTCGCCCAGTCCAGCAGGCCCTCGTTGTAGGTGGCGATGTGCCCTTTGTTCACCTCGTGCCGGTAGCCCTCGACGCGCTTGTCGGCGGCCATCAGTTCGGCCATCACCTCGGGTGTGTTGTCCGAGGACGTGTCGTCGATCACAAGCACCCGCACGTCCACACCGGGCTGGTCTAGGACGCTGCGGACGCAGGCCGGCAGGAAGTGGGCGTAGTTGTAGCAGGGGATCACGACGTCCACTGTGGGAAGCGTTGGCACAACCTGAGTATCGGAACCGCCAGGCATTCGTTAGCGCCGCAACGTTTTGGTCTCACCAGGCGATGTAGGCCATGACCGGAGTAAGGGGAGTCATGGCCGACCACGTCATCCTGACGCGCTTCAACCTGCCTTCGAAGGGTGCTGAGAGTTACGTCCGGGCAAAGGAAGGATGGCTGACCGAACGCGTTGCGCTGTTCGAGCGCTACTGCCTGCCATCGGTGCTCGCACAGACGGACGAACGGACGCGTTGGCTCATCTATTTCGACCCCGAATCACCGCAATGGCTCAAAGACAGAATCGCCTCACACGGTGACGCGTACACGCCCGTTTACCGTCCGGAAGTGTCGCGGGAAGAACTGAGGTCGGACATCCGGTCGCTTTTCTCCCAGACCGGTTCCGAGCTCATCACCACGAACCTGGACAACGACGACGGCCTCGCGGCCGACTTCGTGGAACGCCTCTGCGCGGCTCCCCGTCCCACGACCACGGCGGCGTACTACCTGGTCAACGGCCTGATCAAGTCTCCTGGCGGGCTCTACCACCGGGTGGACCGGCACAACGCGTTCGTCTCGGTCCGCGAGAGCTGGGACGCGCCGGTGACGTGCTGGGCGCACTGGCACAACCACATGCACCTGCACTTCCCCGTGGTGGAGCTGGGCGGGGCGCCGGGCTGGCTGCAGGTCGTGCACGGCGGCAACGTGTCGAACCGCACACGCGGCCGGCTCGTCTCGCCAGAGCCCTACAAGGCGTCGTTCGGGAACTCGCTGGACGACGTGTCCGCGCCGGGCACGATCGCCGTGGCGCAGGACCGTCTGGTGGATCAGCCGGTCCGGTTCCTGCGCGACTCCGGGCGGGTGGCCGCCAAGAACGCGGCCATGAAGGTCCTCGGCAAGGGCGGCTTCGAGAAGATCAAGCAGAAGCTGGCGTCTCGCGGTTAAGTCCGTATGCGGCGATGAGCGTCACGGTGAGTGCTGCCAACGCCACCGTGATGCTCGTCCCGAAGCTCGAGAACTGCAGCAGCAGTCCAAAGGCGACGGACGAGACCAGACGGCCCAATGCCTGCCCCGTCTGCACCACGGAAAGCCCCGAAGCGCGCAGCGACTCCGGTGCCGTCTCGCTCACCTTCGCCGACAGCACGCCGTCGGTCGCCGCGTAGAACAGGCCGTGCAGCAGCAGTGCCGCGATCGCGACCCCCATGCCGCCCTCGGGGATGAACAGCAGCGCGTACACGCCGAGCAGCAGCGCGTGGCCGGCGAGGAACATCCGCCAGCGGCCCATCCGGTCCGACAGCTTCCCCAGCGGCGCGGCGGCGACGAGGAAGACGATCGCGGTGCCGAGCGGCAGCAGCGGCAGCCAGCCGAGCGGGATGTTCGTGGCCTTCTGCACCAGCACGTAGACGAACGCGTCCGACACGGTCGCGAGCCCCAGCATCCCGGCGGAGATGGTCGTCCGCCGGAACTGCCTGTCGGTGAGCAGGTTCAGCCCGGCCCGGAACGAGGGCCGCGGCCCCTTCGGCTTCTTGTCGGTCGGCGTGTCCCGCACGAACGCGATGAGCACGATCAACCCGATGATCGCGAACGCCGCCGACACCGCGAAGATCGGCCCCGGCACGGTCCCGATCTGGAAGAGCAGCAGGAACGTGATGAGCGGACCCAGCAACGCGCCGAACGTGTCCATGCTCCGGTGCACGCCGAACGCGGCCCCGAGCCGGTCCTCGGGCGTGGCGAGGGAGATCATCGCGTCCCGCGGCGCGGTCCGGATCCCCTTTCCCGCCCTGTCGGCCGCCATCAGCGCGCCGATGCCGAACGGAGAGGCGCCGACCAGCGGGAAGAACACCTTGGTCGCGGCCGACAGCCCGTACCCGGCCGCGGCGACGGCCTTGGGCCTGCGGAACTTGTCGGAGACGGTGCCTCCGACCAGGCGCAGCACCGCCGTGGCACCCGTGTAGATGCCGTCCAGCAGGCCGAACTGCGCGTAGCCCAGGTTCAGCGTGAACAGCAGGTACACCGGCAGGAAGGCGGTGATCATCTCCGCGGAGATGTCGGTCAGCAGGCTGACCGTGCCGAGCGCGAAGACAGTGCCCGGCAACCGCTTGCGGAAGTCGGTCTTGGACGGGCGGGAGGAGGCGACGTACACGGGTCACCCACCTGCCCCGGCAACGAAATCCCTGTTCATGGACCGTCCTACCAGCTGAGCGTTTGGCTGATGGCGTCTGCAAGTACCACCAACTCTTGATCGAATCGCACTTTTCCACTACCAACCTGTTCGACGTCGACCGAACAAGTTGGTAGTGGAAAAGTGCTTGTTGATGTTGAGTTGGTGGTACTTGCAGACGCCGTGACGACATGTGGGCTACCAGCTGAGCGTTTGGTGCCACACCTCTAGAGACAGCAGCGTCCAGATGCGCGGCTGCTCGTTGCGGTCACCCGAGTCGTGGTCGTCGAGCAACGAGCGCACTGCCGCCCGGTCGAAGGTCTTGCCCACGAACGACGTGGGCCCGGTCAGCAGGTCGTAGGCCATGTCCCGCAGGCCGTCGCGGAACCAGGCGTCGAGCGGCACCTTGAAGCCGGACTTCGGCCGGTCGACGATGTCGGCCGGCAGGTGCTGGCGCGCCACCTCCTTCACGACCCACTTGGTCGTGCCGCCGCGGACCTTCACGTTGCTGGGCAGCGAGAACGCCAGCTCGGCCACGCGATGGTCGAGGAACGGCGGGCGGAGTTCCAGGGAGGCGGCCATCGACATGCGGTCGCCGCGTTCGAGGAGGTTGTCGGCGAGCCAGGTGTGCGAGTCGGCGTAGAGCATGCGCCGCAACGCGTCCCCGCGCCCGTTCTCGTACGGCGCCAGCACCGACCTCGTCGCCGGTCCGCCGAGCAGCTCTGCCCGCTCGGACACCGTGAACGGGGCGAACCAGCCGCGCATCCGTTCGGCGTACGACGGTTCGGAGATGGCGCGCAGAGCGACGCCCAGCCGTGCCTTGGAGGCGGGCAGGGCCTTCTCCAGGCGCTTCAACGCGAACGACGGCGCGATGCCGGCGAGGCGGGTGGCTGCGGCGAAGCGGTACTTCGGGTAGCCGCCGAACAGCTCGTCGCTGCCCTCGCCGGAGAGCACGACCTTCACGTCCCTGCGCGCGAGCTCGGCCAGCCGGAACACCGCCACGTCGGCGGGTTCGGACAGCGGCGCGTCGCGGTGCCAGGAGAGCTTGGCCCAGCTGTCGCGGAAGTCGTCGGCCGTGACGATGACGTTGTGGTGCCGGCTGCCGACGAGCCCGGCGACCTTCTCGGCGTGGTGGATCTCGTCGACGCGCGGGTCGCCGAAGCCCGCGGAGAACGTGTGCAGCTCGGCGTCACCCCGTTCCCGCGCCACGAGAGCCGTGATGAGCGACGAGTCGACGCCGCCGGACAGGTAGGCGCCGACGGGCACGTCGGCGACCAGGGCGTCCCGCACGGACGCCGTGAGCGCCTCGTCCACGAGCCGCACAGCCTCCTCCGGCGTGACGGAGAGGATCTCCGACTCGCGCGGCAGCTCCCAGTACGGCTCGGTCCGCACCTGGCCCTTGGCCGTCACGACCAGGTGGTGGCCCTGCGGCACCTTCCGGACGCCTCTGACCAGCGTGTGCGGCGCGGGCACCGAACGGTGCGCGAGGTAGTCGTGCAGCGACTCGTGGTCGACCTCGGCCGCGCCGATCGCGGGCAGCAGCGCCTTGATCTCGGACGCGAACGCGAACATCGCCGAATCCGCGTAGTAGTACAGCGGCAGGATGCCGAGCCGGTCGCGGAACAGGTGCGTTTCGCCGGTGTGGGTGTCGTGGATCGCGTAGGCGAACTGGCCGCGCAGCTTGGCGACCGCGGACGGCCCGTGCTGCTCGTACAGCGCCAGCAGGACTTCGGTGTCGCCGTTCGTGCGGAACGGGTAGGGCAGCTGCGTGCGCAGCTGCCGGTAGTTCAGGATCTCGCCGTTGAACGCGATCGTCGTCGTGCCCGACGCCCCCTTCATCGGCTGCGGCGACCCGGCCAGGTCGATGATCGACAGCCGGGTGTGCGCGAAGCCGATGGAGCCGTCGGACCAGAAGCCGCTGTCGTCGGGGCCGCGGTGGTGCAGCCGTTTCGCCATCTCGGCGAGGACCTCGCGCGAGACGGGCGCGCCGTCGAACCGTCTGATGCCTGCGATACCGCACATGTCCTAGCGCTCCCCAGAAGAGGACTTTTCGGCGATCTGCATGAGCTCACGGGCACGGGAGTCCCAGGACGAGGCCAGCACGGCCGCACGGCGTTCGGCCGGGGTCTTCAGGCCGCCGTCCTTGAGAGTGAGCCGGATCTGGTCGATGAAGTCGGCCTCGCCCTTGGCGATCCGGATGACGTCGCCGTAGCGCTCGACCTCGGGGAAGTCCGTCGACACGACGGCCAGGCCCAGGGCCAGGTACTCCTTCATCTTGATCGGGTTCGCGTGCTTGATCCAGTCGTTGTCCAGCCACGGCATCAGCGCCACGTCGAAACCCGAGCCGTAGCCGGGGATCTGGTCGTAGGACCGGAAGTCCAGCCAGTGCACGTTGGGGTACTTGTCGTAGCGCTCCATCGAGCAGGTCGCGTCGCCGATCAGCACCACCGACGCCTCGGGGAACTCCTGCGCGACCTTCTCGATCAGGTCGAAGTCGACGAGGTAGTCGTCGAGGCTGCCGAAGAACCCGATGCGCGGGCCCGGAACGCTCGCGATGTCCGCGGGAAGTTCGGTGCGGCGGGTGAAGTGGTCGACGTCCACGCCGTGGTCGAGGAAGTGCGCGCGGTCACCCGTCAGCGCGGATTCCTCTTCCTGGAGAGCGCGGCTCACGTACAGCACGGTGTCCGAATTGGACAGCAGCTGGTTCTCCAGCGCGGCGATCGTGCCCTGGTCGGCCTCGGGGAACGCCGAGTGCCGGTCGGAGCGGTTGAAGATCAGGCCCTTGGTCTTCATGGGCTTCACGACGTCCCACGCGGTGGGGATCGTGGCGACGACGACCGGCGTGCCCATCCGCAGGAAGAAGCAGACCGCTTTCACCTGGGTGCGGACCAGCACGGAGTTCAGCTTGCGCAGCCACGGCTTGCCGTAGAACGGCAGGGGAGCGGGCGTCATCACGTAGAAGTTCGGCGTGTCCTCGATAGGCTGCCGCACCAGCTTCGCGACGCTCATGGCCTTGCGGAAGATCCGGCGCAGGAACTGCGTGCTCTTGCCGGGCGACGGCATCCGCAGGCCGATGCTGTTGACCAGCAACACCTTGCGGTGCTTCGCGACGCGGCGCAGCAGCTGGAAGTCCGAGTGGGCGCGGTTGTGGTACCACCAGTCCTGCGCGGAGAAGCACAGGTAGCTCGGGCCCTCGGAGGCCACTTCCTCCGGCCAGCGGCGCATGCGGAAAAGCCCCTTCAACGCGGTGCGGTGCTTCGGCGAACGCGCGCGAAGCCCTTCGTTCACGACCATGGCGAACCACATGAAGAATGCGGCGAAACGCCCGTGCAGTTCGCGGTGCAGGCGAACCTTGTTCGAGGTGAGCATCGACCACAGCCGCGCGTTCGTGGAGACCTCGCCGCCGATGTGCGTGACCACCGCGCGCGGTTCGAACCACACGCCACCGGCGCGCAACATGTACTCGGTTTCCTCCGAATAGAGGAAATAGCGTTCGTCCAAAAGGCCGTGCTTCTCGATGACTTCCCGCTTGACCAGCCACGCGCAGCCCGTGGCCCAGTCGGCGGCGTGTGCGCCCTGGTACGCCTTCGCGTCGGTGACGGTCTCGCCCAGGCCGATCCGCCCGGCCCTGGTGCCCCCGATGAGGGCTTCCGCGAGGGCGCCGACGGAGGTCGGCTTGCGGCGCAGCGAGTAGGAGAGCGCGCCGCTCTCGTCGACCAGACGGGGTGCGACGATCGGCTTGCCGGCCGCGCGGAGTGATTCCACGGCTCCCAGGTGCAACCGGATGTCGGCGTTCAGGATCAGAACGTCGTGGCCCTCGGCGGCTTTGATGCCCAGATTCACACCGGCGGCGTATCCGCCGTTGACCGGACTGCGCACGATTTCCACGCCGGGGCGAGTGGCGGCCGCCACAGTGCCGTCGGTCGAGGCGTTGTCGACGACGATCACCCTGACGTCGTCGGGCAACGAGTCCAGGCATCCCGCGATGACCTGTTCGCTCTGGTAAGTGACGATGACCACCGCGACAGGTGACCGCTCCACAACCGCTCCTCGCATTTGGGTCTCTGCGCGCTACATCGAGTGCTTTGCAACCTCCGTTACGAGATTCGCCCCATGTGTAACCGTTTTGCCCTCCAAAACGAGAACCAGAGCGTGACGTCATCGCCTCACGTGTTGATCATCGTGCAGAACCTCCCCGTACCGCTGGACCGCCGGGTGTGGCTGGAATGCCGTGCCCTGACCAACGCCGGGTACGAGGTTTCGGTGATCTGCCCCAAGGGTCCGGGTGATCCCGCTTACCAACTCCTCGACGGGGTGCACATCTACAAGTACGCTCCGCCGCCCCAGGCCGAGGGCGCGCTGGGCTATGCGTGGGAGTTCCTGTACTGCTGGGTGCGCACGGCGTTGCTGAGCGTGAAGGTGCGTGCCCGCAGGCGGTTCGACGTCATGCAGGCGTGCAACCCGCCGGACACGTACTGGGCCCTGGCTCTGCTGTGGCGGCTCGGTGGCGTGAAGTTCGTCTTCGACCACCACGACCTGAACCCCGAGGTCTTCCTGTCGCGCTTCGGCGAGCCCAAGGGCGTCGCGGGCAAGGTGCAGTACCGGATCCTGAAGTGGCTGGAGCGCCGCACGTTCCGCACGGCCGACCGGGTGACGTCGACCAACACCTCGTACCAGAAGATCGCGTGGACGCGCGGCGACGTGCCGCCCGAGCACACCACCGTCGTGCGCTCCGGCCCGGACACCACCGTGATGCGGCCTGTCGAGGGCGTGGACGAACTCCGACGCGGCGGCAAACATCTGGTGGCCTATCTCGGAATCATGGGACCGCAGGACGGCGTCGACGGCGTCCTGGAAGTCGCACGGAGAGTGGTCTTCGGCCACGGCCGCACCGATGTCAGGTTCGCGCTGCTGGGCTTCGGCGACTGCCTCGAAGACCTGAAGAAGCAGGCCACGGCCTGGAAGCTCGATCCGTACGTCGAGTTCACGGGACGGGTCGGGCCCGAACAGATCACCCGGTACCTGTCCACCTCGTCGGTCGGTCTCGGCCCGGATCCGTTGTCGCCTTTGAACGACGTGTCCACTATGAACAAGACCATGGAGTACATGGCCTACGCGCTGCCGGTCGTCACGTACCGGTTGCAGGAGACCGTGGTGTCCGCGGGCGAGTGCGCCGTGTTCGTCGAGCCGGGTGACGTCGAGGCGTTCACCACCTCGCTGCTCGACCTGCTCGACGACGCCGAACGCCGCGCGCGCCTCGGCTTCGAGGGCCGGCGCCGCTGCGAGGCGGAGCTGGACTGGCGGCCGCAGGCCGAGAACTACGTGGCGGTGTTCGACGGGCTCACCGGTTTCGCCTCGCGCGGCCCGTTCCCCGACGGCAGGCCCGCGCTCGGCGCGGGCACCGACCAGTGGGGCAACAAGATGATCGACGTGAGCGACGACGCCGTGCTCCGCGCGTTCGCCGTGACCCGAACGGGAGAATGATGTTCGTCAGAAGGATCGCTGTCGTCGGCACCGGCTACGTCGGTCTGACCACCGGTGCCTGCCTCGCCTCGCTGGGCCACCGCGTGGTGTGCGCGGACGTCGACGCGGCCAAGGTCGAGCGCCTCGCACGCGGTGAGGTCGACATCCTCGAACCGCGTCTCGCCGAACTGGTCGCCGAAGGTCTGGCCTCCGGTCGCCTGTCGTTCGTGCTCGGCGCGTCCGCCGCGGTGGCCGACGCCGAGGTCGTCTTCCTGTGCGTGCCCACGCCCATGGGCGTCGGCGGCATCGCGGACCTCGCGGCCGTCGAGTCCGTTGTGGACGAGACGCGCGACCTGCTGCCGTCCGGCACCGTGATCGTCAACAAGTCCACCGTGCCGGTGGGCACCTCGATCCGCACCGCCGAGCTGCTGCGCCGTGATGACGTCGCCGTCGTCTCGAACCCGGAGTTCCTGCGCGAGGGCTCGGCCGTGCACGACTTCCTGAACCCGGACCGCATCGTCGTCGGCTGCGACCAGCAGGACGCGGCCGAACGCGTCGCCGCCCTGTACGCCCGCCTCGGCGCGCCCACGGTGCTGACCGACGCGGCCTCCGCCGAGATGGTCAAATACGCGGCGAACTGCTTCCTCGCGATGAAGCTCTCGTACGTCAACGCGGTCGCGGAGCTGTGCGAGCGCCTCGGCGCGAACATCACCGACGTCACCGAGGGCATGGGTTACGACAAGCGCATCGGCCAGGCGTTCCTGAACCCCGGCCCCGGCTGGGGCGGCTCGTGCCTGCCCAAGGACACGCACGCGATGCTCCAGGTGGCGGACGCCGCCGACTTCGAGTTCCGCCTGCTGCGCGCCACGATCGACACCAACGAGCGCCAGCGCCAGCGGATGGTCGAGAAGGTCCGCCTGGCCGTCACCGGCAAGCGCGGCGGCTCGCTGTCCCACGTGCGCCTGGGCCTGCTGGGCCTGACGTTCAAGGCCGGCACGGACGACCTCCGCGACTCGCCCGCGCTGGCAGTGGCCGCGCTGCTGAAGCAGGCGGGCGCGGATCTCGTCGGCTACGACCCGGCACTCACCGGCGGCACGGACCTCGGTCCGGTGTCCGTTGTGGACGATCCGTACCAGGCGGCCAAGGACGTCGACGCCCTCGTCGTGCTGACCGAGTGGCCGGAGTTCCGCTCGCTCGACTGGGCGCGCCTGGCCGAGACGGTGCGGCAGCCCGTGGTCGTCGACACCCGGAACCTCCTGGACCCGGACGTCCTCCGCCGCGCCGGCCTCACCTGCACGTCGCTGGGTCGCCGCTAGTGGTGTGGCTCGGAACGTCGGCGAGATAGTCCACGCTCAGCAGGGCGCCTCGCGGCACCGCCCCCATACATCCAGTATGAGGACGTGGGGGCGGCACCGCGATGCACCCGTCTGACCGCGAATTCCCCCGGCAACCTTCCGAGTCATACCGCTAGTCCTTTTGAGACTGTCTTCGGGGCGTTCGCCGTTCGCGGCGAACGCCCCTTTGCTCACCAGCGCGGCAGATCCGGTCCGTGGTGGGTGATGCCGGCGAACAGATCGGTCTCCGGCAGCGGCGCGTTCGTGGTGTCGATCGCGCGGATGTAGGACTCCGCCGCGAACCGCTGCTGCGCCGTCAGCTTCCCGATCAGCGACTGGCTTTCGTAGCAGTGCAACGCTTTGCGCTTCACATCGGCCACCGCGGACGTGTCGACCGTGGTCGTCGCCAGGCTGTCGTGGGCTTCCAGGTACAGCTTCGCCGGAATGCCGGTCTCCTTGACCGCGTGCTGCGCGACCCGTGCGGCGTGGACGTGGTCGCGGTGCTGGTGCGGGTTGTGGTGGTCGTGCGTGACGACGACCTGCGGCCGGAAGTGCTCGATCAGAGCGGCCACCCGCCCCGCGGCCGTCTCGACGGGAATGGAGCAGAAGGCGCCAGGCGGAACCTCGCCCGTCTCACCGGAGTCGTGATATCCCAACAGTTCCAGGTCTGTGATGCCGAGCACATCGCACGCGGCGTTGAGCTGCGCCCGGCGGCGCGCCGCCACCGCCTGCGGGTGGTGGTTCAGCTCGCCGGGCTTGATGCCACCGGGCATGTCGCCCAACTCACCGCTCGTGCACGTGACGAGGACGATCCGCACGCCCTGGCGGGCGTAGTGGGCCAGGATTCCTCCGGTCGACCGCGACTCGTCGTCGGGGTGGGCGTGGACGGCCAGCAAGGTTCTCGGTCCATCGAACTGCACGCGGGGAAGTTACCTCGAAACTATTGTCTTTCCGGTGACCGACTTGCCGTCTGGCCTGAAGCCGCACGAACTCGCACAACACCTGCGCGGACAGATCGAACGCGGGCACGCGTACGCCCGCGCGCGCAAGCAGCGGTTCAGGTGGAAGTCCGTAACTGTCCGACTGACCACTTTGGTGCTTTCGGCGGTGTCGACGATCATCCTCGGCCTGCAGAACCTCGACCCCTGGACGGGAACGGCGTTCTCGCTGATCGCGGTGGTGACCGTGGTGTCCGCTTTGGAGCCGTTCTTCGCGTGGCGGTCGCTGTGGGTGCTGATGGAGGAGGCCAGCTACAAGTTCCACCGGCTGGAGGACGACCTCTCGTACTACGTGGCGTCCACTCCGGCCGACGAGGTGGACCCGGAGCGGGTGCGGGAGATGTTCGAGCGCTACCAGGAGATCTGGGACTCGCTCAGCGGGCGGTGGCTGAAGTTCCGCGACAACGGCTGAGCGGGTGCCGCGGCCGGTAGTGTCGATCTCCGCTGTCCGAGGATCAGGGGGTTTTCATGTCGGACGCTTGGGCTTTGCTGATACCCGTCACCGTCATCGTGGTGATCGTGCTCGTTGGGATCGTCTTCAAGAAGCTGCAGAAGTCCTTGTTCAGCGCGCTGGGCGCTTCCACGCCGGCGTCGGCACCCGGTGCTGCGCCTTTTTCCGGGTTCCAGCAGTCGCCGCAGGAGAGCCGGGAGGACTTCGTGCGAAGGCACTGGCAGCGCCCCGGCGTGGTGGCGGACGGCGTGACCCTGGTCGATCTCTACGACCGCATCCGGGCACTCGAGGAACGCGTCGCCCAGGCCGAGCGCCGTTCCGCGGCACCGCCTGACTGAGCCCGCGCACCGCCTGTGCCGCCGGCGGGGGCTCGGCGGCGCAGGCGGTGCGCGGGACTACGGAGTGCCCGCGGGCTTGCCCTTGGCGTCCGGCGCGCCGGCGTCGTGCAGGAAGTTGTCCTGCCACACCGCCCACTTGTAGGAGGCGCCCTTCTGGCTCACGTAGGCCGCGCCCCACCCGGTGCCGCTGAAGCGGTTGTTGATGGACTTCATGTTGCGGCCGTAGACGTTGTCGAAGCCCGACTCCAGGCCGAGCTGGTAACCGCCGCCCTCCAGGAGGTTGCCCTCGACGGTGACGTTGTCGATGTCGCCGCCGTAGGTCTGGATGAACAGGGCGCCGGTGTCGTTGCCGGTGGAGCAGTCGATGCGGTTGTTGCGGAACGTCAGGGTGCGGCCCGCGTTCTTGTCCAGCGGGAAGTCGCGGACGGTGGCGCCGTCGTTGTGCGACTCGCCGTCCGAGCGCAGGCCGCGGACGTAGTTGCCCTCGGCCAGGCCGCTCAGGGTGCTGCCGGTGTTGTAGAAGCAGATGCCGGAGCCCATGCCGCTGATGTAGTTGCGCTGCAGGGTGCCGACGCCGAGGAACGCGCAGGAGCCCGCGATGGTCTTGGCCGGCAGGGCCGAGCCGTCGATGTTCGAGTCGCGAATGGTGACGGGGGCGCCGGTGACCTGGCAGGAGTTGCTGCCGCACGGGCCGTTCGTCGTGATCAGCGGAGCCGTCTCACCGAGGTTCTTCGGGCGGATGCAGGACTTCTCGACGGTGATGTTGCCCGCGAACAGCGTCAGGGCCTGCTCGACGCGCTTGCCGGAGATCACGGTGCCGGCGGCGGGGGCGCCAGGGCCGGTGTATAGCGGAAGGGAGTCGCAGTTCAGGCCGTGCGCGGCGAGGCCGGTGTTGGCCTGGGTGAGCTTCCAGCCGGGGGAGCCGGAGGGGGCGGGGCTGTTTGCCGGGGGCTTCACGGGGCCGTTGGTGGCCGACTTCGTGGTGGAGCTGGGTGCCGCCGAGCTGCTCGGGGCGGCGGAGGAACTGCTGGGTGTGCTGGTCGAGCTGGCGCTGGTGCTGCTGTCCGCCACGGGTGTCGGTTGGGCCGCCTTGGTCGGGGAGCAGGCGGCCAGCACGATGACACCACCGGTCAGCAGTGCGGCCAATCTCAGTCTCACGGCTGGTTCTACCTCCACGCGCGTTCACGACGGGGGACCGTGAACTCGCTAATTGTGTCGTCGGCCGGTGCGGAATTTGTACAAACCCGTGCGACGGAGTTCGTACGGGGCCGTTGAACGGTCAGCACACTGCACGGCACGACGGGAGGAGTCAAGCGGATCTCCTTGCGGCGCAACATCATCTTCCGCCTCGAAGGGAATGCTCCATCCGTGTGAGCTGGTAGATCACGGTTTTATCACTGAGCCATATGGATTTTTGATGTGTGAGATCAGCGACCGGTGAAAGACGCGCGGCCCGGACCGTCCGTGAGGAAGCTGTGCACAGCGCGTGGCAGGTCCTCGGTCTCGTACAACGCTGACGCGATCGTCGTGATGTGAGCGTCGGCCTCCGGGACGCCGCCGTTCTCGAAATGCGCGAGCACCTGTTTGGTCGCGAAGTGTGCCTGCGTCGGGCCGACCGCGAGCGACAAAGCGAACTGTTCGGCCGCGAGCGCGAAGCCCTCGTCCGGAAACACGCGGTTGACGACATTCCACCGTTCGAGCGTCTCCGCGTCGTAAAGGTCGCCGGTCATCACGAACTCCTTCGCGCGGCCCACGCCCGCCCGTGCCGCCAGCCGCTGCGTGCCGCCCATCGTCGGCGTCAGGCCCACCACCTTCTCGACCAGCCCGAAGCGCGCCGACGACGAGGCCAGGATCAGGTCGCACGCCACCGCCAGCTCGAAAGCCCAGGTCAGGCACAGCGCGTGCGCGGCGAAGACGGTCGGGATCGGCAGCGCGGCGAGGCGCTGCGGCAGCAGGAGCATGCGGTCGAACAGCTGCTGCGCCTCCTCCCGGTACTCCTGCTGGGCGAACAGCGACACGTCCACGCCGCCCGACACGACCCGGCCCGAGGCGTTGACCAGCAACGCCCGCGCGTCACCCAGCTCGTCCAGGGCCTCGTGGAACTCCGCGTCGAGGTCGAGGGAGTAGAGGTTGAGCGGCGGCGCGTCGATCGTGATGATCGCGAGCTCGTCGCGGCGGGTCAGGTGGATCTTCACAGGTGGCTCACAACCAATCGCGGCGCTTGAACATCAGGTACAGGACGTAGGAGAGGCCGAAGATACCCAGCGTGGAGACCCAGACGCCCCATCTCTGCTCGAAGCCGGGGTACGGGACGTTCATGCCGTAGTAGCCCGAGATCGCCGTCGGCACCGCGATGATCGCGGCCCAGCTGGTGACCTTCTTCATGATCGAGTTGAGCCGGTTGCCCTGCACGGCGACCTCGGCCTCGCGCAGGTTCGTGATCAGCTCCCGCATCGACTCGGTCAGCTCGGCCGTGGACAGCGCGTGGTCCTTCACGTCCAGGTAGTACGGCATCATCACGTCGTCCACGAGGTCGTGGTCACGGTGCAACAGCGACCCCAACACCTCACGCATCGGCAGCGCGACACGCCTGAGCTGCACCAGGGCGCGCCTGAGCTGCAACGCCCTGCGTCCGACGTGCGGCTTCTCCTCGTAGATGTGGTCTTCCAGGTCCTCGATGTCGTCGTCGAGCGCCTGCGCGGCGGCGTAGTGGCTGTCCGCGACGTCGTCGAGCAGCCCGTGCAGCAGGAACCCGACGCCCGACGAGGCCAGTTGCGGCGCGCTGTCCCACCGCCGCTCAAGGCCCTCCAGGGCGTAGTCCTCACTCTCGCGCACCGTCACGAGCGCATTCCGCGTCACGAACACGTCGACTTCGCACGCCTTGATCTCGTGCTGCTCGTACCGGACCGCGTACACGGAAAGGAACAGGTGAGTGGGGTAGCGGTCGACTTTCGGGCGCTGCCGCTCGGAGAAAGCGTCCTCGATCGCGAGCGCGTGCAACCCCAGTTCGTCGCGCAGCAGACCTACTTCGTCTTCAGACGGCGCGCAGAGGTCGAACCACCCGACAGCGGAGTGATCTTGGAGACGCTGGGCCACCTCCGCGACGGGGAAGTCCCTGTCCACGAGTTCGCCGTTGCGGTACAAGCGGGTCCGACCCATGGGTGACAACGATACGTAGATCTACTCAGATGTGAGGTTTCGGCCCGAGTTCCCGCTACCCTCGATCCGGTGAAGGTGGACCAACCACAGCGCATTGGGGACTACCTGCTCTTGGGCAGGCTTGGTCGTGGTGCCATGGGAACGGTCTACCTGGGACAAGGCAGCGACGGACGCCAGGTCGCGGTCAAGGTCGCCCGCGCCGAGCTCGCCGACGACCCGCGGTTCCGCGAGCGGTTCCGCCGCGAGGTGCAGATGGCCCGTGCGGTCGGCAGCGCCGGCACGGCGGCGGTCGTGGACGCCGACACGCGCGCGCCCCGCCCGTGGATGGCCACGGAGTACGTGCCCGGGCCGACGCTCCAGGAGGCCATCGAACGGCACGGTCCGTTGCCGGAGCACCATTTGAGACGCCTCGCGGAAGGTCTGGCCGAGGCGCTCACCGCCATCCACCGGGCGGGCCTGGTCCACCGCGACCTCAAGCCGTCCAACGTGCTCCTCGGAGCCGACGGACCCCGCGTCATCGACTTCGGCATCTCGCGCGCGATGGAGCACACGGCGCTGACGGAGACCGGCATGGTCTTCGGCACGCCCGGTTTCCTCTCGCCCGAGCAGATCACCGGCCAGGACGTCGCCGCCCCGAGCGACGTCTTCGCCCTCGGCGCCGTGCTGGTCTACGCGGCGACGGGCAGGGGCCCGTTCGGCGAGGGCCCGACCGCGACGCTGCTCTACAAGGCCGCCCACGGCGAACCGGACATCGACGGCGTGCCCAAGCCGCTGCGGCCGCTGGTGCAGAAGTGCATGCACCGCGACCCGGCCAAGCGCCCCGAGCCGGCCGAGGTGACGCGCCTGCTGTCCCACGTCGTCACGCCGAAGCCGCCGACCAGCAAGCTGCCCGCCCCGATGACGCCCGCCGCCGCGACGTTCTCGACGTCGCGGTTCGTGCCGATGGCGTGGGGCGGCCTGAACCTCGCCGTCGCCCTGCTCGCCGCCGCGATCGCCGACCCGGCCGCACAGGCGAACGGCGCCACGCAGCTGCTGGCGCTGGCCGCGTTCTGCGTGCTCGTCGTGCGCGCGGTGCGGTACTTCAGCGCCGCCGCGCGCCGCAAGGTCGTGATCGAGATCAGCCGCGAGGGCATCGCCACGACGCGCAACGGCAAGTTCCACCAGTACTGGTGGTACGAGCTCGCACGGGTGCGCGTGGTGCCGCACAAGAAACGGCCGTGGGTCGTCGTCTGGCTGAAAGACCCGGCGCCGCGCCGCTTCTTCGGCGCGCACCACGGCGGCGTGAGGGTGTTCCCGATCGCCCACGAGCGCACCAGGAGGCGGCGCGAGCGCGACGTCGCCGAACTGCGCGCCGCCCTGGCCTGGTACCTGCCGCGGAGCTACGACGGCCGCTGATCGGTCCACTCGGACTTGACGGTGACCGAGGTCGTCACCGTGTCCGCCGGGATCTTCAGGTCGGTCGACTTGCGCTGTTCCATGCCGGTGACCTGGCCGGTCGCCGGGTCGACGGTGAACAGCGTCGTGCCGCCGTCGGCCGACACCTTCCCGTTGTCCCAGCGGACCTGGGGGGACTCGGCGATCCGGCGGTACAGCGCGGCCTTCTCCTCGTCCGTGGTGAACGGCGAGAGCATCGCGGCCGCGGCGTCCTCCAGCCTGCGCCCCGGCTCGGTGCTCAGCGGCTGTCCGGCGGTCTCCTCCTTGCACGGGGTGCTCGCGCAGAACGACTCCCACAGCGAAGGGTTGCGGGAGTAGTTGGTGAAGTCCTCGACGGGGCGCCGCGCACCCGCGACCGGCCGCTGGCCGCCGGTCGACCTGCGGTAGATGACGACCATCTCGTCAGCGGCGGTGGGCAGCCACACGACGTACTCGAACTCGATCGCCGAGGACGCGTACGGTTCGCCCACTCCCATCACCTGCCAGATGCGGTAGGTGATGCGCTGGTACTTCGCCGTCGGCTGCTGCGCCACCTCCAGCAGCGTGGCGGCCTCCTGCAACGAGGCCGCGGGCTTCACCGGCAGCGTCGCGGGAGCGTCCCGCGAGACCGGCCGCAGCAGCACCACGAGCCCGGTGATCATCACCACCGCGACGGCCGCCGCCGCGATGCCGACCCAGCGCCGCGAACGGGACCGCGGTTTCTCGGCGAACAGCTGCTCGCGCAACCGGGCCAGCCGCACGTCGTCGCTGGCCCGCACCGGGTACAGCTCGGCGAGGTCGTCGTCCAGCACGTCACGCATGTTCCACTTCCTTCAGCTTCGCGCGCAGGCGGTGCAGACGGGACCGGGCGGTGCCGGGGTTGAGGTCGAGGGCCTCCGCGGTCTCCTGCACGCTCAGACCTGCCAGTGACACGAGCAGCACCAGGTCGCGATCGGCCTGGGACATCCGGGCCAGCTCGCGGGCGATCCGGCGCAGGTGCGCGCGGGAGTCGATGCGGGTGACCACCGTGTGCTCCAGCGACTCGGCGACACCGAGGTCGACGCCGTACCGCTCGGCGGTGCGCAACAGGCGGGTCTCGCGCTTGGCGTGCCCGCGCAACAGGTTCGTGGCGATGCCGTAGAGCCAGCCGACCACACTGCCCTTCTCGGGGTCGTAGCCCTCCTCGCCGCGCATGGCGGCCAGGAAGGTCTCGCTGACGAGGTCGTCGGCCACGTCGACGCCCACCCGCCGCGCCAGATACCGGTGCAGCGGATGGGCGTGCTCGTCGAACAGCTCCGCGAACATCACGCCCCCAGTTGGCTTCTCGCGGTACCGGTGTTGCAGTGACCTGAATCACAGTGGACGGCCTTTTGATGATGGTCCCATGACCAACTGGACCGTGACGGCCGCCGAAGCCGCGCAGTCGTCGCTCAACCGCGAGTACAACGCGGAGATGATCAGCCGCTACTGGGGCCGGCCGGCGAGCGACGCCGAGATCGACGCCTACGAGCGCGACGAGCAGGACCACGACGTGCCGGTGTTCCTCGTGGCGTCGCGCGATGGCAACGATGTCGGATGCCTGGGCATGCGCTTCCTCGACAACGGTGTCGGCGAGCTGACGCGCATGTTCGTGCGCGTGCCGTTCCGCGGGCAGGGCGCCGCGTCGGCGTTGCTCGTCGCCGTGGAGGCCGAGGCGAAAGCGCGCGGCATCACGACGTTGCGGCTGGACACCCGCGAAGACCTGGTGGAGGCGAGGAGTCTGTACGCCAAGCACGGGTTCGTGGAGATTGCGCCGTACAACGCAGCCGAATACGCCGATCACTGGTTCGAGAAAAGGCTAACGTCCGCTCATCCGGTCGCGATGTCCTGAAGGGTCGGGATGACTCGCGCAGGAGGCAAGTGAAAATGCGGTTGCGTCCACTGGTGATGGCGGTTGCCGTCACCTCGGCACTGGTGGTGACCCCGGCCCAGGCGGCACCCGCCGGCCGGGTGCTCGGTTACGTCGCCAACAACGGCGGCGGAGTGTCGGTGATCGACACGGCCACGAACGCGGTGTCCACGACGATCGCTGACGGCGGTGGCACCTCCCCGTACATGGCGGCGGTCGCGTTCGACGGAACTCGCGGTTACGTGACGAACTCCGTGCAGAACACGCTGACGGTCATCGACACGCCGACCAACACGGTCGACAAGTCGGTTCCCGTCGGGACCCACCCGGCGGGCGTCGCGGTCGCCCCCGGTGGTGGCTTCGTCTACGTCACCAACTATCTGGACGGCACGGTGTCCGTGGTCGACACGGCCACGCTGACGGTCACCGCGACCGTCGCGGTCGGCTCGAACGCCGACGGCGTCGTCGTCACCAAGGACGGTTCGGCCGTCTACGTGACGCACGACATTCCTGGGCCGGGCAAGGTCTCGGTCATCGACACGACGTCCAACACCGTCGTCGCCACGATCGCCGTCGGCAACGCGGCGACCGCCATCGCGGCCTCGGCGGACGGCACGCGGATGTACGTGGTCAACAAGGGTTCGGACAGCGTCTCCGCCATCGACGTCGCCTCGCGCACCGTCGTCGGCACCGCGTCCGTCGGCTTCACGCCGCACGGCATCGCGTTGACGCCCGGCGGAACCCGCGCGTACGTGACGAACAGCGAGTTCGACTCGGTGTCCGTCGTGGACCTCACGACGATGACCGAACTGCAGAAGATCTTCGTCGGCGACCGCCCGATCAGCGTGGCTCTCACGCCGGACGGTGCGAGCGCCTACGTCACGAACTTCAACAGCAATTCGGTGTCGGTCATCGACACGGCGTCGAACACGGTCACCGGCACCATCGCCGTGGGCCAGCACCCGGTGGGCATCGCGATCAACTTCGTGCCGCCCGCCACGTCGAAGCTCGTGGCGGGGTCCGCCCAGCTGCAGTTGCGGCTCCTCGGTTTCACGGTCCGCTCGCTCGACGCGACGCTGACCGACAAGCACACCGGGGTGCCGGTCGCCGGCCAGCAGGTCGTCTTCCGCACGGTGAAGGGCAACCCGCTCTGCACCGCGACGACCAACGCGTACGGCAAGGCCACCTGTGACGCGCAAGTGTCGCTGCTGGTCGGTCTCTCCACGCTGCTGCAAGGCTTCACGGCCTCGTACGCGGGGAACAACGAGCACGGCGGTGCCTCTTCGCACGGGCACATCGCTCTGCTCTAGTGGAGTGACAGTGGTGGTGGAACTCAGCTAGGCCGCCATCGGCACGTCGAACCGGAGCGCGTCCACGTAGTCCGCACAGGACTGCCTGGACGCGACTCCGTGGACGACCTGCCAGCCGGCGGGTACCTGCAGCACCGCGGGCCAGATCGAGTACTGGCCCGCCGGGCTGACCAGCACCAGGAACATGGTGTGAGCCTGTGCGAACGGGGAAGTCATGCCCCCAGAGTGACCTGCGACACCTATGGTCCGGCTATCTCCCCGCTCAAGCTCACCCGACCGCGCGGTTCCCGATCTTGGCCCGCGTGTGATTACGTGGTGTCCGTGACTGTGGAACAGGTGGTCCTCCTGGCCGAGGACGGTTCGGCCATCGGCGTCGAGGACAAGGCAGTGGTGCACCACGCGGACACCCCGCTGCACCTGGCGTTCTCCAGCTACGTCTTCGACTCGGCGGGCAACACCGTGCTCACCCGCCGCGCGCTGCACAAGAAGACCTTCCCCGGTCTGTGGACGAACACCTGCTGCGGCCATCCCCTCCCGGAGGAGGACATGGCCCAGGCCGTGCTCCGGCGCCTGCGCGACGAGCTCGGCATGAAGGTCTCCGAGCCCGAACTGCTGCTGCCGGCCTTCCGCTACCGCGCGGAGATGGACGGCGTCGTCGAGAACGAGATGTGCCCGGTGTTCCGCGTGCTCTCCGACGACGAGCCGACTCCCAACCCGGACGAGGTCGACTCGACCGAGCGGGTTCCGTGGAGCGAGTTCGCCGCGAGCGTGCTGGACGGCACGCGCGAGATCTCCCCGTGGTCGCGTCTGCAGGTCGCCGCGCTGGTGGAACTGGGACCCGATCCGCTGGCGTGGCCGGTGGCGGACCGGGCCGGGCTCCCCAAGGCCGTGCGGCTCAGCTCACCACTCCAGTGATCCGCCGTTCTGGTACTCGATGACCCTGGTCTCGAAGAAGTTCTTCTCCTTCTTCAGGTCCATCATCTCCGACATCCACGGGAACGGGTTCTCGACCGGCTCCCACACCGGCTCCAGGCCTAGCTGTGCGCACCGGCGGTTCGTGATGAACCGCATGTACTGCTCGCACAGCTCGGCGTTGAGGCCGAGGATGCCGTTCGGCATGGTGTCGCGGCCGTAGGCGATCTCCAGCTCGCACCCCTCCGCGAGCATGGTCCGCACCTCCTTCTGGAACACGTCGTTCCACAGGTGCGGGTTCTCGATCTTGATCTGGTTGATCGCGTCGATGCCGAAGTTCAGGTGGATCGACTCGTCGCGCAGGATGTACTGGTACTGCTCGGCGATGCCGACCATCTTGTTGCGGCGGCCGAGCGACAGGATCTGCGCGAAGCCGGTGTAGAACCACATGCCCTCGAAGACCACGTAGAACGCGACGAGGTCCTTGAGGAACGCCTGGTCCGTCTCGGGCGTGCCCGTCCTGAACTCCGGGTCCTCCAGGTGCTGCGTGAACTGCAGCGCCCACGCGGCCTTGTCCGTGATGGACGGGATTTCGCGGTACATGTTGAAAAGCTCGCCGTCGTCGAGGCCGAGCGACTCGCAGATGTACTGGAACGTGTGGGTGTGCACAGCCTCCTCGAAGGCCTGCCGCAGCAGGTACTGGCGGCACTCCGGGTTCGCGAGGTGGCGGTACACCGCGAGCACGATGTTGTTGGCCACCAACGACTCGCTGGTCGCGAAGAAGCCGAGGTTGCGCTTGATCATCAGCCGTTCGTCGTCGGTCAGGCCGTCCTTCGACTTCCACAGGCCGATGTCGGCCTGCATGGAGACCTCGGTCGGCATCCACGCGTTGTTGCAGCCGGCCAGGTACTTCTCCCACGCCCAGTGGTACTTGAGCGGCAGCAGCTGGTTGACGTCGGCGCGACAGTTGATCATCGCCTTGTCGTCGACGGAGACGCGCGCGGCGCCTGCCTCGATGAGGTTCTCGGTCACTGGCAGGCCTCGCACTCGGGGTCGGTGATGGAGCAGTTCGGGTCCACTGCGACGGGGGAGACGGCGTTGAGCTTGCCGTCGGTGCCCTGCAACGTGGACTTCTCCACGTGCGTCGCGCTCTGCGTGCGCAGGTAGTACGTGGTCTTGAGGCCGCGCAGCCACGCCAGCTGGTAGAGCTCGTCGAGCTTGCGGCCGCTCGGCTGCGAGAGGTACAGGTTCAGCGACTGCGCCTGGTCGATCCACTTCTGACGCCTGCTGCCGGCCTCGATCAGCCACGAGCTGTCGACCTCGAACGCCGTGGCGTACAGGGCCTTCAGGTACGGCGGCACCCGGTCGATCGCGCCGAGGCTGCCGTCGTGCAGCTTGAGGTCCGAGACCATCCGCTCGTCCCACAGCCCGCGCTGCTTGAGCGCCCGCACCAGGTCGGGGTTGATCACGGTGAAGTCGCCGGACATGTTCGACTTCACGTACAGGTTGCGGTACAGCGGCTCGATCGACTGGTTGACGCCGGTGATGTTCGCGATGGTCGCGGTCGGCGCGATCGCCATGACGTTCGAGTTCCGCATGCCCTTGCGGGCCATCTCCCTGACCGGCGCCCAGTCCATCGTGGACTCGCGGTTCTGCTCCAGCTCACCCTCGGCGCGCGCGGCGGCCAGGACCTCGACCGAGTCGATCGGCAGGATCCCCCTGCTCCACAACGATCCCTCGAACGACGCGTAGGCGCCGCGTTCCCGCGCCAGCTCGGCGCTCGCGGAGATCGCGTAGTAGCTGATCTCCTCCATGCTGCGGTCGGCGAACTCGACGGCCTCCTGCGACGCCATTGGCGTGCCGAGCGTGAACAGCGCGTCCTGGAAACCCATCAGGCCAAGGCCTACCGGCCGGTGCTTCAGGTTGGAGTTCCTGGCTTCCGGGATCGTGTAGTAGTTCACGTCGATCACGTTGTCGAGCATCCGCACCGCGGTGCGCACGGTCTTCTCGAGCCGGGCGTGGTCGATGCCGGCCTCTGTCACGTGCCGGGCGAGGTTGACACTGCCGAGGTTGCAGACCGCGACCTCGTCGGCCGCGGTGTTCAGCGTGATCTCGGTGCACAGGTTGGACGAGTGCACGACACCGCTGTGCTGCTGCGGCGAACGCAGGTTGCACGGGTCCTTGAACGTGATCCACGGGTGGCCGGTCTCGAACAGCATGGTCAGCATGCGCCGCCACAGGTCGACGGCCTGCACGCGGCGGAAGACCTTGATCTCGCCGTTGCCGGCCCTCTCCTCGTACGCGCGGTACTTCTCGGCGAACTCGCTGCCGAACGCGTCGTGCAGGTCCGGCACCTCGTCGGGGGAGAACAGCGTCCACTGCCCGTTCGCGCGCACACGGCGCAGGAACTCGTCCGGCACCCAGTTCGCGGTGTTCATGTCGTGCGTGCGGCGCCGCTCGTCGCCGGTGTTCTTGCGCAGGTCGAGGAACTCCTCGACGTCGATGTGCCAGGTCTCCAGGTAGGCGCAGACCGCGCCCTTGCGGCGCCCGCCCTGATTCACCGCTACCGCGGTGTCGTTGGCCACCTTGAGGAACGGCACGACGCCCTGCGACTTGCCGTTGGTGCCCTTGATGTGCGCGCCGATGCCGCGCACCGGGGTCCAGTCGTTGCCGAGACCGCCGGCGAACTTGGAGAGCAGCGCGTTGTTGCTGATGCCGTGGAAGATGGCGGCGAGGTCGTCGTCCACGGTGGTGAGGAAGCACGACGAGAGCTGCGGGCGCGTGGTGCCCGAGTTGAACAGGGTCGGCGTCGAGCACATGAAGTCGAAGCTCGACAGCAGCTCGTAGAACTCGATCGCGCGGGCGTTCCTGTCGTCCTCTTCGAGGGCGAGGCCCATCGAGACGCGCATGAAGAACGCCTGCGGCAGCTCGTAACGGCGGTCGTCGTGGTGCAGGAAGTAGCGGTCGTAGAGCGTCTGCATGCCCAGGAACTGGAAGTTCAGGTCACGGGAGGCGTCGAGCGCGGCGCCGAGCCTGGCCAGGTCGAAGTCGGCCAGGCGCGGGTCGAGCTGCCCGAGCTCGATGCCGTAGCGGACGAAGTCCGCGAAGTACGACGGGTAGCGCTCGGTCATCTCGGCGTGCGACAAGGGGATTCCGCAGGCCTCGGCGCGGAGCTTGTCCAGCAGCAGCCGGGCGCTGACGTAGGAGTAGTCCGGGTCGTGCTCGACCATCGTGCGGGCGGCCATGATCGGCGCGAGCGCGAGCTCGGCGTCGGTGATGCCGTCGTAGAGGTTGCGCTTGGTCTCGGCCAGAACCGCCTCGGCCGACGCGTTGGGCAGGTCGGCGCAAGCTTCGTTGATGACCACTGAAAGGCGGTCGGGCACGCTCTCTCCTCCGAGATCGGCCCGAGGAAACGCGTGCGCGCGCCAGCGGTCGACACCACTGGTGCACACAGCCGCCCTCCCTCGGGGCACCGTGTCGTGCGCGCAGGCTTGCGCGCACACCAATGGCAGGTCTTCGGACTCGTGGGCGTACCTCTAGCGCCTACCGGCCGTCGCTTCCCAGGTCTCGCGACCCAGTGCTTCGTTGACGGCTTTCGTTCCCACTCACCGCTGCGGGGCAGTCCCGGATTCCCACCGGGTTCCCTCTTGCCTCACCGGCCCGGTTGAGTCGGGTCGGTGAACCACTGGCGCGGCAGATACTACATGTGGTGGTGGGGTCTGGATCACCACCCAACATGCGCGTGTCGTGGGCTAGGGTCGGAAACGTGGGTGATCTTCGGCCTCGGGTCGTCATCGGTGCTCTGGTCAGTGCGGGCCTCGCTTCGGCGTCCCTTTTCGCCGGGACGGCGGCGCCCGTGACGAGCGGTGTCCTGGCCGTCGCGGCGGTGCTGGTGATGATCACGACCCGGCGATCAGGGTCACCCCGAGAGTGATCATCACGGCGGCGATCAGGCCGTCCAGCACCCGCCACGCGCGGGGCTTCGCGAACAACGGGCTGAGCAGCCGCGCGCCGAACCCGAGCGCGACGAACCAGGTGATGCTCGCCGTCACGGCGCCGACCCCGAACAGCCACCGTCCGGCCGCGATGGAGCCGAGGAGCAACAGCGTGTCGAGGTAGACGTGGGGGTTGAGCCACGTCAGTGCGAGCGCCGTCAGCACGGGCCGGCTGTTCGTCTCCGTTCCCGCGTTCAGCACCGACGGCCTGAACGCCCTGCGCGCCGCCAGAAACCCGTACCCCAGCAGGAAGATCCCGCCCACGACCGCCGCGACCGCGATGGCCTGCGGAAACTTCTTCACGATCACGCCGAACCCGGCGACGCCCACCGCGACCAGGATCGCGTCCGAGAGGGCGCACACGGCGACGACCTGCGCCACCGCGTGTCGCCGAAGTCCTTGGCGCAGCACGAAAGCGTTCTGCGCGCCGATCGCGACGATCAGGGTCATCATGGTGCCGAAGCCGAGCAGCAGGTCAGTCACGCTTTCCACGGTATTTACGCCGTCTTGATGAGACCAGCTAAAGATTCTTACGTACCATTAGCGGCTGTGATGGATCTCGACCTGGTGCGGACGCTGCTCGCGGTCGTCGACGCGGGCACGTTCGACGCGGCCGCCGCCGCGCTGCACGTCACACCTTCCGCTGTCTCGCAACGCATCAAGGCCCTGGAGCAACGGACGGGCCGCGTGCTGCTGGTGCGGGCGCGCCCGGTGCGGCTGACGCCGTCGGGCGAGGTGATCGTCCGCTACGGTCGGCAACTGCTCGCTCTGGACCAGGACCTCGACGCGGCGCTCGGCGCGGACGCGGTCGTGCGGGTGCCGATCGCGGTGAACGCCGACTCGCTCGCCACGTGGTTCCTGCCCGCCCTGCAACGGGTGTCGCCCGACCTGCGGATCTCGTTCGACCTGCACCGCGAGGACCAGGACCACACGACGGCGTTGCTGCGGCAGGGCCTGGTGATGGCGGCGGTGACGTCCTCGCGCGAGCCGGTGGCGGGCTGCTCGGTGACGAAGCTGGGCGAGATCCGTTACGCGGCAATGGCTTCGGAGTCCTTTGTGGAGCGCCACGAGGACGGCCCGCCGAAGTCGTGGCTGCCGGGCGCGCCGGTCGTCGTGTTCGACCGCAACGACGACCTGCAGGACCGCTTCGTGCGCACGCTGACCCGCGGCCGTGGTGCCTCGGACCACCGCCACTACGTGCCGTCGTCCGAGGTGTACGTGCGGGCGATCGTGGCCGGCCTCGGCTGGGGAATGGTGCCACCGCAACAACTCCAGGACGGCCTCGTCGACCTCGTGCCGGGCCGCACCATCTCCGTGCCGCTGTACTGGCAGCAGTGGAAGCTCGAGTCGCCGGCGCTGACCGCGGTGGCCGAGGCGGTCGCGGCCGAGGCACGCATCGCACTGCGCTAGGCGTCGAGCACGTCGCCCGGCCTTGATGGCGTCTGCAAGTACCACCAACTCAACATCAACAGGCACTTTCTTGCTACCAACAGCTTGACGGACGTACGAGCGGACAGGACACAGGTTGGGTGTGGTCGACGGCGATTCGATCAAGGGTTGGTGGTACTTGCAGACGCCTGTCGTCATCAGCGAGCCGCGAGGTTTTGGACGAGTTAGCCTCGACACCATGACCGGCGAGCCGATGAACCTCAACGGGAAGACCGCAGTCATCTACGGCGGTGCGGGCAGCGTGGGCGGCGCGATCGCCGCCGCGTTCACCGAAGCGGGCGCCACCGTGCACCTGGCCGGCCGCACGGAGGCGACGCTCAAGGCCAAGGCCGCCGAGCTCGGCGCCGAGTACGCCGTGGTCGACGCGCTGGACGAGCAGGCGGTGGACCGGCACGCCGCCGCGTTCGAGCGGATCGACATCTCCGTCAACGTCACCACCGACAACGACGTCCAGGGCACGCCGATGGTCGAGATGAGCGTCGAGGACTACCTCAGTCCCGTCGTGTCGGCGGTCCGGTCGAAGTTCCTCACGTCGAGGGCGGCGGCCCGGCACATGATCAGGCAGCGCTCCGGGGTCATCCTGTTCTTCGGCGGCACCGGTGAGCCGTCGGCGCACCGCAAGTGGCGGCTCGGTGGTCTGCTCGCGGCGTTCGACGCGGTGGAGTCGATGCGGTGCCAGCTCGCGGCCGAGCTCGGCCCGCACGGCGTCCGGGTGGTGACCTTGCAGACCGGCGGCATCCCCGAGTCGATTCCAGTGGAGCATCGGGCGCCGATCGAGGAGGACATCGTCGGCGACACGCTGCTCGGGCGGGCGGCGACGCTCGGCGACGTCGGGCGGGCGGCGGTGTTCGCGGCCTCGGACTGGGGGCGCACGATCACGGGAGCGCAGGTCAACATCACGTGCGGGAGCGTCTTCGGCTGAACCTGTCGAGATCCTGGGTGCAACCTGTCGGGTTCCTGAACCCAGGAACCCGGCGCGTTCATCCCGGCGTTGTCCGTCATGTGCTCATACCTCGCCTGGCCGCCATCGGCGGTTCGCTCGCCGTCGTCGCGACGATCACCATGGTCGGTCTGCTCGACCTGACCGTCGGCCCGCTGCGCCGCACGATCAGCGAGTACGCGCTGGGCGACTACCGCCCGGTCTTCGACGTCGCCGTGCTGTTGCTGGCCGCCGGGTCGCTCGCGATCCTCGGCGTGCTGGCGCACAAGGGGCTGACGAGGTGGTGGTCCGGCGGCTCGATCGCGCTCGCCCTGTGGTCGGCCGGGCTGTTCCTCGTGGTCGCGTTCCCGAAGACGAACTGGGCGATGGGCACCAACGAGCTCAGCGGCAGCATTCACCGGTTCGGCAGCATGCTCGCGTTCGTCAGCCTGCCGATCGCCGTCATCCTGCTCGCGCGGCCGTGGCTCAAGGACCACGTGTGGGGAAAGCACGCCAAGTGGACGATGACGTCCGGTTTGTTGAGCGTTGTCGCATTCATGCCGATCTTGTACGCCATTGTGATGGGCATGGTTTCGGACGTTCGGTGGTGGCGCGTGTTCCCGTTGGGCTACATAGAGAGGATCTTGCTCATCGCCGAAGTGGGCGCTGTGCTCGTCGTGGGGCTGTGGGCGATCGCGGCCAGTAGGGTTGCGCCATGGCGAGTTGGGGAGACCTCGCGGATTACGTCCGCGCCGAGTACGACGTCATCCACGACGAGGACGAGGAGCTGAGGATCCTCTTCACCTTCGGGGACGTGGAGGAGGACGAGGACGACCGCACGCAGGTCGTGATCATCGTCCGGGAAGTGCTCGACAAGATGCACGAGTGGGTGCAGATCGCCTCCCCGTGCGGGTTGGCCAAGGACGTCGACCTCCGGGCGGTGCTGGCGGAGGTGGGCAACTCCACCGTCGCGTGCGGCCTCGCGATCATGGGGGAGCACGTCGTGGTGCGGCACTCGCTGCCGCTCAAGGACCTCGACATCCACGAGTTCACCGACCCGCTCCAGCTGCTCGCCGGTACCGCGGACACGTTGGAGGAACAGTTCTGGGGAGGCGACGGCTACTGATGTTCGATCTGACCCCCGCGGCGGACCGGCTCGCGGGTCTGGTGCGCAACGTGACGGACGGCGACCTGAAGGCGCCGACCCCGTGCCCGGACTACACGGTCGGCGACCTGCTCGACCACGTCAACGGCCTGTCCGTCGCGTTCACGATGGCGGCGCTGAAGACCCCGCTGGAGGGCGCGGGCTCCGGCGACGCGTCCCGGCTGCCGCTCGACTTCCGGGAGTCGGTCCCGCAACGGCTGGCCGAGCTCGCGACGGCCTGGCGTGCGCCGGAGGCCTGGGAGGGCATGACCCGGGCAGGAGGTGTCGACCTGCCCGGTGAGGTGGCGGCCGCTGTGGCATTGGACGAGATCGTGCTGCACGGCTGGGATCTCGCGAAGGCGACGGGGCAGCAGTTCGAGGTCGAGGAGGACCTGCTCCAGGTCGTCCACGCTTTCGTGTCGGAGATCGGCCCGGACGACCGGGACGGCTCGCTCTTCGGAGCCGCGGTGGAGGTCGGCTCGAACGCGCCTCTGCTCGACCGTGTCCTGGGACTCAGTGGGCGTGATCCGGGGTGGAACCTAGGTTAGGCTCTCCTAACGTGAGAACCATTACGGTGCAGGTTCGGGCAGGGCTGGGCGTGGGACGTCTGGCCGCCGCCATGGAGTCCCTGGTGGAACTGCATCCTGAGCTGTGTCGTTCCGGCTTCGCGCACCACGAGGTCGCGGATCCCGCCGCCGCCACCCCCGCGGCCCTCGCGGAGGCGGAGGCGGGGCTCGACCTGCAGACCGGCGTCCTGATGCACGTCGTGTGGCTCGACGCCGGTCCCGTGCGCACCGGCCGGATCGTGCTGGTGCTGCACGACATCGTGGCCGACCGGCTGCCCAGGATCCTGCCGTGGCTGGTGCAGGCCTGGAAGCAGCCGGCGCTGGTCAGCTGACCTTGCGCGCCAGGAACACGTGTTCGCGGCCCGGCCGGTCCGGCGCGTCCCGCACGTCGACGACCTCGAACCCGCAGCGCACCAGGCTGTGGCTGACCTCGGCGCGTGAGCGGAACCGCAGCGTCGAGTCCGAGGTGATCACCGAGCCGTCCGGAAAACCGTAGGTGTGGCGGAACGACACGAACGGCATGCTCACGTCGAGCAGGTCGAACTGCTCGCGCACCCCGACCAGCACCCGCGGCTTCACCCGGGCCCAGTCCTCCCAGGCCCGTTCCTCCGGCCGCCGCGTCTCGAACGCGAAGTGCCCGCCGGGGCGCAGCGACCCGTGCACACCCCGGAGCGTGGCCTCCCAGTCGTCTCCGAGGAACACCTGCGCGACGTTCCCGGTCATCGTCGCGAGGTCGACCGACATCGGGGGCAACGTGGTGGCGTCGCCGTGGATCCAGGTGACGCGGGACTCCTTGGCGCGGGCGATCTCCAGCGAGGCCAGCGCCGGATCCACTCCGACGACCGTCCGGCCGGACGACGCGAGCAGCACCGCCAGACGTCCCGTTCCGCACCCGATGTCGAGCACGCTCCTCGCCTCCACCTCGGCCGCGATCCCGAGATACAACTCCAGGTCGAGGCGAGGCCCGTCGAAGGCGTCGTAGATTTTTGCCAACCTGGGGTCGGCGAATATGGCATCAGGCATTCCACATCGTAGGCCCGACGACGAACGGCATCAGCAACTCGATCACCTCTCGGTCCGGCTTTCCGTTCAGTTCCTCCTCCGCGACCCGCCGCGCGATGCCCGCCAGGAAGTCGGCGACCTGCACTCGGGCGTCGTGCTGCGAGTCGACCAGCGTCAGGCTTTCCAGCCGTGGCGCCAGTTCCCTGAGCCGCTGGATCCGTCCGGCGGTCAGCGACAGCTGCTGGTCGTGCACGATCGACACCGGCCCGTCCCACTGCGCCACGGTCCGCAGGATCGCCGGGAACAACGGGTCGAGCGCCCCGCGCGGGCCGCGGGCGCGCAGCAGGTCGTTGTACAGCTCCAGTGGCCCGGTCACCGAGCCGAACTCCGCCCGCACCCGCGAGGCCAGGTACCGCCGCTTGTCGAGGAGTTGCACGCGGGCACGACCGGCCAGCGGACCGTCCGGGCCGAGGAACCACAGCAGCACCCAGCGGTTCTTCGTCCGCAGCAGGTGGTTCGCCTTGTATTCCAAGGCAGGTGACTTGATCATCTGGCGCAGTGACTCGACGCACCCCGAAGCCTCGGCCTCGGACAACGAGACCCCGGCGTGCGCGAAGACCGCCGTGACGCCGCCGACGAGCTTCTCGCCCTCGGACCCCGACTCGTCACAGGCGATCTCCATCAGGACATCCGGAACACGGGGCCACGCGCGCGGAACGGCAGGTGCGCGCCCGCCGGTATGAGGAACGCGTGCTCGCGCCGGATCCGCAGCACGTCGCACCGCCCGTCGGTGATCACCAGGATCGGTCCGCCCGAAGGGAAGTCGTCCGCGCGTTCGAGCAGGTCGATGCCGGGCTGCAGCACCGTGCCGCCGCGCCCGCGCACCGTCACCCGCTCCGCGATGTCCTCCACGGGCACATATCCGGCGTCGTATGCCATCGCATCACAGAAAACCACGCGTGCGGCGGGCACGTCACGTGCCGCGGCGTAGGAGGCGATCGCGCCCAGCGCCTTGCCCAGCAGCTTGGAATCCATCGAGCCGGAGGTGTCGAGCACGACGCCGAACGTCGGCCGCGACTCCAGCGACTCCGGCCGCATCCAGCCCGGCCGCGGGATGTCCGGAGTGGACGCTTGCCGCCGCGACGGACGCGCGTAGCTGCGCCGCTTCTCCACCACCGGAACGAACTCCTCGAACCACCGCGCCAGCTGGGCGTCCCACGACAGCGGCGGGTGCTCCAGCGCCCGGATCTCCTCGACCAGCCCGGCGGGCAGGAGCCCTCGGGACGAGCTGTGGTAGCTCAGGCCGGTCAGCAGGGCACGCCGGTAGAACTCGTCCAGATCCGTCACATCGGCGGGCCCGCGCAACGGTTCACCGAGCAGGTCGCCCTGGTGGTGGCCCCGCAGGGTCAGCAACTTCCGGTACCGCCGCAGGTCCACCGCGATCCGGTCGTACACCGACTCCGCAGACAGGCCGCGCAGCTCCGGATCGTGCAGCACGCCTTCCGGTGCCGAGCCGACGGCCATCTCGACGAGCCAGCCGTTCACCACGAAGTCCGCGGCGATGTTCCACAGGTAGGGGTCCCGCCCGCCGACGCGGTCGCAGTGGCGCAGCGCGGCGTGCAGCATCTCGTGCGCGAGGACGAACCGCCACTCCTGCTTCGTCAAGCTGGCCAGCGGGTTCACGTAGATCTCGGCCGAGGCCGTGGACACCGCAGCGATCGAGATGTCCCAGCCCCGTGCCAGTTCCGCGTCCGCGACCACCTTCATCGTCGACGCCAGCGCGCCCAGCAACGGGTAGTCCGACACGAACCAGCTCAGCGCGAGATCCCACTCGCTGCGCACCGGCCGGGAGTCGGACAGCGACGACCGCGCGCCGCCCGCCACGTCGATCGCGGCGACGGCGGCGTTGGACAGGCCGGAGGCGAACCGCTTTGCCCACCTCTCCGGGGCCTCGGCCGGTCCGCCCCGCACGCACCGGCCCGGCTCCCAAGAGAACGGACGGGTGCCGAGCCGGATCGCGGGCTGGAAGTCCAGCACGTCGTCGCAGGACGCCGTGCCGAACCCCAGGTGCAGCAAGCAATGCGCGAACACCCACACCCATTCGGCCTCGCTCGCCTTGCGCGTCGGATGCGCGCGCAGCGATCCGTCCAGCGAGATGTCCGCCCACGGGTGGTCGGAGTTCCGGCTCTCGTAGCTGCTCAACGGTGCGAACAGCGGGTGCAGGCGGATCTCCGCGCGTGCGGCCTCGAAGTCCAGCGCGGCCTGGTCGACGAAAGCCTTCCCGCGCTTGCTCATGCGCGTGCCGCGACCAGCCGGGGCAGATCGCGGGTGACCTCGACGAGGAACCACGCGGGCAGCACGGGATTGCCGTCGTCGTCGGCCGCGATCACCATCTGCGCGATCTCCAGCGACAGCTCCGCCAGCTCCAGCAGCAGCGCCTTGCCCCGGTGCGCGAGCTGCTTGCCCGCCGGGGACGCGTGCGTCTTGTCGTGCGGCAGTTCCTTGACCAGCCGCGCGCGGAACGCCTCGCCCAGGAAGTAGAGCAGGTCGCGGTCCTGGGGCGCCGACGGCCAGCGGACGTCACCGCGCAGCACGGCCTCCAGCCCGAACGCGTTGCGCACGGTCTTGACGTACGCCTTGAACATCGACGCGTGGTTCGCGGTGACCGTGCCGAACGCCAGCACCCCGAGCAGGTCCTCGGAGATGTCGTCGCCGAACGAGTGCAGCGCGTCGGACAGCATGTGCCAGCCTCGCGGCGTGGAGAACGACTCCTCGACCTTCGGCGCCGCGCTCCACAGGTGGTCCGGGCGCTGCGTGAGGTACTCCAGCACCCACGGGTGGATGTTGCTCTCACGCGCCCATGCCAGCCAATCGCGCGCGGACGCCGTGAGGTGCACGTGGATCATGCGGTTCACGAGTGCGGACGCCATCGGACGCGCCAGGGCGTTGTCGACCGCCCGGTTGCCGGCGCCGATCACGATCGAGCCCTTCGGCAGCTCGTAGGAGCCGATGCGCCGGTCGAGGATCAGCGAGTAGAACGCCTTCTGCACCTCGGGGGAGCTCGCGTTCAGCTCGTCGAGGAACAGGCAGTAGGGGTCGTGCCGCGCGATGGACTCCGGCGGGGCGAACCGGGATCGGCCACCGACCAGTTCCGGAACTCCGATGAGGTCCTCCGGCGCGAGCTGCGTGCCCAGCAGCGTGACGCACTCGAGGCCCAGCTCGGTGGCGAACCTGCGGACGAACGAGGACTTGCCGATACCCGGTGCTCCCCAGAGGAAGACCGGTCGGACGACGGCGACGTGCAGCAGCACCTCCGGAAGCTGTGCTGGTGTCACGGTGACTGTGGATCGCATCAGGTGATCGAGGATGCCTCATCCCACTTGTTCCGGTCGCCCGAATTTGTTGACACGAGCAGTGGTCTAGTGCTGTGATTCAAGCCACTACTGATAGGAAACCTTCTTAACTAAATCGCCGCCGCGCCCTGCTGTCCCCCTCACACAGGAGGCACCCTGTGGCCAGATCCCTGTTGTTGGTCGTCCCGGCAGCGTTGACACTCGCTGTCGTCCCGGCCGTCGCGGTCGCCGCTCCGGTCCAGTACCAGGCGGAGAGCGCGACCATCTCCAACGGCCTCGTCGAGTCGAACCACGCCGGCTTCACCGGCTCCGGCTTCGTCAACTACGACAACGAGGTCGGCAGCTCCGTCGAGTTCACCGTCAACGCGGGCACCGCCGGTCCGGCGACGCTCACGTTCCGGTTCGCCAACGGCCAGACGGCGAACCGCCCGATGGACATCTCGGTGAACGGCTCGGTGGTGGCGAGCCAGTTCTCGTTCCCGAGCACGGGCGCGTGGACGTCGTGGACCACCAAGTCCACGACCGTCACCCTGAACGCGGGCTCGAACAAGATCAAGACCGTCGCGACGACGGTCAACGGCGGCCCGAACCTGGACCGCGTCGACGTCGACGCCCAGTCGGGCACGCCGGACACCGCGCCCCCCTCGGTTCCCGGCAGCCTGCGCTCGACCGGCACCACGGCGTCCTCGGTGTCGCTGGCGTGGAACGCGTCCACCGACAACGTGGGCGTGACCGGGTACGTGCTGTCCAACGGGCAGACCGCGTCCGGCACCACGCACACGGTCACCGGTCTCACGCCGGACACCGCGTACACCTTCACCGTGCAGGCGCGTGACGCGGCGGGCAACCTGTCCGGGGCGTCGAACTCCATCTCGGTGCGCACCCAGCCGGGCACGCCCGGCGGCACCAGGCCGCACGACATCAACGGCCTGCTGCGCGTGTGCGGTGTGCAGCTCTGCAACCAGTACGGCAAGCCGATCCAGCTGCGGGGCATGAGCACGCACGGCATCCAGTGGTACCACCAGTGCTCCAAGTCCCAGTGGTGGGACGCGCTGGTGAACGACTGGAACGCGGACTTCATCCGCGTCGCCATGTACATCCAGGAGGACGGTTACGAGACCGACCCCCGCAAGTTCACCGACATGATGCACGGGTACATCGAGGAAGCCACGCGCCGTGGCATCTACGTCCTCGTGGACTGGCACCAGCTCTCGCCCGGTGACCCGAACTACAACCTGTCGCGCGCCAAGACGTTCTTCACGGAGATCGCCAACCGGCACAAGGACAAGACGAACATCATCTACGACATCGCCAACGAGCCGAACGGCACGTCGTGGGCGAGCGTCAAGTCCTACGCCGAGCAGATGATCCCGGTCATCCGCAACATCGACCCGGACAGCCTCATCGTCTCGGGCACGAACGGCTGGTCGACCTTCGGCCACTCCGACGGCCAGAGCCCGTCGCAGGTGCTGAACAACAAGGTCAACGCGACGAACTTCATGTACTCGTTCCACTTCTACGCCCAGGCGCACCAGGACTCGTACCTCAGCGTCCTGGACCAGGTGTCGAGCCAGGTCCCCGTGTTCGTGACCGAGTTCGGCACGCAGGCCGCGTCCGGTGGTGGGTCGAACGACTTCACCATGTCGCAGAAGTACATCGACCTGATGGCCCGCAAGAAGATCTCGTGGGCCAACTGGAACTACTCCGACGACGGCCTGACGGGTGCGGTGTTCAAGACCGGTACCTGCTCGGGCACCACGTTCGCGGGCACCAGCGTCCTGAAGCCGGCCGGTGTCTGGGTGCGTGAGCGCATTCGCACGCCGGACAACTTCCCGACGTCCTGATCAGGTGAACGCGGCGAAGGGGTGGTCGCTGTCGCGACCACCCCTTCGTTCTTCTACGTCAACGGCCAGGTGTGCACGGGTTCGTTGGCGTGCATCAGGTCCACATAGGTCCGCAGCATCGTGCGCAGCGCGTCCGCCCGGTCCATGTGCGTGTGGTCGTAGTGCCGGTGGAACTCCCGCGCCTGCCAGGTGGCGCCGTTCACGCCGCTGAGGCACCGCTGCTCGATGACGCCCAGTAAACGATCGCGCTCCGCCGAGTCGACGCCCCACCGGATCAGTCCCTCGTGGGCGAGCGGCAGCAGACGGCGCAGCACCAGTTCGACGACCGGCACCGTGCCGACGCCGGGCCAGTACATCTGCGCGTCCATGCCGTTGCGCGAGGCGGCGTTGAAGTTCTCCTCGGCCGCCTGGAAGCTCATCTGCGACCACAGTGGACGTTCGTCCTCGGCCAGTGCGCGCACCAGGCCGAAGTACAGCGCCGCGTTGGCCAGGGTGTCCACGACGGTCGGTCCGGCGGGCAGCACGCGGTTCTCGACGCGCAGGTGCGGCCGGTCGCGCACCACGTCGTACACGGGCCGGTTCCAGCGGTAGATGGTGCCGTTGTGCAGCTTCAGCTCGCTCAGCGCGGGAGTGTCGCCCTTGTCGAGCACCGCCAGCGGGTCCTCGTCGTCGCAGATCGGCAGCAGCGCCGGGAAGTAGCGGACGTTCTCCTCGAACAGGTCGAAGATCGAGTTGATCCACCGTTCGCCGAACCACACGCGCGGCCGCACGCCCTGGGCCTTGAGCTCGTCGCCACGGGTGTCGGTGGCCTGCTGGAACAAGGCGATGCGGGTCTCGCGCCACAGCTCCTTGCCGAGGAAGAACGGCGAGTTCGCGCCGATCGCGACCTGCACGCCCGCGATGGCCTGGGCGGCGTTCCAGTAGGCGGGGAACTGCTCCGGGCTGACCTGCAGGTGCAGCTGCGTGCTCGTGCAGGCGGCCTCGGGGACGATCGAGTTCGCCGTGAGGTGCAGGCGCTCGACGCCGTCGATGGAGATCTGCAGGTCCTCGCCCCGCGCGGCCAGCACCTGCTCGTTGAGCAACGCGTAGCGCGGGTTGCCCGACAGCAGGTCGGGGGAGATGTCCTTGGGGCGCAAGGTCGGCAGGATGCCGTTGATGACCATGTGCGCGCCGACCTCGCGGGCCTTCTGCTCGGCGGAGTTGAGGCTGCGGCGCACGGTCTCCTCGAAGGCCGTGATGCCGCCGCCCGCGAGCCGGCGCGGGGCCACGTTGATCTCGATGTTCCACTGGCCGAGCTCGGTCACGAAGTCCGGGTCGTCGATGACCTGCAACGCCTCGTGGTTCTTCATCGCCGGATCGGCGTTCTCGTCGATGAGGTTGATCTCGATCTCGAGACCGGTCATCGGCCTCTCGAAGTCGAAGCGAGCCTCACGCAGCATCCGCGCGAACACGTCGAGGCAACGCCGCACCTTGGTGCGGTACCGCGTTCGGTCCTCGCGCGTGAACTCGTGCTTCGCGACGTCCTCGCCCATGGTGGCCTCCCGGCGGTCGAGGGTTCACCCCACCACTGTGCACCATGGTTGATCAATCCGACACTCGTGTGTCCTGTTCCGGAACAACAGGACAGACCCCTCAGCCGCGCGCGGGCACGGCTATGGCGGTGACGAGGAGGTCGCCCTGGACGAGCCAGCGGCCGTCGAACCCGGTGATCGGGGAGTCGGGCAGCAGGATGCGCGAGTGGAACGTGCCGTCGGGGCCGAGCGTGATGTCCGCGTCCTCGAAGCCGAGCCAGCGCCGGGTGACCGGGAACCAGGCCTTGTAGGTGGTCTCCTTGGCGCTGAACAGCAACCGGTCCCAGCAGATCTTCGGGTCTTCGGCCTTCAGATCGGCCATCCGGCCGAGCTCGGCCGGGATCGCGATCGCGCCCAGCACGCCGTCCGGCGCGGGCAGGTGCGGTTCGGCGTCGATGCCGATCGTCTCGAAGTCGCTCGTCCTCGCGAGCGCCGCGGCCCGGTAGCCCGCGCAGTGCGTGAGGCTGCCGACGACGCCGTCCGGCCACAGCGGCTCGCGCTTCGGGCCCGGCAGGATGGCGGCGGGTGCGACGTCCAGGGCCCGCATGGCCTCGCGGGCACAGGCCCGGACCGTGCCGAACTCGAACCGGCGCTTGGGCACGGCGTTGCCGAGCTGGGCCTCCTCCTCGGGGAAGAGCTCGACCGGCTCGTCGTCGTCGTACCGCTCCACCACCGCGATGGGCGAGGGAAACAGCTGTTCCAGCACTTATGACTCCCGCAGCACGTCGTGCAGCTTCACCTGGGTGGTGCCGCGTGGTTTCCACTCGCGCGGGTAACCGAGCGAGACCTCGTCGAACCGCACTCCGTCGTAGACCGTCGTGCGGGGGATGTGCAGGTGGCCGTAGACCATCTCGACCGCGTTGAACCTGCGGTGCCAGTCCGCGGTCAGCGTCGTGCCGCACCAGAGCGCGAACTCGGGGTAGCGCAGCACGAACGTGGGGTCGCGGACGAGCGGGTAGTGGTTGATGAGCACGGTCGGCCCGCTGATCCGGGCGAGCCGCTCCTCGGTCTCCCGCACGCGCGCCTCGCACCACGCCTCGCGGGACGGGTACGGGTCGGGGTGCAGGAAGTACTCGTCGGTGCACACCACGCCCGCCTCGTGCGCGATGGCGAGGGCCGACTGCACGTCCGTGGCACCCCGCGGCCGGAAGGAGTAGTCGTAGCCCAGGAAGAGCGGACAGACAGTGACCGGGCCCTTGGGGCCGTCGAACGTGACGTACGGGTCCTCTGGCGTGATCACGTCGAGGCTGCGGCACAGCTCCACGAGCTGCTTGTAGCGCACCTCGCCGCGGGACTGGTTGGTGTCGTCCTTGGTGGTCCAGAGCTCGTGATTGCCCGGCGACCAGATCACCTGGCCGAACTTCGGGCGGAGCGTCCGCAGCGTCCATTCGATCGAGTCGAACTTCTCCGCGACGTCCCCGGCGATGATCAGCCAGTCAGCCGGGTCCGGCGGGGTGATCGCCGCCACGACGTCGCGGTTGTCCTGGTAGGAGACGTGCAGGTCGCTGGTGGCCAAGAGCTTCACGCCTCGACGGTATCCGGGGCGTCAACGACGGATCATCACCGGGATGGAGCGATCGCGACGCCACCCGATCGTGAGAGCGGTACCACGACCGGTTATCCGTTCGTCGCAGACAGTGCACCACTCGTCTCAACAGGGCGAGCCGCGCATCGCCACGGCGCAGCCGCTCATCGCCTTTTATGGCCTACGTACTTACCTGTTTTCGCCCTGCCTTCTTACTGTGAGCGCTGTCACCTGACGGAAAAGTCCTGGCGGAGGACCACACCATGACCGACTCGCAGTTCGCTCGCACCCCGGACCCGCGCCTCGCGCGCCAGGTCCCGCCCCGTCAGGTCCCACCGCGCCAGGTCCCACCACGCCAGGCGGCCGTGACCCAGACCCCGGTCCGCTACGGCCAGCCGGTGGACCCGCGCCTCGTGGGCAACCCGTCGTTCCGCCGCACGGTAGGCGCCGAGATCACGCGCCACGCCCAGCAACACCAGGCTTACGCCGTCCCCCAGCGCCGCACCACGGCCGAGGACACGGCCCTGGCCACCCTGCTCCGCTCCCGCCAGCGCGCCGAGTCCGCCCGCCAGGACCCGCGCCCCGCCGACATGACGCCCCGGGACTCCTGGATGCGCACGTCCGCGTGGCCCTCGGAGCAGGAGCCCGGCCGCGGTGACGTCATCGAACAGCTGTCGGCCCGCCTGGTGTCCGCGAACCTGTGGGCCGTCGTCGAACCGCTGATCCCGCCGGCCAAGGTCCGCCGCCAGGGTGGCGGGCGTGGCCGGGTCTGCAACCGGTCGGTGTTCACCGCCATCGTGTTCGTGCTGACGTCCGGGTGCGCTTGGCGGCATCTGCCCGCTTCGTTCGGGGTGACTGTGCCCACTGTGCACCGGCGGTTCCAGGAGTGGACCGATCTGGGGCTTTGGGTCCGGCTTCGTCGTGCCGCGGCTGAGGGGGCCTGTGGGACCGACGAGTTGGACTGGGTTCGGGCGGTGTTGGACGCTGCGGATCGTCGGGCTGCCAAGGCTGCCGGCTGAGGCTGGTTTCTGGCTTCGCCGGAGTCACCCTGCGGAAGGGTGGCTCCGGCGTTTTCGTGGGTCTTCGAACTTGGCGTGGCACGGAAACGGATCAAGGACCCGTGCGGTCACCACGGCCTCCGGTGGAGGCCCCAGTGTTCAAATCGGGGAGGATTCTGGACTTCGCCAGGAGTGTCCTGGCGGAGTTGGGACGGTCCAAGCACTCGGTGTGCAGGCGGGCGGTCCTGCGTGGTGGTCGTCATGGTGCTCCCGGTAGGTTGTGGTTGGTGCGAACGGCGTACAAGTGCCGGGCTTACCCGAACCCTGAGCAGGCTGTGGTGTTGAACCGCACGTTCGGGTGTGTGCGTCTGGTGTGGAACAGGACTTTGAGTGAGCGGAACCACCGTTACCGCGCGGAGGGTGCGCGTACCTCGTACCGGCAGACCGATGCCGCGTTGACCGGGTGGAAACGCACGGGGAACTCGCGTTTCTGTCGGAGGTGTCGTCGGTTCCGTTGCAGCAGACGTTGCGCCATCAGCACACCGCGTTCGGCAACTTCTTCGCCGGGCGGGCCCGCTTGCCGAGGTTCAAGTCCCGTACCGGGCGGCAGAGCGCGCATTACACCCGCTCGGCGTTCCGGATGCGTGAGGGTGTGCTGACACTGGCCAAGACCAGCACGCCGCTGCGGTTCGTGTGGTCTTTCGGCGAGGTGGACCTGGCCTCGTTGGAGCCGACGATGGTGGTGGTGTCCCGCGAGCCGGACGGACGCTGGTATCTGACGTTCGCCGTGGACGCTGATACGCCCGCCCCGGCCGAGCCCGCCGACCATGCTGTCGGAGTCGATCTCGGTTTGACCGACTTGCTGGTGACCAGTGACGGTGAGCGGATCGCGAATCCGCGGCATCTGGTTCGCAAGGCCCGCAACCTGGCCCGCTATCAACGACGGATGGCTCGCTGCGAGCGTGGTAGCGGCAACCGCTGCAAGGCCAGGGCCAAGGTCGCCCGTGCGCATCGCAAGGTCCGCACCGCCCGGCAGGATTTCCTGCACCGCACCACCACGGCTCTGGTGCGTTCGGCCGACGTGATCGCGATCGAAGACCTGTCGGTCAGGAACATGGTGCGCAACCGCCACCTCGCCCGTGCCATCTCCGACGCGGGCTGGGGCGAGTTCCGCAGGCAGCTGGAGTACAAGTGCGACCGGGCCGGCCGCACGCTGGTCGTGATCGACCGCTGGTTCCCGTCGAGCAGGACTTGTTCGGTCTGCGGGCACGTGCTCGCGCAGCTTGCTTTGTCCGCCCGGCACTGGACGTGTCCGGGCTGCCGCACCCGGCATGACCGGGATCTCAACGCGGCGAAGAACATCCTTGCGGCTGGTCGAGCCGTAACCCGAAGCGATTCGGGTGATGCCTGCGGAGCTGATGTCAGACGGCAAGGGCCCTCCCTTCCGCGATCGGCGATGAAACAGGAACCCCGTGCCGTGAGGCACAGCGCGTGAGCGCTACCCGCCGCACGGCGGGTGGGAATCCCTGTCCTTTAGGACAGGGAGAAGTCAAATGTCGTTGATGCCTGCGTGGTACTTCGGCACCCGCACGGTGATCTTCGTGCCCAGCCCGCAGGCGGTCTCCACGACCAGGCCGTACTCGTCGCCGTAGACGCGCCGGAGGCGTTCGTCGATGTTGCCCAGGCCTATTCCGGCGGACTCGTCCACCTGGCCGGCGAGGGTGCGGCGGAGTTTCTCCGGGTCCATGCCGATGCCGTCGTCCTCGATCGTGATGTGGGCCTCGGCGCCGCCGTCGTTCGCGTAGATCTGGATGTGGCCCGGCTCGACCTTGCCCTCCATGCCGTGCCGGACGGCGTTCTCCACCAGGGGTTGCAGGCAGAGGAACGGGACCGTCACCGGGAGCACCTCAGGTGCTACCTGCAGCGTCACCTTCAGGCGTTCGCCGAAGCGGGCTCGTTCGAGGGCCAGGTACTGGTCGATGGAGCGGAGCTCCTCGGCGAGGGTGGTGAAGTCGCCGTGGCGGCGGAAGGAGTAGCGGGTGAAGTCCGCGAAGTCCAGGAGCAGGGTTCGGGCCCGTTCCGGGTTGGTGCGGACGTAGGAGGCGATGGCGGAGAGCGAGTTGTAGATGAAGTGCGGGGAGATCTGGGCTCGCAGGGCGCGCACCTCGGCTTCGACCAGGCGGGTTCGGGAGCGGTCCAGCTCGGCCAGTTCCAGTTGGCCCGCCGCCCAGCGGGCGACCTGGTTCGTCGCGCGGACCAGGCCCGCGGAGGCCTCGCGGGAGTAGGCGGCCAAGGTGCCGACCACGCGGCCCTCGACGGTCAGGGGAGCGACCACGGCGCAGTTGATCGGGCAGTTCGGTTCGGTGCAGCCTATGTCGAACGCCTGGGTGCGGCCGGTCAGGAAGACGTCCTCGGCCTGGGTCATGGCGTCGGCCGCGTGGTGGTCGGAGACGCCTTCCCAGGCGACGACCTCCGTTTCGTCGGTCAGCGCCAGGGCGGGGGTGTCCAGCAACGTGCGCAGGTGGCGGGCCGACTTCTTCGCTGCGTCCGGGACCAGGCCCGCGCGCAGCGGGGGTGCGGCGGACCAGGCCGTGTGGAGGGTTTCGTAGGTGACGCGCTGGGCCTCGGTCGAGAGCGACTGCTTGTTGCGCGTGCCCCGCCACAGGACGAGGACGGCCGCTCCGCCGACGATCAGGATCGCGGCGGCGGTGAGGAAGTCTTGCATGGGCGCGTCACCTTCTAGTGGTGTGGCTCGACACTAGCTTCGCTCGTCGGCCGAGGAGGAGCCGGAGCCGTCCAGCCCGAGGTTCTCGGGCGCGTGGAGCTTGACCATCGTGCGCTGCACTCCCGAAGGCAGGTACCGCGGGGTGAGCAGCGAGACGACGTACATCACCGTGAAACCGAGCGGGACCGTCCACGCGGCCGGGCGCGACAGCAGGATCTCGTACCAGGCGTCACCGGTGTCGGTGAACATCGTGACGAGACCCGCGGTCAGCGCCGGAACGCCGCCCGCGAGCATCCCGGCGATGGCACCGGCCTTCGTGATGCGGCTCGACCAGATGCCCAGCATCAGCAACGGGCACAACGACGACGCCGCCACCGCGAACGCCAGGCCGACCATGTCCGCGACCGGCATACCGGTGGAGATGAACGTCATCGCCAGCGGCACGAGGCCCGCGAGCACCGTGGAGATCCGGAAACCGCGTACGCCGCCCAGGCGCAGCACGTCCTGCGACAGCACGCCCGCCAGCGACACCACCAGGCCTGAGGACGTGGAGAGGAACGCCGCGAAGGCGCCACCCGCCACCAGCGCGCCCAGCAACTGGCCGCCGACGCCTTCGATCATCCGCGTCGGCAGCACGAGCACCACGGCGTCGGTCTGGCCGGTCATCAGCAGTTCCGGTGTGTACAGGCGGCCCAGGGCGCCGTACATCGGTGGCATCAGGTAGAAGACGGACAGCAGGCCCAGCACGATCAACGTCGTGCGGCGCGCGGCGGTGCCGTTCGGGTTCGTGTAGAAGCGCACGATCACGTGCGGCAGGCCCATGGTGCCCAGGAACGTCGCGATGATGAGCGAATACGCGCCGTACAACGGGAAGTCCTGGCCGCTCGACATCGGCAGCGACCACATCTCGTTGGTGTTGTGCGCCATTGTGGACAGATGGGGGACCGGCGCGTCCTTCGGGAACGTGAACTCCGAGCCCTGCCCGATGCGGTGGTAGCCCTCGGGCAGCACGACAACGGTGTTCTCGACGCGTGCGCCGTCGATCTCGCCGGTGCCCCTGATGGAGATGAACGCGTCGGCGTGGATCGTGGTCGTGCGCTGGAACGCGACCTCGGTGTCCTGCCGGAAGACCGGGTACTCGGGCTTGGTCAGCGACTCGGATCCGTGCACCTGCCACGCGACGATCAGGAACACGATCGGCACGGTGATCGCGGTGAGCTTGAGCCAGTACTGGAACGCCTGCACGAACGTGATCGACCGCATCCCGCCCGACATCACGTTCACGGTCACGACCATCGTGACGATCAGCGCGCCCACCCAGTCCGGCGCGCCCGTCACCGTGTTCAGCGTCAGGCCCGCGCCCTCCAGCTGGGGCAGCAGGTACAGCCAGCCGATCGCCAGCGCCAGGATCGACGCGACCGCGCGCACGCCGCGGGACCGGAAGCGGGCCTCGGCGAAGTCGGGCAGCGTGTAGGCGCCGGACCGCCGCAGCGGCGCCGCGACCATCGTCAGCAGCACGAGGTACCCGGCGGTGTAGCCGACCGGGAACCACAGCATGTCCGGCCCGTAGGCGAAGATCAGCCCGGCGATGCCGACGAACGACGCGGCCGAGAGGTACTCCCCGCCGATCGCCGAGGCGTTCCACCACGGCGAGACGGTGCGCGAGGCGACGTAGAAGTCGGACGTGGTGCGGGAGACGCGCAGTCCGTAGGTGCCGACCAGGATCGTGCCCAGTGCGACGACCAGCACCGCCACGATGGCGTAACCACTCGTCATGGACGTTCGACCAGCTCCGCGAACTCGCGTTCACTGCGCTCGGCCTGCCGCACGTAGAACCAGCCGGCCAGCAGCAGCATCGGGCACGTTGCCACGCACAGCAGGAACCACGGCAGCCCGAGCCCGAGGATCCGGAACTTGCCGAGCTCCGGCTCGATCGCGAACAGCAACGGCAACAGGGCCAGGGCCCCGGTCGCCACCAGGCACACCGACAGGCCCAGCCGCCGCTGCGCCCGGATCAGCGTGCGCATGTAGACGGCGCCGAGCTCGCTCTGCTCGTTGATCTCGCGCGTGCCCGAGTACGGGCGGCGCGCACGGGGCGCCCGCGTGCGCGGGCTCGTCACCACCACGCGCTGGGTCGGTTTCGGGTCCGGCCGCCGGGGTGGTGGCGTTGTCACGACCCGAGCCCGTTCCTCGGTTGCAGAGCACCGGCGGGCTGACCCGCGACGGGAGTGGGCCGGGCGCGGCGGACCAGCAGCTGCCGCAGGTGCCGGGCGTGCCGGCGGCTGACCGGCAGCACCGCGCCGCCGATCGTGACGCTCAGGTGCCCGTCCTCCAGGCGCAGTTCGTCGATGTGGCCGAGCGAGACCAGGTGGCTGCGGTGGATGCGGACGAACCCCGCGCTGCGCCAGCGCTCTTCCAGGCCGTTCAACGCCGCGCGCACCAGACCGCTGCCGGTCGCGGTGTGCAGGCGGGCGTAGTCGCCGTGCGCCTCCACGTACCGGATGTCGGCGAGGCGGATGAACCGGGTGACGCCGCCGAGCTCGACGGGGATGACCTCGTCACCCATCTCCGGCGGCGTGGAGTTCGCGGGCTGCGCCGGAGCCGGGGTGGCCGGCTCGGTGGCGGTCTTCGAGTCCCAGACCTCGTGCACGATGCGGTGCACGGACTCCGCGAGCCGTTCCGGGCGCACGGGCTTGAGGAGGTAGTCGAGCGCCTTGAGCTCGAACGCCTCCACGGCGGGCTGCTGGTGCGCCGTCACGAACACGACGGGCGGCGGCTGCGCGAACCGCGAGAGCACGCGGGCGAGGTCGAGACCGTCCAGCCCCGGCATGCGGATGTCGAGGAACACCGCGTCCAACGGCTGCCCGGCGTCCATCGCGCGGTGCAGCACGCGCAACGCCTTGGTGGCGTCGGTGACCGCTTCCACGTGAGCGATGCGCGGATCGGAGCGCAACAGGTAGACGAGGTCTTCCAGCGCGGGTGCCTCGTCGTCGACGGCGAGCACCCGCAGCGAGCGCTCGAGGCTGCCACGTCGATCCGGCCCCTCGCAGATGGGGCAGGGCAGACCTGAGGTCATTCGAGATCGAGTCCAAACTGTGTACGGCCGATCCTCACGTGGCGGCGATTAGACCACGCTCGGTCATCGCGCGCCTGGTGAGCCGAGGGCGTCGGATACGCGATCATGCCCCCTCACGGAGGGTGACCCGCCGCGGGGGTCCGGTTGCACAGCGTGTGTACGACGAGTGCCCCCTCCCGCCCCTGAAACCCCGAACGGGCGCATCATCCGCCAGGCGGAGGACGTGCGGAAACCCTCCGATCGGGTGTGTCTCGGGTGGGAGACCGGTGCCGTTATCACGCAGCGTGCAGTTGCCTGGTCAGGCCAGTCACGTGGTTTCGTCGGCGAACGACCGGCTCGGCGGAGGGAGGTAAGGCGCTCTCAGGGCTGCCGGATCGCGCGGGGCTGGGCCGCCAGCGCGTCACCGAGCGTGATCTCCAGCTCGATGAACGACTCCTCGGCACGACGGGCGGCCACGCTCACGGAGGCGGCGGCGGCCGGGCCGATCAGTCTGCGGGTGGGCGCGCGCAGCGCCTGGATCGCCTCCGACCACTGGTTCGAGAGCTTGGCGAGACCGCTCAGCGTGTCCACGAGCTCCTCGGTGTTGTCCGGCGGTGACGCGATGATCTCCGCCAGCCGGTCGCGCAAGGCGTCCAGTGCCGGGTCCACGGATTCCTCCAGACGTGCTGCGCCAGAAATTTCCCCCACTGGGCACCACCATATCCCGACCGTTGTGGTTCGGCGCAATGATGTTGCACCGAGGAGACCGCCCGGTCAATCGATTGCGCATTCCGTCTCAACTGGCACTCGTCTCAACTGGTGCGCACTTGTGGTGACCGGCTGAAATGAACGCGTTTTCGGTGTTTAGCCTGCTTCACGACACCGCGTCGGTCTTCGTGCCTGGTAGAACAGGTCGCCGTTGGACCGAACGGTGTGTCCTGCGTCGCATGAATCACGGCATTGAGTTGCGCGGCCGGGGGACTTCCCAGCCGGCGTATTAACTCTTCAGCTGTAATGCGGCGCGGCGTGCTCGGGCCGAGTTCAGTCGTTCGGTTCAAGAGGAAATAGCGGCTGGTTCCGCGGACTACAGCCTGCCGACGTCCGTGATCGTCACGACCGCCTCGCCGAGTTCGTCGGACGCGGCCAGGTCGACCTCGGCGTTGAAGCCCCAGTCCTTGTCCCCGGCCGGGTCTTCGAAGATCTGCCGGCACACCCAGCGCTCGCGCTCGACGTTGATGATCAGGAACGCCGGGCCGCGCGCGTTCGGGCCCGCGCCGATGTCCGAGTGCTCCTCGAAGTACGGCTCCAGCGCGTCCATCCACTCCTTGGCCGTCCAGCCCGACTCGTGGTCGAGCTCGCCCAGCGAGTACCAGTCGCGCTTGGCGGCCAGTTCGACGCGGCGGAACAGCGCGTTGCGGACCAGGACGCGGAACGCGCGGACGTTGCGGGTGACCGCGGGCGGCAGGTCGACGCGGACCTCCTGCTCGGGGGCGTCCGGGTTGGTGAGCTTCTCCCACTCGTCGATCAGCGACGAGTCGACCTGGCGGACGAGCTCGCCCAGCCACGAGATCAGGTCGTTGAGCTCCTCGGTCTTCGCCTCGTCCGGCACCGTCTGCGACAGCGTCTTGTAGGCGTCGGCCAGGTACCGCAGCACGAGGCCCTCGGAGCGCGCCAGGCCGTAGAACGCCACGTACTCCGTGAACGTCATCGCGCGCTCGTACATGTCGCGCACGACGGACTTGGGGGACAGGTTGTAGTCGTCGACCCACGGGTGGCCGCGGCGGTAGGTGAACATCGCCGCGTCGAGCAGCTCGACGAGCGGCTTCGGGTACGTGACCTCGTCCAGCAGTTCCATCCGCTGGTCGTACTCGATGCCGTCGGCCTTCATGGCACCGATCGCCTCGCCGCGCGCCTTGTGCTCCTGCGCGCCCAGGATCTGCCGCGGATCGTCCAGAATGGACTCGATCACCGACAGCACGTCCAGCTCGTAACCCGGCGCCTCGCGGTCGAGCAGCTCGATCGCGGCCAGCGCGAACGGCGACAGCGGCTGGTTCAGCGCGAAGTTGAACTGCAGGTCGACGGTGAGCTGGAAGTCGTCGCCGTGGCGTTCGACGACCCCCGCCGCGACCAGCGCCCGGTACATCGCGAGCGCGCGGCGGATGTGCTTGAGCTGCTTCGGCCGGTCCTCGTGGTTGTCCTCGAGCAGGTGCCGCATGGCCTGGAACGCGCCACCGGCCGGACGGCCGATCACGTTCAGCAGCATCGCGTGCGAGACCTGGAACGACGAGGTCAGCGGCTCCGGCTCGGCGCCGACGAGCCGTTCGAACGTCGACTCGCTCCACGACACGAACCCGTCGGGAGCCTTCTTGCGCACGACCTTGCGGCGCTTCTTCGGATCGTCGCCGGCCTTCGCCAGCGCCTTGATGTTCTCGACCTCGTGCTCGGGTGCCTGCACGACGACCGTGCCGACGGTGTCGTAGCCCGCGCGGCCCGCCCGTCCGGCGATCTGGTGGAACTCGCGCGCCTTCAGGATGCGTGTGCGCGTGCCGTCGTACTTCGACAACGCCGTGAACACGACCGTGCGGATCGGCACGTTGATGCCGACGCCGAGGGTGTCCGTGCCGCAGATGACCTTCAGCAGACCGGCCTGCGCGAGCTGCTCGACCAGGCGGCGGTACTTCGGCAGCATGCCGGCGTGGTGCACGCCGATGCCGTGTCGCACCAGCCGTGACAGCGTCTTGCCGAACCCGGACGAGAACCGGAAGTTGCCGATCGTGGCGGCGATCTGCTCCTTCTCCGGCTTCGTGGCGACGTTGACGCTCATCAGCGACTGCGCGCGCTCCAGCGCGGCGGCCTGCGTGAAGTGCACGACGTAGATCGGCGCCTCACGGCCGTGCAGCAGGTCCTCGATCGTCTCGTGCAACGGCGTGGAGACGTACTGGAAGTTCAGCGGCACCGGGCGCTGTGCCGAGCGGACCACCGCCGTCGGCCTGCCGGTGCGCCGGGTCAGGTCCTTCTCGAAGAACGAGACGTCGCCCAGCGTCGCCGACATCAGCAGGAACTGGGCCTGCGGCAGCTCGACGATCGGCACCTGCCAGGCCCAGCCGCGGTCGGGCTCGCTGTAGAAGTGGAACTCGTCCATGACGACCTGGCCGACGTCGGCCGTGTGGCCGTCGCGCAGGGCGATGTTCGCGAGGATCTCCGCGGTGCAGCAGATGATGGGCGCCTGGTCGTTGACGCTGGCGTCGCCGGTCATCATGCCGACGTTCTCCGGCCCGAACACCTCGCACAGCGCGAAGAACTTCTCCGAGACCAGGGCCTTGATCGGCGCGGTGTAGAAGCTGCGCTGGTTCGCCGCCATCGCGACCAGGTGGGCGCCGATGGCGACCAGGCTCTTGCCCGACCCCGTGGGCGTGCTCAGGATGACGTTGGCCCCCGAGACGAGCTCGATGACCGCTTCCTCCTGCGCCGGGTACAGCGCGAGGCCGCGCTCGGTCGCCCAGTGGGAGAAGGCGTCGAACAGTTCGTCTTCGTCGGCGATCGAGGTGAGCCGGTCCGTGAGTGCAGTCATCGCAGGTGAACTATAGGTGGTACGCGTATTCGGTGAACTCCCAGTCGGTCACGAACCGCTGGAACCGGGCCACCTCCTCCCACTTGAAGTCCACATAGGACCGCACGAAGTCCTTGCCCAGCACGTCGACCATCGCCGTGTCCTCCTCCAGGTAGGCGAGGGCGTCGGGCAGCGTGGCGGGCAGCGTCGGGGCCTTCGACGGGTCGTAGCCGTACCCGGCCGACGGCCGCGGCGGTTCGATCTGGTCGCGGATGCCCAGGTAGGTGGCCGCGATGAGACCCGCGATGCCGAGGTACGGGTTCGCGCTCGCGTCGCCGAGCCGCAGCTCGAGCCGGGTCGTGTCGCCGCGCTCGGCCGGGACCCGCAGCATCGCGCTGCGGTTGTCGAGGCCCCAGTCGATCAGCCACGGCGCGAGCGAGTCCGGCCCGAACCGCTTGTAGGAGTTGACCGTCGGGTTGAGCAGCGCGGCCAGTGCCGGGGCGTGCTTGAGGATGCCGCCGATGGCCCATCGCGCCTCGTCGGACAGGCCGCTGGTGGTGCCGGGCGCCTGGAACGCGTTGCGGCCGTCCTTCTCGTGGCACGACAGGTGCAGGTGGAAGCCGCTGCCGCCGCCGTCGTTGAACGGCTTCGCCATGAACGTGGCCATCCGCCCTTCGCGCCGGGCCAGTTCCTTCACGCTCGTCTTGAAGCGGAACGCGCGATCGGCCGCGTCCATGGCGGGCGAATGGACGAGGTTGATTTCGAACTGCCCACCGGCGTACTCGTGGTTGCCGCCGGTCGTTTGGAGACCCGCCGAACTGAGCGTGCGAAGAGTTCTCAACAGATGACCGTCAGAATCGCCGCGGCGTCCGGTCGCGTAGACGTTGCCCGGCTCGTCGCAGTACGGGCGCCACCCGTTCGGGCGATCTTCGTCCGGTTCGCAGAGAAAATATTCCAGCTCGGGTCCCACGACCGGGGTGAGCCCCGTGGTCTCGAATATTTCCAGCGCCCTGCGCAGCACCTGCCGGGGCGATTCGTCCACGGGTCTTTCGTCGGCAGGGCTCACCGCGTCGCCGATGCACCACGCCACCCCCGGCTCCCAGGGGATCGGGAGCAGCGTGTCGAGGTCGGGGACCACGATCACGTCGGGCAGCCCGGCGTCGAGCACACCCCCGTTCTCGGTGGTCTTGCCGCCGGGGGTGGTGCTGTACACGGCCCGGCAGAACGACAGTCCGCGGTGGATGACCGCAGGTAGGTGCTCTACGAGGACGTCACGGCCCCGGTCGGTGCCGAGCAGGTCTGGGAAGACGACGCGCACCACGTCGATCCCGTCCTCGCCGAGTCTTGCCGCGAGTTCCCGTGTCACCTGTTCACCGACCACGTCGAACTACCTTTCCGGCACAGTGTGTCGCTGGCGCGGAGGGGATAACGTTGAGGGGAAAACGCTATCGACCCGTCCGTGGAGCAAAGACCGTCATTGGTCCCCGTCGGGTGCTCCACACTCATCGTCCACCACGGGGCAACAGTCCGTAACTGGACGGGTGACGACCGTCACGAGATCATGCACGATGTGGGATCGTGATCAAAGTGGTTGCGGACCGACTCGCACCACATCACAGACATAGTTCGGAACCGCAAGTATTGTGCCGGGAACACCTGAGCTCGAGCACGGGAGACTTTGAGTTGTCTGGTCACCACACGATTGCCGAGACCGAGAAAGCCGTCCAGGCCAAACTCGGTGCGGTGCCGCTGCGTCGCGAGCAGATGGCGGCGGTGTCGAACATCCACCGCGCCGCTACCGCGATCCGCCAGCACCTCGAGAACTCGGTGCTGCGCACCAGCGATCTGACCTGGACCGGCTTCGTCGTGCTCTGGGTCGTGTGGATCTGGGGTGAGATGGAGACGCGGTACGTCGCCGAGGAGGCCGGGATCTCCAAGGGGACCCTGACGGGCGTCGCCAAGACGCTGCAGTCACGGGGCCTGCTGGAGCGCATGGGCCACCCGACCGACGGGCGCCTGGCGGTCCTGCGGCTCACCCCTGAGGGTGAAGAACTGATGGCCGACCTCTTCCCCAAGTTCAACGAGGAAGAGGTCTTCGTCAGCGACCCGCTGGAGTCGTCGGAAGCCCAGTCGCTGGCCGAGATGCTGCGCCGCATGGTCACGCATCTGGAGGCCAACGGCGAGCAGCGCCGCCTCGACCTGCGCGGAGACACGCCGCTGCCACCGCGCCGGTCCGGCCGGCGCGCCAAGCACGGCTGATCCTCGCGGCTGTGGGCGACTCACCGGGGGTGAGTCGCCCATTTCGGCGTTCTTTCGCAGTCTGGCCCGTCAGAGGGAAGGCCGCTGACCAGGCCTTCAGAGCAGGCTGAGCACCCGCGCGTGCAGGGTGTCGAGGTAGTCCTCGGACTCGGGCTTCATCAGCACGCTGCGCAGCACCCGCGCACCGTCCGCGTCGGCCCCGACCTCGGGATGACGGGCGGCGAACGCGCTCTTCGACGCCCGTGCCACGCTCAGGAAGACCGGGTCGACGGGTGCGTTCATGCCCGTCTCCATCACGCGGTGCGCAGCGGCGTCCACGGCCGACAGGGTCAGCGGGTCGGTCCGCGGGAAGTACGTCACGATGTCGAGCTCGGGCTCCTGGTAGAGCTCCAGGCCCTCCGACTCCCGGATGATCGACGCCCACCGCACTGCTGCCCGCCGTCCGGCCGCCAGGACCTCGCCCAGGCCCTCACGGGTCAGGGGGAGCAGGCGGAGGGTCAGCCACAGGCCGGCCGCCGCGGCGCCGGCCCGCGAGCACTCCAGGCTGATTTCGCCGAGGTGCATCTCGTCGGACGTGAAATACGTGTACGGGGAGTCGTGCAGGTAGAAGCGGCCCACGGACGGGTCGCGGAAAAGGACCGCGCCGCAGCCGTAGGGCTGCAGGCCGTGCTTGTGCGGGTCGACCACCACGGAGTCGCACGAGGCGATGGCCGCCCACGGCTCCGGGGCGAGGTCGGTGCCCGCGAGCAGGGTGAAGAAGCCGCCGTACGCGCCGTCCACGTGCACCCGTGCGTCGTAGCGGCGTGCAACGTCCAGCACGAGATGCACCTGTTCGATGGCACCCAAAGCGGTAGTTCCCGGAGTGACCACGACCGTTCCGACCTTGCCGGTCTTCAAGAGCTCTTCGAGCGCGTCCAGATCCATGCGGCCTATGCCGTCCACGGCGACGGGAAAACCCTCGATGCCGAGCACGCCGCACATGCGTGAGTGCGTGTAGTGAGCCTCGGAGGAGTACGCGACGCCACGGCTCGGATGCAGCGAACGGGCGACGAACAACGCCTCCAGGTTCGCGATCGTGCCGCTCGACGTCAGGTGACCGAGGTGCTGCTCGCCGTAGCCGAACATCGCCGCCAGGTCCGAGACGACCTCGCGTTCCATGGCGGCGGTCGCGGGACCGCCGTCCAGGGCGTGGTTGTTCGGGTTGATCAGCATCGCGGACAGGTAGCCCACGACGGCCGCGGGGTGCGGCGGCTTGAGCATCTGGCCGGCGTACCGCGGGTGGAAGAACGGGTAGTTGTCGCGCAGCCGGTCCTGGAGCTCGGCGAGCGCCGAGCCGAAGAGCGCCGGGTCGACCTGCAGCGACGAGTGGGGTGTGAAGGAGCCGTACTCCGCCGTCCACTTCTCGTGGTTGGCCAGCGCCTCGTTGAGCCAGTGTTGAAGATCCACCGCACACCCCACTCGTCCACGCACAATCCGAATGATCGAATTCGGACGTTACGGCAGACCCCAACGCGAAGACGAGCCGTTGGCCTTCACATCACGTGCCGAGACGTCAGGGCGTGTGCCGCGACGGGAGACCACGGCGCTCTGACCTCGGCGAAGCGGGATTTCGACGGCGGAGCCACGAGTCTTGTACTCCAGGCGCCGTCCCCACGTGTCGCGGACGTCGATGTCACCCTTGATTCCGTGCTCCAGCAACAAAGGTGAGCCCGCTTCCGAATGGATCTTCACCCAGTCGGTCCGGCCCGAAGAGCGCGAAGCGTCCACAAGGAACGCTCCTTGCGTGCGCAACGACGAGATGGACGCATCGGCCCAAGTGGACGAAACAGACGGGAAGACGCGCACGACGTCGTTGTGCGACTGGACCATCATTTCCAGCACGGCCTGGCCGGACATCAACGGCGACTCGATCGCGAGGTTGCCTCCCTCGCGGTAGAAGGTGTTCTCGGTCAGCACGGCGTTCGAGCCGACCTGCTTGCGGTCGAGGAAGTGGCGCAGGAACGACAGCGCCTCCTCCGGTCGTCCCATCGCCGACGCCATCGCGGACGCGGCGCCGTAGCTGTACCCGGCCCACGCCTGCTGCCGCGAGACCCAGTGGTCGAACGTCCTGTCGATGAGCGCGCGGTGCTCCGGCATGTCGTAGGTCAGTTCGCGCAGCGGGTAGAACCACAGCATGTGCGAGAAGTGGCGGTGCGAGTCGTTGAGCGAGACGTCCTTGCCGATGAGCACGCCGTCCGGGCCCTGGGCGTACGGCACGAGCCGGTTCGCGATGTCACGCCAGCGCGCGTTCTCCTCGATGGTCAGCAGCGTGCGCACACCCCAGCGGATCAGCGAGAGGTCGTACGTCGTGTCCGTGGCGTTCGCGTACTCCGGTGAGCGCGTCTCCGGCAGGTGCAGCTTCCCGTCCGTGCCCTCGACGAGGAACCGGGCGTAGTAGTTGACCGCCTTCGTCAGGATCGGGAAGAGGACGTCCTTGAGGATCTTCTCGTCCATCGTGTGCCGGTAGCCCAGCCAGACGTTGTGGCAGGCCCACAGAAGATTGCCCGTATGATCGTTCGGCGCGACGCCCGGAACCCCGCAGTAGCGCGGCCCTGAGCGCAGCGTGCGGTCGCCGGGGTGGCAGATCGCGTACGAGTTGCCGTCGCGGTAGGCGGGGTTCACGTTGAGTTCGAGGTTGTGCTCGAACCGCTTCAGCGTCGTCGTCACCGCGTCGAGCTCGTGGTGGTTCGAGCCGTTGACCAGCGGGTACGAGATCTGGACGTTGAGGTTCCACCACACGGCCGTCCAGCTGTTGCCCTGCTCGGGGAACCACGGGCCCCACTCGGAGATGACCGGCGCGTCCGCGCGGGTCGCCGCCGCCATCTTGTAGAGCTGCAGCCAGTAGAAGCGCTGCACCAGCTTGTCCGGCACCGAGACCAGCGACTTCGCGAAGTAGGTGTTCCACCAGCGGCGGTGCTGCAACGTCAGCGCCTCGAACGGGATCGCCAACGCCTGACGCACCTCGCGGATCGCGTCAGACGTGTGCGTGTCCGCGGGGTGTGTGTACGCCACGTGGGCCGCGAAACGACCGTTGCGGGTCTGCCAGGCCGTTGTGTAGCCACCGCCCGCGAGCAGCGGCTGGGCGGCGTAGGAGACGCCGTTGGCAGTGCCCAGGGTCGGCGCCGGGTTGGCCGTGTAGTCGGCGGGCCTGCGGATCTGGCGGGTCGTCGACGACTCCAGCGGCTGGAAACCCCAGGTCGCGTCGCCCTTCACGGAGGCGAGGAACGTGCTGCGCGCGTTGTGCACGAGCATCGTGAACGTGGCGCTGCCCTGCGTGGTCGTCACGGAGCCGGTGAGCTCGGCGTTCCACAGGTCGAGGGTCCAGTCGACGGCGGTGATCGCGCCGGCGAACTGCAAGGTCAGGTAGCCGATCGGCAGCCGGGACAGGCCGACCGCGGCCTCCCAGTGCTCGCGCTGGTCCTGCACCTCGGAGTGGCTGAGCATGAGCTTCAGCTCGTTCGCGGTGCGGCCCGCGTAGACCTGGACGCCCAGGAACCCGTTGGCGAGGAACGGGCTGTCGCCCCAGTTCTGCGGCAGTCTCCGCCACTCCATGCGGGCGTCGCGGACGACGTCCCGGTGCACGTTGTGACCCGATGTTTCAGGTTCTGCGACCGCGGTGCCCACCCCGAGCGCGGAAGCCCCGACGGCCGCGCCCGTCCCGTACAAAAAGGTTCTACGCGACAGCTCTGTCACTGTTCGTCCCTCCGTGCCGTGGCGGCGGCGGAACGGATCTAACCGCAGAATTCATCCGATGACTAGCGGGCGATGTGACGATCACCGCGCTCTTGCCCGCAAATCGTTGTTGCAACGTTCTAGCCATAGCCGAGGTCCGGCAATTAGCGTGACTGCTCATGTCACCTGTTGCCATGCACATGAGCGACGGTCTGCTGAACGCGCCGGTGTCGGTCGTCTTCCTCGTCATCGCGGCGGTGGGCGTCGGGTTCGCGTTGGTCAAGGCCCGTGTGGACCTCGACGACCGCACGGCGCCGATGGCGGGCCTGGTGGCGACGTTCATCTTCGCCGTGCAGATGATCAACTTCCCGATCCTGCCCGGCGCCTCCGGGCACCTGCTGGGCGGTGCGCTCGCGGCGATCCTGGTCGGCCCGTACGTCGGCGCGCTGTGCGTGACGATCGTGCTCGTCGTGCAGGCGCTGCTGTTCGCGGACGGCGGTCTCACCGCGCTGGGCGCCAACGTCACCAACATGGCGCTGATCGGCACCGCGAGCGGGTTCCTCGTCGCCGTCGCGCTGCGCAAGGTCGCCGAGCGCGGCAAGGGCGGTCTCGCGGCCGTCGCGTTCGTCTCCGCGTTCGTGAACACCCTGCTGGCCGCCACCGGCTTCGTCGTCGAGTACGCGATCGGCGGCGCGGGCGGCGTGGAGATCGGCAAGGTCGCGCTGCTGATGTGGGGCCTGCACGCGCTGATCGGCATCGGTGAGGGCCTGATCACCGCCGTCACGGTCACCTCGGTCGCGTCGATCCGGCCTGACCTCGTCTACCTGCTCAAGGGCAGCCGGAAGCCGCTGGAGGTCCGGTCGTGAAGAAGTTCTTCATCGGGTTCGCGTTCGTGTCACTGCTGATCGCCGGAGTGCTGTCGTACTTCGCGTCGGGCGACCCGGACGGCCTGGACAAGACCGTCGAGGACACCGGCATCGCCGAGCACGCGCGGGAGCACCCGTTCTCCGGCAGCACGTTCGCCGACTACGCGTTCGCCGGTGACGACAAGTTCACCGGCCTCGCGGGCGTGCTCGGCGTGGTCGTGGTGCTGGCCGTCTCGTTCGGCCTGTTCTGGCTGCTGCGCAAGAAGTCCGACGCGTAGTGGGCGGCGCCCACGACGTCCTGCACCACGCCGGCGACTCGCCGGTGCACCGCCTCGCGCCGCACGTGAAGATCCTCGTGGCGTTCGGGGCGGTGCTGGGCGTCGTCGCGACCCCGCGCACGATGTTCCCGCTGTTCGGCCTGTACCTGCTGCTGATCGTCGCGGTGTGGTTCGTGGCGCGGGTTCCCGTGCTGTGGTTCGTGAAGCGCGCGGTGATCGAGGTGCCGTTCGTGGTGCTCGCGTTCCTGCTGCCGATCTTCGGCACGGACCCGCGCACCGACTTCCTCGGCTTCTCCGTGTCGGTCGAGGGTTCCCTGGCGGGCTGGAACATCCTCGCCAAGGGCACGCTGGGCGTCCTGGTCAGCCTGACCCTGGCCGCCACGACGGCGCCGGGGGACCTGCTGCGCGGCCTGCAGACGTTGCGCGTGCCGGCGCCGCTGATCATGATCGCCACGCTGATGCTGCGGTACGGCGAGGTCGTCGTGGGTGAGGCGAAACGCATGAGCGTGGCCCGCATCTCCCGTGGCGACGACCCGCGCTTCCTGTGGCAGGCGGGCGCGGTGGCCCGGTCGGTCGGCACGTTGTTCATCCGGTCCTACGAACGCGGAGAGAGGGTGCATCTCGCGATGGTGTCGCGCGGCTGGACGGGCAGGCCGGGAGGCTCGGCGACGATCGTTCCCGAGACCCCTGCCGCCGCTGCCCTGGAGGTCTCGAAGCTCGCCTTCGCCTACCCGGACGGGCACCAGGCGTTGTTCGGCGTCGACCTGCGCGTCGAGCACGGCGAACGCGTCGCGGTGCTCGGGCCGAACGGCGCCGGCAAGACCACCTTCGCGTTGCACCTCAACGGAGTTCTCGGTGGCGGCTCGGGGTCGATCTCGGTCGCCGGGCTGGAGGTGTGCAAGCAGAACCTGCGGGAGATCCGGCGCCGCGTCGGACTCGTCTTCCAGGACCCCGACGACCAGCTGTTCTCCCCGACCGTGGGGGAGGACGTCGCGTTCGGGCCACGCAACTTCGGCATGTCCGATGTGGACGACCGCGTGCAGGAGGCGTTGCGGGCAGTGGGAATGGAGTCGGTCGCGGACCGCTCACCGCTGCACCTGTCCGGCGGTCAGCGGCGCCGCGTCGCGCTGGCCTCGGTGCTGGCCTGCTCGCCGGAGATCCTGGTCCTGGACGAGCCGTCGGCGAACCTCGAACCGGTGGCCCGCCGCGAACTCGCCGAGCTGCTGCTCTCGTTGGCCCCCACCATGCTGATGGTCACGCACGACCTGCCGTTCGCGCTGCAGATCTGCCCCCGCAGCGTGCTGATCGACGACGGCGTGGTCGTGGCGGACGGACCGACCCGCGAGATCCTCGCGGACTCCGCGCTGCTGGCCCGCCACCGCCTCGAACTGCCCTACGGCTTCCGGCTCGACTGAAGCCCGCTCAGCACGATCTCCAGCAGCACGGCGGGATTCGCGCCCTCGTGCATGCTCTGCAGCATCCCCTTCATCAACGCGACGAGGTCCTTCGTCGTGATGTCGGCGCGGACGGCCCCCGCCTCCTGGGCTCGGCCCAGCAGCCCGCCGAGGGTGGCGTGGAGGCTGTCGCGCAGCTCTGACGGCACCGCGATCGCGTCGGACATGTCCCGCTTCGCCGTCGCCTCGTCCGCCATCTTGCCCAGGAACGCGAACAGGTCCGCGCCGGCGTCGGCCGACGGTTCCGCCGACGCGATCATGGCCGACACGCGCGCTTCCGTGACGGCCTGGAACAGCGCCTGTTTCGTCGGGAAGTGCCGGTAGACCGTGCCGGGCCCGACGCCCGCCTTCGCCGCGATCTCGTCCAGCGGCACGTCGAAGCCCTGTTCCGCGAACAGCTCCCGTGCCGCCACCAGCACCTTCTCGCGATTGCGCGCGGCATCGGCCCTCATCGTTGCCAACCGGGGCGTGCGTTCCGTATGTTGCTAACCGGGGTCACCGTTCCGATTCTACGAGGGGCACACCATGACACGCACACCAGCACAGATCGTGGAGCACGTCCGGCGGCAGGTGGCGGGCGAGCAGGGCCACGACTCGTTCGCCGACCTGTTCACCGAGGACGGCGTGATGGCCTACCGCTTCCCGGCGCCGTTCCAGGAACCGGAGATCAGGGGCCGGACCGCGATCCGCGCCTACTTCGACAGGATGAGGGGCGCCCGCGTCCGCGAGAAGATCGAGATCCAGCACGTGGAGGCGATCACCAGGCTCACCGACGACCCGGACGTCGTCGTCGCCGAGTTCACCCACCGCGGCTGGTCGAAGGTGAAGCAGGACTACTACACCTTCACCGCCGTCGGGATCATCCACTTGCGCGACGGCGAGATCGTCCGTTACGACGACTACATGAACCCGTTGCTGCTGCAGGAGCTCCTGGGCGTATGACCTTCAGCCTGTCCGCCTGGTGCTCGTCGGAGCTGGGAAGTCCCGTGGCCGAGGTCCTCTACGAGAGGGTGTCGATCTCCACGGTCTCCGGCGTGCGCCTGGCCGACGGTCGCGAGGTCTACGTGAAGGCCCGCCCGGACGACGGCCGCGCCGCGTCGTGCGTGACCGCGCAGGCGTCGTTGGCCTCGCGGGGGTTCCCGTGCCCCCGCCCGCTGACGCCGGTCGTGGTCGCGGACGGGCTGGCCGTGCACGCCGAGGAACCGTTGCCCGGCGGGGAGATGCTGCTCGGTTCCTCCCCGGACGTCGCTCGCCGGTACGCGGCCGTGTTCGCGCGGCTGATGGCTCTGCTGGCGGACGTCTCCGTCCCACCGCCGCTTCCGTCACCGCGCTGGGCCCGCTGGCACCACACCGATCCGGGCCTGTGGCCGGCGATCGACTTCCTCGACGCGCGGGACCAGAGCGTGGTGCCGTCTTTGGTTTCGGAGACGGCTTCCCGCGTGCGCAAGCGGTTGCTGGCCACCTCGCTGCCGTGCGTGCTGGGCCACGCGGACTTCGAGGCGCAGAACCTCCGCTGGCAGGACGGCGAGGTGCTGGCCGTGCACGACTGGGACAGCCTGGCGTGGCAACCGGAAGCGGCTCTGGCCGGTGCCGCGTGCGGTGCGTTCGCCAACGCGTCGCCGCCGGGCCTGGTGCCGGTCGAGAGCTCGGCGGCGTTCCTCGAGACCTACCAACAGGTCCGCGGGCGGGCGTTCTCCGCGGAGGAGGTGGAGGTCGCGTGGGCCGGGAGCATGTGGACCGCCCTGCACAACGCGCGGTGGGAGGTCCTGCACGGCGACCCGACGCCGTCAGGTGACGCCGTTCGCGCGCAGGGGGCCGAACGCCTTCGTCTGGCGAACGCTTAGGCGGCCGCTCGGCGCCGGCGCTCCGCCAGCACCGCCGACAGGTACGGGTGCGGATGCGTCTGCTCGACCCGCGGCGACCGGATCGCCACGCCGACGTCGTCCGAGAGCCGCGACCCCAGGTCCCACCGCGCCTGCTCGTTCAGCTCGTGATAGCGGCTCAGGTACTGCCGCGCCGCCAGCACCAGCTCCTCCGGCAGCTGCGACAGGTCGAGCCCCGACGCCCACTGCGCGAGCTGCGGCGGCATCGTGGCGAGCTCCACCTCCTGGCTCGGCACGCGGGTGTGGATCACCACGGTGCCGGCGAGGTAGTCGCCGACCCGCTTGCCCTGCGGCGAGAAGAGGGAGACGAACAGCGCGATCGAGCCGCCCAGGCCCAGTACCCAGAAGTCCACGATGAAGCCGGTGAGCGAGCGCACCAGCGCGTGGCGGAAGCGGATCGCGCCACCGTCGTCGCGCACCACGCGCAGGCCCATGGCGAGCTTGCCCAGCGAACGGCCCCGCGTCGCGGTCTCCATCGCGGTCGGGAAGCCGATCATCACGGCTATCAGCAGCGTGAGCGCGAGTGCGTCCTGCAGCGCGTTGTCGAGGTCGATGGGCGCGATCAGGAACAGGACGACGAGCAGGCCGAACTGCACGGCCACGTCGATCGCGTACGCGACCGCCCTGCTGGCGAGTTGTGCGACGCGCAGGTCCAGAACTACGGCTTCACCGGTGACGAGGTCCCCCACGCGGATAGTGTGACTCATCGTGGATCTGGACGTCTTCATCGATCGCCACCGCGAGTCGTGGCAGCGGCTCGACCACCTGGTCAGGCGGTCCAGGAAGCTCAGCGGGGCCGAGGCCGACGAGCTGATCGAGCTCTACCAGCAGGTGACGACGCACCTGTCGGTCGTGCGCAGCCAGATGCCGGACCCGGCCACGGTCGAACGGCTCTCGGCACTGGTCGCACAGGCCCGGTCGGTGCTGACGGGCACGCACACGCCGGCCTGGCGGACGTTCACGCGCTTCTTCACGCACCGGCTGCCCGCCGCGATCTACCTCGGCTGGCGGTGGTGGGTGCCGGCCGGGATCGCCTTCTACCTGGTCACCGGCATCATCGCGGCGTGGATCGCGTCCAACCCGGACGTGCAGGCGAGCATCGCCGCGCCGGACGAGATCCGGGAGATGACGAGGGTCGGCGGCGGGTACGAGTCCTACTACTCCAGCGACCCCGCCGGGTCGTTCGCGGCGAAGGTGTGGACGAACAACGCCTGGATCGCCGCGGCCTGCCTGTTGCTCGGTGTGCTGTTCGCGATCCCGCCGGTCTACCTGCTCTTCACCAACGCCCTCAACGTCGGCGTCGGCATCGGGCTGATGTTCGGTGCCGGCCGCGGAGGGGTGTTCCTCGGACTGTTGGCGCCGCACGGGTTGTTGGAACTCACGGCAGTGTTCGTCGCGGCGGGCATCGGCATGAGGCTGGGCTGGCAGGTGATCGACCCCGGCAAGCGCACCCGTGCCCAGGCCCTCGCCACGGAGGGGCGGTCGGTCGTCGCGGTGGCGCTCGGACTGGTCGTGGTGTTGCTCGTGTCCGGTGTGCTGGAAGGGTTCGTGACGCCCTCCGGACTGCCCACCTGGGCTCGCGTCGGCATCGGCGTGGTGGCCGAGGTGCTGTTCCTGTTGTACGTCTTCGTGATCGGACGCCGGGCCGCGCGGCAGGGCGAGACCGGTGACATGGACGCGAGCGAACGTGAGGACGTCGCGCCCGTCGCCGTTTAGAGCTTTCCTGCGGCCTTCAAGGCGAGATAGCGGTCCGCGAGAGCGCGCGGCAGGTCGTCAGGCAGTGCGTCCACGACGTCGACACCGTGCCGTGCGAGCAACGCGGTGAGACGGCGCCGTTCGGCCAGAGTGCGTTCCGCGGCCGCGGCCCCGTACACGGCCTCCAGGTCGCCACGTCCGGCCGCCATCGCGTGCACGGCCGGGTCAGACACCGACGCGATCAGCAGGTGGTGCCGCGTGGCCAACGCCGGCAGCAGCGGCAGCAGGCCGTGCTCGATCGACGGCTCCAGCGCCGTCAGCAGCACGACCAGCGACCGGCGACCGGCGCGGCGGAGCACCTCGGCGACGGCGCCGCGGGCGTCGAACTCGACCAGTTCGGCCTCCAGCGGTGCCATCGCCTGCACCAGGACGGGCAGCGTCGCCCGCGGTACCGAGGCGCGCACCTGCTGGCTGAACGCCAGGAAGTCGACCTGGTCGCGGGCCTGCGATGCCAAGGCGGACAACAACAACGCGGCGTCCATCGCCGTGTCCAGGCGCGGCAGCCCGCCGAGAGCGCCGTCCACGCGGCCCGCCGAGGTGCGGGCGGTGTCGAGCACGATCGTCACCTGCCGATCGCGTTCGGGCCGCCAGGTGCGCACCACCACGTCCGACGAACGAGCCGACGCACGCCAGTCGATCGAGCGCACGTCGTCACCGATGACATACGCGCGCAGCGAGTCGAACTCCGTGCCGGCGCCACGGATCAACGAAGCGCGGCGGCCGTCCAGTTCGCGCAGGCGTTCCAGCAGGGGAAGAAGGTGACGGCGGCTGTGGAACGGAGGCAGCGCGCGCACCGTCCACGGCACGACGTGTGAGCCTTGCCGTGCCGCGATGCCCAACGGCCCGTGGGAACGCACGGTCACGCGGTCCGCAACGCGATCGCCACGACGTACGGGACGCAGCTCGAAAGACAGCACGCGCGAACCACCAGCGGGCACGTCGACCGCAACCCGATCGACGACCACACCGGCAGAAGGCGCCCATGCGTCACGAAGAACGCCACGCAGCCGACGCCCAGGGTTGTGCACGGTCAGCTGCACCACACACGGCTCACCTGTGCGCACCGAGGTCGCCCCCGCACGCGAGAACGTCAACTGACGCACGCCGGCCGCCAACACCAGGTCGACGGCCACGCACAGCACCAGAAGGCCGAACAAGACGAGAATCCCTTGCCACGACGGCAAGAGAAGCCCGACGACGAGAACCCCGATGAGCGCGAGCAGCCCCGCGCGGCCCGTGAGCGCCACGTCAGCGCGGCACCTGAACAGCGCCGAGCACGCCGTCCAGCACGCCGTCCGCCGTCACGCCCTCCAGTTCGACCTCCGGGCGCAGCTCCAGCCGATGCCGCAACGCGGGCCGTGCGAGAGCCTTCACATCGTCCGGCGTCACGTAGTCACGGCCCGAGAGCCACGCCCATGCGCGCGCAGCAGCCAGCAGAGCCGTTGCGCCACGGGGAGAAACGCCCAAACGCACGGCCGGGGACTGACGGGTCGCGCGGCACACGTCCACGACGTACGCGATCACCTCAGGAGCCACGGTCAACGCGCGCACGGCCGCCGTCCCCGCCTCCAGGTGTGCGGCGCTCGCGACCGGGTTCAACGAGGACAGGTCACGCGGGTCGAAGCCGGAGGCGTGCCGCGTCAGCACGTCGATCTCGTGCTCGCGCGCCGGGATCGGCATCGTCACCTTGAGCAGGAACCGGTCGAGCTGCGCCTCGGGCAACGGGTAGGTGCCCTCGTACTCCACCGGGTTCTGCGTCGCCACGACGATGAACGGCGCCGGCAGCGGCCGGGTCTTGCCGTCGGCGGAGACCTGCCGTTCCTCCATCGCCTCCAGCAGCGCGGACTGCGTCTTCGGCGGCGTCCGGTTGATCTCGTCGGCGAGCAGCAGGTTCGTGAACACCGGCCCCTCGCGGAACGAGAACGCCGCGTTGTGCGAGTCGTAGACCAGCGACCCCGTCAGGTCGCCGGGCATCAGGTCCGGCGTGAACTGCACACGCGTCGTGGACAGGTCCAACGCGCGCGCAAGAGCACGCACGAGCAACGTCTTCGCGACGCCCGGAACACCCTCCAACAGCACGTGTCCCTTGCACAGCAACGCGAGGATCAACGACGTCACGGCGGCGTCGTTGCCCACCACGGCCTTGCCGATCTCCGCGCGCAACGCCACCAGCGCCGTACGGGCTTCCTCGGTGGTGACCACTGCCGTCATGCCTTGCGCACCTCGTTCTCCAGAGCATCGAGCGAGTGAGCCAGTGCGACCAACCCCCGGTCGTCCACCGGCTCCTTGTCGTAGAGCAGCGCCCGCACCGAAGTGACGGGACGCGAAGTCCTGCGGGCGATTTCCTCGGACGGATCGTCGCCCTGCGGCACCCCCAGCAGCGGTGCCAGCCGGTCCCGCGTGGCCTGCCGCAGCACGGAGGCGGCGTGCGAGGCGGCGTGCGAGCGGCGGTACAGCCGCGCCCTGCCCTCCACGGTCTCGGCGGCGCGCACCACGACCGGAAGCGGTTCGGGCACCACGCGGCCGAGCCTGCGCGCCCGCCACAACGCGATCAGCACGGCCGCGACACCGAGCTGCAGGGCGCCGTACTTCCAGCCGTCGGGGATCAGATCGGTCAGCGACTTCTGCTGAGACCTGTCCGCCTCCGACGGCACGTACCAGACCAGCCGTTCGTGCTGGCCCAGCAGCGACAACGCGAGTGCCGCGTTGCCTTCCTCGTCGATGCTGCGGTTGGTGAAGATCCCGCCGTAGCCGATCGTCGTGACGGTGCCGGTGCGGACGAGCGTCGAGTCGTAGCAACTCTGCTCGCCCTCGTAGGTGAACCCGCCCATGGTCGCCGAACCGGCCCTGTCCGCCAGCGGGCAGCCGGGCTGACGGGCCTCGGCCTCCAACCGGCTCGTGCCGGTGGCGGGCGCGAGGAGCACGGTCGCGGAGGCCCGGCGGCTCAGGTCCGCGAGCCGCTGCGGGTCGATCAGGTTCGGCTGCGTCACGAACAGCGTGGCACCGTCCACAGCGGACGCGTTGTCGGTGAGCTCGACGCGCACGCCGTTCTGCTCCAGCAGGCGGGCCACAGCGTGGCTGCCCTCCGGCCGGAACGACCGGGGGTCGAGCGCGCCGCCCTCGCCACCGCCGCGCAGCAACGTGATCACGATCGCCGCGAAGAGGATGATCACGCCGATCAGCACGGGTCCGCGCGCCGCGGTCCAGATCCTCGGGGCGTCCGGGGAGACCGCCGTCATCCGCGCACCTTGCCGTCCACGGCGACCACCCTCTGATACCCCTCCACCGTGGCGGGCCTGCCGCCGTACCAGACGTCGTCGAACTGCACCGCCGCGCCGTGCAGGTCCTCGGCGAGCACCGGAAGTGCCCGGCCCGCCTCGAAAGCGACCTCGTCCACGGTGCGTCCGGCCCGTGCGTCGAGCACGCCGCGTTGCTCCAACTCGCGCACCACCGCGCGGAAGCGTTCGCGCACGGCCTCTGCCAGGTCACCGGCCGCCGCGGCCTTCTCGGCGGCGGCCCGGTGCTCCGCCGCGGTCATGGCGGTCGAGCCGAACACGGAGCCGTCCGGCCGCAGCGCGCGGGCGGTGGCCCCGACCCGGAGCCGGATGACGATCACGACCAGCACCGCCACGGCCACGACGACCGTGATCGCGGTGATGCCGCTCATGCCACCCGCCCCGGCGAACAGCTCGCCGAGGCGGGTCAGCACCCAGTCGATGGCGCGTTCCAGCGGGTTCGGGTCGTCGGAGACGTACGCCGGGTCGCGGAGCTCCCGGACGGCCGCCTCCCTCGCCTCGTCGCGGCCGAGATCTACCGGTACGTCAGCTGCCGCCATGCCCCGCGGCCCGCTGGAGCTCGATGTCCATGCCCTCGGACCGCATCCGGCGGTCGACGTAGACGAGCACGCTGACCGCGGAGCTGAACGGGAGCGCGATCGTCGAGGCGATGATGGAGCCCAGCGTGATCATGATCAGGTAGCCCGCGCTCAGCAGGGCGGCGGGGTCGGCGTCGAAGCCGGTGGTCGCCCGGCCCAGCAGCTCGAACGGCAGGCCGATGATCCAGCTGATCACCGCGGCGATCAGGCCGGCGACCAGCAGGATGCCGAAGGTGCGCCACCACGCGCCGCTCACGAGCTTGCTGGAACGGCTGAACGCGGTGCCGACGCCGCAGCGCTCCAGCACCAGCGCGGGCGTGACCAGGGAGAACATCACCCACAGCCAGACCGCCACCAGGAAGGCGACGAACAGGCCGAGAGCGAGCGCCCAGCCGGAGTTCGCCAGCACGCCGAGCAGGCCCAGCACGACCGGGGCGGCCATGATCAGGAGGCCGTAGAGCAGCGTCGCGCCGAGCAGCGGGAGCAGCCGGGGCTTGAACTCCTCCCACGCCTGCGCGAACGTCACCTGCCTGCCCAGCACGGCGTGGCCCGCGACGACCGTGATGAAGCCCGACAGGAACACCGTGCCGACCAGCTGCAGCACGATGCCGAGCAGGGTGCCGCCGAGGGCACTGGCGAAGACGTCGAGCAACTGGTCCCGCGACGGCGCCGCGCTCGGGTCGAGCGCGGTGGAGAGGTCGGCGAGGAACGGCAGCTGCACGAGCAGGCCGACGATCTGCGTGATCGCGGCGACGACCGCGGCCGCTCCGATGATCAGCTTCGGATAGCGGCGCATCGTCGTGATGGCGCCGTCGATGATCTCGCCCAGCGCCAGCGGGCGCAGCGGGATCACACCGGGCTTGATCGTCGGCGGAGGCGGAGGGGCGTTGTAGCCGTACTGCTGCTGCCCGTACTGGGGCGGCTGCTGCTGTGGCGGCTGGTTCTGCGGCTGGTCGGGTGACGACCAGCCCGGCGTTTCGGACATCTCGGCTACCCCCGGTCGTGGTGTGAGCGGCATCCTGCCAGATCAGGGCCACCGCCACCTGGCAACCCGATCACGAAACGAGCTCGGTCCGCGCCCTGGCCGGCGTCGTGCGCCGCATGCCCGCGCTGACGCACCTCTTCACCACCTGCGGCTGCTCGCGCATGAGCCGCAGCCCGCGCCTGACCAGCGTCGGCACCGGCTTGCGGGCCTCGGCCACGTCACGCGCGAACCGGCGCACGAACGTGACGGGCGGGCTCGGCGCGAGCACGATCGCGTCCCGGAGCACCCCGGCCTCCCTCGCGCCCTGGACCAGCAGGTCCGCGAACAGGCCCTCCGCGATGAACGCGGGCGCGCCGCCCAGTTCGATCGTCTGGGTGCCGACCGCGCGGTCCTCGCTGATCGAGTACACCGGGGCCTCGACCCTGCCCGTGTCCGACAGCTCGATGACCGCCCGCAGCGCCTTGTCGGCGTTCCACGAGCCGACGTCGTCCCAGTCGGCCCTGCCGTGGTCGTCGCGGGGGAGCAGCGGGTCGTCGCCGTCGCGGTAGAAGTCGTCGAGGCGCAGCACCGGCCAGCCGAGGTGGGCGGCGAGTGTCGACTTGCCTGAGCCGGAGGGTCCGGCGAGCAGCACGGCACGAGGGATGGGCACGGAACGCGATCCTCGCACATGTCCTAGGCTCGAACGCATGAGCGAAGGTCTGTTCGACGAGGGCCTCTTCGGCGCGACCGACGAGGAGAAGGCCCAGCGCATCGCGGCCAACGCCCCGCTGGCCGTGCGGATGCGTCCGGCCACGCTGGACGAGGTCGTCGGCCAGGACCACCTGCTCGGGCCCGGCGCCCCGCTGCGCCGCCTGGTCGAGGGCGCCACGCCGGCGTCCGTGATGCTCTACGGCCCTCCCGGCACCGGCAAGACGACTCTCGCGACCCTGGTGTCGAAGGCGACCGGCCGCCGGTTCGTCGCGTTGTCCGCGTTGTCGGCCGGGGTCAAGGAGGTGCGGGCGGTCATCGACGAGGCCCGGCGCCGCCTGGTCCGGTCCGGCGAGTCGACGGTGCTGTTCATCGACGAGGTCCACCGCTTCTCCAAGACGCAGCAGGACGCCCTGCTGGGCGCCGTCGAGGACCGCATCGTGCTGCTGGTCGCCGCCACCACGGAGAACCCGTTCTTCTCGGTCGTGTCGCCGCTGCTGTCGCGTTCGCTCGTGTTGCAGCTCAGGTCGCTGACCGACGACGGCGTGCGCGCGGTGATCCGGCGAGCGGTGTCCGACGAACGCGGCCTGGGCGGGTCCGCGGTGCTGGAGCCCGATGCGGAGGACCACCTGATCCGCCTGGCCGGTGGTGACGCCCGCCGGTCGCTCACGGCGCTGGAGGCCGCCGCGGACTCGGCGCTGGCGTCGAACGACGGCGTCATCACGCTGGAGCTGCTGGAGTCCACCGTGGACAAGGCGGCGGTGCGCTACGACCGCGACGGCGACCAGCACTACGACGTGACGTCGGCCTTCATCAAGTCGATCCGCGGCTCGGACGTCGACGCGGCCCTGCACTACCTCGCGCGGATGATCGAGGCGGGGGAGGACCCGCGGTTCATCGCGCGGCGGCTGGTGATCCACGCCAGCGAGGACGTCGGCATGGCCGACCCGACGGCGTTGCAGACGTGCGTGGCGGCGGCTCAGGCCGTGCAGCTCATCGGGCTGCCCGAGTGCACCCTCAACCTCGCGCAGGCCACGATCCACCTCGCCACCGCGCCGAAGTCGAACGCCGTCACCACCGCGATCTACGCCGCCATCGAGGACGTTCGCAAGGGCGCCATCGGTTCCGTGCCCGCGCATCTGCGTGACGGGCACTACGCGGGCGCGGCGAAGCTGGGCAACGCGCAGGGCTACCGGTACCCGCACGACGTGCCCGAGGGCGTGCTGACGCAGCAGTACGCCCCGGACGACCTGGTGGGCCGCGACTACTACGAGCCGACCGGGCGCGGCAACGAGCGCGCCGTGGCGGAGCGCCTGCCGCGGCTGCGCCGGGTGATCAGGGGCGAGTAAAACCACCTGGCGGTCCGTGCATGATCGACGTGTGGAACTCGTGCCGCACGACCCACGGACGGCGTCTACGCGACGGGCGGCGACTGGGTGCACGCCATGGAGGTCCGTGGCGCCGAACGGTTCTTGTTCGTCTCGGGCACCATGGGCCTCGACCCGTCGGGCAACGCCGGCGCCGGCCTGGCCGAGCAGCTCGACCTGATCTGGTCCAACATCCGCGCGATCCTCGCCTCGGCGGGCATGACCGTCGACAACGTCGTCCGGCTCACCACCTACCTGCGTGACCCGTCGTACGCGGAGGCCAACGCGGCAGCACGGGTGGCGGCACTGGGCGGCAGGGCGGTGCCGACGACGGCGATCGTCGCCACGACGCTGGTCAGCGACTGGCTGGTGGAGATCGAGGTGATCGCGGCCGCGTGACGCCGCACCCGAGTAACTTCGGCGAAGTGACGATCAGAGAAGACTTCCTGACCACGGCCCGCATCGCACTGGAACTCCTGCGCCACCAGAAGGTCGCGCAGCACTGGGACCAGCCGAGCGCCCTGCCGGAGTTCGGCGTGAGCGGTCTGGCCGGGCACGTGGCCTACCAGGCGCTGCCGCTCCCGTCCATGATCGCGACCCCGCCCGGCGACGAGCCGGTCGTCTCCCTGATGGAGCACTACGACCGGGCCAAGTGGACCGACCTCGACGTCGACTCCGAGTTCCACACCCGCATCCGCGCGGGCGGCGAGAAGCTCGCGGCGGAGGGGCGCGACGCCCTCTGCGACCGGTTCGAGCAGACTCTCGACGAACTCGCGAAGTCGTTGCCCGCCATGGAGAACCGGGGCGTTCGGATGCCGCACTGGGGCCCGTGGGCGGTGCCGCTGGACGAGTACCTCGTCAGCAGGCTGATGGAGTTCGTCGTGCACTCCGACGACCTCGCGGTGAGCGTCGGGCTGGACACCCCCGAGTTCCCGCGCCACGTCAACGAAATGGTCATCGACCTGCTGACCCGCATGGCGCTCAACAAACATCGCGCGATCGACGTGGTGCGCGCGCTCAGCCGCAAGGAACGCGCACCGCAGGACATCACCGCGTTCTAGTAGCGTGTCGCAGCTATCTCTTGGATTAGTGACGAGTGGGAGGGGCGCCGGCAGGTGGCCGGGCTTCGATCATGAAGATCGCGCTCTCATGGCTGTCGCCTGCACGGTTGGCGGTACTTGAGGTGATCAGCAAACGATTGCGCCGGCAGTTTTCTACCGCCAACTCGGCGGCAAATCCGCATGAGAGCGCGACCATCCGGGACTTTCGGTAACGAGCGACCACACCGCCCAGCCCTCTGCCCTGCTCAACGGAGCACAACTTAGCCGCGACGCTCTACTAGTGGCGCGACCCGGAAGGTTGCCGGGGAACACCACTAGCGCTTGCAGACCATCAGCAGTGCGAGCTTGCCGGGCAGCATGATCTCGTCCGCGGCCACGAACCCGCCGGCCTCGAACGAGCTGATGGCCCGTGCGTCGCGCACGTCCGGTTCGAGCACGATGCGCGTGCAGTGCGGGTCGGCCTCGAACAGCGCGTCGGTGAGCCTGGGGAGCAGCGACCGCACGAGTCCGCGGTCGGTCATCACCAACTCGCCGACGGCGAGGTTCAGCCCGAGGTCGTGCGGCCGCGCCTGGTAGCAGCCGGCGACGGCGTGCCTGGCCGCGCGGTAGATCTCGGTGTAGATCACCGGGCGGCCGTGCCAGCCGATCAGCACCGGCCGGACGTCGTCGCCCGCCAGCAGTTCCGCCAGCCGGCGCTCCCACTGCGGCAACGTCCACGCCTGCCGCCGGAACGCCGCCACGTGCGGTGCCTGGTTCCAGCGGTGCACGAGGTGCAGGTCGTAGCCGTCGGACCGCGCCACGCGGGCGTCCCACGGCATCGGCAGGTCGGGGACGGGCGGGGCGTCCGCCATCAGCTGGAGCCGATAGGAGTCCAGGTGCGACACCGGCTTCACGAGGCCTCCTGCGCGGATCAACTTAGGGTTGCCTGACTTCCACTGGCAAGGCCGCCGCTGTCAAGCCCCGGGTGACGGGTATTTCACAGGCTGTGACGGCCGTGCGTCAATGAGTGGCCCGTACGTTCTCGTCATGCAGGAGACCCGGCGCAAGCCAGTGCCCCGCGTCGACACGGGCGAACTCGACACGGCGCGCGCGTTCCTCACGTTCCAGCGGCACGCGGGCCACGCCGACGTCCTCCGCGAGCAGATCGACGGCACCGCAGGTCGTTGAAGATCAACGAATGGTGCCGCCCAGCCGGGTGTCGGACCCACCCGGTAATCTCACCCGCAACCAAGCCCGAACGCCTGTTCACCAGGAGGATCCGTGTCGCCAGGGTGGCTCGCCGCCGGTGCTTTCGTGCTGCTCGTGCTCATCGTCGGGGTCGTGGCGATCAAGGCCGCGCGCTTCTTCGACGAGGCCACGATCGCGATGCGCAAAGCGCACGAGAACACGGACCCGTTGTTCGTTGAAGCCAACACGACGCTCACACACGTGAACACGCAGCTCGAACGCGTCGACGGCATCACGGCCAACGCACGCGCCGTCACGGGCAACGTCTCGGCGCTCACCAGCCTGTTCACCGCCACTCTCGGCGGTCCGCTGGTCAAGGCCGCCGCGCTGTCCTACGGCGTGAGCAAGGCCGTCAAGGCGCGCCGCAAGGCCGCCGAACAGCCGAACAAGCACTCCAAGCGCCGCCCCAGGCGAGGTGCGAAGTGAGCCGTCTCTTCTGGTTCGGACTGGGCGCCGCGGCGGGTCTGTTCGCCGCGAAGAAGGCCTCCGAGGTCACTAAGCAGGCGACTCCTGCCGGTATCGGCGCTAACGTGGGTGAAGGCCTGCGCGAACTCGCCGGCGCCATCGGTTCCTTCGGGGCCGAGGTGCGCGCGGGGATGGCCGAACGGGAACAGGAGTTGCAGGACACCGTGGAACGTCAGACGGGATTCACGCCGGGGCGCCGAGCGCCCAGGGCGAACGGGAAGCACTAGCACCGTTCGCCTCGTGACCATGCCCTGACTCTTCCCAGCAACACACAAGGAACTTCCCGTGCAGACCCACGAGATCATCAAGCGCTTCCGCGAGCACTTCGAGAACGCCGGGCACAAGTACATCCCCAGCGCCTCGCTCCTGCTCGACGACCCGAACCTGCTGTTCGTCAACGCCGGCATGGTGCCCTTCAAGCCGTACTTCCTCGGCGAGGCCCCGCCGCCCGCCCCGCGGATGACGAGCATCCAGAAGTGCGTGCGCACGCCCGACATCGACGAGGTCGGCAAGACCACGCGCCACCTCACGTTCTTCCAGATGGCCGGCAACTTCTCGCTCGGCGACTACTTCAAGGAAGACGCCATCCGGCTGGCCTGGGAGCTGATCACCAAGTCCCAGGACGAGGGCGGCTACGGCTTCGACCCCGAGCGCATCTGGGTGACGGTCTACCTGGACGACGACGAGGCCATCGAGCTGTGGCAGAAGGTCGCCGGCATGCCGCTGGAGCGCATCCAGCGCCGCGGCGTCGAGGACAACTTCTGGTCGATGGGCGTTCCCGGCCCGTGCGGCCCGTGCTCGGAGATCTACTACGACCGCGGCCCCGAGTACGGCAAGGAGGGCGGCCCGGTAGTCGACGAGGACAGGTACCTGGAGATCTGGAACCTCGTCTTCATGCAGAACATCCGCGGCGAGGGCGGTGCCAAGAAGGACTACCCGGTCCTCGGTGAGCTGCCGTCGAAGAACATCGACACCGGCATGGGCGTCGAGCGCGTCGCCTACCTGCTGCAGGGCGTCGACAACGTCTACGAGACCGACCTGGTCCGCGCCGTCATCAACAAGGCCGAGGAGCTCTCCGGCCGCAAGTACGGCACCAACGAGGTCGACGACGTCCGCTTCCGCGTCATCGCCGACCACGCCCGCAGCGGCGTGCTCCTGGTCGGCGACGGCGTCACGCCCGGCAACGAGGCCCGCGGCTACGTGCTGCGCCGCCTGCTGCGCCGCATCGTGCGCAGCAGCCGCCTGCTGGGCGTGAACGAGCCGGTGCTGCAGCAGTTCGCCGAGGTCGTCCGCGACTCGATGGGCGAGGCCTACCCCGAGCTGGTCAGCGGGTTCGCCCGCATCCAGCAGGTGCTCAAGGCCGAGGAGGACACGTTCCTGCGCACCCTCGACGCCGGCTCGCGGATCTTCGAGGGCGCCGCCGCCGAGGTGAAGTCCGACGGCCGCGCCACGCTGCCCGGTGACAAGGCCTTCCAGCTGCACGACACGTACGGCTTCCCGATCGACCTCACGCTGGAGATGGCCTCCGAGGCCGGCCTGTCCGTGGACGAGGACGGCTTCCGCAAGCTGATGGCCGAGCAGCGCGCCCGCGCCAAGGCCGACGCCGCCGGCAAGAAGACCGGCCACGGCGACCAGTCGGTGTACCGCGAGCTGCTGGAGCAGGGCCCGACCGAGTTCACCGGCTACACCGAGCTCGCCTCCGAGGCCACGCTGCGCGGCATCGTGCTGAACGGCCAGCGGGTGAAGTCGGCTCGCGAGGGCGACATCGTCGAGGTCGTCCTCGACCGCACGCCGCTCTACGCCGAGTCCGGTGGCCAGGAGTCCGACGCCGGCACGATCGTCACGGCCAACGCCGAGCTCGAGGTGCTCGACGTGCAGAAGGTCGCCCGCAAGCTGTGGGTGCACCAGGTGCGCGTCCGGTCCGGCGAGATCAGCGAGGGCGAGCACGTCGAGGCCCGCGTCGACCCGGAGTGGCGCGTCGGTGCCCGCCAGGGCCACTCGGGCACGCACGTCGTGCACGCCGCCCTGCGGCACGTGCTCGGCCCGTCGGCCCTGCAGAGCGGTTCGTACAACAAGCCCGGCTACCTGCGTCTCGACTTCGCCTGGACCGGTGGCCTGTCCGCCGAGGCCAAGAGCGAGATCGAAGAGGTCTCGAACCTCGCCGTGCGCAAGGATCTGCCGGTCAGCGTCGTCTACACCGACATGGCCGGTGCCCAGGACATGGGCGCCGTCGCCCTGTTCGGCGAGACGTACGACGAGACCGTGCGCGTCGTCGAGATCGGTGGCGAGTGGTCGCGCGAGCTGTGCGGTGGCACCCACGTCGAGCACTCGTCGCAGATCGGCCCGATCACCCTGCTGGGTGAGTCTTCTGTCGGTTCCGGCGTGCGCCGCCTGGAGGCCTACGTCGGTATCGAGGCCATGCGGTTCCTGGCCAAGGAACGCGCCATCGTGCAGAACCTCTCCGACATGCTCAAGGTCGGCTCCGACGGCCTGCCCGAGCGGATCGAGTCTCTGGTCGAGCGTCTGAAGTCCGCCGAGAAGGAGCTGGAGAAGGTCCGCGCCGCCGAGCTGCTGGGCAACGCCGGCGCCCTCGCCGACAAGGCCCTCGACATCCGCGGCCTGTCGCTCGTGGCCCTGGGCCTGGAGGGCGTGCCGGGCAACGACCTGCGCACGCTCGGTGGTGAGGTCCGCAACCGCCTGGGCAACAAGCCCGGTGTGGTGGCCCTGTTCTCGGTCGACGGCGACAAGGTCAGCTTCGTGGTGGCCACCACGGCCGCCGCTCGCGACCTGGGGCTCGCCGCCGGCAAGCTCGTCCCGGTGTTCGGCCCGGCCATCGCCGCCCGCGGTGGCGGCAAGCCGGACCTCGCCCAGGGCGGCGGCACGAACCCGGCCGGCGTCACCGACGCCATCACGGCCCTGACGAACGAACTGGACAAGGTGCTTGAACAGCGCTGATGTTCCTGGTGTCGACGATCCGGGCCTCGGACGGAGGCTCGGCGTCGACGTCGGGTCGGTTCGCGTGGGGGTCTCCCTCAGCGATCCGGCACCGTTCCTCGCGACTCCGCTGGTCACCCTGCAACGCGACCAGAAGAACGGCTCGGACCTCACGGAACTCGTACGTCTCGTGGCCGAGCATGACGTCGTGGAGGTCGTGGTCGGCCTGCCGAAGACACTGGCCGGCAGACACGGCCCCGCGGCAGAGGCAGCGACGGCGTACGCTGCGGCCTTGGCCGGACGCATCGCCCCGGTGCCGGTGCGGCTCAGCGACGAACGCCTGACGACGGTCGTGGTGAGCAGGGTGCTGGCACAGCGCGGTGTGAAGGGCAAGAAGCAGCGAGCCGTGGTCGACCAGGCTGCTGCTGTCGAGATCCTGCAATCTTGGCTGGACGCACGGGCACGTTCGGTGCCCGCCCGAAAGGACGAGGCGTGAGCGGCGACGATCTCGGGTTGTTCACCGACCCCGAAGCTGAAGAGCGGAGGCCGGTCAGGAAGCGCGATCGAGAGCGCGACAACGCCCGCGCCAAGGCGAAGAAGCGCAAGAAGACGGTCCTGTGGCTGGTCGTCGTGCTGATCCTCGCCGTGGGCATGGGCGGTGCCTACTACGGCTACCAGGAGCTGCGCGGCATCGGCTCGTTCGAGGACTTCGCGGGCAGCGGCGAGGTCGACGCCATCGTCGAGGTCCAGGACGGCGACCCGGTCAGCAAGATCGCGTCGACCCTGTACGACAACGGCGTCGTCGCCTCCGCGCGCGCGTTCACCGAGGCCAGCAAGACCGACACCCGCGTGACGTCGATCCAGCCCGGCTTCTACCTGATGAAGACGAAGATGTCGGGCCAGAACGCGGTGGCCCGCATGATCGACCCGAAGACCAGGGTCCCGGCCGTCCAGATCGTCGGTGGCCTGAAGCTCACCGACATCCAGGCCGACGGCAAGGCCGTTCCCGGCATCTACTCCAAGCTCGCCGCCGCGAGCTGCACGGAGAAGGACGGCGCGAAGGTGTGCCTGACCGCCGACGAGATCAAGGCCGCCGCCGAGCAGACCGACCCGGTCGCCCTCGGTGTGCCGGACTGGGCGCTGGCGGACGTGAAGCGCGCCGATCCGCAGTTCCGCCTCGAAGGCCTGATCATGCGCGGCGTCTACCAGGTCAAGCCCGGTGTCACGGCGGTGGAGCTGATCCGCAGCGTCATCGTGGCGTCGGCCCAGAAGATGCAGGGCGCGGGCATCCCCGGCGGCACCATGAACACCGGCTTCCGTCCCTACGAGGTCCTCGTCATCGCCTCGTTGATCGAGAAGGAAGCCATCGAGAAGGACTTCGGCAAGGTCTCGCAGGTCATCTACAACCGGATCGCGAAGCCGATGCCCCTGCAGTTCGACTCGACCATCAACTACAAGAACAACCAGCCCCACATCCGCACGTCCGACGCGGACCGCAACGCGCAGCAGCCGTACAACACCTACATCAACCCCGGCCTGACGCCGACCCCGATCGGCTCGCCGTCGCAGCAGGCGATCGCCGCGGCGATCAAGCCGGAGGGCGGCGAGATCCTGTACTTCGTGAAGTGCCAGACGGACGGCACGTCGTGCTTCGCGAACACGTTCGAGGAGCACAACGCGAACGACCAGAAGGCTCAGAGGGACGGCGTCTACTAGTGGTGCGCAAGGCCGCGGTGATCGGTTCGCCGATCGAGCACTCGCTTTCCCCCGTGCTGCACAACGCCGCGTACGCGGAGCTGGGCCTCGACTGGGAGTACACCCGCCTGGAGTGCTCCGCGGCCGGCGTACCCGCTCTGGTCTCGTCGCTGGGACCGGAGTGGGCGGGCCTCTCGTGCACGATGCCGACCAAACGCGCCGCGCTGGCGTTCGCGTCGGTCGTGACCCCGCGGGCGACGGCGGTGGGAGCGGCGAACACGCTGGTGCGCCACGGTTCCGAGTGGCACGCCGACTGCACCGATGTGGACGGTGTCGTGGGAGCGTTGCGGGAGAAGGGTTTCTCCGGCGGCTCGCACGGCGTCGTGCTGGGCGCGGGCGGCACGGCCACGGCCGCGCTGGCCGGGTTCGCCGAGCTCGGGATCTCCTCGGCCTCCCTGGTGGTGCGCGATCCCGCACGCGCCGCAGAGGCAGTGGAGACGGCGTCGCGGGTCGGCGTCTCCGTCGAGGTGCTGGAGCTGTCCTCTGTGGACCTCGCCGTGCTGGCCGGTGCCGCGGACGTGGTCGTGTCGACGGTGCCGGCCGAGGCCACCGCGCCGCTGGCCGACTCGCTGGCGCGGGCGCCGTACGTGCTGGACGTCATCTACCACCCGTGGCCGACGCCGGTGGCGAAGGCCGTGGAGGCCTCCGGGAGCCGCCTGGCCACCGGGCTGGACATGTTGCTGCACCAGGCTTTCGGGCAGTTCGAGCAGTTCACCGGCAAGCCCGCGCCGCAGGAGGCCATGCGCGCCGCGCTGGCCGCGGCACTCGCCTCGCGGCCGTAACTTTCGGCTTGATCTTGGCCGTTCGGTACCGGCACGCGTCGGTCGTGTGGTTGCCTACGTGTGACTCGTTTGGTTCCGGACGATGTGCCACTCGGCCGGAGTCATCACATGCCGGTGTTCCTCGCCTTGGGAGGGCCGGCGGGCGGGGCGCACGGGTGTGTCCGCCGGGGGCTCCGCTTGGGCGTGGGCCGACCGGTTCCGGCACCACGGCCGCCGGTGCGTCCCGCCTCCACAGGATCGCCCCGTGGAGACTCCAGGACTCGGGGCCGTGACCGAGGACGACTACGTGGACGACCCGGCGCCGGAGGACTTCCACGCCGCGATCCGCGCGTTCCTGGCACTGGACGGCACGGCCCGAGGACGTCTGGGACCACGTCACGTTCGAGGGGCACGAGATCATCGTCCATCGCGGCGGCGGGCGCGTGACGAAGGTCGGCCCGTACGACGGCCATCTCGCGAACACGCCCGAAGGCGTCCTCTGCGAACGCTAGGGGCAGTACTCGTCGGAAACCGGGGCCACCCCGGCCACCTTCGCGCGGCTCGCCAGGGCCGTGCAGTGCACCTGGAAGGCCCCCCACTTCGTCGTCGGTGGCGCGACGTCCTCCGGCATCACGATCACGTCCAGCACGGGGATCGCCTTGGACGACGTGGCGGGCAGCTCGGTCACCAGGCCCAGCTTCTTCTCCTCGTCGTTCGGGCCGGCCAGCAGCAGGTTCATCGCGGTCGTGATGTCGACCGTGCCGGTGTGGTCGCGGGTGCGGCGCACCAGGCCGTCGCGGCCGGCCGTCACGAGGTAGATGGTCAGCGAGTGCGACGAGACCGTCGGTGCCTCGGCTCCGGTGAGGATCGGGGTCGGGCGGATGCCGCAGGCCGTGAGCGTCACGAGGGCAAGCGCAAGGTGAAGACCGCGCCGCCCGAGGGCGCGTTGGCCGCTTCGATGGTGCCGCCGTGCAGGCGTGCGTTCTCCCATGCGATCGCCAATCCCAGTCCGCTGCCCTCGGAACGGGAGCGGGCCGTGTCTGCCTTGTAGAAGCGGTCGAAGATGTGGGGGAGGGCGTCCTCGGGGATGCCGGGGCCGTGGTCGGCCACCTCGATGACACCCGGCCGCACGGACACCCGCACCGGGACGCCGCCGTGCTTCAGCGCGTTGCCCACGAGGTTGGCGACGATGACGTCCAGGCGGCGGCGGTCGACCCTGGCCACCACGCCCTCGGGCAGGGACGCCTCGACGGACGTCGTCCAGCCGCGGGCGGCCAGGGTGTCGCGGACCGCGGTGCCGATGTCCCAGTCGTCCAGTTCGAGGAGGTTGCGGCCCTCGTCGAAGCGGGAGATCTCCATCAGGTCGTTGACCAGGCGGGTCAGCTTGCGGGTCTCGGCGGAGACCAGGCGGGCCGCGACGGCCGTGTCGGGTGGCAGCGTGTCCGCGTCCTCGTCCAGTACGGCGGTCACGGCGTTCATCGCCGTCAGGGGCGTGCGGAGTTCGTGCGACACGTCGGCCACGAAGCGGCGGGAGGCGGCCTGGGAGGCTTCCAGCTGTTCGGCGGCCTGGTTGAACGTGCGGGCGAGATCCGCGAGTTCGTCGGAACCGCGCACGTCGACGCGGGTGTCCAGGCGGCCGGATCCCAGCGCGCGGGCGGCGGCGCCGAGACGGCGGACGGGGCGCAGGACGCCGCGTGCGGTGAACAGCGCGAGGCCCAGGGCCAGGGGGAGCACGAGGCTGACGCCCACCCAGGCGGCCGTCGAGAAGCTGTCGATGGCGGTCTGCGGGCCCCGGAGGTACAGCAGCGCCCACACCTCCACACCCGTGGGCGTGCCGTCCGCGCGGACCAGTGGGATGCCCACGACGACGTACGGGTCGGTCAGGTCCGTGCGGCGCTGCCAGAGGATCGTCCGGCTCGTCTTGAGCCTCTCGCGCATCTCGGCGGGGACGAACGACGGGTCGGGGCCGCTGGTGGAGCGCAGGCCCTCGTAGACGACGACCGCCGAGCCGCGCAGGTAGGAGCCGAAGGCGTCGAGGTCCTCCTGAGCGGGCGGCACGGTCAGGCGGGGCGCGTAGTCGCGGACGTCCTGCACGAGCGGGTTCATGAAGCCGTCCTGCGCGTCCTCCAGCAGCAACGTGCGGGCGGTCGCGTAGGAGGCACCCGCGGCTCCCACCGCGCCCAGCACGGTCAGCAGCAGGAACGCGGCCATCAGCCTGGGGCGCAGGCCGCGCAGCAACGACCTCATCGGGGGCCGAAGCGGTAACCGAAGCCGCGCACCGTGTGGACGTAGCCGGGGTCGGAGGGCACGTCCTCGATCTTCGCGCGCAACCGCTGCACGCACGCGTCGACCAGCCGCGAGTCGCCGAGGTAGTCGTGCTCCCAGACGGCCTCGAGGATCTGCTGGCGGGTCAGCACGCGGCCGGGGGTGCGGGACAGTTCGAGCAGCAGCTTCAGCTCGGTCGGGGTCAGCGCGACCTTCACGTCGTTCTTGAGCACCTGCAACCCTGCCCGATCGATCACCAGCGAGCCGTGCCGTTCGACCGACGACGGCTCGGCGACGGTCCGCCGCAGCACGGCACGGATCCGGGCCTCCAGCACGCGCGGTTCCACGGGCTTGACCACGTAGTCGTCCGCACCCGCCTCCAGGCCCGCGACCACGTCGAAGTCGTCGCCGCGCGCGGTGAGCATGATGATCGGCACCTCGGCGTGCGTGCGCATCCGCCGGCACGTCTCGAAGCCGTCGATGCCCGGCAGCATGATGTCGAGGACCACGATGTCGGGGCGGGACTCGCGCAGCTTCTCGACGCCTTCCTCACCCGTTCCCGCTGCTCGGACGTCGTGTCCCTGACGGCGCAACGCCAGCCCGAGTCCTTCACGCACCGAGGGGTCGTCCTCGACCAGCAACACCATCGCCACGAGATCCATTATCTGCGGGAGACGGCACCGGCGCCGGATCTGTAGCGGAACCATGACATGGCGTGGACGTTCCCGTGGACCGGCTCGCGGAGTGTCGAACCCATGGCCGGAAGCTTGCTGGGATTCCTCTTCACGTACTTCGCGCTGGTGTGGACGTCGTTCGGGCAGAAGGCGGAGAACGCCGCGTTGCCCGAACTGTCACTCCAACGATCGTGGGCGTCCAACGTGGACATGGCGGTCATCATCGCCGCCGTCCTCGTGGTTCTCTTCGCGCGCAAGAAGTCGCTCACGCCGTTGCTGCTGCTCGGCGGATCGGTGCTGGGGGCGCAGGTCCTGAAGCTCTACGTGCTGGTGCGGCCGCCGCTCGACGACGACGCCGTCCTGGTGCACAACAGCTTCCCGAGTGGACACACGACAGCCGCGGTGGCGTCGGTGATCGCGGTGACGATGGCGGTGCCCAGGCGGTTCGCGCTGGTCGTGGCGGTGCCCGGGGCGATCGTCGCGGGGGCGGTCGCGGCGGAGACGGTGTCGCTCGGCTGGCACCGGTTCAGCGACACGCTCGGCGCGGCGCTGCTGGTCTCGACGCTCGCGTTCCTGTTGCTGCGCAAGTGGACCGCGGGGCTGATCGTGCCGCCCGCGCTGGCCGTGGGAGGCGTCTGGCTGATGGTGAGCTACCCGCAGGCCACGCCGTCGGCCTCGGCCGGCGTCGTGACCGCGGGTGTGGTGCTGCACTTCGGGTGGGTCGTGAGTGGTCTCGGCCGTCGGGGCGATCAAGACCACTCACGACCGGGATCACTCGTCGTGATCGGTGGCGATCAGCTCGGCGATGGCGTCCAGAGCGGCGTCCGCTCCGTCTCCCTCGGCGCTGAGCACCACCTCGTCACCGTGCATGGCGCCCAGGGTCATCAGACCCAGAACACTCGCCGCGTCAACGGCTTCGCCGCCGTCCTTGGCGATGCTGACCGTCACCGGCTGGTCGGCGGCGGCCTTCGCCAGCAGTGCGGCAGGCCGGGCGTGCAGTCCGACCTTGCTGGCCACGGTGACCCGTCGCTCGGCCATGATGGTTCCTCCCGGTAGAGCTGGTTGTACTTGCTACTCGTCCCTGGTGGCGCGCTTCTCCCGCACCGCCGTGTCGCCGCTGCTGCCGACGATGCTCTCGTCGGCCTCCGGGGACTCGTCGTCCTCGCGGCCCGGCGTCTTCAGGTTCCACTTGGTGATGACGAAGCGGAACAGGAAGTAGTAGATCGCACCGTAGATCACACCGAGGATGATCAGCAGCCACGGCTTGGTCGCGATGTTCCAGTTCAGGATGAAGTCGATCGCACCCGCGGAGAACGAGAAGCCGTCGTGCGCGCCCAGGGCGTTCGAGATCGCGAGCGACGTACCGGTCAGGAACGCGTGGATCAGGTACAGCGGCCACGCCACGAACATGAACGCGAACTCCAGCGGCTCCGTCACACCGGTGATGAACGCGGTGAGAGCGGCGGAGCCCATGATGCCGCCGATGAGCTTGCGCTGGCTGGGACGCGCGGTGTGCACGATCGCGAGCGCGGCGGCCGGGAGGGCGAACATGAGGATCGGGAAGAAGCCGGTCTGGAACGTGCCGGCCGTCGGGTCGCCCGCCAGGAAGCGCGGGATGTCACCGGTCTTGTCGTTGTACTCGCCGAACTGGAACCACACGACGTTGTTGACGATGTGGTGCAGGCCCAGCGGGATCAGCAGGCGGTTCACGACACCGTAGATGAAGGCACCGATGATCGTGCTGCCGGTGACCCACTCACCGATGGCGGTCAGGCCCGCGTCGAACCACGGGTAGACCAGGCCGAGCAGGACGCCGACGAGCGTCATGACACCGGCGACGATGATCGGGACGAACCGGCGGCCACCGAAGAACGCCAGGTACGGGGGAAGCTTGATGCGGTGGTACTTCTGCCACAGCAAGGCGGTCAACAGGCCGACGACGATACCGCCGAGGACGCCGTAGTTGATCACCTCGGGCTTGGCGGCCGGGTCGGTCGGCTGGTCGAGGACCAGCGGCGACATCGCCTTGAAGACGCTCGTCAGCACGACGTAGCCGACGACGCCGGCGAGCGCCGTGGAACCGTCACCGCGCCGTGCGAAACCGACGGCGATGCCGACGGCGAACAGCAGCGCGAGGTTGCTGAACAGCGCGTCGCCCGCCGCACCGATCACCGAGGCGACGGCGTTCCAGCCCAGGCCGTCCTTGCCCAGCATGTCGGGTTGACCGAAGCGGAGCAGCAGGCCTGCCGCGGGCAGCACGGCGATCGGCAGCATGAGGCTGCGACCGAAGCGTTGCAACGTGGCGAGGCCCTTGATCTCACGACCACCGGTTGCGGCGTCCGTGCTCATCGGGTTCCTCCCTTGGCGGAGTTGGGTCCGGTACCCGGGACGGTCCGGTCCAGTTGCATGGTCACCTGGTAGAGATCGCCCCGGTACCAGGAGGTCACGTCTTCACAGGGCCGCCCGTCGGAGCTGGCGACCCTCCTGAACACGAGAAGCGGGCTGCCCTTGCGGACGTCGAGCGCCTTCGCGGTCTCCGCGTCGGCGGTCTCGGCCCACACGGTCTGCCGCGCGTGGTCGAGCTGAATTCCGTACCGGGTCGCGATGATCTCGTAGATCGATCCGGTCAGGTCGCAGCGGTCGAGCTCGGGAAGCATGTGCGGGCTGTACCAGCCGGCTTCGAGCGCCAACGGTGCGCCGTCGGCCTTGCGCAGCCGCACGACGCGGTACGCGTACTCGTCGGACTCGAGGCCCAGCGAGGCCTTCGAGCCGGGTGCCGCCTGGCCGCAGCTGATCACCTCGGTGCTGGGTTCGACCCCGCGCGCCTTCATGTCCGAGGTGAACGAGGCCAGGAAGAGCTGCAGGTCGTAGCGCCGCTTGGCGGTGAACGTCCCACGTCCCTTGGCCCGTGTGAGCAGGCCTTCGGCGACCAGCTGGCCGACTGCGGCCCGCACGGTGATGCGAGAGACTCCGTACCGCTCGGCTAGATCGCGCTCGGACGGAATCGGTGAGCCGGGAGCGAGATCCTGCTCTGCCAGCCGCCGCAGGATCTCACGCAGCTGCGCGTGCTTCGGCTTGGGCCCGTCCACGATCTCGTTCACTCGCTCACCTCCTCGCTAGTGGTACTTTCCGGTCTAGACCAGTTGGTGCGGGAGAATGCTCCGCGCACCGAGCGGGTGTCAACCGCTGTTACGGGAACGAGAGGTACGAACGTGGCTGACGAGAAGGCTCAGAAGATCCTCGAGGCGCTGGGCGGGCGCGACAACATCATCGAGATCGAGCCCTGCATCACCCGCCTGCGGTGCGAGCTCGAAGACGGTTCCGTCGTGGACGAGAAGGCGCTGAAGGCGTTGGGAGCGCACGGAGTCATGCGTTCCGGCAACGTCGTCCAGGTCGTCGTCGGCCCCGAGGCGGACACCATCGCGTCGGACATCGAGGACCTCCTGTGAGCCTCCGCGTGGGCAGCCCGGTGGCCGGCCGGGTGGTCGCGCTCTCCGCGGTCCCGGACCAGGTCTTCGCCGAGGCGATGGTCGGACCCGGCGTGGCCGTCGAACCGGTTCGGGCGCCGGCCGACGTGGTGTCGCCGCTCGACGGCACCGTCGTCACGCTGCACCCGCACGCGTTCGTGGTCGCCGACGGTGACGGGGCGGCCGTCCTGGTCCACCTCGGCATCGACACCGTGAAGCGCAAGGGCGAGGGCTTCGAGCTCCACGTCGTCAAGGGCGAGCAGGTCCAGGCCGGTCAGCGGATCGTGACGTGGAACCCGGCCGAGGTCGAGGCGGCCGGGTTCGCGCCCATCTGCCCGGTGATCGCGCTGGACGCGTCCGCCGAGGTGCTCGGCGACCTGGCTCTCGACGCGGACGTGGTGGCGGGCGACGCCCTGTTCGACTGGTCTCGCTGAACCGTTCTCCCAGCCCTGACCGGGGCGGTGTGAAGGCTGCGCGTGAACGGACCGTTCACGACAGGCCGGAACTTGTACCCGGTCGCCCCGAGCAGGACCGTGGTGTCATGACCACGGTCCTGCTCGCGTTCGCCCTGGGTTCGTCGTGGACGGTCGCCGCCGTCCTGGACGCTCCACCCTCGTCGTACCTGCTGGCCTGGTTCGGCATCGTGCTCGCGATGATCGACCTGCGACACCACCGGTTGCCGGACGCGCTGACCCTCCCGTTGGGTGCCGCGCTGCTGCTCCTGCAGTTCCACGGACTGGGAGCCGCGGCGTTGTCGGCGCTCGTCTTCGGTGGCGCGCATCTCGCCGTCCGGCGGCTGCGGCCCGCGCTGATGGGCGGCGGCGACGTGAAGCTCGCTTTCGGACTCGGCGCGGCGCTTCCGTTGCCGGCGCTGCTACCTGCGGCGATGCTGTCCAGTGCGGTCACCCTGGCCGTCGCCGCGCTCCGGCGCAGGCGCGCCGTGCCGCACGGACCGGGCCTGCTGGCCGCCACCTGGGCGTTGACGACGCTGTGAAAGGATTGTGAACGTGCTGCGCTGGATCACCGCTGGAGAGTCACACGGCCCCGCCCTCGTCGCCGTCCTGGAGGGCATGCCCGCCGGGGTGGAGGTGACCACCGAGGACCTAGTCGCCCAGCTCGGGCGCCGCAGGCTCGGGTTCGGTCGCTCGCCGCGCATGGGCTTCGAGCAGGACGAGGTCGAGATCCTCGGCGGCGTCCGCCACGGCAAGACCCAGGGCGGTCCGGTCGCGGTCACGATCGGCAACTCCGAGTGGCCCAAGTGGCAGACGGTCATGTCGCCGGACCCGGTCGACCCGAGCCTGCTCAAGCCCACCGGCCGCAACGAGGCCCTCACCCGCCCGCGTCCCGGCCACGCCGACCTGCCGGGCATGCAGAAGTTCGGCTTCGACGAGGCCCGGCCGGTGCTGGAGCGCGCCTCCGCCCGCGAGACCGCCGCCCGCACCGCGCTGGGCACGGTCGCCCGGCAGTTCCTGCAGCAGCTGCTCGGCGTGCAGGTCGTGAGTCACGTGGTGTCCATCGGCAAGGCCGAGACGCCCGAGGACGCCGCGCTGCCCACGCCCGACGACCTGGCCGCGATCGACGAGTCGCCGGTGCGGTGCTTCGACCAGCGCGGCACCGACGCGATGGTCACCGAGGTCGAGGCCGTCAAGGAGGCCGGTGACACGGTCGGCGGCGTCATCGAGGTGCTCGTCTACGGGTTGCCGCCGGGCCTGGGCTCGCACGTGCACTGGGACCGCCGCCTCGACGCCCGTCTGGCCGCCGCCCTCATGGGCGTGCAGGCGATGAAGGGCGTGGAGATCGGCGACGGCTTCACCTCGGCGAAGCGCTGGGGTTCGCAGGCGCACGACGAGATCGACCGCGGCAGCGGCCCGGTCGGCGTGACGCGCCGCTCGAACCGCGCCGGTGGCCTTGAAGGCGGCATCACCAACGGCGAGATCCTGCGCGCCCGCGTGGCGATGAAGCCCATCTCGACCGTGCCGCGCGCACTGTCCACTGTGGATATCCGCACCGGTGAGCCCGCGGTCGCGATCCACCAGCGTTCGGACGTCTGCGCCGTGCCGCGCGCCGGTGTGGTGCTGGAGTCCGTGGTGGCGCTGGTGCTGGCCGAGGCCGCACTGGAGAAGTTCGGCGGCGACTCGCTCGACGAGACGCGCCGCAACGCCCACGCGTACCTCAAGGCGCTGGAAGCCCGCTGGGAGGGCATGTGAGCCCCCGGTACGTGGTGGTCGGTCCTCCCGGAGCCGGGAAGACCACCGTCAGCGAACTGCTGGCCGCACGGCTCGGCGTGCCGTTCCGCGACGTCGACGCGGACATCGTCGCGCTCGCCGGCAAGCCCATCTCGGACATCTTCACCGACGACGGTGAGCCCGCTTTCCGCGCCGTCGAAGAGGAAGCGGTCGCGAAGGCGCTCGTCGAGCACGAGGGCGTGCTGGCCCTGGGCGGGGGAGCGATCCTGTCCGCGACGACCCGCGAGCGCCTGCGCGAGCACACCGTCGTGTTCCTGAACGTGGGCATGGCGGAGGGCGTGCGCCGCACCGGGCTGTCGTCCTCGCGGCCGCTGCTGTCCGGCATCAACCCGCGCGCCACGTTCAAGGCGCTGCTCGACGCGCGCCTGCCGCTGTACCGCGAGGTCGCGACGATCGAGGTCCTGACGGATTCGCTGGACCCGCAGCAGGTGACCGACGCGGTGATCAAGGGAGCTGAAGCATGACCGAGCCCGTGCGCATCCGGGTCGCCGCGGAGAAGCCCTACGACGTGGTGGTCGGCCGCGGCCTGCTCGGCGACATCGTCGAGTTCCTGAAGGGCACCGCCAAGATCGCGATCGTGCACCAGCCGACCCTGGCCGAGACGGCCAAGGTGCTGGTCGACGAACTGAAGGCCGTGGGCGCCGACGCGCACCGCGTCGAGGTCCCGGACGCCGAGGACGGCAAGGACCTCGCCGTCGCCGGCTTCTGCTGGGACGTGCTGGGCAAGATCGGCCTGTCGCGCTCGGACGTCGTCGTCGGCCTCGGCGGCGGCGCGGTGACGGACCTCGCGGGCTTCGTCGCGTCCACGTGGATGCGCGGCGTGCGGCTGGTCAACATCCCGACGACGCTGCTCGGCATGGTCGACGCGGCGGTCGGCGGCAAGACCGGCATCAACACCGACGCGGGCAAGAACCTCGTCGGCACGTTCTACGAGCCGGACGCGATCTTCGTCGACCTCGCGACGCTGGAAACGTTGCCGCGCAACGAACTCGTCGCCGGCATGGCCGAGATCGTGAAGGGCGGCTTCATCGCCGACCCGGTCATCCTCGACCTCATCGAGGCCGACCCGGCCCTGGCCCTCGACCCGACCGGCGAGGTGCTGGCCGAGCTGGTCCGCCGCAAGATCCAGATCAAGGCCGACGTCGTGACCTCGGACCTGCGCGAGTCGTCGTTGCGCGAGATCCTGAACTACGGCCACACCCTCGGCCACGCCATCGAACGCCGTGAGCGCTACCGCTGGCGCCACGGCGCCGCGATCAGCGTGGGCCTGGTCTTCGCCGCCGAACTGGCCCGCCTCGCCGGCCGCCTCGACGACGAGACGGCCGACCGGCACAAGCGCGTCCTGCAGCTGCTCGGCCTGCCGACGACGTACGACCCGGACGCCCTCCCGCAGCTCATGGAGGGCATGAAGGTCGACAAGAAGAACAAGGCGGGAGTGCTCCGCTTCGTCGTCCTCGACGGCCTCGCCAAGCCCGGCCGCCTCGAAGGCCCGGACCCGGCCCTGATCGCCGCCGCGTACTCGGCCGTCGCCGCCGAGCCGACCACCGGTTCGGGGAAGGTGCTGCTGTGAAGGTCCTCGTCCTGAACGGCCCGAACCTCGACCGCCTCGGCACCCGCGAGCCGCTCATCTACGGCAGCACCACCCACGCCGACCTGGTCGAGATGTGCGTCGCCGAGGGCAAGGAACTCGGCTTCGACGTCGAGGTCCGCCAGACCGCCTACGAGGGCGAGATGGTCAAGTGGCTGCACGAGGCCGCCGACGCGTCGATCCCGGTCGTCCTCAACGGCGCCGCCTGGACGCACTACTCGATCGCGGTGCGCGACGCGTGCTCGCAGCTGACCGCGCCACTGGTCGAGGTGCACATCTCGAACATCCACCAGCGCGAGGAGTTCCGGCACCACAGCGTCATCTCGGCGATCGCGAGCGGCGTGATCGTCGGCCTGGGCGTCGAGGGCTACCTGCTCGCCCTGCGCTGGCTGTCGCTCAAGCAGAAGTAGCGCGCACCGGGTGGCGCATCCAGAGGTTCGTCTCCTCGTAGACGCCCTGGTCGCGCTCCCGGTCGATCGCGACGAGGTCCAGCCCACCGGCGACGACGTACCGGCCGCTCTGCGGGAACACCATGCCGGTCCACCGCTCCCACTCGGCGACGCTCCCGGTCACCACCATCGACCGGGGCGCGGGCCCGAGGATCGTGGCGCCGAGCCGCTGGTGCGTCCAAATCCACGGGTCGAGGTGCAGGCCGTCCGCACGCGACCAGCGTTGGAAGTCCTCCATCGAGGTCAGCGGGTAGGTCGCCTTGAGCGTCGGCCGCACGGGCACGATCGCCCGGAGCAGCCCGTCGTCCGCGGCCCGCTCACGCAGAGCGGTGAGCACCTTCCCCGCCAGCCCGCCTCCGGTGCGATCGGCCCGCACGGTCGCCGCCACGACGCACAACGTGTCGGGCACGACGCCGCTCTCGTGCCCGGTGACCGCCGCGACCAGAGCACCGTCGTACCCTCCGCCGGGCAGCGACGACGTCTCGCCGTCCCAGCTCAGGGCCACCGCCGTCGCGCGTGCCAGCACCGTGTCGTCGTCATCGAGGAGCAGCACGTCGTAGCGCGGGAAGTACTCCGCCACGGCGTCACGGTGGACGCGAGGCACCTCGCCGCGCAGCACGAACGCGGGCCAGCCGTCCCGCAACGAGGCCGGGGCAGGGCCCTGGAGGTCGGGCCGCTCGGCGTTCGAGACGATCTTCATGAAGCCGATCCTCGCGCGTGGAACGTCTCCCGCGTCGAGCGTGTACCTTCCCGATCTGCCGCTGGCCGGACACGTAAGGGAAACCGATGCTCCACCACGTGGAACTGTGGGTCCCGGACCTCGCCCGCGCCGAGGCCACGTTCGGGTGGATCCTCACCGAACTCGGCTGGGCCGAGCACCAGCGCTGGAACGCCGGCGTCAGCTGGAAGCTCGGCGGGACCTACGTCGTGGTCGAGCAGTCCCCGGCCGTGACCGGCCCGCACGACCGGATGAGGGCGGGCCTGAACCACCTCGCCCTGCACGCGGGAACCCGGGAGGACGTCGACCGCCTGACCCGGGAATCCGAGGCGAACGGGTGGAAGCTCATGTTCGCGGACAGGCATCCTCACGCGGGAGGACCGGACCACTACGCGGCGTTCCTGGAGAATTCCGACGGCTTCGAAATCGAGCTGGTAGCCGCCTGAACGTGTGAAGATGCCGCTCGTGCCGAGACTGCTGATCGCCGCGTTCGCCCTGCTCCTGGCCGGCTGCTCGGCCGCGCCGGAGCCCACACCCGTCAGCAGTGAGGCGACGACGCGCACGAGCGAGCAGTTCTCCGACCAGGAGCTGCAGGCGAAGTGGTGGACGTGGGCGGCGTCGAGCCCGGAGAACCGCAACCCCGTGGTCGACGACACCGGGCAGTGGTGCGGGGAGAACCAGCCCGAGGACGTGTGGTTCTTCGCGGGCACGTTCGGTGGCGCCGTGAACCGCCGGTGCCCGGTGCCCGCCGGTCGCCCGCTCGCCGGTCCCGCGCTCAACCTCGCCTCCACGGACGCGAACTGCGCGGCGTTCATGGAGGCCGCCAAGGGCTCGGTGACGCTCGACGGGCAGCTCGTGGAACTGCGGCGGATCGCGCCGGTCGCGATCACGTACCAGGCCGCGAAGGACAACGTCGTGGGGCAGAGCGAGGGACGCGTGGCTGCGCAGGGGTGCGGGTTGTGGGCGTGGATCCCGTCGCTCAAGCCGGGTGAGCACGAACTGGTGGTCAAGGGGGCGTCGGGCGGCTTCAGCACCTCGGCGCGCTACCTGCTGACCGTCAGTTCCGCGGACTAGCCGGGTCCTTCTTCACGAGGAACCCGCCGAGCAGCATCCCGAGTCCCGCCGGAGCCAGCACGAGCAACGCCGTGAACGCGGCCCCGCCCGTCAGCGCCACCCACAGCGCCTCCTGCCCGGTCTGGTCGACCAGCAACGCCGATCCGGTCACGCCCAGCGCACCCGCGAACGGGCCCGCGATCAGCGACGCGATGAACCACTGCATGCCGCGCCCGTCGAGATCGCGCAGCGTGTCGACGGCACCCCAGAGGACCGCGGCGACGATCAGGAGGCCGAGAGCGATCGGCCGGATCGAGGAGGCCTCGGGGCTGCGCACGCCCACGGCCGCCACGCCGGTCTGCACAGCTCCATGCAGGAGCCCCATCCACAACGCACGGACGAACCAAGGACGCATGCGGACAGCTTAGGACTGGCCGTACGCTGCGAGACATGTCGTCGTACGCCGCACGCCGCACCGCATTGCGCCAAGCGCTCCAGACCGCGGATCTGGACGCACTACTGGTGACGAACCTGCTGAACGTCCGGTACCTCACCGGGTTCACCGGATCGAACGCCGCCGTGCTGATCGACGCGAGCGGCGACGACTCCACGGTGTTCTGCACCGACGGCCGTTATCTCACCCAGTCGGCGAAGCAGGTACCGGACCTGGAACGGCTGATCGACCGGCCGTGCGACACCGCGCTCGCGAGCAGGGCGAAGGGCAGGCTCGGGTTCGAGAGCCACCACGTCACGGTCGACGGTCTGGACGAGCTGACCGCGGCCGCCGGCAAGGCCGAGCTGCACAAGGCCGGTGGCCTGATCGAGAAGCTGCGGCTGGTCAAGGACGAGGTCGAGATCGAGGCGCTGCGGATGGCGTGCGCGGCGGCTGACCGCGCGCTCGCGGCGTTGATCGGGCACGGCGGCCTGCGCGCGGGCCGCACCGAGCGCGAGGTCGCGCGCGAGCTGGAGAGCCGCATGCTCGACCACGGCGCCGAGGGTCCGTCGTTCTCCTCGATCGTGGCGTTCGGCGCGAACTCGGCCGTGCCCCACCACTCACCGACGGACGCGACGCTGCACACCGGCGACCTCATCAAGCTCGACTTCGGCGCGCTGGTCGACGGCTACCACTCCGACATGACCCGCACGCTCGTGCTCGGCAAGCCCGCGGACTGGCAGCGCGACCTGTACGACCTGGTCGCGCGCTCGCAGGCGGCGGGCCGCAACGCGCTCGAGCCGGGCGTGAAGGTGAGCGACGTCGACCACGCGTCGCGCGAGGTGATCGAGAAGGCCGGGCACGGGGGTGACTTCCTGCACGGCCTCGGTCACGGGGTCGGGCTGGAGATCCACGAGGCACCGGCGTTGTCGAAGGCAGGTGCCGGTACACTTTCGGCCGGTATGGCGGTCACCGTCGAGCCCGGCGTCTACTTGCCGGGGCGGGGCGGGGTCCGCATCGAGGACACCCTCGTGGTCCGCGAAAGCGGGCCGGAGCTCCTCACCCTGACCACGAAGGAACTCGTGGTCGTCTGACACCCCCGTCCTACACAGGAGAAATCCCACCGTGGCCACCACGAACGACCTGAAGAACGGCCTGGTGCTGAACCTCGACGGCCAGCTCTGGACCGTCACCGCGTTCCAGCACGTCAAGCCCGGCAAGGGTGGCGCCTTCGTGCGCACGACCCTCAAGCACGTGCTGACCGGGAAGGTCGTCGACAAGACCTTCAACGCGGGCACCAAGGTCGAGACCGCCACCGTGGACAAGCGCGGCATGACCTACCTGTACAAGGAAGGCACCGACTTCATCTTCATGGACGGTGACACCTACGACCAGATCCCGGTTCCGGCCGAGACCGTCGGTGACGCCGCGAACTACATGCTGGAGAACCAGGAAGCGATGGTCGCCACGCACGAGGGCGTCCCGCTGTTCATCGAGCTCCCGACGTCGGTCGAGCTCGTGATCGAGCACACCGACCCCGGCCTGCAGGGCGACCGCTCCACCGGTGGCACCAAGCCCGCCCGCCTCGAGACCGGCGCCGAGATCCAGGTCCCGCTGTTCGTCACGACCGGCGAGAAGATCAAGGTCGACACCCGCGACGGCCGCTACCTCGGCCGCATCAGCGACAAGTCCTGATGGGTGCTCGGAGCAAGGCCCGCAAGCGCGCGGTCGACTTCCTCTACGAAGCCGACCTGCTGGGCAGCGACGCAGTGACGCTGCTGGCTTCGCGCGTCGGGTCCCCTGACGTCCCGCCGGTGAACGACTACACCGTCACGCTGGTCGAGGGCGTCACCGCGAACCGCTCGCGCATCGACGACCTCATCTCGGAGCACGCCGAGGGCTGGACCCTGCAGCGGATGCCGGCGGTCGACCGCGCGATCCTGCGCCTCGGCCTGTACGAGCTGCTGTGGGCGTCCGACGTGCCGGACGCGGTGGCCATCGACGAGGCCGTGGAACTCGCCAAGGGCCTGTCCACGGACGACTCGCCGCGGTTCGTGAACGGTGTGCTCGGCCGGATCGCGGTCATCGCGGACCAGCTGCGCGCCGTCCTGTAGTTCTGCTGCCGAGGGGGCCACGTCAACGGCGACGTGGCCCCCTCGGTCTCAGCTCCGTGCCCAGCCGCGCCGCTCGCCCTCGTCGATCAGGTGCAGCGCCGCCTGCCACAGCGTCGTCGAGCCCTCGCCGATCACGGCCTTGCGAGCACGCACGTCCTGCGCCGTCACGCCCGGCGTCCGCCAGGTCCCGCCCTTCGCCATCCAGTTGAGCAGCAACGGTTGCAGCCGGTCCATGGCCTTCGCGAACCGCGCCTCCGGCGTCTCCCGCGCCTCGAACTCGTCCCACAACGCCCGCAGCGCACGGCCCGCGTCGTCGGGCAGGATGCCGAACAGCCGGTCGGCGGCGGCCTCCTCGCGTTCCTGCTGGCTCTCGCCCAGCGCGGTGTCGTAGATCGGCGTGTCACCCGCGTAGATCTCGACGAGGTCGTGCACCACCACGAGCTTCATCGTGTGGCCGAGGTCGATCGGTTCGTCGGCGTACTCCGCGAGCGTCATGACCATCAGCGCGAGGTGCCACGAGTGCTCCGCGTCGTTCTCGCGCCTGTCCGCCGCCGCGAGAGGGGACGCGCGCAGCACGGTCTTGAGCCGGTCGACCTCGATGAGGAACGTGAGGTGCTCGCGCAGCCGGGAGTCCACACCGGACGGCAGCGGGTTCTGATCAGCGAGAAGTCCTGTCACGTTGCCAGGACACTACCGATCGGCCAGGAACTCCTCCCACGTGCGGGTACCGCGGTCGCCGTCCAGCGTCAGGTTCCGCCCGCCCCGGTACGCCTTCCCGGCCTGGCCCGGCAGCCGCACCGGCACCGTGAGCCGGCGCTTGCCCGCGACGGTCAGGTAGTCGCGCACGAGTTCGCGCAGCTCGAAGTCCGCGGGCCCGGCGAGGTCCGGCACCCGGCCCGCGGGCTGTCCCAGCGCCAGTCCGGCGATCCGCGCGGCCACGTCGCGCGCGTCCACCGGCTGCAGCCGCATTCCCGGCACCGGCACGACCGGCAGCTTCGCGAGGCCGCGCACCATCGTCAGCGTCAGGTCGTGGAACTGGGCCGCGCGCAGGATCGTGAACGGGATGCCCGACGCCTCGACCGCCTCCTCGCACGCGTGCTTCGTGCGCAACCACGCCAGCGGCACGGCGTCGGCGCCGATCACCGAGATGTACACGAAGTGGCGGACGCCCCGGCAGGCCGCGAGCAGGTTGCGGGTCGCGACGTCGTCGCCCTTCTGCCCGCCGGCGAGGTGCACCACGACGTCCGCCTCGATCGGCGGGACGTCGCCGAGCAGGTCGCAGGCGATGTCGCCGTGCCTGCTCAGCACCACCACGTCCGCTCCGGCTTCGCGCAGCCGCGGAACCACGTGCCTGCCGAGTGTGCCGGTGCCGCCGGTCACGAGGATCTTCACGATTACCCTCCTGGATGAGTCGTCGCACTGTCGACCCGGCGGCGCCGGGGAACGTGACAGGCTGTGCGCCAGGCCACAGGGGGAAGCTTTGATCGCGGAGTTCGAGCTGGAGCGCACGCGTTTGCGCGCCATCGCCCACCGCATGCTCGGGTCGTTCGCCGAGGCCGACGACGCGCTGCAGGACGCCTGGCTGCGCGTCGAGCGCGCCGACACCTCGCAGATCGAGAACCCGGCCGCATGGCTCACGACCGTCGTCGGGCGGGTGTGCCTGAACATGCTGCGGGACCGGCGGGAGCACGCGTTCGAGATGCCCGACCCCGTGATCGAGACGGGGGAGGAGCCCGAGCAGCAGGCCGTCGCGAAGGACCAGGTCGGCCTCGCGATGCTGATCGTGCTCGACTCGCTCAAGCCCGACGAGCGGCTGGCGTTCGTGCTGCACGACATGTTCGCCGTGCCGTTCGACGACATCGCGCCACTGATCGACAAGACCCCGGCGGCGGCCCGGCAGCTGGCGTCCCGCGCCCGCAAGCGCGTGCAGGACCGGCCTCAGCCGAACGTCGACCTGCCCGCACAGCGCGAAGTGGTGCGGGCGTTCCTCAAGGCGTCCCGGGAGGGCGACCTCGAAGGCCTGGTCGCGGTGCTGCACCCGGACGCCGTGCTGCGCGCGGGCGCCCTGGAGGTCATCGGCGGACGCACCGTCGCCGGCCGGGCCGCCCTGTTCAGCAGGTACGCGACCATGGCGGCCGCCGAGTTCGCGGTCATCGGCGGCGAGGCCGGCTTCATCGCGCGGGTGGACGGCGTGCCGTTCTCGCTCATGGCCTTCACCGTGCGCGACGGGCAGATCGTCGCCATCCACGTGATCCAGGACAAGGAGCAGCTCGCCGCCCTTGTTCCGTGAGCAATCCCACTGCCGTCGCCCGACGTCCACGGGCCGGGAGCACAGCGCGGCGCCGAGCAGGGGAGCGACCCGCGGCGTGAGCAGGACTTGGCGGTAGTCGTCACGCTGGGTACCTCACCCGGAATGCAGCAGTGGCTCCCCCGACGTCCTCAGGGCGACTGGCAGGACGTCAGGGGAGCCACTGCTCCGAAAGCGCAGGTGAAGCTCAGTCTTCCTTCGCGGGACGGGCCTCGGGAGGCAGCACACCCCAGTCGATCAGCTGCTCGGTGAGCTCGCCCGGCGTCATGTCGTAGATGATCGCGAGCGAACGCAGGTCCTCGGTGCGGATGGAGAGGACCTTGCCGTTGTAGTCACCGCGCTGCGACTGGATGGTCGCGGCGTAGCGAGCCAGCGGACCGACCTTCTCGACCGGCAGCTGCTGCAGCCGTTCGAGGTTGATCACGATCTTGGTGGCCGGCTCGGCACCGGAGGGCACCCGGCCCTCGGGCAGCAGCTCGGCGACGGGAACCCCGTAGAAGTCGGCCAGCTCGGCCAGCTTCTGCACGGTCACCGCGCGGTCACCACGCTCGTAGGAGCCGACGACCACGGCCTTCCAGCGACCGCCGGACTTCTGCTCGACGCCGTGCAGGGACAGACCCTGCTGCTGGCGGATAGCGCGGAGCTTGGCCCCCAGCGCCTTGGCGTAGTCGCCCATGTGGCGGTTCTCCGTTCATTCGCCCCGTCAGCAGTACGTGCGTGCTGCGGGGAGGCTTAGATCGATACGCAGAGTAATGATTACTCGCCGTGGTCGGCAGGTCAAGCTGATCTCGGGGAGAGACGCGTGCCACGCCTGGCCTACCACTCGGATGGTTGACCGTCCGTAGGTGATACCGTGCAGGTCAGCCTAGTTGTCACTAGGTGTCCGACGTCCTTTAAGGACCCGTCCAGTGAGGCGGGGAAGGAGGTCCAGCCGTGGCGTCACGTCAACGTGGCGCGACGGATCCGGCCGGGGATCGCGAGATTCTTTCGGCCGGTGACGTCGCGCGCACTGTCGCCCGAATGGCCCATCAGATCATCGAGAAGACCGCTCTCGATGCACCCAGCGCACCCGACGTCGTCTTGATGGGTATTCCCAGCCGTGGAGCCCCCCTCGCACGACGTCTGGCCGCTAAGATCGCCGAATTTTCCGGCCGGACGGTGCACGAGGGCACGCTCGACATCACCCTCTACCGCGACGACCTGCGCCGAGGCCCCACCCGGCCGCTGGAGGCGACGAAGCTGCCCGAGGGCGGCATCGACGACAAGCTGGTCGTGCTCGTGGACGACGTGCTGTTCTCCGGCCGCACCATCCGCGCCGCCCTCGACGCCCTGCGCGACCACGGCCGGCCCCGCTCCGTCCAGCTCGCCGTGCTGGTCGACCGAGGCCACCGCGAGCTGCCGATCCGCGCGGACTACGTGGGCAAGAACCTGCCGACGTCCAAGACCGAGGACGTCGTCGTGATGCTCGAGGAGTTCGACGGCCGCGACGGAGTGGTGCTGAAGTGAAGCACCTGCTCTCCACCGACGGCCTCGACCGCGACCAGGCGATCGCGATCCTCGACACCGCGGACCGGCTGAAGCAGGCGCTGCTCGGCCGCGAGGTCCGCAAGCTGCCGACGCTGCGCGGCCGCACGGTGATCACGATGTTCTACGAGAACAGCACCCGCACCCGCGTCAGCTTCGAGATCGCCGGCAAGTGGATGTCCGCCGACGTGATCAACGTCAGCAGCTCCGGTTCCAGCGTCAGCAAGGGCGAGTCGCTGCGCGACACCGCGCTGACCCTGCAGGCCGCGGGCGCCGACTGCGTGATCGTGCGGCACCCGGCGTCCGGTGCGGCACACCGGCTCGCGGGCTGGCTCAAGCACACCGGCACGTCCGTGGTGAACGCCGGCGACGGCATGCACGAGCACCCCACCCAGGCGTTGCTCGACGCCGCCACGCTGCGCGACCGCCTCGGCAGCCTCGACGGCCGTCGCGTCGCGATCGTCGGCGACGTCCTGCACAGCCGCGTCGCCCGGTCGAACGTGCACCTGCTGACCACGCTCGGTGCCGAGGTCACGCTGGTCGCCCCGCCGACCCTGCTGCCCACGGGCGTCGAGAACTGGCCGGTCACGGTCTCGCACGAGATCGACGCCGAGCTCGCCTCGCAGGACGCGGTGATGCTGCTGCGCGTGCAGGCCGAGCGGATGACCGGCGGGTTCTTCCCGAGCTCGCGCGAGTACTCGATCGCGTACGGCCTCAACGAGCGGCGCCTGAAGCTGCTGCCCGAGCACGCCGTCGTGCTGCACCCCGGCCCGATGCTGCGCGGCATGGAGATCGCCTCCGTCGTCGCCGACAGCCCGCAGGCCGCCATCACCGAGCAGGTCCGCAACGGTGTCCACGTGCGCATGGCCGTGCTGTACCACCTGCTTGCCCACGAGGAGGAAACCGCGTGAACCCCTTGCTTCTCAAGGGAGTTAGGCCCTACGGCGAGGGTGAACCGATCGACCTGCTGATCCGCGACGGCGTGATCGCAGAGGGTACGGACGAGAACGCCGAGATCATCGAAGGCAACGGCGCGGTTCTGCTGCCGGGCTTCGTCGACCTGCACACGCACCTGCGTGAGCCGGGCCGCGAGGACACCGAGACCATCGAGACCGGCTCCAAGGCAGCCGCTCTGGGTGGTTACACCGCCGTTTTCGCCATGGCCAACACGGATCCGGTCGCCGACAACGCCGTCATCGTCGAGCACGTCGCCCGCCGCGGCCAGGAGGTCGGCCTCGTCGACGTCCACCCGGTCGGCGCCGTCACGGTCGGTCTCAAGGGCGAGAAGCTCGCCGAGCTCGGCACGATGGCGAAGTCCAAGGCGAACGTGCGCGTCTTCTCCGACGACGGCCACTGCGTGCACGACCCGCTGATCATGCGCCGCGCGCTGGAGTACTCGAAGTCCCTGGGCGCCGTCATCGCCCAGCACGCCGAGGAACCGCGCCTCACGGTCGGTGCCCAGGCGCACGAGGGCGAGAACGCGTCCAGGCTCGGTCTGCAGGGCTGGCCGGCGGCGGCCGAGGAGTCGATCGTCGCGCGTGACTGCATCCTCGCGAAGCAGGTCGACGCGAGGCTGCACGTCTGCCACGTCAGCACGACGGGCACGGCGGACGTCCTGAAGTGGGCCAAGGCGCGCGGCACCAAGGTCAGCGCCGAGGTCACCCCGCACCACCTGATCCTGACCGACGACCGGCTCTCCACCTACGACCCGGTCAACAAGGTCAACCCGCCGCTGCGCACGCAGGCCGACGTCGACGCGCTGCGGCAGGCCCTGGCGGACGGCACGATCGACTGCGTCGCCACGGACCACGCCCCGCACGCGGTCCAGGACAAGGACTGCGAGTGGTCGGCGGCCCGTCCGGGCATGCTCGGCCTGCAGACCGCGCTGGGCATCGTCGCCGAGACGATGGTGAAGACCGGCCTGCTGGACTGGCGTGGCGTCGCGCGGGTGATGAGCGAGAGGCCCGCCGAGATCGCCGGGCTGACCGACCAGGGCCGTCCGATCGCCGTCGGTGAGCCCGCGAACCTCGTGCTGGTCGACCCGGACGCGTCGTGGACGGTGCACGGCGCGCAGCTCGCGAGCATCGCGGGCAACACCCCGTTCGAGGGCATGGAACTGCCCGCGGCGGTGACGGCCACCATCTTGCGTGGCCGGGTGACCGCGGTGGCGGGGAGGATTGCGGAATGACCCGCATTCTCCTGTCCCTCGCGGTCTTCGTCTTCTTCGCCCTGTGCGTCTACGGCATGTGGCACGGCTGGAAGCGACGCCAGCGCAAGCAGGCCGGCCTGCCGGCGTTCCCCTCGACGCCGGCCGCGCTGGGCGCGCCGAAGCTCACGACCACGGGCGTCTACATCGGAACGACGAACGCGGGCAACTGGCAGGACCGCATCCAGGTCGGCGACATCGGCCACCGCGCCGAGGCCACCCTGAGCCTGGTCCCGGAGGGCGTCGCCATCGATCGCGTCGGCGCGTCCCCGATCTTCATCCCCGCCGGGTCCGTCCGGGACGCCCGCACCGACCGGGGCCTCGCCGGGAAGGTCATGTTCAGCGAGGAAGGCCTTCTGGTGGTCCAGTGGGAGAACGAAGGCCACCTCTTCGACACCGGTTTCCGCGGTGACGACAAGGACGTTTACGACGAATGGGTCTCGGCTCTGAGCCAGAACCCGATCAACACGGAGGGCAAGGCGTGACGAACGCGGCATTGGTGCTGGAAGACGGACGTGTCTTCCGCGGTGAGGCGTACGGAGCGACCGGCGTCTCGCTCGGCGAGGTCGTGTTCTCCACGGCCATGACCGGGTACCAGGAAACCCTGACAGACCCCTCCTACCACCGCCAGATCGTGGTGCAGACCGCGCCGCAGATCGGCAACACCGGCTGGAACGACGAGGACGACGAGTCCTCGAAGATCTGGGTCGCCGGCTACGTGGTCCGCGACCCCGCGCGCACGCCGTCGAACTGGCGGTCCAAGCGCGGCCTCGACGAGGAACTGACGAACCAGGGCGTGGTCGGCATCGCGGGCCTCGACACCCGCACCCTGACCCGCCACATCCGCGAGCAGGGCGCCATGCGCGCCGGGGTGTTCTCGGGCTCCGAGCTCACCGACGACGCGTCCATGGTCGAGCAGGTCAAGGCCTCCGCGCAGATGGTCGGCGCGAACCTCGCCGTCGACGTCACCACGGACAAGCCGTACGTGGTCGAGGCCATCGGCGAGAAGAAGTTCACCGTCGCCGCGCTCGACCTGGGCATCAAGTCGAACACCCCGCGGATGATGGCGGCGCGCGGCATCGAGGTGCACGTGCTGCCGCTGACCAGCTCGTTCGAGGACATCCTCGAGGTCAGCCCGGACGGCCTGTTCCTGAGCAACGGCCCGGGCGACCCGGCCACGCAGGACCACGCCATCGCGCTGACGAAGGAGGCGCTGGGCCGCAAGCTGCCGCTGTTCGGCATCTGCTTCGGCAACCAGATCCTCGGCCGCGCGGTCGGCCGCGGGACGTACAAGATGCGCTACGGCCACCGGGGCATCAACATCCCGGTCATCGACGTGACCACGGGCAAGGTCGCCATCACCTCGCAGAACCACGGGTTCGCGCTGGAAGGCACGCCGGGCGAGGAGTTCTCCTCCGAGTTCGGCCGCGCCGTGCTGTCGCACTACTGCCCGAACGACGGCACCGTCGAGGGCGTCCGGCTGCTCGACGCGCCGGCGTTCTCCGTGCAGTACCACCCCGAGGCCGCGGCCGGTCCGCACGACGCCGCGCCCCTGTTCGACGAGTTCGTGACGCTGATGAATGAGGCCCGCTGATGCCGAAGAGGACTGATCTCAAGCACATCCTGGTGATCGGCTCCGGTCCGATCGTCATCGGTCAGGCGTGCGAGTTCGACTACTCCGGTACCCAGGCGTGCCGCGTGCTGCGCGAAGAGGGCATCCGGGTCAGCCTGGTGAACTCCAACCCCGCGACGATCATGACGGACCCGGAGTTCGCGGACGCCACCTACATCGAGCCGATCACGGCCGAGTTCGTGGAGAAGGTCATCGCGCAGGAGCGCCCGGACGCGATCCTGGCGACGCTGGGCGGCCAGACGGCGCTCAACACGGCCATCGCGCTGCACGAGCGCGGCGTGCTGGAGAAGTACGACGTCGAGCTGATCGGCGCGGACATCGACGCGATCCAGCGCGGTGAGGACCGGCAGATCTTCAAGGACCTGGTTCGCAAGATCGGCTCCGACGTCCCGCGTTCCGCCGTCTGCAAGACGATGGACGAGGTCCGCGCGACGGTCGCCGACCTCGGCCTGCCGGTCGTCATCCGGCCGTCGTTCACCATGGGCGGCCTGGGTTCCGGCATGGCGTACACCCCCGAGGACCTGGAGCGCCTCGCCGCGATCGGCCTGGAGGAGTCCCCGGTCACCGAGGTGCTCATCGAGGAGAGCGTGCTCGGGTGGAAGGAGTACGAGCTCGAGCTGATGCGCGACCGCAACGACAATGTCGTCGTCATCTGCTCGATCGAGAACATCGACCCGATGGGCGTGCACACCGGTGACTCGGTGACGGTCGCGCCCGCGATGACCCTGACCGACCGCGAGTACCAGCACATGCGCGACGTCGGCATCCAGGTCATCCGCGAGGTCGGCGTCGACACCGGTGGCTGCAACATCCAGTTCGCGATCCACCCCGAGAACGGCCGCATGGTCGTCATCGAGATGAACCCGCGGGTGTCGCGGTCCTCCGCGCTGGCGTCCAAGGCGACGGGCTTCCCGATCGCCAAGATCGCCGCCAAGCTCGCGATCGGCTACACGCTCGACGAGATCACCAACGACATCACGGGGGAGACCCCGGCGTCGTTCGAGCCGTCGCTCGACTACGTGGTCGTGAAGGCGCCGCGGTTCGCCTTCGAGAAGTTCCCCGGCGCGGACCCGACGCTGACGACCACGATGAAGTCGGTCGGCGAGGCCATGTCGATCGGCCGGAACTTCGTGGAGGCGCTGGGCAAGGCGCTGCGTTCGCTGGAAACGAAATCGGTCGGTTTCTGGACCCAGCCGGACCCGGAGGGCACTACTCTGGAGTCCACTCTGAAGCAGCTGGAGCGCGGCCACGACGGGCGCCTCTACACGGTCGAGCGTGCTCTTCGACTCGGTGCGTCCATTGAGGACGTGCACAACGCGTCGAAGATCGACCCGTGGTTCATCGAGCAGATCGCGTGGCTCGGCACGTTGCGGCAGGAGCTGCTCGACGCGCCGGTGCTCGACGAGCCGTTGCTGCGCAAGGCGAAGCGGGCTGGTCTGTCCGACCGCCAGATCGCCGCGCTGCGCTCGGAGCTGGCCGGTGAGGACGGCGTGCGCAGGTTGCGGCACCGCCTGGGCGTGCGGCCGGTCTACAAGACGGTCGACACGTGCGCGGCGGAGTTCAAGTCCGAGACGCCGTACCACTACTCCGCGTACGAGCTGGACCCGAACGCGGAGACCGAGGTCGCGGAGCAGCGGGAGAAGCCCAAGGTCCTGATCCTGGGCTCCGGCCCGAACCGCATCGGTCAGGGCATCGAGTTCGACTACTCGTGCGTGCACGCGGCCATGGCGTTGCGGGCGGCCGGGTACGAGACCGTGATGGTCAACTGCAATCCGGAGACGGTGTCGACGGACTACGACACCTCCGACCGCCTGTACTTCGAGCCGCTGACGTTCGAGGACGTGCTGGAGGTCGTGCACTCCGAGCAGCGCTCCGGCACCGTCGCGGGCGTGATCGTCCAGCTCGGCGGCCAGACGCCGCTGGGCCTGGCGCAGCGCCTGGCCGACGCCGGTGTGCCCGTCGTGGGCACGACGCCCGAGGCGATCCACCTCGCCGAGGACCGCGGCCAGTTCGGCAAGGTGCTGGGCGAGGCCGGCCTGCCCGCGCCCAAGTTCGGCACCGCCACGTCGTTCGACGAGGCCAAGGAGATCGCGGACGAGATCGGCTACCCGGTCCTCGTGCGACCGTCCTACGTGCTCGGTGGGCGCGGCATGGAGATCGTGTACGACGAGGAATCGCTGTCGGGCTACATCGCCCGCGCGACCGAGGTGACGCCCGAGCACCCGGTGCTGGTCGACCGGTTCCTCGACGACGCCATCGAGATCGACGTCGACGCGCTGTGCGACGGCGAGGAGGTGTTCATCGGCGGCGTGATGGAGCACATCGAGGAAGCCGGTGTGCACTCCGGCGACTCGTCGTGCGCGCTGCCGCCCATCACCCTGGGCGCCTCCGACATCGAGAACGTGCGCCGCTCCACCGAGGCCATCGCGAAGGGCATCGGCGTGAAGGGGCTCCTGAACGTCCAGTACGCCCTCAAGGACGACGTGCTGTACGTCCTGGAGGCAAACCCGCGTGCGTCGCGCACGGTGCCGTTCGTGTCCAAGGCGACGGCGGTGTCGATGGCCAAGGCCGCGTCCCGCGTGATGCTCGGCGCCACGATCGCGGAACTGCGCGTGGAGGGCCTCCTGCCGGCCACCGGTGACGGTGCCCGGCTGCCCGAGCACGCGCCCGTCGCGGTCAAGGAAGCGGTCATGCAGTTCCACCGCTTCCGCACGCCCGAAGGCCACGGCGTCGACTCGTTGCTGGGCCCGGAGATGAAGTCCACCGGCGAGGTCATGGGCATCGACTCGTCGTTCGGCAAGGCGTTCGCGAAGTCGCAGACGGCCTCGTACGGCTCGCTGCCGACCTCCGGCAAGGTGTTCGTGTCGTTCGCGAACCGCGACAAGCGCGCGATGATCTTCCCGGTCAAGCGCCTGGCCGACCTCGGGTTCCAGATCCTCGCGACCTCGGGCACCGCGGAGGTGCTGAAGCGCAACGGGATCCCGTGCACCGAGGTGCGCAAGCACTTCGAGGGCGAGGGCAACGTCGTCGACATGATCCTGGCCGGCGAGATCGACATGATCTTCAACACGCCCTACGGCAACAGCGGCCCGCGCATCGACGGTTACGAGATCCGCACCGCCGCCGTCGCGAAGGACATCCCGTGCGTGACCACGATCCAGGGTGCCGCCGCGGCCGTGCACGGCATCGAGGCGCTCATCCGGGGTGACATCGGGGTCCAGCCGCTGCAGGCCCTCCAGGCCGCTCTGCGGGGTGACGCGTGACCTTCGGCGAGAAGCTCGCGAAAGCCGTTGCGGCGCACGGACCTCTGTGCGTCGGGATCGACCCGCACCCGAGCCTGCTGGACGCCTGGGGCCTCTCCGGGACCGCCGAGGGCCTCGAACGGTTCGCGCTGACCGCCGTGGAGGCGTTCGGCGGCAGGGTGGCGATGGTGAAGCCGCAGGCGGCGTTCTTCGAGGCCTACGGGTCGCGGGGCGTCGCCGTGCTGGAGCGGGTGATCGCCGACCTGCGCGACTCGGGCACGCTGGTGCTCGTGGACGCCAAGCGCGGCGACATCGGCTCCACCATGGCCGCCTACGCCCAGGCGTACCTGGGCGACGGCTCGCCGCTGGCCGGTGACGCGGTCACGCTCTCACCGTTCCTCGGCTTCGGGTCGCTGCAGCCCGCCCTCGACACGGCGCGGGCGACGGGCCGGGGCGTGTTCGTGCTCGCCCTCACGTCGAACCCGGAGGGTGCCCAGGTCCAGCGGGTGGTTGCTCCAGACGGGCGAACCGTGGCGCAGACGATCATCGATTTCGCCGCGGCTCGGAATTCAGGCATTTCCCCGTGCGGCGATGTCGGTCTCGTCGTGGGCGCCACGATCGGGGAAACGGATGTAGACCTCACCCGGTTCAACGGACCGATCCTGGCGCCCGGTTTCGGCGCTCAGGGTGGCTCGGTGGCTGATCTAAAACGGCTCTTCGGACCCGACATGCGCAACGTCTTTCCGACTTCTTCACGAGATGTTCTCAAGCATGGCCCCGACGTATCGTCGCTGGTCAGCGCCGTGCAGAGGGTCCAGCAGAGCCTCTGAGGAGGGGCGCGCCGCGTCTTTTGGGGTGTGGCGCGCTCACCTGGGCAAACATGTGTTGGTAGGGTCCACGCCACCGGCTGCCCCGCTGGTCACCGGCCTCATAGCACACCTAGAGTGGGCGACGAGTTGCCGGAGGCAGTGATCAGGCCGCCGGAGGGTGTTGGTACTACTACCACCCGCCGCAATCATGACCGCTGAAGATTTACCTGACTGGGTCACGTTGTACTCAGGCAATTGCGGTCTGTACGGTCGCGGCACCGATCCGAAAAGAATCCACACCACGGAGGAAATCGTGGCTCTTCCCCAGCTTACCGAGGAGCAGCGGGCCGCAGCGCTGGAGAAGGCTGCTGCCGCTCGTCGCGTTCGGGCTGAGCTCAAGGAGCGCCTCAAGCGTGGCGGCACGACCCTGACGGACGTGCTGAAGTCCGCCGAGAGCGATGAGATCCTTGGCAAGATGAAGGTGTCCGCGCTCCTCGAGGCCCTCCCGGGCGTCGGCAAGGTGCGCGCGCAGCAGATCATGGAGCGCCTCGAGATCGCTCCCAGCCGTCGCCTGCGCGGTCTTGGTGACCGCCAGCGCAAGGCCCTGCTCTCCGAGTTCAGCGGAGAGTGATTGGCACCGAGGCGGGAACGGGCTCTGTCCGTTCCCGCCTCACCGTCTTGTCCGGGCCGTCCGGCGTTGGCAAGTCCAGCGTTCTGGCGGAGCTGCGCAGGCAGCAGCCCGATGTCTACTTTTCCGTCTCGGCGACCACCAGGAAGCCGAGGCCGGGCGAGGTCGACGGAGTGCACTACCACTTCGTGGACCACGAGAAGTTCCAGCAGATGGTCGAGGCGGGCGAGTTCCTCGAACACGCCGAGTTCGCCGGAAACCACTACGGAACCCCTCGCAGGCCCGTCGAAGAAGCTTTGGCCGCGGGCCGTCCCGCGCTCCTGGAGATCGAACTGCAGGGCGCGCGACAGGTCCGCGTGGCCATGCCAGACGCTCAGCTGGTCATGCTGGCGCCCCCGTCCTGGGAGCACCTGGTCGACCGGTTGACCGGCAGAGGTACCGAACATCCGGACGTCGTCGAACGCCGGCTGGCCATCGCCCGCGAGGAGCTGGCGGCCGAAAAGGAGTTCGACGAGGTCGTCGTGAACGCCGACGTGCAGTCGGCCGCGGCCGACTTGCTATCCTTGATGGTCGGACCACGAAATTCAGGAGATTGACGAGTGATCACCCACACCGAGCTCGGTCACCTGACCGGTTCTCCGGAGGGCATCACCAACCCGCCGATCGACGACCTGCTTGAGCAGGTGAGCTCGAAGTACGCGTTGGTGATCTACGCCGCGAAGCGTGCCCGCCAGATCAACGACTACTACGCGCAGCTCGGCGAGGGCCTGCTCGAGTACGTCGGCCCGCTCGTCGAGCCGGGCCCGCGTGAGAAGCCCCTCTCGATTGCTCTTCGCGAGATCCACGCGGGTCTCCTCGAGCACACCGAGGGAAGCGAAGGGTAAGAGTCTCTGGGAGGGGTCTGCCTGCGGAAAGCGCAGGCCCAGATCGTCTCTTAGCGTCTTGTGGGGGCCGAGCCCCCACACCCCAGCCGGAGGGCTTCGCCCCCGGACCCCCAAGGCCAGAGGCTTCGCCCCTAGGCCCCAGGGCCGGAGGCTTCGCCCCCGACCCCGAACCGGGGACTTCCCCCGGCCCCAGCGGGTCTTCTTCTTGGACTCGGCGGGAGTGGCTTCTCGCGAGGGATGACCTCGCGGTCGTTCCTTCACAGGAGAGCTGTTGACTTCCGCTGCATCTGACGTTGATGCCCCCGTCAAACCCCGGATCGTTCTCGGGGTTGGTGGGGGCATCGCCGCGTACAAGGCCTGTGAGGTGCTGCGGCGGCTGACCGAGTCCGGTCACTCGGTGCGGGTCGTTCCCACCGAGGGCGCGTTGAAGTTCGTGGGAGCCGCCACGTTCGAGGCGCTGTCCGGCCAGGTCGTGTCCGCCGACCCGTTCGACGACGTGCACGAGGTGCCGCACGTCAAGCTCGGGCAGAACGCCGACCTCGTCGTGGTGGCACCGGCGACGGCGAACCTGATCGCGAAGGCCGCGCACGGCCTCGCGGACGACCTCCTGACCAACACCCTGCTGACCGCGCGCTGCCCGGTCCTGCTGGTCCCGGCGATGCACACCGAGATGTGGGAGCACCCGGCCACCCAGCACAACGTGCAACTGCTGCGCAGCCGTGGCGTGATCGTCGCCGAACCGGCCTCGGGCCGGTTGACGGGCAAGGACACGGGCAAGGGCCGCCTGCCCGACCCCGCCGAGATCGTCGAACTCGCCCGGCTGCTGCTGGTGCGGCCCGACGCCCTGCGGCGGACACTCGAAGGTGTGCACGTCGCGATCTCCGCCGGTGGCACGCGGGAGCCACTCGATCCGGTGCGGTTCATCGGCAACCGCTCGTCCGGCAAGCAGGGCTACGCACTCGCGCGAGTGGCGGCGCAACGCGGTGCCCGAGTGACTTTGGTCGCGGGCAACACCGCGGACCTGGCCACGCCGGCGGGGGTCGACCTGGTGCGCGTGGGCTCCGCGGTGGAGCTGCGCGACGTCATGCACAAGGTGTCGGCGGACGCGGACGTGGTCGTGATGGCCGCCGCGGTGGCCGACTTCCGGCCGTCGGCGCTCACCGGACACAAGATCAAGAAGACTGACGGCGACCCCGACCCGATCACGCTGACGAAGAACCCCGACATCCTCGTGGAGCTCGTTTCCGCACGTAGGACGGGCCAGCTGATCGTCGGGTTCGCCGCGGAGACCGGCGACGAGACGACGTCGGTGCTCGACTACGGACGGGCGAAGCTGCGCCGCAAGGGCTGCGACCTCCTGGTGCTGAACGCGGTCGGCGACGGCAAGGCGTTCGAGCAGGACGACAACGCCGGCTGGCTGCTGTCCCCGGACGGCGACGAGACCCCTATACCCCACGGACCCAAGACGCAAGTGGCGTCCGCGGTGTGGGACGCGGTTACCGCTCGCTTGACTGACTCTCAGTAGAATTTTTCTTCAGACCAACCCCGCACCTAAGGAGTGTCCGTGAGCCAGCACAGCAGCAGGCTGTTCACCAGTGAGTCGGTGACCGAGGGACACCCGGACAAGATCTGCGACGCGATCAGCGACTCGATCCTGGACGCGTTGCTGGCCAAGGACCCGCGTTCCCGCGTCGCCGTGGAGACGATGGTCACCACCGGCCAGGTCCACGTCGCGGGTGAGGTCACCACCGAGGCGTACGCGGACATCCCCACGATCGTCCGCGAGAAGATCCTGGAGATCGGCTACGACTCGTCCGCGAAGGGCTTCGACGGCCACTCGTGCGGCGTGAACGTCGCCATCGGCGCGCAGTCCCCGGACATCGCGCAGGGCGTCGACACCGCCTTCGAGAACCGCGTCGAAGGCGCCGACGACGAGATCGACAAGCAGGGCGCGGGCGACCAGGGCCTGATGTTCGGCTACGCGTGCACCGACACGCCCGAGCTCATGCCGCTGCCGATCGCGCTGGCCCACCGCCTGTCCCGCCGCCTGACCGCGGTCCGCAAGGACGGCACCGTCCCGTACCTGCGCCCGGACGGCAAGACCCAGGTCACCATCGAGTACGCGGGCGACCAGCCCGTGCGCCTCGACACCGTCGTCATCTCGACCCAGCACGCCGACGGCATCGACCTGGAGAAGCTGCTCGGCGTCGACCTGCGCGAGCACGTCGTCCAGCCCGAGATCGACGCGCTGTCGCTGGACACCTCGGGTGTCCGCCTGCTGACGAACCCGACCGGCCGCTTCGTCATCGGTGGCCCGATGGGCGACGCCGGCCTCACCGGCCGCAAGATCATCGTCGACACCTACGGCGGCATGGCCCGCCACGGCGGCGGCGCCTTCTCCGGCAAGGACCCGTCGAAGGTCGACCGCTCCGCCGCCTACGCCATGCGCTGGGTCGCCAAGAACACCGTCGCGGCGGGCCTCGCCACCCGCGTCGAGGTCCAGGTCGCCTACGCCATCGGCAAGGCCGCCCCGGTCGGCCTCTTCGTGGAGACCTTCGGCACCGAGACCGTCGACCCGCAGAAGATCCAGCAGGCCATCACCGAGGTGTTCGACCTCCGGCCCGCCGCGATCATCCGCGACCTCGACCTGCTCCGCCCGATCTACGCCCCGACCGCCGCCTACGGTCACTTCGGCCGCACCGACGTCGACCTCCCGTGGGAGTCGACGGACCGCGCCGAGGCCCTGCGCAACGCCGCCGGCGCCTGATCGTCGTTCACCGGAACGGCCCGCTTCCCCTCGGGGAGGCGGGCCGTTCTGTCGTCAGAAGCCGATGACCCAGCGCTGCGCGGGAACGTTGGCGCAGGGCCAGGTCCGCACGATGAGCCCGGTGATGGGCTGGCCACCCGGCACGTTGAGGCACAGGTTGCGATCGCCGCCCGCCATCGACCGGATCTCGGCGATGCTGGGAGGTCGTGGGGTGGTCTTCCACACGTGGTTGCTGACCCGCGGCAGACACGCCACCTGGGCGATGCCCGACCCGGCCAGGACCGGGCCGTTCATGTAGAAGCAGCGACCGCTGACCTCGTTGATGATCTGGTACCTGTCGTCGGAGATCTTGTCGAAGTGCCAGTTCTGGATGGCGCTGCCGGGAACGCAGGGCATCTGCACGATCCACGCGTCGAACGTGCTGCCGGCCTCGGGCTGCAGGCACATGCCGCTCCCGACGTTCTTGATGGGCTTGAAGACACCGGCGGCGTTCGCAACCCCGCCGCTCGCGGTGAGCGCCAGCCCGAGCGCCGCCAGCACGACGAGCGTCTTTCTGCGAATGTTCATGGCCGAACCATGGCCGTCGGACCTGGTGTGGAACGGAAATCTGACGGAAACGGCGTTCCGGGCTGACATCAGCGGGTCGCCGGACGACTACCTGGTGTGCGGGTGCGGATTCTGGGACCGGTCGACGTGACGGTGGACGGCACGCCGAGGGAGGTGCGAGGCCGGCGCCGCAAGGCGGTGCTCGCCGTGCTGGCGCTGCGGGCGGGCGAGATCGTGAGCACCGATCGGCTGGCCGAGGTGGTGTGGGGCGACCGCGCACCCCGCACTGCCGCGAACACGCTGCAGCACCACGTGTCTTACCTGCGTGGCGTGCTCGGCGACCGTGCGGCGATCTTGGTGCGTGCGCCGGGGTATGTGCTCGACGCCGACACGGACCTCCTTGCGGTCCAACGGTTGATGGACCAGAGCAAGTGCGAGGCCGATCCGGCCGGTCGGGCGGTGCACCTGCGCGGCGCGCTCGCGTGCTGGCGGGACCGGCCACTGGTGGACGTGGCCGGGCACGCGTGGCTGGACGAGCAGGCCGAGCGCATCGCCGCGCTCAGGACCGAGGTCGTGGACGCGCTCACCGAGGTGCGGCTGGCGCTCGGCGAGCACGCGATGCTGGCGCCGGAGCTGGAGTGGCGCATCCGGGAGCAGCCGTTCCGCGAGCACGTGCACGGACAGCTGATGCTCGCGCTGTACCGCTGCGGACGTCAGGCCGAGGCGCTCGCGGTGTATCAGCGGCTCCGGCACGCGCTCGGCGAGGAACTGGGAATCGACCCGAACCCCGCCCTCCGGGAACTGGAGGCGGCGGTCCTGCGCCAGGACGCCGCACTCGACCTGCCGGGAGTCGTGCTCACGTCGCGGGCCGGCGTTCTGCTCGAGCGCGAGCACGAGCTCTCCGAACTGGCCGTCGCCGCACGGGAGGCGGTCGCGGGGAACGGCTCGGTGGTGCTGGTGTCCGGCGAGCCCGGCGTCGGCAAGTCGGCACTCGCGGACGCGGTGAGGGGAAGGGCGCCGCGACAGGCCCGGCTGCTCGTCGGGTGCTGCGACGACCTGGCCACGCCACGCGCGCTCGGCCCGTTCCGCGACCTCCTCGGTCCACGGCTGGGTGCTGCGGGGGACCGGGACGAGGTGTTCGAGGTGCTGCTCGCCGAGCTGGCCCGGCCGACGGTTCTCGTCATCGAGGACGTGCACTGGGCGGACGAGGCCACCGTGGACGCACTGTCCTTTTTGGTCAGAAGGCTGGCGTCGCTGCCCGTGCTGCTGATGCTGACCTACCGCGCCGCGGGGCCGTTGTTGCAGCGCCTGCTCGGGCAGGTGACCGCGGCGCCGCGGGTGCGGCGGTTCGAGCTGGCGCCGCTGTCGGCCGCGGCGGTCGGGCGGCTGGTCACGGCGAGCGGGCTCGACCCGCACGAGGTGTACGCCGTGACAGGGGGAAACCCGTTCTTCGTCACCGAGATCCTCGCGGCCGGACATCTCGACCGCGTCCCGCCGACCGTCGCCGACGCGGTGCTCGCACGGCTGGACCGGCTGGACCGCGACGGTGAGGAGGCGTTGGCGCAGCTCGCGGTCGTCCCGTCCACTGTGGAGCAGTGGCTCCGGGACGCGCTGCTGCCGGACGGGGTCGCCGCCGTGGTGGCCGCGGAACGGCACGGGTTGCTCACCGTGACACCGGCCCGCACCGGGTTCCGGCACGAGCTCATCCGGCGCACCGTCGCGGACGCGTTGCCGGTGGCCCGGCGGGTCGAGCTGAACCGCCGCGTCCTCGCCGCACTCGTGGCACGAGACGGTGTGGACCTGGCGCGCGTTGTGCACCACGCCGCCGAGGCCGGTGACACCGGTGCGATCGTGCGCTACGGCCCCAGGGCCGCCGAGGCCGCGAGCCGGGCAGGCTCTCACCGGGAGGCGGCGGCTCACCTGCGTCTCGTGCTGCAGCAACGGGAACTGCTCGATCAGCAGCGACAGGCCGACCTGCTGAACCGCTATGCGATCGAGAACAGCATCATCGGGGACATGGGCCCTGCCGTCGAGGCCCAGCGGGAGGCGGTCGCACTGCGGCGCGGTCCCGGTGACGTCCGCGCGCTCGGTCGCGACCTGGTGTGGTTGTCGCTGATCTGCTGGCGGGCCGGCATGCCGGAGCTCGCCTGCGGCAGCAGTGCGGAAGAGGCCGTCACACTGCTGGAGAGCGCGGGTGACGACAGGGCGCTCGCCCGTGCGCTGACCCACCGCAGCGGCCTGCTGTCGATCCTCTACCGCACCGAGGAGAGCCTGGCGCTGGGTGAGCGCGCCGTCGCACTCGCCCGCGCGGCCGGTGACCAGGAGATCCTCGCCCACGCGTTGACGAGCGTCGGCACCGCGCAGGCCGACCTGGGCCTGGCGGAGGCGTGGACCACGCTGGCGGAGGCCCGGCAGGTGACGCTGGCGTCCGGCTCGGTCAGCGACTTCTGCAGGTTCACCGTCAACGTCGTCGAGATCCTGCTCTGGGAGTTCCGCCTCGACGAGGCGATGAGCTGTGTCACGACGGCGCTCGAGATGGCGGACGGCGCGGAGGAGCTCCGGTACCTGAACCGCATGTACACGTGCCGGGCGACGGTCGCGGTCGAGACTGGTGACTGGGACCGGGCGGCGGCGGACGCGGAACTGGTGGCCGGAGTGCGGCCGCAGGCCAACCCGCCGACCCGGTGTCACGCGCTCATCGCCCTGGGCAGGGTGCGTGCGCGCCGGGGTCTGCCCGGCGCACAGGACGCGCTCGCGGAAGCCTGGGACCTCGCGCAGGGAACCGGGGAACTGCAGAACATCGGCCCGGCCGCCGTGGCCTGGGCCGAGGCGGCGTGGCTGCGCGGTGACGAGGTCGTGGCCGCGGAGCTCGAATCCCTGCACGGGGAAGCGCGCCGGCTCGGCGTGCGGGCGTTGGCCGCGGAACTGGCCTACTGGCTTGGCGTCGCGGGCCGTCCCGTGTCCGTGGACGACTCCCACCATCCCCACGCGCTGCTGGCGGCGGGCCGATGGCGCGAAGCCGCCAAGAGGTGGCAGCAGGCCGGATGCGACCACTGGTACGCCGTCGCACTCATCGAGAGCGACGACCCAGGCGACCTGGCCGGGGCGCTCGCGATCTTCGAGGGTCTCGGCGCGCGCCCTCTCGTGGCCCGTGTGCGTGAACGGCTCGCAGGGGTATCTCCCAGGTACCGGACGACTCCGTAGTGCATGGGGGACAACACGATCCTGCCGTTGCACGGGGTGCCGCGGCCGTTGGACGTCGAACTGCCGCGGTTGCGGCTGGTCGACCGCCTGCGCCGGCGCTGGACCAGCCCGATCACGCTGGTCGTCGCGGGTCCCGGCTTCGGCAAGACCACCGCGCTGGCCCAGGCCGTCCGCGCGAACCTCCTCGAACCCCGCGGCATCGACGCCTGGGTCACCTGCGGCCCTGACCACGAGGACGCGAGCCGTCTGGCCCGCACGGTCCTGGCCGCCCTCGACGCGGTCCCCGGCCCCGAACCCGGCGCGCCGGAAGTGCTGGCGGCGCTGCGGCACCGGGCCCCGCTGGATGTCTGCCTCCTGCTGGACGACGTCCACGAGATCCCCGGCGACTCACCGGGCGCGGCCCTGCTCGCCGCCGTCGCGCGTGCCCTGCCCGGCACCGCGCACCTGGTGTTGTCCGGGCGCCGCACGCCGGACCTCCCGCTGGCCCGCCGGGAGGCCGCGGGCGAGCTGGCCGCGCTCCGCACCGAGGACCTGGCCTTCACCGATGCCGAGACCGCCGCCCTGGCCACGAGGTTCGGCCGCGAGCTCACCCAGGACCTGCACGGCTGGCCCGCGCTCATCAGGTTGTCGCTGTGCGCGGGCCCCGCCGCGTCCTGGCGCTACGCCGCGGAGGAGGTGCTGCACCGGCTCGCCGAGCCGGTGCGCAGAGCACTGGCCGCGTTGGTGACCCTCGGCTGTGCGACCGGGGAAGAGGTCGGCACGGTCGCCGGCGCGCCCGCCGATCTCGACCGCCTGGCTCGCGAAGTTCCGCTGGTCGTCCGGCTCGACGACGGCCGATACCGGGCACACGACCTGTGGGCCGGCATCGTGCCCGCCGATCACCTGCGCGCCAAGGCGGTCGAGGTGCTGGCCGCACGCGGTGAGCTGGCCGGCGCCGGGCGGATCGCCTGCCGGGCGCACGACTGGCCGTTGCTGGCGCTTCTCGCGGTCGAACTCGTGCGGACCACGTTGTCGGTGTTGCCGGCCGCGACAGCCCAGCGGTGGCTGAACGCGGTGCCGGCCCACCACCGCGAAGAGCCGGCGTTCCTGTTGCTCCAGGCCGCGGTGATGCACGCACGCGACTTCACCGACCCGTCCATCGACTGCCTGGTCGATCGCGCGTGCGCACGAATGGTGGAGAAGGGTGACCAGGATTCGGCCGCGGTGGCGCTGGGCCAGGCCGTGATCACCGCGCACTCCAGGGGAGACCTGGTCAGGCTGGCCGGGATCGCGCAGCGAGCACAGCACCTCGACGCGTCCACACCCGTGCTCAGGTTGTTGCGGCACAGCGTGAACGCGGTGCTCGCCGAACTCGCGGGCGATCCGGAGCAGGCACTCGTCCACCTCGCCCAGGCGCCGACCAGCGAGGTGCCCAGAGCGCTTTCCGTGTCCACCGCACGGTTCCACGTGCATTGCCTGGCCATGTGCGGACGTGGACGCGAGGCCGCCGATCTCGCCGAACGGATGCTGGACGACGACCTCGCCCGCCGGCACGCCACCGTGGCGCGATGGTTCGACGGCGAACCCACGACAACACCGGACAGCGTGGACAGCACGGCGCGCGACGAGTTCGTGGCGCACGCCTTTCGCACTGTCATCGCTGCGTCGTTCGGAGAGACCACGACCGAACTGCCGTGCGGTGATCCCGCTGAGAAGGACAACCCGCGTGACGCGGTCCTGGCGTGCGCGGCGCAGGCGGCAGTAGCTGTCGCGCGCGGAGACGAGGACCAGGCCCGTGACGCCTACAAGCGGCATCTGGCGAAGTGGCCCGTGGACATCAAGGTCGCCGAACGGCACCTGCGCCGGTTCCTGACGTTGGGCTACGTGCTGAGTGACGAGCTGAGAGAGCGTTGGGACAACACGGACTTGGGTCCGTCACATCAGAAGGCGCGAGCGGCGGGGCGTGCGTTCGTGCGAGCCCGGCAAGGCGATCTCTCATCGGATCTGTCAGCAGCGCACGCGTTGTGCTTCTTGCCGTTGCCGTGGTCGGTCGAACTGGCCGTGCGCCTGGCTGCCACGGGCAAGACGAAGCTGGGCGCCTGGCTGTCCGATCACGCCGCGGTGCACCAGAAGATCCGCGATCTGGCCCGCGATCCGGACCTCGCCGCCGGTGCCGCCAAACTGCTCGCCACCGTACCCGCACCGCCGGACCACCCGATCGGCATCGAGGTCGTCGGGCCGATGCGAGTGACGAGGAACGGGGTCGCGACGGACGCACCCGAACTGCGAAGGGCACGCGTTCGCCAGCTCCTCGGCCTTCTCACGCTGCGCACTGTGCTGCCCCGCGAGCAGGCGATGGACCTGCTGTGGCCCGAACTCGACCCCGCGAGCGCCGCGCGGAACCTGCGCGTGACGATGACCCACCTCAGGCGGTTGCTGGAACCCGGCCGTGCGGGTGGCGAGGCCAGCTACTTCCTGCGCAGTGACGGCGAGACGATCCGGCTCGTCCGGAGCGACCGGCTGACCGTGGACCTGTGGTCGTTGCAGGAACTCGGCCCTGGTGAGGCCGTGGCGCTGTGGCGGGGTGAGCCGCTCACGGATCTGGCCGACCTGTGCGAGGCCGAGATCGCCCAGATCAGAACCCGCCACGTGCAGAACCTCCTGGTGCTGGGCGAACTGGGGCTCGTCGCGGGAGACGCGGCCGAAGCCCACCACCTGGCGGAGCGGGCGTTGGCGCTGGAGCCGTTCGAACCGCGCGGGCACCGGCTCGCGCTCGCCGCCGCACTGCGCGCACGCGATCCGCAAAGGATGGTGAAGACGCGTGCGCGCGTGCTGGACTCGTTGCGGCAGCTCGGGGTCGGGCCCGACCCCGCCACGGAGATCCTGTTGAGGCAGGCGGTCGCTAGCAGCTGACGGTGACCTCGGTGGACGCGGTGCAGAAGTCGAACCCGGCCTCGCCGTCGCCCCCGTCGGTGTTCAGGTCGCCCGAGAGCAGGTCCATCCCGTCACCGCCGCGCATCCTGTCGTTGCCGGCCTCGCCGTAGACGGTGTCGTGGTGCGGGCCGCCCTGGACCTTGTCGTCGCCCCACCCCGCGCAGATGAGGTCGTTGCCCTCGCCGCCGAAGATCTCGTCGTCGGACCCCAGGCCGAGGATGATGTCGTTGCCCTCCAGCCCGACGATGGTGTCCGGGCCGTTGCTGCCGAGGATGACGTCCGGTCCGGGGCCACCGGAGATGAAGCCCGCGCCGACGATCGTGGGCACGGCGTTGTAGCAGGCCGCCGGGGTGGGTCTGTTCTGGAACTCCGGCGGGACCTCGTCCGCCTGGGCGACACCGGCGGTGCACAGTCCGATGGCGAGCGCGGCGGCGGCGATGCGCAGTCTCATGGTCGTTTCCCCTCTTCGGTTTCTTGCCTGAGGAGAGAGTCGCGACCGGGCGTTGCCCGAACGCTAACCGGAGCGCGTCATCGCCTCTGCCTGGTGTGATCTGTGAACAAGGCCATGGTCATCCGAGGCCTTTGTTCATACGAGGGTTGGTTCCGCGCCATGTACCGAGACTACAAACTCGGTTCATGTCGCTCTCTCGTCGTGGGTTCATGGCTGCCGTCGCCGCTGCTGGTGCGGGCACGCTGCTGCCGCCGTCGGTGTACGCCGCATTGGCTCGTGAGCCCCGTGCGGGAGGGTTGCGCGCGATCAAGCACGTCGTGCTGTTGATGCAGGAGAACCGGTCGTTCGACCACTACTACGGGACGCTCCGTGGCGTGCGCGGGTTCTCCGACCGCAACGCGCTGAGGGGTGTGTTCAACCAGTCGGGCGTGCTGCCGTTCCCGGTGCGTGAGGCGGCGTCAGGGCGGGACATCCAGTACATCGGTGACCTGGACCACAGCTGGAACGGCGGGCACTCGGCGTTGCGCGGCGGCTGGAACGACAACTGGGTGCCCGCGAAGACCGCGGCGACGATGGCGTTCTACACGCGCCAGGACATCCCGTTCCACTACGAGCTCGCGGACACGTTCACGCTGTGCGACGCCTACCACTGCTCGGTGCCGTCCTCGACCTCGCCGAACCGGAACTACTGGGTGTCCGGGTACACGGGTTTCGAGCCTTCCGGCGGCCGTGCGACCGGCAACGCGGCCTACAGCGAGGACACGCACACGGGCTACACGTGGAAGACGTATCCGGAACGCCTGGAGGCCGCCGGGAAGTCGTGGCGGGTCTACCAGGAGTGGGACAACTTCCAGGACAACAACCTGGAGTTCTACGCGCGGTTCAAGGAGATCGCGCGCAAGGTGCTGCCCGCCGGGTTCAAGTCGCTGGACAAGCTGTACGGCACCGGTGACCCCGCGCTGATCGGTTCGCTGGACCTCTCGAAGCTCTCCGCGGCGGAGAAGTCGCTGTACGACAGGGGACTGCACCGCGTGAAGCCCGGCGGGCTGGGGGAGACGTTCCGCGCGGACGTCGCCGCGGGCCGGCTGCCCGCCGTGTCGTACCTGGTGCCGTCCTCTGTGGACTCCGAGCACCCCGGCGCGTCGTCGCCCGCCGCCTCCGCGTCGATCACCTACCAGGTGCTGGACGCGCTGGCGTCCAACCAGGAGGTGTGGGAGTCCACGGTCCTGTTCATCACCTACGACGAGAACGACGGCTTCTACGACCACGTGCCGCCGCCGCGCCCGCCGTTGTCCGTCACCGACGAGTACGTGGGCGACCGGCCGTTGGGACTGGGTGCGCGCGTGCCGATGACCGTCGTCTCGCCGTGGTCCGTGGGCGGTTACGTGAACTCGCAGGTGTTCGACCACACGTCGATGACGCAGTTCCTGGAGAAGTGGACCGGGGTGCGGTCGGAGGAGATCTCCGCGTGGCGCCGGACCGTCGCCGGGGACCTGACCTCGGCGTTCGACTTCGACCGGCGCCGGACGTGGCCCGAGGTCGGTGAGCCCGCGCCGGTACCGCCCGCGACGCCGCGGTGGCGTCCCGCGCCCCCTTCCGAGCAGAAGATGCCGGAGCAGGAGGCCGGACGGCGACGTGCGCGCGCTCTGCCGTACCAGCCCGACGCGTCGTTGCGCGGGTCCTCTCTGGACATGTCGAACTCCGGGGCGGCGTCCGTGCACTTCGCTCTGTACCCGTACTCCGGGCAGTTCGCGCTGCCGCAGCACTTCGACGTCGCGTCGTCGGCCTCGCTGGAGGTCGCGGGCGAGCATGACCTGGTGTTGCTGGGACCCAACGGTTTCCGCCGTGAGTTCGCCGGGTCTTCCACTGACCGTGCGCGCGTCTCGTCGTCGGTGCGCGGATACAGCCGTGTGCTGACGCTGACGTTCGAGAACAGCGGAACGTCGCGGCTGACGTTCGTGCTGGGGCGGCGTCGTTACGTCGTGAGGCCGGGGCATCGGCACGTCATCCCGTGGCTGACCGCCATGAACTCCGGCTGGTACGACCTGACGGTGACGGTGGAGGAAGAGCCGAAGTTCCGCCGGCGTCTGTGCGGTCACATCGAGAACGGCCAGGAGTCGATCTCCGGCTAACGTTGTCCCGTGGAGATCACGGGGGACGAGATCCGGAAGCGGATGATCGAGCACGAGGCGCTCGATCCCGGGGGCTTGAAAATCGTCGGCGCGACGATCACGGGTCAGCTCGACCTGTCCGACGTCGTCGCCAAGAAGCCCCTGGTGTTGCGGGACTGTTCGACGGAGCGCCCGGTGCTGCTCAACCGGGCGCAGTTCTCGCTGCTGGACCTGCGGGGGCTGGTCGCACCGTCCGTCGAGGCGCGCGGTCTGGCCGTCGACCACCACGTTCGGCTCAGCGGTGCCCGGCTGAGCGCCGAGGAGTCGGTCGACGCGCCGCACCTGCGCATCGGCGGCAGCGTCTACCTGGACGAGGGGTTCCGCGCGGTGGGTTCCGTGACGCTGAGCGGGTCGCGCGTCGCCGGCGTGCTGATGTTCGGCGGCGGGCGCTTCGAATCGGGGCTGACCCTGGTGGACCTCCAGATCGGCGACGGGATCTTCCTGAACGCGGGGTGCGAGGTCCTGGGCGGTGGCCGGCACGCGGCCGTGCGCCTGCGCGGCACCCGCGTGGACGGGCAGATCGTCCTCCGCGAGGGGCGTTTCAGCTCGTCCGGTGTCGCGGTCGACCTGCGTCACGTGCGCGTCGGCAAGGACCTGCTGATGCCGTTCGGCGGGATCGAGGGCCAGGTGCAGCTCGAAGGGCTCACCTACGAAGGGCTGCCGCGAGACGCCACAGTGGACGAATGGCTGTCGTTCTTGCCAGAGCGCACTCTTCGCTACTCGGCCCAGCCCTGGGCCCAGCTCGCCTCGGCCCACCAGGCCGCCGGCCACGAACGCGACGTGCGGCGGATTCGCGTTGCCCAGCAACGGGATCTGCGCCGGCGCGGCCAGCTGTCGCGGTGGGGCCGGATCTGGCACCTCGTCCGCGGGGTGACCGTCGGGCACGGCTACCGTCCCGGCCTCGCCCTGGTGTGGCTCGCCGGGGTGCTCGCCGTGTCGGTGGGTGTGGTGTTGATCTCCGGTGCCGTGCGGTGCTCGACGGTCGAGCAGGTCGGTTACGCCCTGAACGTGGCAACACCGCTGGTCAAGGTGGACGCGGCCCGCTGCACGGTCGACGCGGCCTCGGGGGCGGGCGGGTTCGTGCTGGCGTCGACGTGGCTGCTGCAGGTCCTGGCGTGGGCGTTCGCCACCCTGTTCGTGGCGGGCTTCACCGGATTGGTGAGGCGCAACGCGTGACTGTCGGGGGTGTCTGATACACCAGGAGGTATGAACGCGAAGACCGGAGCGAGAAAAGGGGAGCGGGTCCCCGCGGAGTCGCTGCCGGTCGCCCGGATCGTGGTGGACGTGCCGCTGGCCCACCTGGACCGGCCGTTCGACTACTCGGTTCCGTCCGAACTCGACGTTGCCGCGGTGCCCGGCTGCCGGGTCAGGGTGAGGTTCGCGGGCCAGCTGGTCGACGGGTACCTGCTCGAGCGCGCGGAGACCTCGGAGTACGGCAAGAAGCTCGCCTTCATCGAGAAGGTCGTGTCTCCCGAACCGGTGCTCGCGCCCGAGATCGCCGCGCTGGCGCGCGCGATCGCGGACAGGTACGCGGGCGGCATGATCGACGTGCTGCGCCTGGCCGTCCCGCCCCGGCACGCCCGTGCGGAGGCCGCGGCGCCAGGGGAGCCGCCGCCACTGCCTCGACTGTCCGCGTGGGTGGACCAGTCGCCTGCCGAAGCCGGCACCGCTCAGCCCGGGCGGTCGCAGCTGCCGCCCGTTCCCGCCGACGCCTGGTCGCGCTATCCCCGCGGCCCCAAGTACCTGGAGGCCCTGCACGAGGGCCGTCCCGCCCACGCCGTCTGGCAGGCGCTGCCCGCCGAGGACTGGCCCGCCCGGCTCGCGGAGGCGGCCGCCGCGGTCGCGTCGTCCGGGCGCGGGGTGGTGATAGTGGTGCCGGACCACCGCGATCTGACCCGTGTCGCCGAGGCGTGCGGCGCGTTGATCGAGGGCGTGGTGACGTTGTCGGCCGACCTCGGGCCGTCGGAGCGGTACAAGCGCTGGCTGTCCGTGCGCCGCGGCGTGGCGCGGGTGGTGGTCGGCACGCGGGCGACGGCGTTCGCGCCGGTGCGGGACCCCGGGCTGCTCGTGGTCTGGGACGACGGCGACGACCTGCACGTCGAGCAGCGCTCGCCGTATCCGAACGTGCGCGACGTGCTGGTGCAGCGCGCACACATGACGGGCGCCGCGTTGCTCATCGGCGGGTTCGCCCGCACGGCCGAGGCGCAGTTGCTGGTCGAGACGGGCTGGGCGCACGAGATCGTGGCGTCGCGCGAGACGCTGAGGTCCGTCGCGCCGCGGGTCATCTCGGTGGGCGACAACGAGTGGCAGGACGTCAAGGACCCGGCCGCCCGTACGGCCCGGCTGCCGTCCATCGCGTTCGACGCGGCCCGGTTCGCCCTGGCCGACTCGCCGGTGCTGATCCAGGTGCCGCGCCGCGGCTACGTGCCGTCGCTCGCCTGCGGCCAGTGCCGCGGTCCCGCGCGGTGCCGCCGGTGCGCCGGTCCGCTGGCGTTGCCCGGCGGCACCGAGAACGGGCTGCCGAAGCCCGCGTACTGCCGGTGGTGCGCGGCGACGGAGGCCGGGTTCCGCTGTCCCACGTGCGGGTCGCGCAAGCTGCGCGGGCAGGTCATCGGCGCCAGGCGCACGGCGGAGGAGCTCGGTCGGGCGTTCCCCGGCCACCCGGTGCGGACGAGCGGTGCCGACGCGGTGCTGACCAAGGTGCCGGGCACACCGTCCCTGGTGGTCGCGACACCGGGAGCCGAACCGGTGGCCGAGGGCGGCTACGGCGCCGTGCTGCTGCTCGACGGGTGGGCGCTGCTGGGCAGGGCCGACCTGCGGGCCTCCGAGGAGGCGCTGCGGCGGTGGATGACGGCGGCGGGCCTGGTGCGGCCGGGCAACGGGCGGGTGGTCGTGATCGCCGACTCGTCCCTGACCCCGGTGCAGGCCCTGGTCCGCTGGGACCCGGTGTGGCACGCCGCCACCGAACTCGCCGCGCGGACCGAGCTCGGTTTCCCGCCGGCGGTCCGGATGGCGACCGTCGACGGCACCCCGGACGCGGTGAACGCCATGCTCGACGAACTCCGCCTGCCGCCCACCGGCGAGATCCTCGGCCCGGTGCCGCTGGGCGACGACGAGACGAAGGAACGCGCGCTGGTCCGGGTCTCCCGGGCGGAAGGCCGCCAGCTGGCCGCTGTGCTGGCCGAGGCGCAGGCCGTGCGGACGGCCCGCAAGGAGCAGGACCTGGTGCGCATCAAGCTCGACCCGCTGGAGGTCCTGTAGGGCTGAACTCGGTGGAGCCGGCGCCGGGCCGTCCCTGGGCTTCGTGCATGGGGTCCTACGCCTGGCTGGAGCTGCACGACTTCGAGTGCCGAGCGTGCGGCCGGCTGTCCTGTTTCGAGTTCAGCACAAGTGGGGGACCCTCGACTGCGTCACCTGGTACGGCTTGGGAGACAAGCTCAACTGGGACGGAGTGACCTATGGCGAGGAGGGCCACCGCCTCGTCGTGGCGAGCGGCATCGCCACGAGCAGTTGCACGCACTGCGGTGGCCCGGAAGACGGCCAGGACTACCTCGACATCTTCGTGGAGAACGACGTGATCACCGCGGCGCGGTGGAGCGACTGGGAGTACGAGGAGCCGTTCGCCGTCATCGAGGACTACCCACCGGGGTTGCCGCGCGTCAGCCCTCGTAGTGGGAGCGCAGGCCCGCCATGTGCTCGCGGATGTCCTCGTCGGTGAGCTTCTCGTACTCGAGGTACTCGCTCAGGTACGTCATGAGGTCGCCGCGTTCGGGGTGGTCCTCACCCGCGATCACGTGCGCCGTCGTGCCCGCGATGCCCGCCGGGAACAGCAGGAAGCCGTCGAGGCCCGCCATGGTGTCGAACGAGGCGTTCTTGGCCTCCCACAGGGCCCAGACGTCCTCCTCGCGGCCGCACTCGGCGAGCAGCAGGGCGGCGAGTCCCAGCGCCTCGCTCACGCCCCAGCCCTCCTGGTGAGCGGCGGTCTCCTGGGTGAGCAGGTGCCGCAGGAGATCGGCGTCGCCGTCGCGGCGTTCGCGCAGCAGGAGGCGCAGCGCCTCCTCGCGGTCGGCCTCGTCGAGCGGGGTGTTCGTGAAACTGGTTCGCAACTGGTCAAGATCGATCGACACGCCCGCACCTTAGGCCTTCCTCAAGGAGTGTTGCCATCCGGTCGCAACGGAGTAGAAGTTTCCGCATGTTGCGAACGGTTGCCGCACTGACGCTCTCCGTCGTACTGGTCGCTCCTGCCCCGGCAGGAGCGGCGGAATCATCGCCACGCGTGCCCGAGCAGGTGGGCTGGGGAGGCGCTGTCTCGAGCGTCGACCCCGACGCGTCCCAGATCGGCATCGACGTGCTTCGCCGCGGTGGCAACGCCGTCGACGCCGCCGTCGCCACCGCCGCCGCGCTCGGCGTGACCGACCCGTTCAGCGCGGGCATCGGCGGCGGCGGGTTCTTCGTCCACTACGACGCCCGCACCGGCCGCGTGTCCACTTTGGACGGCCGCGAGACCGCGCCGCGGTCCGCCACCGACCAGCTCTTCGTGGAGGACGGCAAGCCCCTGCCGTTCGCCGAGGCGATGACCAGCGGCAAGTCCGTCGGCGTCCCCGGCACGCCCAAGACGTGGCAGCAGGCGCTGCGCAGGTGGGGCACCCTGAACCTGCGCGAGGCCATGGCGCCGGCGGAAGCGCTGGCACGGCGTGGTTTCACCGTCGACCAGACGTTCAACTCGCAGATCACGAACAACGCCGCCCGCTTCGCCGACTTCACCTCGACCCGCGACCTCTACCTGCCCGGCGGCCAGCCGCCCGCGGTCGGCAGCACGTTCCGCAACCCGCAGCTCGCCGACACCTACCGCGAACTAGCGCGCACCGAACTCGCGTCGCTGTACGGCGGCGCGGTCGGCCGCGACCTGGTGCAGACCGTGCGGAAGCCTCCGGTCGTGCCCGGCTCGACCCGCAACGTCCGCGCCGGCGACATGCAGCTCTCCGACCTGGCCCGCTACCAGGTCGAGCGCCGCGACCCGACGCACACGCGCTATCGGGGCCTCGACGTCTACGGCATGGCCGCGCCGTCGTCCGGCGGCACGACCGTCGGCGAGGCGCTCAACATCCTCGAGTCGACCGACCTCTCGAAGGTCTCCGACGTCGAGTACCTGCACCGCTTCATCGAGTCGACCAAGCTCTCCTTCGCCGACCGCCTGCGCTGGGTCGGCGACCCGGCCTTCTCCCGCGTGCCGACCGAGGGCCTGCTCTCGCAGAGGTTCGCGGACAGCCGCGCGTGCCTGATCAAGCCCGACGCCGTGCTGCCCGCTCCGCAGCCCGCCGCCGACCCGCGCAACCCCAAGGCCTGTGAAGCCACCGCCGGTCTCTCGGCCCAGCGCGAGGACGCCGAACGCACCACGCACCTCACGACGGCCGACCGCTGGGGCAACGTCGTCGCCTACACCCTGACGATCGAGGCGGAGGGCGGCAGCGGCATCGTCGTGCCGAACCGCGGCTTCCTGCTCAACAACGAACTCACCGACTTCGAGTTCGTCGCCCCGACCCCGGGCGTCCCGCACCCGAACCTCCCCGGCCCCGGCAAGCGCCCGCGCTCGTCCATGGCCCCGACGATCGTCCTCGACCACGGCAAGCCCCTGCTCGCCGTCGGCTCGCCGGGCGGCTCCACCATCATCACCACGGTCACCCAGATCCTGACCGCCCGCCTGGACCGCAAGATGTCCCTCCTCGACGCGGTGGCGGCCCCGCGCGCCTCCCAGCGCAACGCGGCCACCACCCCGGCCGAGGCGGCGTTCCTCGCCGCCTCGACCACCGCGGGGCTGCAGGCCATCGGGCACAGGTTCAGCCAGAACGCCGAGATCGGCGCCGCCACGGCCGTCGAGCGAGCCGGTGACGGCCGCTGGCGTGCCGTCGCCGAGCCGACCCGGCGCGGCGGAGGTGCCGCCCGCGTGGTGAAGGTCGGCTGAGCACGACCCGGCCTGGCCGGCGTGCGGAAGCCCCGCACGCCGGCCGGGCCGATCCCACCGTCTCACCCCAGAACAGGTCCTGGCCGAAGTCCGCGGTGCAGTGGAACCGCCAGTGTCCGGAGACGCTCGGCACAGTGAGGAAAGGCCGCTACTCGTTGGTGCGTCCGTCGATGCGTTCGCGGATGAGGTCGGCATGACCGTTGTGCTGCGCGTACTCCTCGATCAGGTGGATGTAGAGCCAGCGCACCGAGATCTCGCCCACGCGCTCGTGCACGAAGGTGTCGTCGAGGTCCCGGCTCGCCACGGCCGCGCGGGACTTCGCCATCTCGGCGAGCAGGTCGGCGTACTCCGTCTCGGCGCGGGCGGGGTCCAGGTGTTCGAAGGCGCCGTCCCGGTTGCCCGGCACGCCGTAGCGGGCCTTGACGTCCTCGCCCGCCAGGCGGCGGCGGAACCAGACGCGCTCGACGTCCGTCAGGTGGCGGATCAGGCCCAGCAGGGTCAGGTTCGACGGCGGCGTGGACGCCGTGGCGAGCTGTTCGCCGGAGAGGCCCGCGCAGTTGGCCAGGAAGGTGGCGCGGTGGCGGTCCAGCCACGCTTCGAGCATCGGGCGTTCCGCGCCGAGCAGTGGTTCGTCGGCCGGGGTGACTTCGGGTGCCGTCCAGGTCATGGAGTCATGCCTAGCCGATGCCGCCCAGCCTCGTCGCATCAGCCTGATGACCTGGGCGGATCCACCTTCTGGCCGAGGGTGGCGCGTGATCTTCCTACCGTGGGCTGACGCGGGCTCGATACTGCGAGCCGATGTGGGCTGACCTGCGTGAACGGCACAGTTCAAGGCATGACGACGACCACTGTTTCCAGCGCCCCGGCAGCTCACCTCGACCTCCACGCGCTGTTGCGGCCCGTGCTGACGGCTCTGCGGTTCACCGGCCACTTCGTCGTGGCACTGGTGGGCGTGATCTTCCTCGGCAGCGCGTCCGAGCACTGACCGCGCTCCTCGTAGACTGGCCTCCAGTCCACACGAGGAGCACTGCGTGACCGTCCAACCCATCCGCCTGTTCGGCGACCCCGTGCTGCGCACCGCGGCCACCGAGGTCACCGACTTCGACAAGGAACTGCGCACCCTGGTCAAAGACCTGTGGGACACGATGCAGAACGCGGGCGGGGCAGGCCTCGCCGCGCCTCAGCTCGGTGTTGGACTGCGCGTGTTCACGTACCACTGCGACGGTTTCGCCGGCCATCTCGTCAACCCGACGTGGGACGTCGTGGGCGAGGAGATGCAGGACGGCTCCGAGGGCTGCCTGTCCATCCCCGGCATGTCGTGGGACTGCAAGCGCCACCTGCACGTCGTGGCCAAGGGCTGGAACATGCACGGTGAGCCCGTCGAGGTCGAAGGCACCGAGACGCTGGCCCGCTGCATCCAGCACGAGACGGACCACCTCGACGGCGTGTTGTTCCTCGACCGCCTCGACGCCGACACCCGCAAGCAGGCCATGCGGGAAATCCGGCAGTCCGAGTGGTTCGACGGTACGGTCCCCACCTTGAAGCAGAGCCCGCACCCACTCTTCGGCAGGTCCAGCTGACCATGCGACTCGTGTTCGCCGGTACGCCCGAGGTCGCACTGCCCTCGCTGCGCGCCCTCATCGACTCCTCCCGCCACGACGTCGTCGCCGTGGTCACCCGTCCCGACGCACCCTCCGGCCGCGGCCGCAGGCTCGAGCGCTCCCCGGTGGGCGCGCTCGCCGACGAGCACGGCATCGAGGTCCTCACGCCCGCCAAGGCGGGAGACCCCGAGTTCCTCGACCGCCTGCGCGCGCTGGAACCCGACCTCTGCCCAGTCGTCGCCTACGGCAACCTGCTCCCGCAGCGCACGCTCGACGTGCCGAAGTTCGGCTGGGTCAATCTCCACTTCTCCGTGCTGCCCGCGTGGCGCGGCGCCGCGCCGGTGCAGGCCGCCGTGCGCAACGGCGACGACATCACGGGCGCCTCGACGTTCCGCATCGTGAAGGAACTCGACGCGGGCCCGGTGTTCGGCGTGGTCACCGAGAAGGTGCGCGACCGCGACACCTCCGGCGACCTGCTGGCCCGGCTGTCCGAGTCCGGTGCCCACCTCCTTCTGTCCACTGTGGACGGCATCGAGGACGGCACCCTGCGCGCCGTGGACCAGCCAGCCGAAGGCATCACCTACGCCGGGAAGATCACCGTCGAGGACGCACGCCTCGACTTCACCGCGCCCGCCGTGGCGGTGGACCGCCTGGCGCGTGCCGTGACGCCGGATCCCGGCGCGTGGGCCGAGTTCCGGAACGAGCGGTTGAAGCTCGGCCCCGTGACGCCGGTGGACGACGTGACGTTGCCGGCCGGCGAGATCCTCGTCGAACGCAAGCGCGTGCTCGTGGGCACGGCGACCACCGCCGTGGCGCTGGGCGAGGTACAGGCACAGGGCAAGAAACGCATGGGCGCCACCGATTGGGCCCGCGGCACGCGTATCGAAGCAGGGGAGCGCATCGCATGACCGGCCATTCGCGAGGAGCTTCCAAGCCGTCGCGCCCGAGCAGTCCCCACCCGCCGAAGCGGCGCACCGGCCCCTCCCGGCCACCCGTGGAGGACCCGGCCCGCCTCGCCGCGCTGGAGACGCTGCGCGCGGTGCGCCAGCGCGACGCGTACGCCAACCTCGTGCTGCCGCAGCTGCTGCGCGAACGCCGTATCACCGGACGTGACGCGGCGCTCGCCACCGAGCTCACCTACGGCACGTCGCGTGCGCAGGGCCTGCTCGACGCCGTCATCGAGTCGTGCTCCGACCGGCCGCTGTCCGAAGTGGACGGCTCGGCGCTCGACGCGTTGCGGCTCGGTGCGTATCAGCTGCTGCGCACCCGCATTCCGTCACACGCGGCGGTCGCCTCGACCGTCGACCTCGTCCGGGCCGAGCGGGGCTCCGGGATCGCGGGCTTCGTCAACGCCGTCCTGCGCCGGATCGCGGCGCAGGACGAGGCGGCGTGGGTCGACGAGCTCGCCCCCGACCAGGAAACCGACCCGATCGGCAACCTGGCCTTCACCCACGCACACCCGCGCTGGATCGCGCAGGCGTTCGCGGAGGCCCTCGGCAGCCGCGAGGAGCCGCTCAAGCGTGCCCTGGAGGCCGATGACGCACGGCCGGCCGTGCATCTGGTGGCCCGCCCGGGCGAGGTGAGCGCCGACGAGCTCGCCGCCATCACTGGTGGTGACGTGGCGCCGTACTCGCCCTACGGTGTGCACCTGGAGGCCGGGGCGGGCGACCCGGGCGATCTCGAGCCCGTCCGGGAGCGCCTCGCCCACGTCCAGGACGAGGGCAGCCAGCTCTGCGCACTCGCCCTGACGCGCGCGCCGATCGAAGGTACGGACGACCGCTGGCTCGATCTCTGCGCGGGCCCCGGCGGCAAGGCCGCCCTGCTCGCCGCGCTGGTCGGCATCGAGGGCGGCGAGCTGATCGCCGTCGAGAAGGCACCCCACCGCGCCGAGCTCGTCCGCAAGCTCACCGCGGGCCTGCCGGTCACCGTGGAGGTGGCCGACGGCCTCGAGACCGGCTTCGTCGAAGGAGCGTTCGACCGCGTGCTGGTCGATGCGCCCTGCACCGGTCTCGGTGCGCTGCGCAGGCGCCCGGAGGCGCGGTGGAGGCGCCAGCCCGCCGACGTCGGCACGCTCACGAAGCTGCAACGCGAGCTGCTGACCGAGGCGCTGCGGCTGGTGCGCCCTGGCGGCGTGGTGGCTTATGTCGTGTGCTCACCTCATCTCTCCGAGACCGTAGGGGTGTTGACGGACGTCGCGCAGCGGACCGGGGCCGAAGTGCTGGACACGCGGGAGTTCTTCCCCGGAGTTCCGGACCTCGGGGAAGGACCGCACGTTCAGCTGTGGCCTCATCTGCACGGCACCGACGCGATGTTCTGCGTGGTGCTGCGACGCCCTGTTTGAGCGCTCGTGAAGGACGCTAGCGACGGGGTCTGACAGGTTCGGGCCCCGTCGGCTCGCAAAGGGGTGCAACGGCTTCGGGGTTCACCGGTTCGGGTGACATCCTCGACCAGCGGGCCGGGCGAGCCGCAGTTCGCCCGGTCACTCGGGTCAGGCCTTCAGCACGTGCAGCTGTGCCGGCTGGCCGAACCGGTTGCCCACCGCGTAGACCCAGCGGCCGCCGGGACCCCACGCCAGGCTCGCCTGGTACAGGTACGGCGCCTCGTACGAACGGGACTCGTCGAGCGAGCCCGCCGGGTAGAGGCGCACGGACGTGTCGCTGTTGACCCCCGCGGCGAGAGCACCGGAGTCGGCGCTCACCGCCACCGCCACCGGGTAGGGGCCGGTGTTGTAGGTGCCGCGCACCGCGAGGCTGTCGGTCGTGTACGACTGGATCTGGTACGGCGCCCCGCTCGCCACGTGCACCTGGCTGCCGTCCTGGGAGAACTCGACGTCGGCCAGGTTGCTGCCCGCCTCGCGGGACGCCTGGACGGCGAGCCCGTCGCCCTGCTCGCGCAGGACGACGAGGTCCGAGGGCGAGAGGCTCGGCTGGCCCGCCGCCAGCAGACCGGGCCTGGCGGGCGACGTCGCGAGCTGCTGCGGGCTGTAGTGCCCGGTCACGAGGCCCGTGCGGGCGTCCGCGCCGTTGAACGAGACACGGCCGATTCCGCCGCCCCACGTGTCGCAGCCGTAGCTGAAGTACAGGCGGTTGTTGGTGATCGCGAGGTCGGACGGGCACACCTCACCGACCGGGTAGCGGGCCCGCTCGGTCAGCGTGAGCGTGTCCAGCGCGGCGATCGCGCCGTACTGGGACAGGGCGACGAAGACCGTGTCGCCGTCCGGGCTCAGCGCCAGACCCGTGGCACCGGGCAGGTTCGACAGCTTGGTGACCGCGTTGCCCGACAGGTCCGTGACGGCGACGGCGTTGTCGGTCTTGCTGCTCACGAACACGTGGCCCAGCGTCGGGTCGACCACGATGTCCGAGAAGGACTTGAGCGCCAGCGGCACGGTGCGCTGCGGCGGTTCGGCGGTCGCGGGAAGGGCTGTGGCCGCCACCAGGGCGGCCGTCATCGCGGTGGCGCTGAGCCACCGGTTCCACTTGCGCATCTTGCTCCCCTCAGTGTGCGGGTGATCACCCGCGGTAGGGGACGTTATCGGCGGTGTCCGACAAAAAAGACCGCCTAACATCGCAGCGGTGACTACGCGTGGATTGCTCGGATTGGTCGCTTCCGGATGCGGTGGTGTCGAGTCGTGGTTCCGCACGGAACTCGCCGAGCCGGCCGCGCAACTGGGGTGGCGGTTGGCCATCACGTTCACGCCGGCCGTCGTCCCGTGGTTCGAGGAGGCCGGCGAACTCGGCAAGCTGCAGGTGCTGACGGACCTCCCGATCCGCTGGGAGCCGAGGATGCCGAGCCAGCCCAAGCCCTACCCGACGCCGGACGCGTTCGTCTTCGCCCCTGCCAGCGCGAACTCCGTGGCCAAGCTGGCCCTGGGCATCGGCGACAACCAGGCGCTGACCGCTCTGAACGAAGCCATCGGCGTCGAGAGCTGCAAGGTCGTCGTCATGCCCCAGGCCAACGCGGACAAGCGCCGCCACCCCATGTGGGAGACGCACGTCACGACACTCACCAATGCGGGTGTCGTCGTGGTCTCAGACGTGGCTCCCCGCAGGCTGCTCGACCTGCTGGACACCTAGACTTCACCCTCGTGGTCCACACGCCGATGATCGCCCCCAGCATCCTGTCCGCCGACTTCGCGCGCCTCGCCGACGAGCTCGCCGCGGTGCCCACGTCGGACTGGATCCACGTCGACGTCATGGACAACCACTTCGTGCCGAACCTGACGCTCGGCCTGCCCGTGGTGAAGTCGCTGCTCCAGGTCACCGACATCCCGATCGACTGCCACCTGATGATCGAGGACCCGGACCGCTGGGCCATCGGCTACGCGGAAGCGGGCGCGTACAACGTGACCGTGCACGTCGAGGCCGCGAACGACCCGATCGCGCTGGCGAAGAACCTGAAGGCCGCGGGCAGCAAGGCCGGTCTGAGCATCAAGCCCGGCACCCCGCTGGAGCCGTACGTCGAGGTGCTGAAGCACTACGACACGCTGCTGGTCATGTCGGTCGAGCCCGGCTTCGGCGGCCAGAGCTTCATGGCCGACGTGCTGGACAAGGTCCGCCAGGCCCGTCACCTCGTCGACACCGGGCACCTCACGCTGCTGGTGGAGATCGACGGCGGCATCAACGCCGACACGATCGAACAGGCCGCGCAGGCCGGCGTGGACTGCTTCGTCGCCGGGTCCGCCGTGTACGACGCCGCGGACCCCGGCAAGGCCGTCGAGGCTCTGCGCGCCCAGGCAGCCGGTGCGAGGTGACCCCCGAGGACGCGATGAGGATCGCCATCGCGGAGAGCGAGCGGGTGCGGGGCACCACGAGCCCCAACCCACCGGTCGGATGCGTCATCCTCGACGAGAGCGGCAACGCCGTCGGGTTCGGTGGCACGCAGCCGGTCGGCGGGCCGCACGCCGAGGTGATGGCGCTCAGGGAAGCTGGCTTGAAGGCTCGCGGCGGCACCGCGGTGGTCACCCTCGAACCGTGTTCGCACTACGGCCGTACGCCGCCGTGTGCCGAGACGCTCATCGAAGCCGGCATCAAGCACGTCGTCCACGCCACCAGTGACCCGAACCCGAAGGCTGCGGGCGGGGTCGAGGTCCTCAAGAAGGCCGGCGTCACCGTCGAGAGCGGCCTGCTGGAGCAGGAAGTCAGCCGAGGTCCCCTCAGGGCGTGGCTGCACTACGCGCGCACGGGCCGTCCGCACGTCACGTGGAAGTACGCGGCCTCGCTCGACGGCCGGATCGCGGCCCAGGACGGCACCAGCCGCTGGATCAGCTCGGAGACCTCCCGCAAGGAGGTCCACGCGATGCGCGCCAAGCTCGACGCGATCGTCGTCGGCATGAACACGGTGAGGCTGGACGACCCCGCGCTGACGGCCAGGAACGCCGATGGAATGCCGTTGCCCCGCCAGCCGTTGCCGGTGGTGGTGGGCACGAGCGACCTGCCGGAGGGAGCGAAGCTCCAGGACACCGCACTGCACCTGCGCACGCACGAGCCGGACGACGTCCTGGCGGCGCTCGCCCAGCGCGGCGTGGTCGACGTGCTGCTGGAGGGCGGCCCGACGCTCGCCGGTGCGTTCTGGCGCGCCGGCAGGGTCGACCGAGTCCTCGCCTACATCGCGCCCGCGCTGCTCGGGAACGGTCCCGCGGCGGTGCTGGACGCGGGCGTGTCAACCATCACGGACGCTGTGAGGCTGACCGTGGAAGACGTCACCATGAGCGGACCGGACTTGCGGATCAGCGCGGTTCCGCGAACTTAGGAGGAGCGGTGTTCACCGGGATCGTCGAGGAACTCGGCCACGTCGAGGCGATTGAGGACCTGCCCGACGCGGCACGGATCCGCATCACCGGGCCGATCGTGACCAGCGACGCGAAGCACGGCGACTCCATCGCGGTGAGCGGCGTCTGCCTCACCGTCGTGGAAGTCGAGAACGACAGCTTCACCGCGGACGTGATGCGCGAGACCCTCACGCGCAGCAGCCTCGCCAAGGTCGCGGCGGGCGACCGGGTCAACCTGGAGCGCGCGGCCGCGGTCGGCCAGCGCCTCGGTGGCCACATCGTGCAGGGCCACGTGGACGGCACGGGCACGATTCTCGCGCGGGAGAAGGCCGAGCACTGGGAGATCGTCCACATCGGACTCCCGCCGAGCCTCGCCCGTTATGTCGTCGAGAAGGGCTCCATCACGGTCGACGGGGTCTCGCTGACGGTCGTGACCGTCTCCGAGGACGAGTTCACCGTGAGCCTGATCCCGACGACCCTCGAACTCACCACGCTCGGGCGACGCATTCCGGGCGACCTGGTGAACCTGGAGGTCGACGTGCTGGCTAAGTACGTCGAACGACTGGCGATCCCGCACCTGCGGGCCATCGCGGGCGAGGAGGCCCAGTGAGCACCGACTTCGCTGACATCGAGCGTGCGATCTCCGACATCGCCGCCGGTCGTCCGGTGGTCGTCGTGGACGACGAGGACCGCGAGAACGAGGGCGACCTGATCTTCGCCGCCGAGAAGGCGACGCCGGAGCTGCTCGCGTTCATGGTCCGCTACACGTCCGGCTACATCTGCGTGCCGCTGACCGAGGACGACTGCGACCGCCTCGACCTGCCGCCGATGTTCCACACGAACCAGGACGTGCGCGGCACCGCCTACACCGTCACGGTCGACGCCCGCGAGGGCGTCAGCACCGGCATCTCGGCGGCGGACCGCGCCCGCACGATCCGGCTGCTCGCCGACCCGACCGCGAAGGCCAGCGACTTCAACCGTCCGGGTCACGTCGTGCCGTTGCGGGCCAAGGCCGGTGGCGTGCTGCGCCGTCCCGGGCACACCGAGGCCGCCGTCGACCTGGCGCGGATGGCCGGGTTGTCGCCCGCGGGCGTGCTCTGCGAGATCGTGTCGCAGAAGGACGAGGGCGACATGGCCCGCCGCGACGAGCTGGAGGTCTTCGCCGCGGACCACGACCTCGCGATCATCACGATCGCCGACCTCATCGCGTACCGCCGCCGGGTCGAGACCCAGGTCGTGCGTGCCGCCGAGGCCCGCATCCCGACCGCGCACGGCGTCTTCACGGCGTACGGCTACGACAGCCTGCTCGACGGCATCGAGCACGTCGCCCTGGTGTACGGCGAGATCGGTGACGGCGAGGACGTGCTGGTGCGCGTGCACTCCGAGTGCCTCACCGGCGACGTCCTGGGCTCGTTGCGCTGCGACTGCGGCCCGCAGCTCGACGCGGCGATGGAAGCCGTTGCGGCACAAGGCCGTGGCGTCGTGCTGTACATGCGCGGCCACGAGGGTCGCGGCATCGGCCTGATGCACAAGCTGCAGGCGTACCAGCTGCAGGACGAGGGCGCCGACACCGTGGACGCGAACCTGGTGCAGGGCCTGCCCGCCGACGCACGCGACTACGGCACCGGCGCGCAGATCCTGGTGGAGCTCGGCATCAAGTCCATGCGGCTGCTGACGAACAACCCGGCCAAGCGCGTCGGACTGGAGGCCGGATACGGTCTCCGGGTGCTCGACAGGGTGCCGCTGCCGGTCTCCCCGAACCCGGAGAACCTGCGGTACCTGCGCACCAAGCGCGACCGGATGGGTCACGAACTGCACCAGCTCGAGCAGTACGAGACCGTTGTTTCCGCTACGGAGGACCAGGAATGAGCGGCGAGGGCCGTCCAGAGCAGACGAGGCTCGACGGCAAGGGCCTGAGCGTCGCGATCGCGGCGACGCGCTGGCACACCAAGATCACCGACCAGCTCGTCGAGCGTGCCCTGAAGGCCGCTGAGGACGCGGGCTGCGTCGACACCACGGTCGTGCGCGTGGCGGGGGCGATCGAGCTTCCCGTCGTGGTGCAGGAACTGGCGCGCCACCACGACGCCGTGGTCGCGCTGGGCGTGGTCATCCGCGGCGGTACCCCGCACTTCGAGTACGTGTGCGACTCGGTGACGGACGGGCTCACGCGCGTCGCGCTCGACGAGTCCACCCCCGTCGGCAACGGCGTGCTGACGACCAACACCGAGGAGCAGGCCCTGGCCCGCGCCGGCCTGCCGGACTCGGTGGAGGACAAGGGGTACGAGGCGACCGTCGCCGCGATCGACACGGCACTGGTGCTGCGCGGCCTGCGTCAGCCCTGGACCGAGCGGGGCTTCGAATGATGACGGCGGAAGTGCTCGTCCTGCGCCCCAAGAAGATCCGCCGCGTCGCGTGGGCGTGCGCGGTCGGTCTGGTCGTGGTGTTCACGGTGGTGGGACTGCTGCTGGGCAACACGCCGACCGGCGTGATCTTCCGGACCTCCGACCAGGTCGCCATGATCCTGCTGGGCTTCCTGCTCGCGGGCGGTGTGCTGCTGCTGACCCGTCCGCGCGTCACCGCCGATGCGTCGGGTGTCGACGTGCGCAACGTCGTGACGTCGCACCACTTCGACTGGAACGACGTGCTGTCGGTCAGCTTCCCGGACGGCGCCGCGTGGGCCAGGCTGGAGCTGCCGGACGACGAGTACATCTCGGTGATGGCCGTGCAGGCCGTGGACCGCGAGTACGCCGTTTCGTCCGTGCGCGCGTTGCGTGAGCTGCACAAGGCAGCAAGGAACTAGATCCACTGACCGAGGATCGCGCCCGCGAGCGTGAGTCCGACGACGTGATAGCCCGCTCCGATGGCCGCGAAGGTGACCGGGGCGGGCTTCGTCATGTCGTAGGCACCGGTCACGAACCGGACCGGCAGCGCGATGCCGAGACCGACGACGAGTCCCAGCAGGATGCCTTCCATGATGTTGTCGGTGCGGGAGGCGTTGCCGATCATCGCGGTGGCGAGGGTGATGACGAAGCACGTGACCAGCGGGATGGCGTAGACGCCCACTCCCACCTTCTCGGGTGGGCTCAGGTCCCAGCCCGCTGCCCGTTGCCAGGCCCTGCCGAAGGCGTAGTCCGCGTACCAGACCAGGCCGAGCGCGAAGTACGCGATCGTGGCGACGACGACGGCCAACCAGTTGAGGTCGCCGAGCACGGTCAAGCTCATGAGGGGTCTCCCGCGGTGATCAGGGTGACTTGGCATCGCGGGGTGCACGCTCGTCGTTACGAGTGCATTCACGGCGAAAGGGCCGCCCACCGACTGGTGAGCGGCCCTTTCGGTACATCGGGGACTAGCTGCGGACCATCTTGCGCAGCACGTACTGCATGATGCCGCCGTTGCGGTAGTAGTCGGCCTCACCGGGCGTGTCGATGCGGACGACCGCGTCGAACTCGACCTTCGAGCCGTCCGCCTTGGTGGCGACGACGTGCACCGTGGACGGCGTGGTGCCGTTGTTCAGCTCCGTGACGCCGGTGAAGTCGAACGTCTCGGTGCCGTCGAGGCCCAGCGACGACGCGTTGTCGCCCGCCGGGAACTGCAGCGGCAGCACGCCCATGCCGATGAGGTTCGAGCGGTGGATGCGCTCGTAGGACTCGGCGATGACGGCGCGGACGCCGAGCAGCGAGGTGCCCTTGGCCGCCCAGTCGCGCGACGAACCGGAGCCGTACTCCTTGCCCGCCAGCACGACCAGCGGAACGCCGGCCTCCGCGTACGACACGGACGCGTCGTAGATGGTGGTCTGCGGCGCGCCCTCGGCCAGGAAGTCGCGGGTGAAGCCGCCCTGGACGTCGTCGAGCAGCAGGTTGCGCAGGCGGATGTTCGCGAACGTGCCGCGGATCATCACCTCGTGGTTGCCGCGGCGGGAGCCGTAGGAGTTGAAGTCCTTGCGCTCCACGCCGTGCTCGGTCAGGTACTTGCCCGCGGGCGAGTCGGCCTTGATCGAACCGGCGGGGGAGATGTGGTCCGTGGTGACCGAGTCGCCCAGCAGCGCCAGCACGCGGGCACCCGAGATGTCGGTGACCGGCTTCGGCTCCATCTCCATGCCCTCGAAGTACGGGGGCTTGCGCACGTAGGTGGACTCGCTGTCCCACTCGAACGTGTTGCCGGTCGGCGTGGGCAGCGACTGCCAGCGCTCGTCACCGGAGAACACGTTCTTGTAGCCCTTGGTGAAGCCCTCCGCGGAGATCGAGGTCGAGATGACCTCGGCGATCTCGGCCGGGGTCGGCCAGATCTCCGACAGGTACACCGGCTTGCCCTCGGGGTCGTACGCGAGCGGCTCGGTGGTGATGTCCTTGTCCATCGAACCGGCCAGCGCGTACGCCACGACCAGCGGCGGCGACGCGAGGTAGTTCATCTTGATGTCCGGGTTGATCCGGCCCTCGAAGTTGCGGTTGCCGGACAGCACCGAGACGACCGCGAGGTCGCCTTCCTGCACACCCGCCGAGATCTCGTCCTGCAGCGGGCCCGAGTTGCCGATGCAGGTGGTGCAGCCGTAACCGACCAGGTGGAAGCCGAGCTTCTCCAGGTACGGCATGAGGCCCGCGCGCTCGTAGTAGTCCATGACGACCTTCGAGCCCGGCGCCAGGGTCGTCTTGACCCACGGCTTGCGCTCGAGACCGCGCTCGACGGCCTTCTTCGCGAGAAGAGCGGCACCGAGCATCACGGACGGGTTCGAGGTGTTGGTGCACGACGTGATCGCGGCGATCGCGACGGCGCCGTGGTCCAGCTCGAACTCGTTGCCGTCGAGGGTGACCTTGACCGGGTTCGACACGCGACCGGTGGCGCCCTCGGCGGCGGACTGGAACACCTTTGGCGCGCCGGAGCCGTTCTCGCCCTCGTGGATGGCGACCGGGTCGCTGGCCGGGAACGTCTCGTCGACGGCCTCGTCCACACCGGACAGCGCCGGGGACTCGGTGTGCGCGACGTAGGCGCCCAGGGCCTGGCGGAACGACTCCTTGGCGTTGGTCAGCTCGATGCGGTCCTGCGGGCGCTTCGGGCCGGCGATGGACGGCACGACCGTCGCCAGGTCCAGCTCCAGCGTCTCGGAGAACACCGGCTCGCGGGACGCGTCGTGCCAGAGGCCCTGTTCCTTGGCGTAGGCCTCGACGAGCGCGATCTGCTCCTCGGTCCGGCCGGTCAGGCGCAGGTAGTCGATCGTCTCGCTGTCGATCGGGAAGATGCCGACCGTGGAGCCGAACTCCGGCGACATGTTGCCGATCGTGGCGCGGTTCGCCAGCGGCACGGCGCTGACGCCCTCGCCGTAGAACTCGACGAACTTGCCGACGACGCCCTGCTTGCGCAGCATCTCGGTGATCGTGAGCACGAGGTCGGTCGCGGTGGCGCCGGGGGGCAGCTCACCAGACAGCTTGAAGCCGACGACGCGCGGGATCAGCATGGAGACCGGCTGGCCGAGCATCGCGGCCTCGGCCTCGATGCCGCCGACGCCCCAGCCCAGCACGCCGATGCCGTTGACCATCGTGGTGTGCGAGTCGGTGCCGACCAGCGTGTCCGGGTACGCCTGGCCGTTGCGGACCATGACGACGCGGGCCAGGTGCTCGATGTTGACCTGGTGCACGATGCCGGTGCCGGGCGGGACGACCTTGAACTCGTCGAACGCCGTCTGGCCCCAGCGCAGGAACTGGTAGCGCTCGCGGTTGCGCTCGTACTCCAGGTCGACGTTCTGCTCGAACGCGTCCGGGCGGCCGAAGATGTCGGCGATGACCGAGTGGTCGATCACGAGCTCGGCGGGCGCGAGCGGGTTCACCTTCTCGGCGTCGCCGCCGAGCTGGGTGACGGCCTCGCGCATGGTGGCGAGGTCGACGACGCAGGGCACACCGGTGAAGTCCTGCATCACGACGCGGGCGGGCGTGAACTGGATCTCGGTGTTCGGCTCGGCGGCCGGGTCCCAGTTGGCGAGAGCGCGCACGTGGTCGGCGGTGATGTTCGCGCCGTCCTCGGTCCGCAGCAGGTTCTCCAGCAGGATCTTCAGGCTGAACGGCAGACGCTCGGCGCCCTCCACGGCGCTCAGCCGGAACACCTCGTACGAGGCGTCGCCGACGTTGAGCGTGCCGCGGGCGCCGAAGCTGTCCTTGCTAGCTGGTGCAGTCACGTGCAACTCCATAACTGGTGACAGCGCGGTGGTCAGTTCGGGATGGGGGAGAGTCTTCCTCACCGGGTCGGCCCCTGCCCCTCGACCCCAAACAGTACGCTTGTCCTGTAAGCCGGTTCAACCCAGGTTGCCCTAAGTCACGATCCCGGTGCGGTACTCGCCGGGAGACCGTCCGGCGAACCTCCTGAACGCGGCACCGAACGCGCTTTCCGTGCGGTATCCGGTGGCAATGGCGATCGAGGCGACGGTGCGCGTGGTGTCCCGCAGCGGACGGGCCGCGTGCCGCATGCGCAGGCGGTGCAGGTGGTCGAGCGGTGTCATGCCCGTGTTCTCCCTGAACCGCAGGAAGAACGTCGATCGCGACATCGCCTTGAACGCCGGTCCGAGCTGCGGGTCGTCGTCCGCCACGTGGTCGCGCAGGACCTGCAGCAGCAGGACCTGGCGGAGGCGGTCGAGGATCATCCCGCCGCTGTTCGCGGAACGGGCGGCGAAGGCGGAGGTGGTGCGGTACCTGTCGCGGCCGGCGGATCTCGCCGAGGTGATCTGCGAGGTCACTGAGGAGTTGCGTACCCAGGGGTAGCCCGGCCGGACGGGGGGAAGTGAGCCGGGCTACCCGGGCAGGGCGGCGTGGCTACGCGCCGCCGTGTTCTCTGACGACCCGGCGGGCCGAGGCGAAGAGCATGCCGATGTTGACCGACTTGGGGCACACGACGACCGCGACGACGTCCTCGTCGTGGTCGTCTCGGATGAACAGGTGTGTGAGGTTGCTGCTGTTGACCAGGACTTCCTGGAAGTAGTGCTCGGCGCTCGAGATGCCGCGCCGCTCCTTGAAGACGTCCTCGATCATGGTCACCGTGCGGCCCTGGAACAGGTCGAGCGTCGCACCGGCGAGCAGGTCGAGCACCTCGGAGGGGTGGCTGTCGGTCGTCTCGAACGACAGCAGCATGCCGGTGGCCATGTCCACGACGCCGGCGGCCAGGCAGCCCGGCACCTCTTGCCGCAGGTGCCGGACCATCGTGACTATCTGGTCGGACATGACTCTGTTGCTCGTGTTGGGTTTCGTCATTTCACATTTCTGTTCAGGCGGCGGAGAGAACGGAGTTGATGCGTTCGATCGCGGGCTGCGACTCCTGGTGGAGCCGGGTCACGTTGAGGCCTTCGTCGCCGAGTACGACCATCAACGCCAGGGAGCCGACCGCGTAGACGGCCATGCACCCACCGCTGCTGTAGACGACGGTCTGCCGGAATGATCCCTGGCCGGCCGCCTCGCTGGTTCTTCGGGCAATTCCGAGATCGGCGGCCGCCAACGCGGAGATCACGCCGGTGTCGAGCTTCTCGGACGTGTCCGCGAGAATCAGGATGCCGTCGTTGGCTGCTATCAGGGTGTCCGTTATACCGGTGACCCGTTCGCGCAGACCGTGCAGTTCGGTGGCCAGCACGTCGTGATTCACGGCTTTTTCCTCTCGGGTTGTTTGAACAGTTTCGGCAACAGCTGGCGCCGCAACGAGCGGGGCAGCGGCACGTCATCACCGGCCGTCGGGTCGGGTGGCGGGTGGTGGAACGCGGGAGGTTGCTGCCTCGGGCGCAGCGGAACCGCGAGATGCGGCGTCGCGGCGATGACCGCGTTGCCGGGCACGATGGTCAGCAGCTCGTCGGCCACCATCCGGCAGGCCTCGATCGTCACCGGGTAGACGCTGCGGCCCGCTGCGAACGCGATGTCGCGCGTGGTGCGCCTGCCGGTGGCGTGCGCGAGGATCTCCCCGCGCACCGGACCGTGTTTCCGCAGGCGGGCGGTGGTGGTCGGGACGAGGCGCTCGCGGTGCGGGGACAGCGGGTGCTTCAGCGCGAGCAGCGACGAGATCCGGCGTGAGGTCTCCTGGAGCAGGCGCACCGGATCGAGCGCGGTGGTCATCGCAACGGCGACGTCGAGCGTCTGCGGGGAGAACACGCAGGCCTCGACGTCACCCGCCACGATGGTGAACGCGGCGTCCTGCGTGGACATCATGGCAACGACGTGCAGTTCGGTGTCGCCGATGCTGCCGCGGGTACCGGTGGTGAGGGCGGTGGTCCACTCGGATTCACTGATGCGCCCCGTGCGCAACAACAACGCGTCGGGTCCGGGTGAGCCCGGGCTTTCCACGGAGATGATGCCGCCATTGCGGAGATGAATTCGTCCCCCTGGATTTCCGGGGACGTGCAACGTGCCGGTGGCGTTCGCCGCGGCTCGTCCGGTCAACGCGCCCGCGAGCAGATCGAAGGGGATTTGCGTGCCGCTGGTCAGGGTTGTCACCGCATTTCGTGCCGACTGAGCCGCGCGGGTTTCGTCTGCCGCGCTTGCGTGAACTCATCTTTGTTGCTCAGGTAACGGTTTGTCGCTGCGGTTCACTCGATCGTGTTAAAAGTGACTCGATTGCATCGATCGGGCATCTATGCGTTGTGACGCTGAGTTTCCTCAGGCGAACATGAGAATGATTCCGAAGGCGCCCAGCATCAGCAGTTTCGCGCATTCGAGCGCAATGTAGGCGAGATGCGTGCGGGAACGAGGAGGCGTCCCTCCATCGATGATGAGCCGGGCCCTGGCTTCGAGCCGGGGGCGCAGCACCACGACCTGAACCGCCAGCGTCACGGTGAGGGCGATCAGGAGAACGGTCGCGGCGAGGGGACGGGAAGCGAACGCGAACGTGATCGCGATGGCCGTCGCCAGCACGATCTCCGAGGCGTTCAGGGCGCGGAACACGAGCCGGCCGATGCCGAGTCCCAGCGGCAGGGTGATGCCGGGCGCGCGGAACTTCAGCGGCGCCTCGATCGAGATCGCCAGCACCATGCCGAGCCAGATGCACGCCAAAGCGAGCGGGAGCGATGTCATGGGTGGTTATCTTGGCGTGGTGCTCCTGGATCAGGTTTCGAAGCGGTACGGGCGCGGGCCCTGGGTGCTGCGCGACCTCACGCTGGAGGTCTCCGGCCTGACCGTGCTGAGCGGTGCGAACGGCACCGGCAAGTCGACGTTGCTCAAGATCGCCGCCGGCGTCCTGAGGCCGACGTCCGGAGGGGTCGAGAGGCCAGCCTCGGTCGGCTACGTGCCCGAGCGGTTCCCTTCGGACGTCAAGATGTCGGCTTCGTCCTACCTCGCGCACATGGGCCGCGTCCGGGGCGCCGAGGCCGGCGACGTGCTGGAACGGCTGGGATTCGTCGGTTCTACGACGGCGCCGATGTCCGAGCTGTCCAAGGGCAACACGCAGAAGGTCGCGCTGGCGCAGGCTTTGGCGGCTTCCGATCTGCTGGTGCTCGACGAGCCGTGGACCGGTCTCGACGCCTCGGCGTCCGCCGAACTGGTGTCGTTGCTGGAGGGACGGACGGCGCTGGTGTCCGACCACGAGGGACACCTCGCGTCGGCGACGCGCGTGGACCTCGCCGGCGGGCACGTGACGATCGAGCTCAGCCGGGTCGCCGCGCCCGACGCGCTGGAGGTGCTGGAAGGCGTGCGGTCGGTGCAGGCGCGCGGGTCGTCGGTGCGGGTGGTCGTGGCGCCGGAGCGGAGCGACCAGGTGCTGGCGGAGGCGTTGCGGCTCGGGTGCTCGGTGCGGAGTGTGCGGTGATCGCTCTCGTTCGGTACCTCGCGGTCGACGTTCTTCGGGGGCAACGGTATTTGGCGCCGCTGCTGGTGTTCCTCGGCGTGATGGGGATGTTGTTCTCCAGCGACGCCGGGCAGCCGCTGGAGGCGTATTCGGGTTCGTCGGCGTTGCTCTACCCGATCGCGGCGTGGATGGCCGTCGTGGTGGCGACGTCGGAGGACGTGGTGCGGCGCGAGATCACCGTGGTGAACGCGGGCGGCTGGCCGCGGGTGCTGACGGCGGCGGCGCTGGTCGCGGTGCTGTTCGCGATGGTCATGGCGGTGCTGGCGGCGGTGTGGCCGGTGGTGACGAACCCCCACCCGTACACGGCGGGCGAATTTTTTGTCGGACTCGCCGCTCATACTGGGTGTGCGTTGCTCGGCGTCGGGGTGGGCCTGCTGTTCGCCCGTCCCGTCCTCGACTCCATCGGGCGCACTGTGCTGGCGGTGTTCTCGGTGGTGGTGCTGACGTACCCGCTGGGGCGGGCCACCCCGCTCGGGTGGGTGCTGGACGCGCTGGGCCACAACAGGGTGTCGCTGTCCCTGCTGGGGACGGCGGCGGTCGGCGTCGCGCTCGTGGCGGCCGCGGTGGTGGCCGGGGTGCGGCGGGCCTGATGCGGGTCAACGTGCTCGGGCCGCTGCAGGTCGTGGCCGAGGACGGCGCACCGGTCGAGGTGCGCGGCAAACGGCTGCGGTGGCTGCTGATCCGGCTGGCGGTGGAACCCGGCACCGTCGTCGCGCCGGACCGGCTGATCGCAGACCTGTGGCCGGACGAGCCACCGGTCGACGGTGCCGCGGCCTTGCAGTCGCTGGTGTCGAGGCTGCGGCGGGTGCTCGGTGCCGCCGCGATCTCGTCGCACGCGACGGGATACAGGCTGGAGGCGGAGACCGACGTCGAGGTCTTCGCGCGCACGCGTGACGCGGCGTTGTGGCGTGGCGCGGCGTTCGAGGAGGCGCCTTTCGCGGTCGATGAGGCCGTGCGGCTGGCGTTGCTGCGCGACGACCTCGCGGGCCTGGAGGCGCTGGCGGCCGCGCATCCGCTGCGCGAGGACGTGCAGGCCCGGTTGATGCTGGCGCTGAACGCCGCTGGACGGCGGTCGGACGCGCTGGCGGTGTTCGCGCGCGTTCGCACGGCCCTGGCCGACGAGCTGGGCGTGGATCCCGGTGAGGCGCTGGCGACCGCCCATCTGACGGTGCTGCGCGAGCGCGTCGCGCGCGGGAACCTGCCGGCACCGGTCGGGTCGTTCGTCGGGCGTGGCGAGGACCTGGACGCGCTGGCCTCGTTGTTGCGCGACAACCGGTTGGTGACGCTGACCGGGTTCGGTGGCGTGGGCAAGACACGCCTCGCGCTGACGCATGCCGCGTCGGAGCCGCAGGCGTGGTTCGTCGAGCTGGACTCGGCGGCCGAACCGCTGGCGGCGCTGGACGCCGCCCTGGGCCCGAACCCGTTGGCGGCACCGGTGTTCTCGCGGCTCGGGGCGTCGCTGGTGGTGCTCGACAACTGCGAGCACGTCGTGGACGCCGCTGCGGCGCTGTGCGTCCGGCTGCTGGCCGAGGCGCCGGACGCGCGCGTGCTGGCGACGTCGCGCGAGCCGCTGGGGATTCCGGGCGAGGTCGTGTGCCCCGTGGTGCCGCTCGACCTCGACCACGCCGTGCGGTTGTTCTCGGCGCGGGTCGGGACGGCGCTGGACGCTGACGTCGTGCGGCGAGTTTGTGCTGCGCTGGAAGGGATTCCGCTCGCCCTGGAGCTGGCGGCGGCGCGGGCCCGGTCGTTGTCGGCGGCACAGCTGGAGTCTCGTGTGGACAGCCGGTTGCGGCTGCTCGACCGCGGTGCTCGGACAGGGCCCGCGCGGCACCGGACGTTGCGGGCGGTGATCGACTGGAGCTGGGAGCTGCTGGACGAGGCGGAGCGCGCGCTGCTGGCGCGGCTGGCCGTGTTCGTCGGCGGGGCGACGGCCGATGCGGTGCATTTCGTGTGCGGGGCAGGCTCGCGCAGGGGTACCCCCTTGCTGGGAACCCCTGCATCACAACGTACTCAGGAGGTCCGACAAGATCAGGACCTCTGGGACACCGAGGACCTGCTGGCCGCGCTCGTGGAGAAGTCGCTGGTCGTGCGCGTGGGCGAGCGCTACCGGCTGCTGGAGACCGTGCGCGAGTACGCGTTGGAGCAGGGCCAAGCCGGTCCTGCGAGACACGCCGCCTACTACGTGGAGCTGGCCGAGCGGAACGAACCGTTGCTGCGAGGCCCTGACCAGCTGGACGCGTTGAAGGTCTTCGACGTGGAACGGTCCAACCTCGACGCGGCGCAGGCGTGGGCGGTCCGGCACGACCTGGCCGTCGCGCGGCGCATGATGGCCGCGCGCACGTGGCATTGGCTGGTGATGACCAAGCGGTTCGAGGAGATCCGCCGCTGGGCCTCGCTCACGCCGGACGACCCGCTCTCCGAGGTGCTGGCCTCGCTCGGCACGCCGGCCGCCGTCGTCGCGGCGGAGAGGTTGTGGCAGGAGGACCTCCCGACGGCGCTGTGCGCGTTGATGCTGACGAGCGGTCAGGTCTGGGGGCAGACCGCACTGGCGGAACGGCTCGAGGTGCTGGCCGGTCGGCTGGAACGGTCGCCGGACGCGTGGATGCGCGCGTTCGCGGCGCTCGTCCGCGGGCTGGTGGCCGGCGAGTTCAGCGAGGGCTCCGCGCCGCGGGCGGAGGCCGCGTACCGGGAGGCGCTGCGCGGGTTCCGGGCGGTGGGCGACCGGTGGGCCGTCGTGTTCGGGCTGTCCTGCCTGGTCATGGTGCTGATCAACCGGGGTGCGTTCGCCGAGGGCCTGCAGGCGGTCTCCGAGGCGCGACAGGTGGCCGCCGAGCTGGGCGAGCCGGAGTCGGTGCTGGTGCCGATGTCCGTGCTCATGCAGGCGGCGCGCATCAAGATCAGGCTCGGCGACCTCGCCGGCGCCCGTGAGGATCTGGAACTGGTACCGCCTTCCCCGTTCGACCTGGACCGGGCACGGATCACGCAGGCCCACGGTGAGATGGCGTACTTCCGCGGCGACTTCGAGCAGGCCGTCACGCTGTACCGGCAGGCGCTCGACGCCACGGAGGACTCGCCCGCGAACCAGTTCCGCGCCACCGTCCACGCCGGACTGGGACTGGCGCTGACCCGCCTCGGTCAGCTCGCCGAGGCGGGCGAGCACCACGGCCGGGCGCTCGACACCGTCAACAGGAGCGCTGACGGCCCGGCCCGCGCCATGGTGCTGGAGTGGTACGCGGACTGGCTGCTCGCCCAGGGCGATCCGGCCGGCGCGGGGAACGCCCTGGACGAGGCCGGACGGCTACGCGGCGGACCGAGCAGCGACCCGGCGGTGGTGCAACTGCGTGACCGGGTTCGCGCCGAAGTACGCGTCGATCGCTGACCGGCCGATCGCGGCGACGTAGCCGTCCGGGCGGACCAGCACGGGGCCGTCGGGGAAGTCGAGCGTCACGAAGTCGGGGCCGCGGAGCAGGTCGAAGATCCGGCCCTGTTCGGTGATCCCGTCGGGCATGCGGTCACCCGCGCGCAGTCCGGGCCCGTCCTCGGTCCGGTACGACAGCGAGAGCTGCAGCGTCTCGTCACCGCGACGCTCGAACGGGTTGCCGGACATCATGATCGCGGTGGTCATGCCGAGCAGCCACTCGGCGACGGGCTTGCGCTCGGACTCGTAGGTGTCGAGCAGCGTCTCCATCCCGAGCTTCCAGCCCAGGTTGTAGGCGTCCTGGATGCCGGTGTTCATGCCCTGCGCGCCGGCGGGGGAGTGCACGTGCGCGGCGTCGCCGGCGAGGAACACCCGGCCGGTGCGGAACCTGTCGACCATGCGGATGTTGGTGCGGTGCAACGACATCCACGTCGAGTCGTGCAGGACCACGTCGTCCAGGCCGGTGCACTCGCGGACGATCTGCTGGTACAGCGCCAACGACGGTTCGTCGTCACCGTCGGCGGTCGCCTGGAACTGGAAGAGGTCCGTGCCGGGCAGCGGGCACAGGGCGAGCCACTGGTCGGCGCGGCTGCCCCACTGGTGCCAGTGGTCGCGGTCGAGACCGGAGACCCGGACGTCGCCGATGAGCATCCGCAGGTCCGCGTGGGTCTCGCCGACGAACGAGACGCCGAGTTCCTTGCGCACGAACGACTTGCCGCCGTCGCAACCGACGAGGTACTTGGCCCGCACGGTCTCCGAGCCGACAACGGCCGTGACGCCGGAGTCGTCCTGGGTGAACGACGTCAGCGGCATCCCGTACTCGACGGGCCGGGGGAGCGCTTCCCGCAGGACCTGCTCGACCCGGAACTGCGGGATGAGCATCGTGCGGGCGTAGGGGCGTTCGACCGTGGGGTGGCGGCCCTCGTGCACGTCCCACTCGCGCAGCACCTCGCGGCCTCGGTAGGCGCGCATGGTGAGGTCGAACCGGCCGGACGCCAGCACGGGCTCGATCACGCCCAGGTCGTGGAAGACCTCCATGCTGCGCGGCTGAAGGCCCTTGCCGCGGGAGCCGGCGAAGGGCGCGGTCGCCGCGTCGACGATGCGGAACGGCACGCCGCGGCGGGAGAGGTCTAGGGCCAGGGTGAGGCCGGTCGGGCCGGCGCCGATGATCAGAACCTGAGTGTCCATGGGCCTCAGATTCGGCCCCGGAACTGCCACGGCCCTGTCACCGCGCTGTTGCGGGTGACAGGGCCGTGGGGACCTGCGGGAACCTACTTCTTGAGCAGCTCGATCAGCGCGTCGACGTCCTTCGGCTCGAAGCCGCGGAACAGCGACAGGGCCAGCTCGTAGTAGGAGCGGACCGGGCTGACGTACCACTTGCCGTCGACCTCGGTGGAGACGACGCCGACGCCGGTCTTCATGACCGACCCGGCCACCCGGCCGATGATCTCGACGGCCTCGGCGGGGACCTTCTTGCCGCCCTGCTGCTGCAGCAGCTGCGTGATCTCGTCCGCGCACAGCTTCTGCGAGCCCTGGCCGGGCACGTCGGCCGCGTAGCAGTCACCCTCGCGGGTGATCGTCACCGTCTCGCCCTCGGCGGTGACCGACAGCTTCTTGACCGTGACCTGCTTGCCGCCGGCGACGTCCTTGACGTCGGTCTCCAGCGCGTTCAGCTTGGCGCCGGTCGGCTTCTGCTTGCCGGCCTCGGCCAGCAGCAACGGGCCGAGGTCCTGCAGCACACCGGCCTCGTCGGGCGGCAGCAGCGCGATGACCTTCGTCAGGTCGGCGTCGAGCGCGGCGTTCACCATCTGCTTCGCGGCGTCCTCGGCCGAGCTCGCGCCCTGCGGCGCGATGCCCTGCGCCGGCCACTTCTTCTTGTCCTCCTCCAGGATCGCGTTGGCGATCGTGTAGAAGGCGCTCGGGTACCACTTGTCGTCGACCTTGATCGACGCGATGCCGATCGGCGTGCCGCGCTTCTGCACCTCGGCGGTGATGTCGAACGTCTCGGACTTCGACGAGGTGAGGTTCAGGTCGTCACCGAGCGCGTCGACGAGCTTGTCGGTGAGCGGGATCTTCGACGCGTCCGAGGTGATCGTGATCTTGCCCTCGACCAGCTTGTTGATGGTGAGGTGGTCGTTGATCTTCTCGGCCTTGGCCTCGTCGAACTTGATGTTCTCGCTCTTGAACTCGACGCCGCTCAGCTTGTTCGGGTCGGCTTCGGGCTTGAGGATCTCGAGACGCTTCATCTCCTTCGTCATCGAGTCCATGTAGTCCTTCGACAGCGCGGCCTCGGCCGGCGCGAGCGAGGCCATGATGCCGACGACGTCACCGCTGCCCAGCTGCTCGACGAGGTTCTTCGCCGCGATGGCGGGGGTGTCCTGGCCCGAACCGGGGGCGGCCTTGTTCAACGCGAAGAACGTGACACCGCCACCGATCAGCAGCAGCACGGCGACGACGGCCGTGACGACCAGGCTGGTGCGCTTCTTCTTCGGCGGTTCGCCGCCCATCGGCGCGTAGCCGTAGGGCTGCTGCGGGAAACCCTGCTGGGGAAAGCCCTGCGGGCCCGTCTGCGGGTAGCCCTGCTGCGGGAAGCCCTGCGGCCCGGTCTGGGGGTAGCCGCCCTGCTGGGGCTGCTGCGGGTAGCCGCCGGGCTGCTGCGGGTAGCCACCCGGCTGCTGGGGCTGCTGGTAGCCGCCCTGCTGGGGCTGCTGCCCGTACGGGTTGTTCTGCGGCTGCCACTGGTCGCCGCCACCACCTGGGTAGCTCACGGGTTCCCTCCTGAGGTTCTCACTGCGCTGCGCCTGGTCGAGGTGAGCACCGTGATCGCCCCCACGATCGTCAGTACGGCACCGGCAAGGGTCGTGACTGGTCCGGAGGTGCTGATTCCGACCAACGCACCCTTGCTATCCCCTTGGACTGTGGCAACCAGGGCCACGGTTCCCCCGATCGTGCCAAAGAGAATGCAGACGCACCCGGCAAACCGTGGAAATCGGAACACGTACAGCGCGATCGTGACCATCGCCAGCGGCGTCAGTCCCACCCAGACCGACGTGACGACGGTGCCCGCCACCCCGTCCAACCCGGCGAGATCACGCAGCGAAAGCACTTCGTAACTGTCTCTCGTGGTCGATCCGGATTTCAGCCACGGCAGGAAAGTCCCGACGATGGTGGTGACCAAGCCCACTGCCGCGATCGCGGCTCCCACAGCGCTGCGCACGCGGATAGTGTGTACCGATGCCTTCCCAGGCGTGCGCAGAGGCACGCGCTCTGGTCGCGTCGGCGCACCGGATCACGGTGCTGACGGGGGCGGGCGTCTCCACCGATTCGGGCATCCCGGACTTCCGCGGACCAGCCGGACTGTGGACCCGCGACGCCGACGCCGGCCGCGGATCGTCGCTGCAGGCCTACCTCGCCGACGCCGAACTGCGCAGACTCGCCTGGCGGGCGAAGCTCGACAGTCCCGTGTGGACCGCCCGGCCGAACGCCGCGCACAAGGCGCTGGTGGAACTGGAACGGTCCGGCCGGTTGCGCACCGTGGTCACGCAGAACATCGACGGCCTGCACCAGAAGGCGGGCTCCGATCCCCATCGCGTGCTGGAACTGCACGGCACGCTGCACGCCACCGTGTGCCTGGGATGTGGTGCCACGGGCCCGATGCGGGACGCGTTGAAGCGCGTGGCCGAGGGCGAGCAGGAGCCGGACTGCCCGCGGTGCCGAGGCATCCTCAAGTCCGCCACCATCTCGTTCGGGCAGGAGCTCGACGGCGAGGTGCTGCGCCGCGCCCGCCTCGCCGTCCTGGATTGCGACGTGCTGCTGGTGGCGGGAACATCACTGTCGGTGCAGCCCGCCGCGGGCCTCGTGCCGCTGGCGGCCAAGGCCGGTGCGCAGGTCATCATCTGCAACGCCGAACCGACGCCGTACGACGCCGTGGCGGCCGTTGTGCTGCACGAACCCGTCGGGGACGTGCTGCCGGACCTGAGTTCCGTTCCTCCATCCGGGGGAGGGCGATTCTCGTCCTGGGGAGATCCGAGCACCTGGTCGTAGGGTCGGGTTCATGCGCGTACCGCTGATCACCACCGACTTCCTGGACCGGGCGTCGTTCGCGTTCGCGGCGACGACGGCGACCATCGACGAACCGGACCAGCCCGCGAAGCCGGTCGCGACGACGACGTACGGGGAGATGGCGACCCGCGTGCGTGCGTGGCAGGCCGGGTTCGACGCACTGGGCGTCGGCGAGGGCGAACGGGTCGCCGTCGTCAGCCACAACTCCGCCCGGATGCTCGAACTGCTGCACGCGCTGCCCGGCAGCGGGCGGATCTGCGTGCCGGTGAACTTCCGCCTGCGTCCCGACGAGGTGAAGTACATCGTCGAGCACAGCGGTGCCTCGGCGTTGTTCGTCGACCCGGAGCTGGAACTGGACGACGTCGTGGCGCGCCACCGGTTCACGCTCGGCGAGGAGTCGGAGTCGTTGCTTCGGTTCGATGTGGAGCCACGGCCGTGGAGCGCGCCCTCGGAGGACGCGACGGCGACCATCAACTACACGTCCGGCACGACCGCGCGCCCCAAGGGTGTGCAGCTGACGCACCGCAACATCTGGCTTAACGCGGTCACGTTCGCCATGCACACCCGTGCGTGGGAGGGCGACGTGTACATGCACGTGCTGCCGATGTTCCACTGCAACGGCTGGGGAATGCCGTTCGGGCTCGCGGGCCTCGGTGTGCCACAAGTGGTGCTGCGCAAGGTCGACGGCGCCGAGATCCTGCGCCGTGTGCGCGACCACGGCGTCACGCTCATGTGCGGCGCACCGGCCGTGTGGAACGCCGTGCTGGACGCCGCTGCCTCGTGGGACGGCGAGATCCCCGGCCGTGACACCGTGCGGATCGTGTGCGCTGGTGCGCCGCCGCCCTCGCGCACGATCCAGCGCGTGACCGAGGAACTCGGCTGGGAGTTCCTGCAGATCTACGGCCTGACCGAGACGGCGCCGCTGCTCACCTTCAACCGCGCCCAGCCGGGGCCGGAGGGTGAGGAGAAGGCGAAGAAGCAGTCGCGGGCGGGCGCGCCGGCGCTGGGAGCGCAGCTGCGGATCTCGGAGAACGGCGAGGTCATGGCCCGCTCGAACGTCGTCATGGAGGGCTACTGGGAGAACCCGGAGTCCACCGCGGACGCGATCGAGGACGGCTGGTTCCACACCGGCGACGGCGGCTTCTTCGACGAGGACGGCTACCTGACGATCTCGGACCGCAAGAAGGACGTGATCATCACCGGCGGCGAGAACGTCTCGTCCATCGAGGTCGAGGACTGCCTGTTCTCGCACCCGGCCGTCGCCGAGGTCGCGGTCATCGGCGTGCCCCACGAGAAGTGGGGTGAAACGATCAAGGCGCTGGTCGTGCTCTCCGGCGAGGCCACCGAGGCCGAGCTGATCAAGCACTGCAAGGAGCGGCTCGCCGGGTACAAGGCGCCGACGTCGATCGAGTTCCGCGACTCCATCCCGCGCACGGCGACCGGCAAGATCCAGAAGTTCAAGCTCCGCGAGTCGTACTGGGCGGGCCGGGACCGAGGCGTCAACTAGACGCGTCGGCTGGTCCATCCCGGCGACACGCCGGACTCCGATCGTCCCAAAAGGACCACCGACCGTGTTCCACTGTGACACGAGTGGTTGACGGTGCGTTAGCTCCTGATGCGCCGGATGCGTCTGATTGGTCTAATGCGGTTGGAGGTGATGTCCGGTGTTGACACGACTCTCCGCCGTGGTCGCGGTGTTGATGACGGTCGTCCTCACGGGGACGGCTGCCGCCGTGCCGCCTCCGCCACCGAACCCGAGCGACGCGGAGATCTCGGCGACGCGGGCGGAGGCGGACGCGAAGGCGGCGCGCGTCGGCGAGCTGACCGGGCGGCTCACGCAGGCGGAGTCACGCCTGCAGGAGCTGTTCGACGACGTCTCGTACAAGCGCGAGCTCGCCAACAAGGCGCGCGTCGACCTGGAGACGGCGATCTCCGAGGCCGAGGCCGCCCGTCGTGAGGCCGCTGCCGCCCGTGTCGAGGCCGACGCGGCCTCCGCGGCCGTGGAGAAGAGCCGTCTCGAACTGGACGAGTTCGCTGCGGCCTCCTATGCGCAGGGCACCACCGTCGGGTCGTTCTCCGCGTACATCGGCGCCAAGTCGCCCGAGGACCTGCTGGCCCGCGCCCAGATGCTGGAGGCGGTGTCGGCGTCCAGCCTGAACCGGCTCGACCAGGTCACGCGTGACCAGGGCACCGCCGCGAACCTCGACTCCGCGGCCCGTGCCGCGCTCACCAAGGCCGAGTCGAAGCAGGCCGCCGCGGACGAGGCGAAGAAGGTCGCCGAGCAGGCCCAGCAGGTGGCCGTGGACGCGCATTCGGCGCAGGCCGCGGCGACCGAGGAGCTGCAGGCCGACAAGGACGCCGTGGAACGTGAGCTGGCCGCGGCGCGAGGTGCGGTCAACGGACTGGAAGCGCAGCGCCAGCAGTACGACCAGTGGACCGAGGCGAAGAGGCGCGAGGACGAGGAGAACGCTCGTCGTGCCGCCGCCGCGGCCGCTGCTCAGGCCGCGCCCAAGCCGCAGTCGCCCCGCCCGATCGCGGCGGCGCCCGCGCCGTCCGGCAACCGCGTGCAGACCGTGATCAACCGGGCGTTGGCCCAGCGCGGTGTCATCTACGCGTGGGGCGGCGGCAACTACAACGGCCCGACGTACGGCGTGCGCGACGGCGGTGTCGCCGACTCCTACGGCGACTTCCGCAAGATCGGCTTCGACTGCTCCGGCCTGATGATGTACGCCTTCGCGGGCGCCGGCGTGTACCTGCCGCACTACAGCGGCTACCAGTACAACTCCGGCCGCAAGGTGCCGCTGTCGCAGATGGCCCCCGGCGACATGATCTTCTGGGGACCGGGTGGCGGCACGCACGTGGCGCTGTACCTGGGCGGCGGAATGATGGTGGAAGCGCCGCATTCCGGTGCTGTGGTGCGGATCTCACCCGTGCGGTACGGCGGCATCATGCCGTATGTCACTCGCATGTTGTGACCTCGTCGTAGATGATGTCGCTCCGCAACAGCGACATCATTTCGACCTGGGGGATTCATCATGCGCGTGGCTGCGTTGTGCGCTGCCGTCATCACCGTCCTGGCGGCCGCCGTGCCCGCTCAGGCACAGACCGCCTGCACCTGGAGACCGACCGACCTCCCGCTTCCAGCTGACGCGCCGAGCGGGACGATGTCCGCCGCCAGCCCGGACGGCAGGTACTTCGCCGGGCAGGCAGAGGACGGCTTGTTGCTGCTCTGGCACGACCGCCGGCTGACCGAGCTCGCGGCCACGGAGGGCGGCTACCGGGTGGCCGGCGTCAACGGCGCCGGGCACGTCATCAGCAACGACGACACGGGTGTGTTCGTGTACCGCGACGGCGCGAAGCAGTACCTGCCGGTGCCTGCCGGCCGTACCGCCTACGTCCGGGACATCAACGAGCACGGCGACGTCGTGGGGTATCTCGACGGCGCGAACACGACGATCGTGTGGAAGGCCGCGAACCCCGCCGCGTACGAGCTCATCCAGGTCGCCAACCCGGTCGCGATCGACGACGAGGGCCGCATCGCGTTCCGCAGCGGGGTGATCCGGTCGACCGACGGCACCACCGTGCGAATCGCCGGCCACCCCGCCGTGCGGATCGAGAAGTTCCAGGGCGGCAGGGTGATCGGCCGCGTCGACGGCCAGTTCTACTCGCTGCGGGAGTGGAGCCTCACCGGCGCGGTGGTGCGCGACTACAAGATCTCGCCGAGCAGCCCGATCGGCATCAACCGCGACGGCCTGCTCGCCAGCGGGTACTTCAAGCCCGGCGTCGGCAACGCGTACGGCGCCTGGCAGGGCAGCACGTTCCTGGGCGACCCTGGACCCAATCTGCACATCCTGGCTGTGACGGACACCGGCTTGTTGGCGGGTCACCGCCAGTGGCGCGCCGAGGACAACTTCTGGGGACCGTCCACCTGGGCCTGTTCGTAGCCAGCGGACCGGTGGGCGGTCAAAGGTCGCGCGTCCAGAGCTGGCCGGTCACGTCGTGGCCGAAGCTGTGCTGCGGGGTCTCCTCGCGGAGCTCGAACCCGTGCGCCTCGTAGATCTTCCTGGCGGACGCGAGACCGTCGACCGTCCACAACACCATGCGTTCGTAGCCCGCGTTCTGGGCGAACTCGACGCACGTGCTGACGAGCTTGTTGCCCGCGCCGTGGCCACGCGCGTCGGGGTGCACGAGCAGCACGCGCAACTTCGCAGTCGTGTCGTCCTCACGAACGCAGAACACGCATCCGACGCGTTGGCCGTCGAGTTCGGCGATCCACGCACCCTCTCTCGCGGGGTCGTGGTCCGCCGCGTAGTCGCCGACGATCTTGGCGACCAACGCCTCGAACGAGGTGTCCCAGGCGAGCTCGGACGCGTAGAGCTCGCCGTGCGCCTGCACCACCCAGCCGAGGTCGCCGGGATGGCCGAGCGGGCGGATCAGCATGGTCGCCTCCACTGACACGAGTGTTTCAGTAATGCGAGAATAGCGCCATGCCGTCCGCCCGCGAGACCGAACTGCTCGAAGCCGCCTACCGGTACGTGCTCACCCACGGCCTCGCCGACGTGTCGCTGCGGCCGCTGGCGACGGCCATCGGATCGAGCACACGCGTGCTGCTCTACCTCTTCGGTAGCAAGGAAGGCCTGGTCAAGGCATTGCTGGCGCGAGCACGCGCCGACGAACTGGCGCTGCTCGCCGACATCGGCACGGGGCCGGGAGTGGTGCGGCGGTTGTGGGAGTGGCTGGCCGCGCCGGCACACCGGCCGTTGTTGACGTTGTGGCTGGAGGCGTACGCACGTTCTCTCGTGGAGCCTGACGGACCGTGGGCGGGCTTCGCGCGTGCGACCGTGAAGGACTGGCTGGAGGTGCTCAAGACTTCTCAGCCCGAGGACGTGCGTGACACCGCTGCCGGACTGGCCCTGCGCACGCGTGAGCTCGCGTTGCTCCGGGGTGCGTTGCTGGACCTGCTGGCGACCGGAGACGGCGAGCGCGTCACCGCGGCGCTGGAGACTAGTTTGGTGCCGTGAAGATCGTGGTGTTCGGTGCGTCCGGCATGGTGGGTCAGGGCGCGTTGCGCGAGTGCCTGCTCGACCCCGCGGTGACATCCGTTGTGACGGTGGGACGTTCGCCGTTGGGCACGAGCGATCCGAAACTGCGGCACGTCGTGCACGCCGACTTCGGCGACCTGTCCCCGGTCGCGTCGGAGTTTGCCGGTGCCGACGCGTGCTTCTACTGCATGGGCGTGACGTCCGCCGGTCTGACCGAGGCCGAGTACACGCCCGTAACGCATGACTACGCGCTGGAGGCCGCACGGGTCGTTGGCGGCACCTTCGTGTACGTGTCCGGTGAGGGCGCGGACGCGGGCAGCAAGACGATGTGGGCGCGGGTGAAGGGACGCACGGAGAACGAGCTTCTGGCGCTGGACCGGCCGGTGTTCGTGCTGCGGCCCGGCTTCATCCAGCCACTGCACGGGATCACGTCGCGCACCCGGATCTACCGGTACCTCTACTCGTGGTCCTCGTGGCTGTACCCGGTGTTGCGCAAGGTGGCGCCGAAGTACGTCACGACCACGGAACTCGTGGGACGCGCGATGGTGGCGCTCGCGAAGGGCGCCCAGGCGGAACGCGTGCTGCGCAGCGACGGGATCAACCGGGTGGCGGGATGACGCTCGACGAGGCGATCCGCGAGTACCAGGAAGACGGGTACGAGGTCACGCACGTCGTCGAGTCCGTGTGCGGCGGATGTGGCGGCACGTCGTTCACGGTGCAGGTGACCGAGGACCAGGCGATGCGCCGGACCTGCCTCGGCTGCGGACTCGCGGAGTTCATCGGCGACTCCGACGAGCACTGGGACCTCGACGACGCGGAGGAGTGCGAGTGCACGTGCGGTGGCGAGGAGTTCGCCGCCGCACTCGGGTCGTCGTGCCTTCCGGACGGCGAGGTGCGCTGGCTGACCGTCGGGTTGCGGTGCCTGAAGTGCGGGCTGTGCGGCGTCTACGAGGACTGGAAGATCGACTACCTGCCGAGCGGGCACCTGATCACGCGGGCTTGAACGCGTCCTCGGTCTTCACGACGCCCGCGCTGCGGCCGGGCGCGGTGTGGTTCTCCCAGTACAGGTTGGTGTGCGCGATGACCTTGTCCGGCGTGGGGGCGCCGTACTCCGACAGGTCCTCGGTCGTGTGCGCGTCGCTGACCAGCAGGGCGTCATAGCCGCGCACGATGGCGCCGTGCAGCGTCGAGCGGATGCACTCGTCGGTCTGCGCGCCGGACACCACGAGCCTGCCGATTCCCTTGTCCGCCAGCACTTCTTCCAGGTCGGTCGCCTCGAACGCGTCGGCGTAGGTCTTGTGCACCACCGGTTCGCCCTCGGCGAGCATCAGCTCGGGTACGAAGTGCCAGCCGTCGGACTCCTCGGGCATGTGCTCGGCGTTGCTGTGCTGCACCCACACGACGTCGACGCCGGCCGCGCGCGCCTTGTCGACGAGCGCGGCCACGTTGGCGACGACCTCGTCCCGGTTGTGGGCGTGGTTCACCACGCCGTTCTGCACGTCGATCACGAGCAACGCGGTGTTGGGCCGGTTCGCCAGAGTCGTCACCCGGCTCAGCTTAGGCCGGTTCCGGTGGCGTGCGAGGGGTGTTCCGTCGACTGTGGACGTCCGCACGCGTGTGGCTCAGCGGGAGCGCAATCGGCGCAGCATCCGGGCGTCTTCGAAACCGACGTTGCGCGCCGCCGTCTCCACCGTGGCGCCTTGACCGATCAGGTGCTCGGCCCGTTCGACACGCAACGCCTGCTGATATTTCAACGGCGTCATGCCCGTCGCACGGCCGAACAACCGCGTCACGGTCCGTTCGCTGCACCCGGCGTGGACGGCGAGCTCCGAGAGAGAAAGGCGCTCGGCGAGCCGTGACTCGATGACGTCCTGAATGCGGTGCACCGTCTCGTTGATGTGCGACCGATGCCGCATCAGCACACTGGCCTGCTGGTCGTCGCCGTTCCTGCGCGCGTAGATGACCATCGTCCGTGCGATCGCGGCGGCCACGGTGGGCCCATGACGTACGGCGACGAGATGCAACGCAAGGTCGATACCGCTCGCGATGCCCGCAGACGTCACGACCCTGTTGTCCTCCACGAACAAGACATCACGCACGACCTGTGCGGCGGGGTAGCGCCGTGCGAGCTCTTCCTGCAGTTCGTGATGCGTGGTGCAACGCCGTCCGTCGAGCAAACCGGCGCGTCCCAACGCATCCGCACCGGCACACACACTCGCCACCGTGCCACCGCCGTCGTGGTGCGCGCGCAACCACGCCAACGCTCGTTCGCTCAAGTGACCGGTCCCCACGATCTTCGGCGACCGCCACCCCGGCACGAACACGAGGTCGTCCACCGCTAGAGAGGGCAACTCACGCGACGCTCCGAGCGGCACACCCTGATGGCTGAGCACGGTGTCCGTGTCGCCCACGTAGGACAACGCGTACCCGTTCACGAGATCGGCAGCACTGGAGAACACCTGCGCCGGCCCCGCGAGGTCGAGCAGGTGCACTCCAGGTATGAGCAGGAAGACGACTCTGGTCACGATCCGGTCAGCGTAGCGACATCCGAGATCCGCGCGAACCGGCCGGCGAGCACGTACTCGGTGCGCTCGATGATCTCCTCGACCCCGAGCACCTTCCCGGTGCGCCAGTGCGGCAACGGCATGGTCGCCGTCGCGTCCGTCACGAACGTCATGTCGAACCCGAGGTCCGACCCGACCCGCGTCGTGGTCTCGCAGCACTGCTCGGTCCGGATGCCGCTGATCAGCAACTCCCGCACGCCCCGCGCCGTCAGCGTCTGCTGCAGGTTCGTCGTGGTGAACGCGTTGTGCGCGGTCTTGGTGAGAACCGGCTCGTCGTCGAGAGGCTTGAGCCCGTCGATCAGCCGCACGTGCCCGAGCGCGGGGTCGAACACGTCGCCGGAACCGGGCTCGGAGTGCAGCACCCACACGACGAGGTCACCGGCGTCGCGGCTCAGGTCGACCAGCTGGTTCACCTTGCCGACGACGTCGGGGTTGGACACCTCGGCCCAGTTGGCGCGCCGGCGGAACGACTCCTGCACGTCGATGACGATCAATGCTCGCTTCATGTCCCCAGCCTCGCTGGCCCGAAGGGTGGGGGACAGGCACGACCCGGCCGAGGAGCGGACGGATCCGGTCACCGTGCGAAGATCACGAAGTGGACCTGCGCGTGCTGGCAGGGACCCCGCAGGTCCCGGCCTGCCCGCCCTGCTGGCGCCCGGCTAGAGCCGGCGGCGGCCCGCGAAGCCCAGATCCGTCCGGTGGTACCAGCCGAGTTCCCGGTCACCCTCCAGCCAGCACAGCAGCACCGGCACGCCGTCCCTCTCCGACGGGAAGTCCACGAGCAACGGCGCGAGGTTCTTCAGCTCCGCCCCGGTCTTCTGCACGGTCTCCATCAGCTCGTCCAGCCGGGCCTGCGCGGCCTTGAACTCGGGCAGACCGCCCAGCGGGGAACCCCCGACGGCCAGCTCGGCGGCGTCGGCGCGCAGGCGCACGATCTCGTCGAGCACGGGCAGCAGCCGTGCGAGTTCGGCCTGGGCATCGGAGAGCGTGAACAGTCCCACGTCGCCAAGGCTGGCACAGTGGGAGGAATGACGTGGCGACTGGGTGACCTCACCGTGAACCGGGTCGGGTTCGGCGCGATGCGACTGCCGCAGCGGGGGACGGCGTTCGACCGCCGGGCCGAGCCGCGTGACCGGGGGCAGGCGATCGAGGTGCTCCGGAAGGCCGTGGAGCTCGGGGTCGACCACATCGACACGGCCGCCTTCTACTTCTCCGCCACGCGGTCGGCGAACGAGCTGATCAACAGCGCGCTCTCGCCGTACCCGGAGGACCTGGTGATCGTCACCAAGATCGGGCCCGGCCGCACGCCGCAGGGGGAGTGGCTGCCGCTCGCGACGCCGGAGCAGCTCAAGGGCCAGGTCGAGGAGAACCTGCGGCAGCTCGGCCGAGACCACCTCGACGTGGTCAACCTGCGGATCAGCGGCCTGGACGACCTCAGCGCGCACTTCGAGCGGCTCGCGGAGCTGCAGCGCGACGGGCTGGTCCGGCACCTCGGCCTGTCCAACGTCAAGCCGCACCACCTCGACCAGGCGCAGAAGATCGCGACCGTGGTGTGCGTGCAGAACTCCTACGGCCTCGGGCACCACCCCGAGCAGGACGACTTCGTCGGCGTGTGCGGGGAGCGGGGCATCGCGTACGTGCCGTTCTTCGCGCTCGCCGGCGCCAACCAGGAGGCCGGGACGTCGGCCGAGGACGACGTCGTCACGGAGATCGCGCACGCCCGCGGCGCCACGCCCGCGCAGATCCGGCTGGCGTGGACGCTGGCACGCGGGCCGCACGTGCTGGTCATCCCCGGCACGGGCGACCCGGCGCACCTGCGGCAGAACGTCGAGGCGGGCGAGCTGAACCTCACTCCGGACGAGCTGACCCGCCTCGACGCCGCGCACCTCAACGGCGGTTGATCCGGCCGAACAACCAGGTGGCCCAGCCGAACGCCACGACCAGCAGCCCGCCGGACCACGCCAGCGCGAGCCAGCCCGAGGTGACCGGCTGATCGTTCAGCAGCGTCCGGACGGTCTCGATGACCGGCGTGATCGGCTGGTGTTCGCTGACGGCGCGCAGCCAGGACGGCATCGTCTCCACCGGCACGAAAGCGCTGCTCAGATACGGGATGAACAGCATGAAGAACCCGAGCAGGCTGGCCGACTCGACGGTCCGTGCGACCACGCCGAAGCCCGCCGCGAGCCACGACAGCGCCAGCACGTAGAGCGCCAGCACACCCATCGCCAGCACCCATCCGGCGACCGAGGCGGCCGGACGGAAGCCCATCAGCAGCGCGACCAGCACCACGGCGGACGTCGCGAGGGCGTTGCGGGCGACCGAGGCGACGACGTGGCCGGTGAGCACGGAGAACCCGCTGATCGGCATCGAGCGGAACCGGTCGACCACACCCTTCTTCATGTCGTCGGCCACGGACATCGCGGTGGACGTGGCGCCGTAGCCGGTGCACAGCACGAGGATGCCGGGCACCACGTAGTCCACATAGGACTGGACGGAGCCGATCGCGCCGCCGAACACGTACACGAACAGCGCCATCATCAGCACGGGCAGCACGATCGACATGATCACGAGGTCGAGGTTGCGGCGGCTCAGCCGGATGCTGCGGCCGATCATCGTCAGCGAGGCGGTCATGCGGCCACCGCCGTCAGGGACGTGAAGACGTCGTCCAGGGTCGGGCGGTGCGTGGACACCCGCAGCGCGCCGACCTGTGCGGTCAGCAGGTCGTCGAGCACGCGGTGCAGGTGCACCGCACTGCCGTCGGACGGGACGCTCAGCGTCACGCCGTCGGCCACCCCGCCGGTCACGGCCTGGGCTCGCAGCGCGTCCCCGGCGCAGGAGAAGGTCAGATCCAGGCGGGTGCCGCCGACCGAGTTCTTCAACGCGTCCGCGGTGCCGTCCGCGACGACGCCCCCGTTGTTCAGCACCACGATCCGGTCGGCGAGGCGGTCGGCCTCCTCCAGGTACTGGGTGGTGAGGAAGATCGTCACGCCGTCGCGCACGAGGTCCCCGATCGCGTCCCACATCGTTGAGCGGCTGACCGGGTCGAGGCCGGTGGTCGGCTCGTCCAGGAACAGCAGCCGCGGCGGTGCCACCAGGCTCATCGCCAGGTCCAGGCGCCGGCGCATGCCGCCGGAGCAGGTGCGCACCCGCCGGTCCGCCGCGTCGGCCAGGCCGAACCGCTCCAGCAGTTCGAGAGCCCGTGTGCGAGCCACCGGCCTCGCGAAACCGCGCAGGCGGGCGATCATGACGAGGTTCTCGCGCCCGGTCTGCTCCTCGTCCACCGCCGCGTACTGCCCGGTCAGGCTGATCGCGCCGCGCACGGCGGCGGCCTCGCGCACCACGTCGAACCCGCACACCTGCGCCGTGCCGCCATCGGGCCTGGTCAGCGTGCTCAGGATGCGGATCGTGGTCGTCTTGCCGGCGCCGTTCGGCCCGAGCAGAGCGAGTACGGACCCTTCCGCCACCTTCAGATCCAGGCCGTTGAGCACGGTCGTGGAGCCGTACCTCTTCGTCAGACCCTCTGTCTCGACGATCATCGAACCCCCTTTTATGCGTATCTCATACGCAAAACCTGAATTAGCGTATGGCATACGCATCTGTTTGACTAGTGGGTATGAAGAGGGGGCGCAAGCCGACCATCGACGCCGCCGACATCACGCGGGCCGCCATCGCGGTCGCGGACGCCGAGGGGCTCGCCGCCGTGTCGATGGCACGCGTCGCGCAGGAGATGGGCAACGCCACGATGGCCCTCTATCGGCACGTGAAGAGCAAAGACGAGCTGCTCACGTTGATGGCCGACGCCGCGTTCGACGCACCGCCCGCGCTGCCGGACGGCGAGTGGCGCGACAAGCTCGGGTCCTGGGCGAAAGCGATGCTCGACGGCATCCGCAAGCGTCCGTGGTTCCTGCAGATCCCGATGAGCGGCCCGCCGACCGGCCCCAAGAGCCTCGCCTGGTTCGACAGCGCGCTCGGTGCGCTCGAAGGCACCCCGCTGGAAGTGGGGGAGAAGGTCGGCGTGGTGATGGGCCTGATGACGTTCGTGCACGGCGAGGCGTGGCTGAGCGTCGCGTTGACGAAGGGGTACGAGGACAACCCGGCCCAGTTCAGCCGCGAGTACGGGCAGCGGCTGCGCGAGATCGTCGACCCGCGCCGGATGCCCGCGCTCGCGAAGATCGTCGCGGCCGGCGTCTTCGACATGGACGACCTCTTCGACGCCGACGACGTCGCCGCCGACTTCGACTTCGGCCTGCACCTGTTCCTGGAGGGCATCGCCACGCACATCGGAGGCAGGGCATGACCTACGCGGTGATCATCCTCACCGGTGGCAAGGGCGAGCGGCTCGGTGGCGTCGACAAGGCCGCGCTGTCCTATCGGGACGCGACGCTGCTCGACCACGTGCTGTCCGTTGTGGACGACGCGGCGCAGAAGGTCGTCGTGGGACCGGAGAAGGACCTGCCGGGCGTCATCTGGGCACGCGAGGAGCCGCCCGGCGGAGGACCGCTCGCCGGTCTGGCCGCCGGACTGGCGAAGATCACCGAGGACTGGGTCGTGGTGCTCGCCGTGGACCAGCCCGGGCTCACGCGCGACACCATCGCGAGGCTGCGGGCGGCCGGCCGCAACGCCGTGCTCAAGGACGACAGGGTGCAGTGGCTGATCGGCTGCTGGAACGCCGCCGACCTCCGCCGGGCCCTACCCGAAGATCCGCGGAACCTGCCGCTGCGCAAGACTCTTCTGCGGCTCGACCCCGTCGAGGTGTCCGCTTTGCCCGGTGAGGCGAGGGACGTCGACACGCCCGCCGACCTGGACACCCTTCACAGCGGTTGAACAGGCGGCGAGTAAGACTGTTCAACGATCGGTAAACCCTGTTCCGCATGGAGGCCCGCACGTGACCGAGCCCGCCGCCGAGGCAACGCCGAACGCATCGGCGCCCGTCACCCCGGCTCGTGACGCCCAGCTGCTCGAACGCACCGTGTTCGAGGTGAAGCGGGTCATCGTCGGCCAGGACCGGCTCGTCGAGCGGATGCTCGTGGGTCTGCTGGCCAAGGGCCACCTGCTGCTCGAAGGTGTGCCGGGCGTCGCCAAGACGCTCGCCGTCGAGACGTTCGCCCGCGTGGTCGGCGGCTCGTTCTCCCGCGTGCAGTTCACGCCCGACCTGGTGCCCGCCGACATCCTCGGCACCCGCATCTACCGCCAGTCCACCGAGACTTTCGACGTCGAGCTCGGACCCGTCGTCGCGAACTTCGTGCTCGCCGACGAGATCAACCGCGCGCCCGCCAAGGTGCAGTCGGCGATGCTCGAGGTCATGGCCGAGCGGCACGTGTCCATCGGTGGCCGCACGTTCCCGATGCCGAACCCGTTCCTGGTGCTGGCGACGCAGAACCCGATCGAGAACGAGGGCGTGTACCCGCTGCCGGAGGCGCAGCGCGACAGGTTCCTGTTCAAGATCCAGGTCGAGTACCCGACCGCCGAGGAAGAGCGCGAGATCGTCTACCGCATGGGCGTCGAGGCGCCCACGCCGAACCAGGTCCTCTCGCCCGAGGAACTGGTGCGCCTGCAGGGCGTCGCGTCGCGCGTCTTCGTTCACCACGCGCTCGTCGACTACGTGGTCCGCCTGGTGATCGCGACCCGCGCGCCCGGCGAGCACGGCCTCACCGACGTCGCCGGCTGGGTCGCCTACGGTGCCTCGCCGCGTGCGTCGCTCGGCATCATCGCCGCCGCGCGTGGCCTCGCGCTCGTCCGCGGCCGCGACTACGTGCTGCCGCAGGACGTCGTGGACGTCGTGCCGGACGTGCTGCGCCACCGCCTGGTGCTCTCGTACGACGCGCTGGCCGACGGCGTGCCGATCGACCACATCATCACCCGAGTGCTGCAGATCGTGCCGTTGCCGCAGGTGTCGGCCCGTCCGCAGCAGCCGGTTCCGGCTGGTAGGCCGTGAGCAGGGACAAGGCCGAGGAGGAGCGCCCGTCCTGGGCGCCGCCCGTCCTGCGCGGCGTCAAGATGGAAGCCGCGCTGCGCATGCTGGAGCTCGAGGTCCGGCGCCGTCTCGACGGCCTGCTGCAGGGCAACCACCTCGGCCTCGTGCCGGGGCCGGGCTCCGAACCGGGCGAGGCCCGCACCTACCAGCCCGGCGACGACGTGCGCCGGATGGACTGGGCGGTCACGGCCCGCACGACGATCCCGCACATCCGCGAGACGGTCGCCGACCGCGAGCTGGAGACGTGGCTGGCGATCGACCTGTCGCCGTCGCTCGACTTCGGCACAGCCGCGTGCGAGAAGCGCGATCTCGCCATCGCCGCGACGGCCGCGGTCGCGCACCTGACGCGGGGCGGCGGCAACCGGATCGGCGCCGCGGTCTCGACGGGCGCGGAGAGCGTCCGCATCCCGGCGCGCGGCGGCCTGGCCCACGCGCGCGGCATGATCCGCAAGATCGCCGAGATCGACCGGGCGCCCGAGGGCACCCGCGGAGACCTGGCCGCGTTGCTCGAACAACTGCGCCGTCCGCCGCGCCGGCGCGGCCTGATCGTGGTGATCTCCGACTTCCTCGGCGAGATGGAGTGGCAACGGCCGTTGCGCGCCCTGTCCGCGCGTCACGACATCGTGGCCATCGAGGTCGTCGACCCGCGTGACGTCGACCTGCCCGAGGTCGGCACCGTCGTGCTGTCCGACCCGGAGAGCGGGCGGCAGCGCGAGGTGACCGCGTCCGCGTTGCTGCGCAAGGAGTTCAACGCCGCGGCCGCGGAACACCGGGGCGAGGTGGCGGCGGGCCTGCGGCGCGCGGGCGCCGGGCACCTGGTGCTGCGGACCGACTCGGACTGGATCGCGGACACGGTTCGTTTCGTGGTGGCGCGCAAGCGCCGCTGGTCTGGGGGTGTCGCATGAGCTTCTCGAACTTCGTCGCCCCGTGGTGGTTCCTGCTGCTGCTCGGCGTGGCACTGCTCACCGCCGGATACGTGGTGGCGCAACGGGTCCGCCGCAAGCGGGTGCTGCGGTTCACGAACCTGGAACTGCTGGAGAAGGTCGCGCCCAAGCGGGAACGCTGGTCGCGCCACGTCCCGGCGGCGTTCCTGCTGGCCGCACTGGCGTTGCTGACGGTCGCGCTGGCCGGCCCGACGTCCGAGCAACGGGTCCCGCGCAACCGGGCGACCGTGATGCTCGTGGTCGACGTGTCGCTGTCGATGAAGGCCACCGACGTGAAGCCGTCGAGGCTGGAGGCCGCGCAGGTGGCCGCCAAGTCGTTCGCCGAGGGCCTCACGCCGGGCATCAACCTCGGCCTGATCTCGTTCGCCGGCTCGGCCACCGTGCTGGTCGCGCCGACCACCGACCGCGCCGCCGTCACGCAGTCGATCGACGGGCTCAAGCTCGCCCAGTCGACCGCGACCGGTGACGCGCTGGTCGCCGCGATGGCGTCGATCGACTCGTTCGGCAAGGTCGTCGGCGGCGCCGAGGGCCCTCCGCCCGCCCGCATCGTGCTGATGACGGACGGCAAGGAGACCGTCGGCACCCGCAAGGCCTTCGACGCGGCCGAGGACGCGAAGAAGGCCGGCACCCCGATCTCCACGATCTCGTTCGGCACCGAGGACGGTGTGGTCGACATCGAGGGCCGGCAGCAGTCCGTGCCCGTCGACGACGACTCGATGAAGGAGATCGCGAAGATCTCCGGCGGCGAGTTCTTCAAGGCCGCCTCCGCCGAGGAGCTGCGGCGCGTCTACGACACGCTCGGCGAGCAGATCGGTTACGAGAAGAAGCAGGCGGACGCGTCGAAGCCGTGGCTGTTGCTCGGCACGATGACGGCGATGTTCGCCGCCGCGGCGGCCTTGCTGCTGGGTCAGCGCCTGCCGTAGATCAGCTCGACCACACCTGTTCCGAACGCCCTGGTGCTCTTGAGCGCCAGGGCGATCGGCTTCTTGAAGAACGGTGTGCCCTCTCCGATCGCGACCGGGTTGAGGTAGAGCCGGACCTCGTCGATCAGGTCGTGCTCGAAGAACGACCCCACCAGCTGCGCGCCGCCGACCATGCTGTCGCCGGGCAGCGCCCTGATCTCGTCGGGCACGACCTCGCGCTTCACCGTGGTGTTCCAGCCGGTGGTCTCCAGCGTCCGCGAGTAGACGATCTTGGGCATCTCCCGCCAGATCCGGCCGAAGTCGTGCATCGGCTGCGGCCACTCCGGGTGGTCGTCGGTGTGCGGCCACGCTTCGAGCATGGTCTCGTGGTTGCGGCGGCCGTCGATGAACCTGTCCATCCGCGCGAGCTCGGTGTTGAAGTGCTCGTGCATCTCGTCGTCGACGACGTGCCAGCTGATGTCGTGGCCGGGGCCCTCCATGAACCCGTCCAGCGAGACCGACGCCATCGTGATGATCATCCGTGGAGCCTCCGGTACTCCGCTGCCGCGCCTGGGTGCAGGGGCACCTTGCCCGTGTCGATGAGGCTGCGCACGTCGAGGTACTGGGTGCCGAGTGCCTGCTCCGGCACGAGTTCCGCCGCCCTGCCCACGAGCAGCCGCACGACGGCGCCCGCGAACTCGGTGCTCAGGTCGGGGCGGCACACCAGCAGGTTCGGCGTGCCGATCGTGGGGACGTCGACGGGGGAGCCGTAGACGCCCATGCGGACGTCCACGCGTTCGTAGACCTTGCCGTAGTCCTCGCGCAGTCTCGGCAGGAAGCCGTCGAGCGGCAGCAGCCTGATGCCGCTGGCCCTGTCGAGTTCCGGGGTCGGGACGCCGCCGGACCACAGCAGGGCGGCGATCTCGCCCGCCTTCAGGGCGTCGACTGCGTTGCGCAACGGGTAGTGCTCCTCCTGCACGCCCAGCGCGAGCCTGGAGCCCTGCAGCGCGGCGCCGGAGCCGTCCGCGCCCAGCGACACCGGCTTGCCGATGAGGTCGGCCGCTGTCGTGTACGGCGAGGACTGCAGGACCACGAGCTGCAGGTAGTTCTCGTAGACGCGGCCCAGGGCGACGAGGCCGGGTTCCATGTGGGCGCTGTCGCTCAGGGAGAGGCCGATGTCGGCGCCGCCCTCGCGGAGGTGTTTCAGGTTGTCGGCGCTGCCGCCGGTCTCGACCGGGGTGATGGTCAGCGGGCTGGGCGCCAGGCGGGAGATCAGCGCGGCGAAGTCGTTGTAGAAACCGCCGGGCTCGCCTCCCGCGATCCTGATCGTGCCGGCGGGTTCGCTCGTTCCGCACGCGGTGAGAGCGAGTGCCCCGAGCAGGAACGTCCGGCGCCTCACAGCAACGGCTCCTTCGGCAGTTCCACCGTCACGACGAGTCCGCCGTCCGTGCGCAGCCGCAGCTTTCCGTCGTGCGCGGTGACGATGCGTTCCGCGATGGCCAGGCCCAGTCCCGTGCCGCGGCGGGAGTCGTCGCCGCGCCAGAACCGTTCGGTGGCGCGCCCGATGTCCTTTTTGGACAGGCCCGGGCCGTTGTCCCGCACGGTCAGTGTGGCGCGGTCGCAGATCACGGTGACCTCGGTGCCGCCGTACTTGATGGCGTTGTCCAGCAACACGTCCAGCACCTGCGCGAGGTCCGACACCGCGCACCGCACGAGCCCGGGCGTGCGGTCGTCGACGGTGATCGTGACGCCGTCCGCCTGGGCCGCCGCGCGCCAGGCGTCGACGCGGTCGTGCGCCACGACCTGCAGGTCGGCGAGTTCGGGTTCGACGCCGCCCGCGGCGCGTTCGGTGGCGGTGCTCTCGGCGGAGGCCAGCGCCAGGAGCCCGTCCAGCAACGACTCCAGGCGTTCGACCTCGGTCAGCAGCGAGCCGTTGGACGGCAGCATGTCGACGCGCAACCGCAGCGCGGCCATGGGGTTGCGCAGCTGGTGCGAGGCGTCGGCGATCAAACGTCGTTGCTGGTCGGCGGCCTCGGCGACGGCGTCGGACATGCGGTTGAACGACTCCGACAACGCCCGCAGCTCGGCCGGACCGGCGGTGTCGGCGACGTGGGTGCGCCGTTGCCCTTCCGCGACCGCCCGGACGCCCCGGTCCAGTTCCTTGAGCGGCCGCAGCAGCCAGCGGGACACGACGAGCGCCAGCAGCACGCACGCGCACGCCGCCAGCAACGCCCCGGCCAGCACCAGTGCCCACCGCCGTGCCACGTCCAAAGCGGCTACGCGCGTCGAGGCCCGCAGCACCACGGCGCCCGCGACCTTCGTGCCGATGCCGACGGGCCGGGCGAACAGCACGTCGCCGCCGCTCCACGGCAGCACGGTCGGCACGGGCGCGGCGGGCTGGTTGCGCAGCGCCGCGTCGATCTGCGGCGACACGTCCTCGACCGTCATGCCCGACTCGACGACGGGCGTGCCGGACGCGTCGACGACCACGATCTCCTCGCCGTACACCTCGGCGTAGCGCTCCGCCTCGGAGACCACGACGTCGACCGGCAGCGTGGCGAAGCGGTCCAGATCGGCGGTGCGGCTGATCACGAACTGCTGGGTGCGCTCCGAGGCCGTGCTCATCAGCAACGGGAAGGCGAACGCGGTGACAGCCGAGAGCGAGAACAGCAGCAGCACCAACAGAAGCCGTTGCCGCATCTATTCACCGAGCCGGTAGCCGAAACCGCGGATCGTGTGCAGCAGACCCGGCCGGTCGAGCTTGGCGCGCAACTGCGTGAGGTGGACGTCGAGCGTGCGTGAGACCGCCACGAACGCGTTGCCCCACACCTCGTCCATCAGCTGCTGGCGGCTCACCGCCGTGCCGGGCCGGCGCGCCAGCACCGCGAGCACGTCGAACTCCTTGGTGGTCAACGAGATCTCGCGCCCGCCGACCACGACCTGACGGCTCTGCAGGTCGATCTCCACATCGGACACCCGCACGAGCTCGTCCGGTTCCTGCGACCGGGCCGCGCTGCGCCGCGCCACCGCGTCGATGCGCGCCAGCAACTCGGCCAGCCGCACCGGCTTCACCAGGTAGTCGTCCGCGCCCAGCCGCAGCCCGCGCACCACCGTGCGTTCGTCACCGCGCGCCGTCAGCACGAGCACCGGCACCGGGTCGATCTTGCGGAGCTTGCGCAACACCTCCAGGCCGTCCTGGTCGGGCAGTCCGAGGTCGAGCAGCACGACGTCCGCGTCGCGGTGGGCGATCAGCGCGTCGGCACCCCTGCGCACGCGGGCAGGCCGGTGGCCGTTCGCCCGCAGCGCTTCCACCAGGGCGTCGGCGACACCGTCGTCGTCTTCGACCAACAGCACCCGCATGGGAGCAGTATCGCCCCATGAGGTCGTTTCTGTGGTGTGCCGACGCGCTTAAGTGACTGTAAAGAAGCCTCAGCCCAGGTTGTGAGGGGTGCGGCGCCGTCGGAATGGTGTCCGGCATGACAGTCGTTCAGGAGAAGAGCAGCGAGCGCCGGGTGGTGGCGAACGTGCTGCGCGGGTCGGTCGGCAACTTGATCGAGTGGTACGACTGGTACGCCTACACCGCGTTCAGCATCTACTTCGCCGCCGCGTTCTTCCCGAAGGGCGACCAGACCGCGCAGCTGCTCAACACCGCCGCCGTGTTCGCCGTCGGCTTCCTCATGCGGCCGCTGGGCGGCTGGTTGCTCGGCCGGTACGCCGACCGGCACGGACGCCGTGCGGCGCTGACGTTGTCGGTCACGCTGATGGCCGCGGGCTCGCTGATCATCGCGCTGACGCCGTCGTACGCGTCGATCGGTGTCGCCGCGCCGGTGTTGCTGGTGCTCGCCCGGTTGCTGCAGGGCCTGTCGGTCGGCGGTGAGTACGCGACCTCGGCGACCTATCTGTCCGAAGTGGCCTCTCCCGCACGGCGCGGCTTCTACTCCAGCTTCCAGTACGTGACTCTGACGGCCGGCCAGCTGGTGGCGCTGGGCGTGCAGATCGTGTTGCAGCAGTTCCTCTCGAAGACCGAGATGATGGAGTGGGGCTGGCGGATCGCGTTCGTCATCGGCGCGACCGGGGCGGTCGTCGTGATGTGGCTGCGGCGCGGCATGGACGAGTCGGCGAACTTCGAGAAGCAGAAGGAGAGCGCCGACGAGAAGGGCACCTTCAGGGCGTTGCTCAAGCACCCCAAGGAATGCCTGCTCGTCGTGGGTCTGACGCTGGGCGGCACGGTCGCGTTCTACACGTTCACGACCTACCTGCAGAAGTTCATGGTGAACACGAGCAAGATCGACGCCGCGACGGTCAGCTGGATCAACTTCGCCGCGCTGCTGGTGTTCGTGGTGCTGCAGCCGGTCGCGGGCGCGTTGTCGGACCGGATCGGGCGCCGTCCGCTGCTGCTCGGGTTCGGGGTGCTGGGCACGCTGGCCACCGTGCCGTTGCTGTCGACGCTCGCGAAGACCTCCGAGGCGTTCCCGGCGTTCCTGCTGATGCTCGGCGGCCTGGTGATCGTCACCGGCTACACGTCGATCAACGCGATCGTGAAGGCCGAGCTGTTCCCGACGAACATCCGCGCGCTCGGCGTGGGCCTGCCGTACGCGCTGACCGTGGCGATCTTCGGCGGCACGGCCGAGTACGTGGCGCTGTGGTTCAAGCAGGCCGGCATGGAGTCGGTGTTCTTCTACTACGTCGCCGGGTGCGTGCTGATCTCGTTGCTGGTCTACGGGTTCATGCGCGAGACCTCGAAGGACTCGGTGCTGGACCGCGACTAGCGACCGGCGTTTCCCGTCGGTCAGCGGTGAACCACGCCCAGGCGGGCCGCCAGCGCGCTCGCCAGGTGGACCGGCTCGCGTTCGGTCGTGTGGCGGATCTGCGTGCGGCAGCTGAAGCCGTCCGCGATCACCAGCGCGTCCTCGTTGTCCCGCAACGCGGGCAGCAGGTCCTGCTCGGCGCACGCGATCGACACGTCGTAGTGGCCCTTCTCGAAACCGAAGTTGCCCGCGAGCCCGCAGCAGCCCTCGACGACCGTCGGCTTGAGACCCGCCCTGGCCATGGCCTCGCGGTCCGGGTCGAAGCCGAGTTCCGCGTACTGGTGGCAGTGCGTCTGCACGACGGCCTCGCGGGTGCCCTCCACCGCGGGCAGCATCGGCGCGACGTGCTCGGCGAACGTCCGGGTGGCCCGCGCAAGCGCTTGGACGGCGGGGTCGTCGGACAGCTTCGGCGCCTCCACGCGGAGGAACGCCGTGCAGCTCGGTTCCAGGCCGATCACCGGAACGCCCCGGCTCGTCCACGAGAGCAGCGCCCGCGCGGTGCGTTCGACCACCCGGCGTGCCTTGGCGAGCTGGCCGGTCGAGTGCCAGGTCAGTCCACAGCAGACGTTCGCGGACGGCACCTCGACGTGGTTTCCCAGATGTGCCAGCACATTCGCGGCGTCAAGTCCGATGCCCGGCTCGAAGAAGTTCGTGAACGTGTCCGGGAACAGCAGCACCGGATCACCCTTGCCGAGAGGGTGCAGCTGACGGACCAGGGGAGTGGTCCGGCGCGGCAGCTCGCGTTCCGGCGTGATGCCCGCGAACCGGCCGAGACGGGCCGTGAACCTGTTGACCAGACCGTACTTCAGCCAGGTCGGCAGCCAGCCCATGGCGTAGTGCGACCGCGGCCTGATCCGGCCTTTGTAGTGCTCGTGCAGGAACTCGGCCTTGTAGCTCGCCATGTCGACGTCGACCGGGCAGTCGCGCTTGCAGCCCTTGCACCCCAGGCAGAGGTCGAGCGCCTCCGCGACCTCCGGCGACCGCCAGCCGCCCTTGATCACGTCGCCGTTGAGCATCTCGAACAGCAGGTGCGCGCGACCTCGCGTGGAATGCTTCTCCTCCAAGGTGGCGCGGTAGCTCGGGCACATCACACCGCCCTTGGTGTTCAGGCACTTGCCGACGCCGACGCACCGGCGCGTGTCGCTCGCGAACTCCGCGCGGGTCGGGATCTTCGGAGGTGCGACGAGGACCCGCAGGTCCTCGTCGAGCTTCAGCGGCTCCACGATCCGGCCGGGGTTGAGCAGGTTCCGCGGATCGAACGCGCGCTTGAACTCACCGAACGCCCTGATCGCCGCGGGCGGGTACATCCGGCCCAGCAGCTCGGACCGCGCCTGGCCGTCGCCGTGCTCGCCCGACAGGCTGCCGCCGTGGCTGACGACCAGGTCGGCGGCGTCCTGCAGGAACTCGCGGTACCCGTGGGCCAGGTCGAAGTCGATGCGGACGTGCAGGCACCCCTCGCCGTAGTGGCCGTAGGTGATGCCGCGCCGTCCGTACCTGGTCAGCAGCTGGTCGAACTCGCGCAGGTAGGTGCCGAGCCGTTCCGGCGGGACGGCCGCGTCCTCCCAGCCCGACCACGCCTCGCTGCCGTCGGCCATGCGGGTGGCGAGCCCGGCGCCGTCCTCGCGAATCCGCCACAGCGCACGCTGGTGGACCGGGTCGTGGATGATCATCGAGTTCTTGCTGATCCTCGCGACCCGCTCGGGGTGGTCCTCGACCTCGACGAACAGCCAGCTGCGGCCGTCCGGCAGGTCGGGGCGGGTCCGGACGCTGTGCACCAGTGCCTCGTTCAGGCCCTCGATCGCGAGCGCGTCCTCGATCTGGGTGACCTGGTCGGCGGCTTCGTAGGTGTCCGCGAACCCGAGCACGACCAGGACGCGGCGTTCCGGCCTGCGCACCAGCTTCAGCTCCGCGCCCAGCAGCACGACACAGGTGCCCTCGGTGCCGACCAGTTGCTGCGTCAGCGTCGGGGCGTCCAGCGCGTACCCGCTGACGCGGCGGCTGAGCTGAGGAAACCACGCCGGGTCGTGGGCCGGCAGGGCCAGTTCCGGCGGGTTCGTGGTGTCGAACGTGCGGCCATCGACCGTGAGGACGCTCAGGTTCGTGACGTTCTCGCTGGTCTTGCCCCACTTCACCGAGTGCGCGCCGCACGCGTTGTTGCCGATCATCCCGCCGATGGTGCAGCGCGAGTGTGTCGACGGATCGGGGCCGAACAGGTAGTCATCGGCTTGGGCGTTGATCCTGTCGAGCACCGCGCCCGGCTGGACCAGCGCCCGGTCACCGGAGATCTCGAACGCGGTCAGGTACCGGCTGAAGTCGATCACCAGGCCGGTGCCGCACGCGTTGCCCGCGATGGACGTTCCCGCGCCCCTGCTGGTGATCGGCACGCCCTGTTCGGCCGCGATCGCCACGGCCGTCACCACGGCGTCCGTCGTGCGCGGGCGGACGACCACCCGCGGCACGTGCCGGTAGTTCGACGCGTCCGCCGAGTACAGGGCCCGGCTCGCCGGGTCGTCCAGGACGTCACCGTCCACCTGGCGCCGGAGCTGATCGAGAAAGGCCCGCATCACCCGATCATGCCCGGACGGATGTGACATGGCTCCGCCGATGCCGGACTACCTGCCGGTAGCCGATAGCCTCACCCGGTCAACCAGCAGCGATTCTCAGGAGAGCTAGTGAGTCGGTCCGTTCTGGTCACCGGAGGCAACCGCGGCATCGGCCTCGCGATCGCGCAGGCGTTCGCGGCGCAGGGCGACAAGGTCGCGGTGACGCACCGCGGGTCCGGCGCTCCCGAAGGTCTGCTCGGCGTGAAGTGCGACGTGACGAACTCGGAGGAGATCGACGCCGCGTTCACCGAGGTCGAAGCCGCGCACGGTCCCGTCGAGGTGCTCGTCTGCAACGCGGGCATGACGAAGGACACGCTGCTGCTGCGCATGAGCGAGGAGCAGTTCACCTCGGTCGTCGACGCGAACCTGACCGGCGCGTTCCGCTTCGCCCAGCGCGCCTCCCGCGGCATGCTGCGCAAGAAGTTCGGCCGCATCGTCTTCATCTCGTCCGTCGTGGGCCTGACCGGTGGCCCCGGCCAGGTGAACTACGCCGCCTCCAAGGCCGGCATGGTCGGCATGGCGCGCTCGATCGCGCTGGAGCTCGGCTCGCGCAACATCACCGCGAACGTCATCGCGCCCGGCTTCATCACCACGGACATGACCGCGGAGCTGCCCGAGGCCGTCCGCGAGGCAGCGCTCAAGCAGATCCCGGCCGGCCGCTACGGTGCGGCCGACGAGATCGCGCGCGCCGTCACGTTCCTCGCGGCGAACGAGGCGGGCTACATCAACGGTGCCGTGCTGCCGGTCGACGGCGGCCTCGGCATGGGCCACTGACTTTCTCGAACCACGGCTGGTTTCCCGTACTGCGAAAGGGTTGGATCAAGTGACCGGACTGCTCGAAGGCAAGCGACTGCTGATCACCGGTGTGATCACCGACGCGTCGATCGCCTTCCACGTCGCACGCGTCGCCCAGGAGCAGGGCGCCGAGGTCGTGCTGACCGGGTTCGGCCGGATGAGCCTCGTGCAGCGCATCGCCCAGCGCCTGCCCAAGCCCGCGCCCGTCGTCGAGCTCGACGTGCAGAACCAGGAGCACCTCGACACGCTCGCCGACCGGGTGCGTGAACACGTCGACGGTCTCGACGGCGTCGTGCACGCCATCGGCTTCGCCCCGCAGAGCTGCCTCGGTGCCCCGTTCATGGACGCGCCGTGGGAGGACGTCTCCGTGGCGATGCACGTCTCCGCGTACTCGTACAAGGCGCTCGTGCAGGCCACGCGCCCGTTGCTGTCGCACGGCTCGTCGATCGTCGGCCTCGACTTCGACGCCCGTCAGGCGTGGCCCGCCTACAACTGGATGGGCGCGGCGAAGGCGGCGTTCGAGTCGATCAACCGCTACATGGCGCGCGACCTGGGCCCGGACGGCATCCGCGTGAACCTGATCTCCGCCGGCCCGGTGCGCACCATGGCCGCGAAGTCCATCCCGGGCTTCGGCGAGCTGGAGAAGATGTGGGGCGAGAAGGCTCCGCTGAGCTGGGACGTCGACGACCCCACGCCGGTCGCGAAGTCCGTCTGCGGCCTGCTCTCCGACTGGTTCCCGGCCACCACGGGCTCGATGGTGTTCGTCGACGGCGGCGTGCACTTCCTCGGTCTCTGACGTCACATCCGTTCGTCATGTGAGGCGTTCGGGCGTCTGATTGGATGGAGCGGTGAGTTTCGATGCGCTGCTCTGGCTGTCGTTCGGCGGCCCAGAAGGTCCTGAGGACGTCCGTCCCTTCCTGGAGAACGTGGTTCGCGGACGTGGCGTGCCGCCGGAGCGGCTGGACGAGGTCGAGGCCCACTACCAGCACTTCGGCGGCGTGTCGCCGATCAACCGCCTGAACCTCGAAGCCATCGACGCCGTGCGGGCCCGCGGCTTCGAGCTGCCGATCTACTTCGGCAACCGCAACTGGCACCCGATGGCCGAGGACGCCGTCGCGCAGATGAAGGCCGACGGCGTGAAGCGCGCCCTGGTCTTCCCGACGAGCGCGTACGGCGGCTACTCCGCGTGCCGGCAGTACGACGAGGACATCGTGCGTGCGCTGCAGGCCGTGCCGGACGGCCCGGAACTCGTGAAGCTGCGCCAGTTCTTCGACCACCCGCTCTTCATCTCCGCGTTCGCCGACGGGGTGCGCGCCGCGGCCGCGTCCCTGTCCGGCCCGTACCGCCTGGTGTTCACCGCGCACTCGGTGCCGGTGTCCGCCGACAAGGCCGCCGGACCGCCCGCGGAAGGCGGCTACCGCTACTCGCGCCAGGTGGTCGAGGCCTCCCGTCTCGTGGCCGCGGAGCTGGGCATCACCGAGTACGACGTCGTGTGGCAGTCGCGTTCGGGCCCGCCTCAGATCCCGTGGCTCGAGCCGGACGTCGTCGACCACATCGACGCCCTGCACGCCAAGGGCGTCACCGGGGTCGTGGTGTGCCCGATCGGTTTCGTGTCCGACCACCTCGAAGTGGTGTGGGACCTCGACACCGAGGCCCGGGACCGCGCTCTGGAGCTCGGCATGGAGTTCGCCCGCGCCGCCACGCCGAACGGGGATCCGCGCTTCGCCGAGCTCGTGACCGAGCTAATCGCGGAGCACACGTCCGGTGCACCCGTGCGGAAGCTGTCGTCGTTCGTGGTGGCGGGGTGCACGGTGAACGGCGCGCCGTGTGCGCCGTTGTGCTGCGAACCGGCCAAGAGGCCCGCCCGCACCTAGCAGTAATTTTTCAACGGGTGCAGAATTGGTTTCATGACCAGTTCCGCGGCCGTTGAGGTCACCGGGCTCCGGGTGAGCCGGGGCAAGCGTCTGGTCCTGCGGGACGTGAGCTGCGCAATCCCGCGGGGCAGTGTCACCGGGCTGCTCGGCCCGTCCGGCTGCGGCAAGACGACGCTGATGCGCTCGGTCGTCGGCGTGCAGATCGTGGAGTCCGGCGACGTGACGGTGCTCGGCGCACCCGCCGGCAGTCCCGGGCTGCGCGACCGGATCGGGTACGCGACCCAGAACCCCGCTGTCTACGCCGACCTCAGCGTGGCGGAGAACATCCGCTACTTCTGTGCCGTGCTCGGAGCTCCCAGGTCCGACGTGCCGCGCGTGATCGACGAGGTCGGGCTCGGCGGGCACGAGTCTCAGCTCGTGTCGTCGTTGTCAGGCGGTGAGCTGTCGCGGACGAGCCTCGCGGTCGCGTTGCTCGGCAAGCCCGAGTTGCTGGTGCTGGACGAGCCGACCGTCGGCCTCGACCCGCTGCTGCGCGACGAGCTGTGGACGTTGTTCCGGAAACTCGCTGATCGTGGCGTCACGCTGCTCGTCTCCAGTCACGTCATGGACGAGGCCGCGCGCTGTGAGCGGCTGCTGCTGATGCGCGACGGCGCGCTGCTGGCCGACGACACTCCGGCCGCGCTCCTGTCGCAGACCGGCACCAGCGACCTGGAACAGGCATTTCTCTCGCTGGTCCGGGCGAAGGAGGCGGCGTGAGCACCTCGATCCTGCTGGCCACGACCGCGCGCATCCTCAACCAGTTCCGCCACGACCGCCGCACCGTCGCGCTGATGGTGCTCATGCCGTCGCTGCTGCTGATCCTGCTGCGGTTCGTCTTCAACTCCGACCAGGCCTTCAGCCGCGCCGCACCGGCCCTGCTGGCGGTCTTCCCGTTCGCGATCATGTTCATCGTCACGTCGATCACGACCCTGCGCGAGCGCACCACGGCCACGCTCGAACGACTGATGACGATGCCGATGGGCAAGCTGGACCTGTTGTTCGGCTACGCGCTGGCGTTCGGGATCGTGGCTCTCGTCCAGGTGCTGGTCGCGGTCAGCGTCTCGCTGACGTGGCTCGGCCTGGAGATCGGTGGCTCGGTGTGGCTGCTCGTGGTCATCGCAGGGCTGGACGCGCTGCTGGGCACGGCGCTGGGCCTGTTCGCGAGCGCCTTCGCGCGCACCGAGTTCCAGGCCGTGCAGTTCATGCCGTTGTTCGTGATGCCGCAGGTGTTGTTGTGCGGGCTGTTCGCGCCCCGAGAGGCGATGACGCCCGTGCTGGAGTGGCTGTCGAACGTCATGCCGCTCTCGTACGCGGTTGACGCGCTCACGGCCGTGACGACGTCGTCCGACATCACGGGAGAACTGGTGCGGAATCTCGCGATCGTGGCGGCGTGCGGACTGCTGGCGCTGGTGCTGGGCGCGGTGACGCTGCGCAGGCGCACGCCCTGATCACCGGCCCTGCAGGGCCGCGGTCAGCGACTCCTCGGCGTTGGCGGGCAGGGCGCCGTCGTGGTCGAGGGCATAACGGACGATGGCGCGGAACTCGTCGCTGAAGCGTGAGTAGTACGGCGTGACCGGTCGTAATCGGGCGTCCTCGATCGCCTTCAGGAGTGTGCGGGCGTAGGGGTGCTCGCTGGCGACCCGGCTGTCCTGGTAGACGATGCCGCGGGTGGCGGCGAGGCCTCCTCGTTCGAAGAGGAGCTGCTGGCTGCGGGGGCCGGTGAGGAACTCGATCAGCGCCTGGGCGGCGCGCGGTTTGGTGGACTTCGCGGAGATGGCGAGGTTCTGGCCGCCCAGGACGCTCGGGCCGGGCAGCTGCGCCACCTCGAAGTCGATGCCGGGACGGCCGGCGGACTCGCCGCGGTTGCCCTCCAGGATGCGGTGGGCCACGGGCCAGTTCCGCATGAAGGCGATCTTGCCGTCGCGGAACGCCTGGGTCGTCAGCTCCTCGCTCTGGGTGCGGGACTCGGGCAGCACCACGGGCTTCTCGCCCTTGAGGCCGTCGGCGAGCCAGCGCAGGGCACGGCGGGTGCGGTCGGAGTCGATCACGACCTTGCCGGTCTCGTCGACCACGTCGCCTTTCTCCGCCCAGATCAGTTCCAGGGCGTTCACGGTGAGGCCCTCGTAGTCGAGCAACTGGCCCGCGTAGCCGGCGGTGAGGCGGGCGTCCTGCGCCGCCCGCAGCGCGCGGGTGGAGGTGTCGGCGATGTCGTCGAGGCCGAGAGGTTCGTCCTGGACGAGGTCCTTGCGGTAGAAGAGCAGACCCGCGTCCGTGTTGAACGGCAACGCCCACAGGACACCCTGGTAGCGGCAGCTCTCCAGCGGACGGCGCAGGAATCCGCTGGTGTCCACAGCGGACAGCGGGCGCAGGTAGCCGGACTGGGCGAACTCCGCGGTCCAGGTGACGTCGAGGTTGTAGACGTCCGCGTTCTCCGCCTTCTCCCGCGCCAGCGCGACCATCTCGCTGCGCTGGCCGTCCGCCTCCGTCGGCAGCTCGACGATCTCCGCGGGCTGTTCGGGGTGCTCGGAGTTCCACTGGTTGATCAACGCGCGCCGCTGGCCGCCGTCGCTCTGGTCGCGGCCGCTGAGCACGACGAGCTTGCCCTTCTCCCACTCCGTCGACTCGCGGAAGAGCGGCTGGATCCCGCTGGTGAACAGGATCGTCAGCACGATGCCGACGGCCACGCCCATCGCGAGCCACGACCGGTTCGCCCACACCACGCCGGGCGGGCCCAGCCTCGGCAGGGCCGCCCACGTGCGCCGCAACCACCTCATCCGGCACCTCCCCACACCCGGCGGAACAACGCCGCCAGGTCGTCGCCGAGCGTGTCCGTGGTCGAGTCGCGGCACTCACCGCCGGACGCGTCCGTGATCGAGGTCAGCGCGTGCGCCGCACAACTGGCTTCGCCGACGGCGATGACGAACACCCGGATCCCCTTCTGCCGCACCGCGTCCACCACGTCCTGCCTCGTTTGCGCGCTCGTCGTGTCCTCGCCGTCGGTCAACGCGATGACCGCGCTCACGTGGTCCGCGTCGTCGGTACCGACCCGGTCGAGGCTGTCGAGGATCGCCTGGTGCAGAGGCGTGCCACCGGAGGGCCGCACCGCGTTCAGCGCGGCGGCCGTGGCCTCCTTGTCACGCCGGCCGAGCGGGATGAGCGGCCGGACCGCGTTGTCGCTGAACACCGACAGGCCGTACGTGTCCCTGGCGCCCATCTGCGTGAGCGCCTTGCGGACACCGTCGACCGCCACGGCGAACCGCTGCTCACCGGTGGCCGTCGGCTCGACCATCGACCCGGACGCGTCGAGCGTGAGCCAGACCCGGCCGTCCCTCTTGGCCTGTTCGTACTTCTTCAGGAACGCGGCCTGGTCCTCCTCGCCGGGCGTCGCCTCGGCCCGGTCGAGCGCCAGACCGGCCCGCACCCCGAACTCCTCGCGGAACTCGGCCCCCGCGGCCTGCCGGGCGGGACGCAACCCGGCGGCGTTGAGCGCCGTCATGCCCTTCTGCGTGCCGAGCCACGCCTGGAACGCCTTCGCCTGCCCCCGGGCGGCGAGGTTCGACACGCCCTGCGCGTCCCACTCGACGAGGTTCAGCGGGTAGTCGGCGCGGTAGGTGTCCGACGGGTACAGCGCGGTGAGGCACGGCTTCTGCGCGCAGCCGGTCTTGTTGTGCCGCAACAGGACCTGCTCGGTCGTGATCATCGCGGAGCCCGGCTGCGGCCGGTCGGCCTCCGCGACCCTGCGCTCGACGACGGCCGGTTCGAGCGTGTCGTACAGCGCCGCCGTGGCGAGCCTGCCGTCGATCGCCGTCAGCGGGTTCGGCCTGCCGATCGCGATCCCGGTCCTGCCGACCTTGGTCAGCAGGTCGCCCCAGTTCTCGGAGGAGCTGGAGACGACGTCCTGCGCGATCTGCGCGGGCACGGCGAGCACGACGGGCGAGAACGCGACCGAGTCGCCCGGCGTGATGCGCACCGCCGACCCGATGCCGCCGGTGCGGCGCACCACCTCGTTCGTCTCCGCGGTCGAGTCCGGCAGCCACACGTCCGGGTGTGGCCCGATCTCCCGCAGGTCCTGCGACGACCACGAGGCCCGCAGCGCGAGCGCACCCCTGTTGCCCGGTGCCGAGAACACGTAGAGCCGCGCCGTGCGGCACCCGTGGTTCTCCGCCGCCGTGTGCTGCTCGAACTTCCGCGCCACGTCACCGATCGCGGGCGCCGCGTCCTGCGACGTCAGGACCCGCACCTCGGTCGGTTGTGGACAGCCGAGCAGCAGCACCCGCCCGTACGCGATCACCGGTGGCGCGGCGACCGCGATCAGCCCGGCCGCGACCACCAGCACGGCCGTGAACACCACCCAGCGCAACCGGATGCGTTTGGCCAGCTGGTTCAACCGGTCGATCGCGGACGCGGACAGCACGAGGAGCGTGGCGCCGATGCCGTAGAGCACCCACGACTGCCAGGTCGCCAGCGCCCCGGTGGCCGTCTCGGAGAGCAGGTGCCCGGCGACCGCGGTCAGCATCAGGGCGCCCGCGTACCTGGGCGCTGTGCTCGACCGGCGCTGGTCGACGTCCTCCATTCCGCGTTCCTCCCCATCGGCACCCTATGCGGGGGCACCGACAGTTCTGGGGGAGTTGCCCGCTCACGCGGGGTCGCGGGTGGAGAACCACTCGTTCGGGCCAGTGACCGCCCCGTCGATCACGACGAGGTCGTCTACCCGCAGGTGAGCGCGGGGCCGCACCTGACCGGCGTCAGTGCCTGCCCGCGCCGCTGTCCGCCAGGACGCGCACGGCCTCGTCGACCGCCGCGCACCGTGCGCGGCGCACGGCTTCGGAGACCGGGCGCAGTGCCTCGGTGCGGGCGGTGATGGCCGACGCCGACAGCGCGCCGCCGGGGGAGTCAGCGCTGGCCACGGACACGATCGCGGCCACCTCGGCGGCCCGTTGCAGCACTCGGAGCGCTCGCGGTGGCATCGCGTCCGGCCACGGCAGCGTGGAGTTCTCGGCCGCGAGGTCGGCGATCTCCTTGCGGACGTTCGGGCGGTGCTTGGCCACGTCCAGCGTCGCCAGGGCCGCCGTCGCCTCGCGCAGTGCCGCGCCCAGGCCGTGCTCGGCCTCACCGATCGCGATGTGTTCCAGGCCGTTGGACGACGGCAGGTCGAACACCGTCCAGCGCATCACGCCGTCGGCCACGATCTTCGGCACGAGCCCGATGTGCACACCTGGGACCACGAGCGCCTCACCGGAGCGCAGCGCGCACGTCGAGAGGGTGCCCTTGCCGCCGAGGCCTCGTACATCGCCCGGTACCGGTAGCACCAGCCGGGCGGAGGTGGCGCCCGCTCGCCGCAGGGCGGCCAGCAGGAGGGCGGGGCCCACGGGGGCCTCGTCGGGACCGGGGAGGTCGAGCGCCGTGGCGGTGCCGTCGTCGTCGGCCACCACCTCGTGCTGCTCGGCCCACGTGTGCAGGGCGTCGAGGACGTCGTCGGCGGCGGCTAGACCGTGCAGCCAGCCCGACGTCCACACGACCAGCGTGGCACTTGCACAGGACACCCGACGAGATTACGTTGCCGGGCCCCGTGAGCCCCACCCGGTGTGCCCGATCCGAGACAGCTACTTGGCCGGACCGATGTGCTCCTCGAGCAACGACCGGAACGACGTCAGGTCCTCATCGGACGCGAAGGCCCGGTGCGGCACTGACAGCGACGCCGCGCCCTCGTCCAGCGTCTCCAGGACGAAGCCCTGCCGCGTCTCGGTCCAGCCCGGCAGCTCCTCCCAGACGATGTCCTCGCGCACCGCGTTGCCCACGGCCATCCGGAACGACCGGGCGTCGGCGCTGCCGATCACGGTCCGGCTGATCATCTCGTCGGACGTGAAGCGCCACCACACCGCGACCGGCTCCATGAAGCCGATGACCAGCGCGCACACCAGGCCGAAGAGCGCCACGAACAGCGTGTCCTCGAAGCCCAGCAGCAGCACGAGGGAGAACACCGCGAGCACGAGCGCGAACCACGGCGCCCATCTGAACATCGGCACCATCGCGCGCAGGCTGGCCCGCCAGTCCGCGGGTGACGGGGCCCATCTGAAGTCGACACAGTTGCTCATAACGCCTCGCATTGTGCTGCACGATGCCCGCATGCATCTGGGGGATGACGAAAAGGGGGGCCGTCGCGCGCCGGACCGTCCTGAAGGGCACGGCGGCCGCACACGCCGTGGCCCCCGACGATCCGGAACAACGACTGCTGCAGCTCGTGCCCCGGCGGCAACGGGATCATCCACACGCTCTACGCCGGCGGCCGCATCAAGTGGTTCAAGCACTTGGGCCGCGACAACGGCACCTGCAACTGGGCCAGCGGCGACGGCCGTGGGATCGGCAGTGGCACAAGTGAATGCTCACGAATCCCGCCAACGGCGAGGGTTACTGGGCACCGGGCACTGACAACATCATCCGTCGCGGCTTCGGCCAGTACTCGTACGTCTTCGCCGACATGAACGGCGTCATCTACGGCCTTCGTCACGGCGCGTTGCTCGGCCGTGTGATCTACACGGGCGGCAACGGCATGTACGAGCGCGTCGAGTACGACACCGCCGGTGGGTTCGTGCTGCACCGCCACGAGCGCGGCCACCGCTGGACGTGGCGTGACCAGGGCCTGCCGGAGTCGCAGGTGCTCGGCGTCGCCTACGACAGCTACTCCTACATGGAGATGTACCCGTACGTCGTCACCGCCGACCGCCCGTTCCTGGAGGGCACCGGGCTCGCGGTCGGCGACAGGTTCGGCGAGACCGGGTACAACTTCGCGGCCAGCGGCTGGGAGGTCGACACCAGGGCCGGCGCGGTCCGGAGGCACCCGGTGTCGTCCAGTTCGCTCAAGGAGAACAGGCGCACGGTGCCGAGATGTGCGTGCTGCCAAGCCGGACGGTGGATGGGTGTTCAGCGCGAGTTCCCTGTGTTTCAACGGTGCTCTCGCCCACGACCCGAAGATGTCGCGGATTCTGCTCAACGCGGTGAACGCCGCTCAGCTCCCGTAGCTGGAGTCGCTCCACGTCGACGGGTCAGGTTCGGGTGCGTAGCGTCGTCTGCGTGACCCAGAACCTGGCCCGCACGGCGGGCGAACTGCGCGCCGCCGGGCACCTGCCGCGCGGCGTCAAGACCGAGATCAGGGAGAACCTCCTCGCGGCCCTGCGCGAAGGACGCAACCCGTGGCCCGGCATCGTCGGTTTCGACCGCACGGTGCTCCCGCAGCTCGAACGCGCGCTGCTCGCCGGCCACGACGTCGTCCTGCTCGGCGAGCGCGGGCAGGGCAAGACCCGCCTGCTGCGCAGCCTGGTCTCGTTGCTCGACGAGTGGACGCCCGTCATCGAGGGCTCCGAGCTGGGCGAACACCCGCTCGACCCGATCACGCCGGAGTCGAAGCGCCGTGCCGCCGAGCTCGGCGACGACCTGCCGGTGGTGTGGCGGCACCGCGACGAGCGCTACGCGGAGAAACTCGCGACGCCCGACACGTCCGTCGGTGACCTGGTCGGCGACGTCGACCCGGTGAAGGTGGCCGAAGGACGTTCGCTCGGCGACCCGGAGACCATCCACTACGGCATGCTCCCGCGCGCCCACCGCGGCATCATCGCCATCAACGAGCTGCCCGACCTGGCCGAACGCATCCAGGTGTCGTTGCTCAACGTCATGGAGGAGCGCGACATCCAGGTCCGCGGCTACACGCTGCGGCTGCCGCTGGACGTGCTGCTCGTGGCGACCGCGAACCCCGAGGACTACACGAACCGCGGCCGCATCATCACGCCGCTGAAGGACCGCTTCGGCGCCGAGGTGCGCACGCACTACCCGCTGGAGATCGAGGCCGAGGTCGACCTGGTCCGGCAGGAGGCCGACCTGGTCGCCGAGGTGGGCGACCACCTGCTGGAGATCATCGCCCGGTTCGTCCGGCACCTGCGCGAGTCGTCGTCGATCGACCAGCGCTCCGGTGTCTCGGCCCGGTTCGCGGTCGCGGCGGCGGAGACCGTCGCGGCGTCGGCCCTGCGCCGGTCCGCGCTGATCGGCGAGACCCCGGCCATCGCCCGTCCGGTCGACCTGGAGTCGGTGCCGGACGTGCTGCGCGGCAAGCTCGAGTTCGAGGCGGGGGAGGAGGGCCGCGAGGAGGAGGTCCTGGTCCACCTGCTGCGCCGCTCGATCGCCGACACCGCGCGGGCCCGTCTGGCCGGGCTGAACCTGCGTGCGCTGGCCGAGGTCGTCTCCGACGGCCACCCCGTCGCCACGGGAGACCGCGTGCACGCCGGTGACCTGCTGGCCGCGTTGCCGGAGCTCCCGATCCTGCACGAGGTCGCGGCACGGCTGGGCGCGGGCCCGAAGGACCCCGTCGGCCGCATCGCCTCCGCCGTGGAACTGGCCCTGGAGTCGCTGTACCTGACGCGCAACCTGTCGAAGGACAACTCCTCCGACGACGACCGATCGGTTTACGGATGACCTCTTCCCACGGCGAGCCGGGGGAAGCCACCCTCGTGGTTGGAAGTCGCTGTTCTCGGCCCATCGCCGCCTTGGGTCACCAGCGAAGGGACGGTGTGCCGCCCACGGTCTTGCACAAGCTCCACCGACCTGACTTTCCGCCGGCCTGGCGGTAGGCCGGTCACCCGGCATCTCCCAAAATCACCCGGACCGCATGCCCTCTGCGGCACGGTGGGCGGTTGCCCGGGTCGATCGCCTGATTCCTCAACGGAGGCGAACCGATGAGATATCGCTACGGACGCTGGGGCGGCGGCGCCGATCCGCTGGCGCCCCCGGTCGACCTCCGCGCGGCCGTGGACGAGCTCGGCCGCGAGGTCATGGAGGGCGCCTCACCGGCGTCCGCCCTGCGTGAGCTGCTGCGCCGCGGCGTCGACGGCACCCGCGGCCTCGACGACCTGACCTCGCGCCTGTGGCAGCGCCGTGCGTCGATCCAGCGTCGGCACCGCCTCGACGGCACGCTGACCGAGGTCAAGCAGCTGCTCGACAAGGCGGTCGAAGCCGAGCGCCGCACGCTGTTCCCGGACCCGTCCGACGACGCGCGCTTCCGCGAGGCCCAGCTCGACGCCCTGCCGCCGGGCACCGCCGCGGCCGTCCAGGAGCTCTCCTCCTACGACTGGCGTTCCGCCGAGGCGCGCGAGGCGTTCGAACAGATCCGCGACCTGCTCGGCCGCGAACTGCTGGACCAGCGTTTCCAGGGCATGAAGGAAGCACTGTCCAACGTGGACACCGAGGACGTGCGCCGGATCCAGCGCATGTTGCGGGACCTCAACTCGCTGCTGGAGGCGCACGCGTCGGGCTCGCCGGACACGCCGCGCCTGTTCGACGACTTCATGCGCAAGCACGGCGAGTTCTTCCCGGAGAAGCCCCGCAACGTCGACGAGCTCATCGACGCCCTGGCCGCCCGCTCGGCCGCCGCGCAACGCATGATGAACTCGATGACCGACGCCCAGCGCGCCGAACTGTCCGCGCTGTCCCAGCAGGCTTTCGGCGGCATCGGCTCCCAGCTGTCCACTCTGGACTCCCTGCTGCAGCAGCTGCGGCCGGGCGAGGACTGGACGTCGTCCGCCCGCTTCCGCGGCCAGGACCCGCTGGGCCTGGGCGAGGGCGCGCAGGCGATGGCGGACCTCGCCGAGCTCGACGCCCTGGCCGAGCAGCTCTCCCAGTCGTATCCGGGCGCCCGTCTGGAGGACATCGACCTGGAGGCGCTGGAACGCCAGCTGGGCGAGTCGGCCTCCGTCGACGCGCGCCGCCTCGCGGAACTGGAAAAGGCGCTGCGCTCGCAGAACATCGTGGAACGCGCCCCCGACGGTTCGCTGAAGCTGACGCCCAAAGCGTTGCGGCGCCTCGGCGAGACGGCCCTGCGCGGCGTGGTCGACCAGCTGCGCTCGTCGCAGGGCTCACGCGAGACCACCTCGGCCGGCGCCGCGGGCGAACTGATCGGCTCCACCCGTCCGTGGCAGTTCGGCGACACCGAACCCTGGGACGTGCCACGAACCCTGCGCAACTCCGTGCTGCGCTCCGGCAAGTTGTCGCTGGACGTCGTGGACCTCGAAGTGTCCGAGACCGAACACCGCACCCGTGCGGCTGTCGCGTTGTGCGTGGACACCTCCTGGTCGATGGTGCAGGACGGCCGTTGGGTACCGATGAAACGCACGGCCCTGGCGTTGTATCACCTCGTGCGCACCCGTTTCCGGACGGATGCCCTGCAGTTGGTGACGTTCGGGCGTTATGCCGAGGCAGTGGACATCGGACAGCTGACGGCGTTGGAAGGCGTGTGGGAGCAGGGCACGAACCTGCACCACGCCTTGTTGCTGGCCGGGCGCCACGTCCGTCGCCATCCCGATGCGCAACCCGTGGTGCTGGTCGTGACCGACGGCGAACCCACCGCGCACCTCGAACCCGAGGGCGACGCGGAGTTCAACTACCCGCCGCTGCCCCGGACGCTGACCAAGACCTTGAACGAGGTCGACGCGCTGGCCCGGCTCGGGGCGACGATCTCGGTGTTCAAGCTCGGTGACGACCCGCGGCTGGCGGCTTTCGTCGACATCGTGGCCCGGCGTGGTGGTGGCCGGGTGGTGTCGGCCGACGAGGAAGGTCTCGGGGCCGCGGTGGTCAGCGACTACCTGAGGTCGCGGCGTCGGCGGCGGTGATGCGTCGGTACCTCCTCGCGGTCGTGCTGAGCGGCGTGCCGTCCACCGTGCACGCCCTGATGGCGGGCGACGACGTGTTGCGCGCCACCAGGGCTGCCGGGTCGTTGGTCGGCGGTGGGGTGCGTGAGGGCGTGGTGGTGCATCTCGCCGTGTCGGCGTTCTGGACCGTCGTGCTGACGCGGCTTCGAGTGCGGGGTGCCGTGGCGGGAGCCTTGGCAGGGCTGCTGATCGCCGCCCTCGACCTGGAGGTCGTCGGACGCCGCAACACGCAGATCCGCGCTCTGCCACGAGTTCCGCAGTGGCTGGACCACGTGGCGTTCGGCGTGCTCGTCGCTCAGAGGTCGTAGAGCGCGGCCAGGCGGGGGAGGCGGGTGGCCATTTCCGCGCTGTCGTCGAAGTCGAAGTCCCAGTCGGGGTCGAGGTCGGGGTAGCGGATCCTGAAGGCGTCCTGCGGCAGCTGCATGCCGGTGGCCTTGAGGTGGGCGTTCCACGCGATCGACAGGGCCTCCTGGCAGTCGAACTCCATGCCGGACTCGGCGGCGGCCACGACCGCGGGTAAGGCCGCCAGCGAGTCCGGGTCGGCGAGGGCGGTCGTGTAGACCTCCTCGCCCTGGGTCACCAGCCAGCCGCGGAAGTAGTCGAAGCCGTCGTCCGAGCAGCCGCCGTTGATCACGTAGGCCGCCGCCCACAGCGGGTTCTGGTACGAGGCGGTCAGCAGTTCCCACAGGACCTGCTGGGTCGCGACGATCTCGGCGGGCGGCCGGTCGGCGAGCAGGGTGGTGGCCGCGGCCGCCACGGCGTCGCCGTCGGACGGGTCGGTGACGCTCGCCCTGGCATCGGCGATGAGCTTCCAGAAGGTCTTCGGATCCACGTCCTGGAGCTTGACAGAGGGGTCTGACAATTTTTGGCGCCTGACTTACGAGCCGCGACGTTCTAGGTTGTAGACATGATCAGGACTCTGTTTCGCTCGCTCGAGGCCGTGCACGGAATGATCTACTTCGCCCCCGAGGCGGACTCCCGGTACGCGAGCGTCGGGCTCGACCGGGCCGGCGGGTACTTCGCGTCACGGGCGGCGGCGCTGGGGGCGGTCGGGGCCGAGGTCGTGATCGCGACGTTCTACAACTTCAACCCCGCGATCGTGCGGGCGCGCATTCCGCAGGCGTGGGAGAAGGTCTCGCCGGAGCGCATGCTGGAACTGCGCTGGGAGGCGGCGGACGAGGCGTTGGCCAAGGTGCTGCCCGACGACCTCAAGGAGCTCACGGAGCTGGCGAAGCGGGCGGCCGAGCGGTCCAAGGAGATGCCGCACGGCCGCACGTTGTTCGCCGCGCACGCCGCCCTGCCGTGGCCGGACGAGCCCCGCCTGCAGCTGTTCCACGCCCAGACGCTGCTGCGCGAGTTCCGCGGCGACGGGCACCTCGCGGCCCTGCTCAGGCACAACGTCACCGGCATCGAGGCGCTCGTGCTGCACGTAGCGACGGGGGAACTTCCTGCCGATGCGCTGCGCAAGACGCGTGCGTGGTCCGAGGAGCAGTGGGCGGCGACGCTGGAGGACCTGCAGAAGCGCGGCCTCGTCGGCGAAGACCAGCTGCTCACCGAGAAGGGGCGCGAGCTGCGGGACGGCATCGAGGCCGACACGGACCAGATGGCCGCGCCGGCCTACGACGTCCTGTCCGACCAGGAGAAGCAGCGGTTCGTCGAGCTGGCCTCGCCGCTGAGCAAGGCCGTCCTCGAAGCAGGGATGGTCCCCGGCCGCCGCTAGTCGGTGTCCGTGTCGGTGCCGTCCCGATCCGTCGACGCGAGCGCCTTCTCGGTGACCTCGTCCTTGCCCGCCCGGTGCTTGCCGGGATGGGTCAGCGAGAAGTGCGCCTCGTCGCGCATCCGCTCCACCATGTGCGGGTAGTGCAGCTCGAACGCCGGACGCTCCGAGCGGATCCGCGGCAGCTCCGTGAAGTTGTGCCGCGGCGGGGGCGAGGACGTGGCCCACTCCAGCGAGTTGCCGAAGCCCCACGGGTCGTCCTGCGGGGCCGGGTCGCCGTAGCGGTAGGAACGGAAGACGTTCCACACGAACGGGAGTACGGACGCGCCGAGCAGGAACGCGCCGATCGTGGAGAACGTGTTGAGGTACGTGAAGCCGTCGGAGGGCAGGTAGTCGGCGTAGCGGCGCGGCATGCCCTCGTTGCCCAGCCAGTGCTGCACGAGGAACGTGCCGTGGAAGCCGAAGAACGTCGTCCAGAAGTGCAGCTTGCCCAGCGGCTCGTTGAGCATCCGGCCGGTCATCTTCGGGAACCAGAAGTAGATGCCCGCGTACGTGGCGAACACGATCGTGCCGAACAGCACGTAGTGGAAGTGCGCCACCACGAAGTACGTGTCGGACACGTGGAAGTCGACGGCCGGTGAGGCCAGCAGGATGCCCGTCAGGCCACCGAAGAGGAACGTCACGAGGAAGCCGATCGAGAACAGCATCGGCGTCTCGAACGTCAGCTGCCCTTTCCACATCGTGCCGATCCAGTTGAAGAACTTGATGCCCGTCGGCACCGCGATCAGGAACGTCATCAGCGCGAAGAACGGCAGCAGCACCGCACCCGTCGCGTACATGTGGTGCGCCCACACGGCCACGGACAGCATCGCGATCGCGAGAGTCGCGAACACCAGGCCCTTGTAGCCGAACAACGGTTTGCGGCTGAACACGGGGAAGATCTCCGTCACGATCCCGAAGAACGGCAACGCGACGATGTACACCTCGGGATGGCCGAAGAACCAGAACAGGTGCTGCCACAGGATCACGCCACCGTTGGCCGGGTCGAACACGTGCGCCCCGAGGTGCCGGTCCGCCGCCAGGCCCATCAAAGCGGCCGTGAGGATCGGGAACGCCAGCAGGATCAGCACGGCCGTCACGAGGATGTTCCAGGTGAACACCGGCATCCGGAACATCGTCATGCCCGGCGCCCGCAGGCACACCACGGTGGTGATCATGTTGACCGCGCCGAGGATCGTGCCCAGACCGGACACCGCCAGACCCATGATCCACAGATCGGCGCCGACACCCGGCGAGTGCACCGCAGACGACAACGGCGTGTAGGCGAACCAGCCGAAGTCCGCCGCGCCGCCCGGTGTCACGAAGCCCGCGACGACGGTGGTGCCGCCGAACAGGAACAGCCAGTACGAGAAGGCGTTCAGGCGCGGGAACGCGACGTCCGGCGAGCCGATCTGCAGCGGCAGGATGAAGTTCGCGAACCCGAACAGGATCGGCGTCGCGTACAGCAGCAGCATGATCGTGCCGTGCATGGTGAACAGCTGGTTGTACTGCTCGTTCGACAGGAACTGCAGCCCCGGCCGCGCCAGCTCGCCGCGCATCAGCAGCGCCATCACGCCGCCGATCATGAAGAACGCGAACGACGTGGTGAGGTACATGATCCCGATCTGCTTGGGATCCGTCGTCTTGAACAGCTGGAGGAAGTACGAGCCTTTCGGCCGTGCGCGCGCCGCCCCGGGATGGGGGACTACGGGCGTTGGCTTGATCGTGGTCATCGCGCCTCCTCCGTGCCAGGAGTGAATCGTCCTCCCGGTCAGACCGGGGGGCAATCCACGACGAGCACCGCACTGGTCACCGGGACCACCGGCGCGCCCACTGAAATGCCGCTGACCTGCACGTAGTAGGCGCCGGGGGCCAATTCACCGAATCTGATCGACATCCTCTCGGAGATGGCCGGACTGCGCGATTCGACCTGTTTGCCGTTCTCGTCGAGCAACGCCACCTTCAGCGCCCGTGCCGGCGTGTCCTTCAGCTCGACGGTGACCTCCACGTCCTCCCCGGCCAGCGCCAGGTCCGGCACGCTGACCTGCGGCTCGGTCGAGGTCACGTTGCGCGGGACGATGGGCTTCGCGGTCAGGAACGACTCCACGGCGTCCAGTACGGCGGCGTTGTCCTGCAACGACGTGTGCTGCTCCGTCACGCGGTGCAGCGTGTTCGAGTCCAACGCCAGGCCACGGCGTGCGGCACCGAGCATCGGCACGGTCGAGTCCCCGTACAGCTCGTCGCCCTCGTACGTCCGATAACAGGTGACTTTGCCGTCAGCGATACGAGCAGTGGTGGCCGTCGGCTGCTTACCGCCGAGGATCGCGTACGTCCGATCGGCGAACGAGTCGGTCAACGAACCGTGGAACGCCATCGCGTCCGTGACCATCTTCGTGTCGAGCTCGGGCAACGACACCTCGGTGGTCTTGAGGAGGCCATTGGCGGACTCGATGCACGCGTACTCGGGCAGCAGCTGGTGCAGCGACGGCATCGACCGCGCGAACTCCGTCAGGTCGATCGCCAGCGGCCCGAGCTCCTTGCGCACGCCGTTGACCAGCTGGTCCAGTGCGGCGGCCGCCCCGCGGTACGGCGTGCCCATCGTGATCAGCTTCGCGGTCCGCTCGGCCATCCCGCACTGCTCGATGCACCACCGCGCGACCAGCCCGCCCATCGAGTGGCAGACGAAGCTGACCTTGGCATCGGGTCCGATCCGGTCCAGCGCCTCGTCCACCCGCCGGGCCAGCAACGCGCCGTTGTAGCGGTTCGACAGCCGCCAGTCGTAGGCGAAGAGCAGCAGGGTGCCCTTCTCCACGGTGTAGCCGAGCGAGTTCATCCGCCTGGTCACCCGGTCGTAGCCCTTCAGCGGCGTCCAGATGCCCGGGATGACGTGCAGGTCCGCCATCAGCCCCACGGGCTCGACACCGTCGCCGGGGTGCTCGTCGCCGATGCCCTCCGGGAGCTTGAGCTTCTTCAGGCTGCGGCCGAGCGTCAGCACCGCGCGCAACGCGGCCTTGCCCGACACCTCCCAGACCATGCCGTCCTCGTTGCGCAGCGTGCTGCCGAGAATTCCGGGCAGGACCACCACCAGATCGGTCATCAGGACTCCTCAGCGAGCTTGCGGATGAGCGAGAGCAACGCGAAGTTGGCGGGCACCAGATAGGTCAGCTCGTGGATCCACGCCAGCCGCTGACCGTGCGCGGGCAACGCCAGCCGCGAGTCACCTGCCCGAGCGCGCGCGACCACCTTGTACAGCGCCGCCAACGCGTGCGGCTCCAACGCCGTCACGGCCTGGGTGAGTGCTTGAGGCGACGCATGAGCCGCGAGCCCGCGCAGGACGTCGGTCACGCGCGCAGGGTCTTCCACGGCGTCCAGCACGAGGTCGAGCACATCGGCGTCCTCGTCCGCCAGCAGCAGCAACGCGTGCACAGGCCGGTTGTCGCGGACGTTCTTCAGCACTTCCTTGTCCAGCAACTCCTCGCGGCGCATGGCGAGCAGCTCGCGCCGGCGTGCGGGTGTGGCGTCCACGAACTCGTCCGCGAGACTCGCGAGCAGCCACGGCCGATAAGCGAGCACGACGCCCTGCTGCTGCGCGGTCACCCGGCGCGCCTGGATGACCTGCGCCTCGATCAGGCTCGTCCCGTACAGCGCCTCCGTGACGGCTACGTCCGCGTCCGTGGACAACAACTCGGGGTGGCGGAGCAGGACGTCGCGCTCCTCCAGGTACGACCGCGCGAACACCCACGACCGGGCGGTCCGCAGCAGCGTCCGGTCGACCGACAGCCAGTCCGGCGTGGTGTCCCACGGCCACGGACCGGAGTCGTAGTGGCGGCGGGCGATGTCGTGCACGTCGTGGAGCGCCTGCCGCGACTGGCCGACGTGCGTGAGCGCCTGGCACAGCCACTTCGCCGCCGCCGGGTCACCGGCTTTCGTGGCTGCCGCCCGCAGCATCAGCAGCGTGGCGAGGTGGGGGCCGGTGAACCGAGCGGTCACCCGTTCCCAGGTCTCGTCGACGATCTCGGGCTGCTTCAGCCCCGCGCAGAGCGTGTCGAGCGTGAACAACGCCGCCGCCAGCGTCGACAGCCGGTCGGTGTTCTCCGGCAGCAGGCACACCTCGACCGTCCGCAGGCCGGTGACCAGCGCGTCGCGGGGCTTGTCCGCGTCGCGCTGGCGGCGCATCAGGTTGTGCAGCGCCTGGCCGTGCACGGGCAGGCCGTCGGCGAGGTCGGCGGCCTGCCTGGCTGCGTTCAGGGCCGCGTCCGCGCGGTCGACCATGCTGTACGCGACGCTCAGGCTGAGCGCGGCGGCGGCGAGCTGGGGACGGAACGCGGCGTGCCGGCCGAGCGTGCCGCTGATGTCCGCGGCCTGCTGCGTCATGCTCGCGGCGTCGGACAGCCTGCCCAGCGCCAGGTGGTCGCGGCTCAGTTCCACCAGCGCACTCACCAGGTCCGCGAGGAACACCGGGTTCGTCTGCGCGAGCGAGTAGTACAGCTCGACGGCCTGCTTCGACCGTTGCATCGCCTCGTAGCGCAGACCCGAGTCGCTGCACCGTGCGGCGAGACACTTGATCGCGCGCGCAAGCGGTGCGTCGGTCTCCACGGCCGCGACAGCGTCACGAGCCGTGGACAGCGCCTCCTTCCGCCGCCCCAGCATCGCGTAGACCTCGCTCAGGTCCACCAGTGCGCCACTGAGGTGCGCCGCGTACGTCGGGTTGTCGCCGCCGTGCGTGGTCGTCTTCGCGATGCGTTGCGCAAGCCGTTTGTGCGTGAGGCTTTCCGCCGTCGTCGGAGTCGACGCCACCAGCTCGCGGTACCGCACGGCGGCCTCTTCGGCGGGCGCCACGGCCTGCTGCAGGCGACCGGCCTCACGGAACCGGCGTCCCAGCTTGTTCAGCACGAAAGCCAAGTCCGCCAAGTACATCCGCAGCGTCGGCACCAACGCGCGGAAGTGCTCGGCGGCTTCTTCGAGAGGCGGGATGGCCTCGTCGCCGCGACCCCAGTGCATCAGCTCGTTCGCCGCCGTCGTGGCCGCGAGTGCGATGTCCGGCAACAACATCCGGTTCATCTGCGCGAGCGCGCGCAACCCGTCCAACGCCCGTGTGCCCGCGTGCCCGCAGTGCCGCCACGCGTACTTCCACAGGTAGCCCGGCACGTTCGGCGGGACGCCGGCGTCCATCCGCTGCCGGTACAGTTCGATCAGCGCGCAGGCCACCTTCTCCGCGTCCGGCGCGAACACCTCGTCCCGGCTCGGCGCGAACGGCGGCCGCAGGTGGTCGGCGAACGTCTGGTGCGTCAGCTTGAAGACCGCCGTGCCTTCCTCACCGTCCTGCACGACGTGACGGCCCAGTTCGGTGAGCACGGCGGTGATGTCGTCACGGGTGAACTCCTCGCCGGACAACGCCTGCGCGACAGCCCTCCACTCGGCTTCGGGGAATCCCGCGCCGTAGCTCCACGTCAGCGCCGTCAGCAGCGCACGGGCCGAGGGCACCTTCGAGAGCTCACGGTCGAACGCCGCGTCCAGCGAGAGCTTCAGATCGGCGCCACCGTCGGCCAGCACCTGGTCGGTGATCATCCACGCCGTCAGGAACGGCAGCTTCGCCAGTTCGTCCACTGTGGACTGTGCCGCGCCCGGGCCCAGCCGTGCCACGACGTACTCGCGGACGTCGGCCTCGCTGTCGGTGTCGTCCAGGTTCAGCACCTCGACCGGTGACAGCTCGGTCAGCAGCGGAGCACCACCCGCGACCCGCTGCGCCTGTCGCGTCGAGACGATCACCACCGCGCAGCTCGCGAGCTTGGTCAGCAGTGAGGTGGCGATCGAGAACGACTCACCGCGCGCCTCGTCCAGGCCGTCGACCACCAGCACCGGCGGCGAGGGCAGCGCGCTGACCACACCCACCAGTTCGGCGGCGCCCCGGCGCGGGCCGTCGGGGGCGGGGACCAGGCCGGCGGCGACGAGCTGGCGGCTGAGCAGGTCGGCCACGCGGTCGGCGTCCATCGCGCGGGCGTGCACGGCCGCGTCGACCGAGCCGGGACCGGGGTCGGCGTGCCGGAACGACGGCCCGGCGGTCAGCAGCAGGTCGCGCTCGGCCGGGTTGGACAGGCTGACGACTCGGCCGACGACCGCGGACTTGCCGGTGCCCGGCGAGCCGGTGACCACCCGCAGGCCGGCCACCCCGGACTTCACCCAGCTCACGACCTTGTCGACCTGGGCGGTGCGGCCGGTGAACCACGAACGGCCGGACGCGGAGTCACCACCACGTGCCGCCAGCAGAAGGTGCTTCACGACCGTGTTCGCGGCGTAGAGAGGATTGGGCAGCATCGGCTGTGCGGACCCGTACTGCATGAAGCGCGGCCGTTGGACGTCGCTGTCCCACGCGTTCAGCAACGCCGTGCCGACCGCGCCACCGTCGATCAACGCGATGCGGTCGCTCCACCGTCGCGCGTCCTCATCGGCCGTGGGACCTGCGCGCAGCAGCTTGCGGAGCTTCCCGCCGAACAGGCCGTCACGGGCCGTTTCGACGCTCGAACAGGACACCAGCACGCCCGCCCAGTGCACCTGCCCGGCCAGCAGCTCCTCCTGGACGGCGGCGACCGTGCGGACGGCCTCGTCGAGCTGGGCGCCCGAGTAGCAGGCGTCGACGATGATGAGCACCTGATGGGCGCCCGACGCGGCGCACCACAGCGCGAACTCGTGCAGCATGACGCCGTCGACCACACCGTCGTTGTCCCTGGCCAGGAGCCTGAGGTTGCCCGCGACGGGGATCGCGTGCCCGCTCCACAACGCCACCAGCGCGCCGCCGTCCTGGGGCTGCTGGCGCAGCGCCTTCATGTGCGCGCGGATCTCGGCCTCGGTCGGATCGGCCAGCGGGTCGCCCTCGTAGCCGTTGAGCAGCGCGCGCAGCTCCCGCACGTCGCTGACGGCGTGCTGCAGCGGCTGCACCAGCTCGTAGGAGCCGACGCCGATGCCGACGAACCTGCCTCTGACCCTCTCCTGCATTGCCACTACCCCCTGTCCACACGTCGTTCCGGGGGAGTGCTCGTTACTCGGGGTAACTCACATGGGCTACTGCTCCCGCGAATCCTTCGGCAGCTCCAGGTTCGTGTTCTTCTCCAGGAACCTCAGGAGCTCCACCGGGAACGGCAGCACCAGCGTCGAGTTCTTCTCCGCCGCCACCTCCACGATGGTCTGCAGCAGCCGCAGCTGGAGCGCGCCGGGCGTGGCCTCCATGGTCCCGGCGGCCTCGGAGAGCTTCTTGGACGCCTGCAGCTCGCCGTCCGCGGTGATGATGCGGGCGCGCCGCTCCCGTTCGGCCTCGGCCTGCCGCGACATCGAGCGCTTCATGCTCTCCGGCAGGGCCACGTCCTTGATCTCGACGCGGTCGATGTCGATGCCCCACTGCAGCGCGGGGGTGTCGATCATCAGCTCCAGGCCCTGGTTGAGGCGCTCGCGGTTGGACAGCAGGTCGTCGAGCTCGCTCTTGCCGATGATCGACCGCAACGACGTCTGCGCCACCTGCAGCATCGCGAACCGGTAGTCCTCGACGTTGATGACGGCCTTCGCCGGATCCTGGACCTTGAAGTACACGACGGCGTCCACGCGCACGGTGACGTTGTCGCGCGTGATGCCGTCCTGAGCCGGCACGGGCAGCGTGACGATCTGCAGGTTGACCTTCCGGAGCTGGTCGACCCCCGGGACCAGCATCGTCAGCCCCGGCCCGCGCACGCCCTGCCGGAGCTTGCCGAACCGGAACACCAGGCCCTGTTCGTACTGCTTGATCACTTTGGCGCTCATGGCGAGACCGAGGCCGCCGAGCACGACCAGCCCGCCGAGGATTTCCAAGAAGATCATGAGACCCCGCCTTTCACCGGCGAATGCCCTTGATCTGCAACGGTACGCCTGGTCCGACAATTTTCAGCAGCTCAAGACAGGGGCGGGCCCAGAGGGCGTGGTCGTCCCAACACCCGCAAATCACGCTCCACCCGGTGGCACGCGTTAGTGTCGGACACATGCAGACCTGGTCATCGATTCCTGTGCCACGGGTTCCGGGGGACCCCCGCCCGCTCCGGCTGTTCGACACGGCTACGGGCGAAGTGCGTCCGACGGCTCCAGGAGACACCGCCAGGTTGTACGTCTGCGGGATCACGCCGTACGACGCGACTCACCTAGGCCACGCCGCCACCTATCTGGCGTTCGACCTCGTGCACCGCGTGTGGCTCGACAACGGGCACAACGTGCACTACGTCCAGAACGTCACCGACGTCGACGACCCGCTGCTGGAGCGGGCGCTGCGGGACAAGGACGACTGGGAGGTGCTCGCGATGCGCGAGACCGCCCTGTTCCGCGAGGACATGGAGGCGCTGCGCGTCCTGCCGCCGCAGGACTACGTGGGCGTCGTCGAGGCGGTCCCCGAGATCGTCGAGGTGGTCGCGAAGCTGCTCGCCGACGGCCACGCCTACCGCGCGGACGACTCCGAGTACCCGGACATCTACTTCTCGCACAACGCCACGGGCCGTTTCGGCTACGAGTCGAACTACTCCTCCGAGGAGATGCTCCGGCTGTTCGCCGAACGAGGCGGCGACCCGGACCGCCCGGGCAAGCGCCACCCGCTCGACGCCCTGCTGTGGCGCATGAAGCGCCCTGGCGAGCCCGCGTGGCCGTCCGAACTGGGCGAGGGCCGCCCCGGCTGGCACATCGAGTGCAGCGCCATCGCCCACAACCGCCTCGGCGCCGGCTTCGACGTCCAGGGCGGCGGCTCCGACCTGATCTTCCCGCACCACGAGTACTCCGCGGCCCACGCCGAGGCCCAGACCGGCCAGCACCCGTTCGCCCGCCACTACGTGCACGCGGGCATGATCGGCCTCGACGGCGAGAAGATGTCGAAGTCGCGCGGCAACCTGGTCTTCGTCTCGAAGCTGCGTTCGCAGAAGGTCGACCCGAACGCCGTCCGCCTCGCGCTGCTGGCGGGCCACTACCGCGCCGACCGCCCGTGGACCCAGTCGCTGCTGGACGACGCACTGGCCAGGGTGGACAAGTGGCGCCGCGCCACGGACCTCGACACCGGACCGTCCGCTGTGGACACCGTGACGAGGCTGCGCGACCACCTGGGCAACGACCTCGACACGCCTCGCGCGCTGGCCGCGATCGACGCGTGGGCCGACGAGGCGTTGGCGCATGGCGGGTCGGACAGGCACGGGCCGTCGCAGATCCGTGACGCGGTGGACGCGCTTCTGGGCGTGGACCTCTAACCGGCAGGCCATCCGGTGGCGGTCCTCGGTTCGAGGGCCGTCACCAGCGCCTGCTGCACACCGCTGAAGTCCACGGCACTGGCCGTGGTCGCGCGAGTCCACGTCAGGTGCAGCCCTCGCAGCTGCGCGAACGTGGTGAGCCAGTCGTCGACCTCGTCGAACCCGAGCAACCACGGAGTGGGCTCCGCGCACCTCTTCCGCACGCGCCACGCGGGCTCGGGGTCGGTCAGCACGTCCCGGTGACGTTCCCAGAAGGCGTCCGCCTCGGCAGTGGACCTGGACGCGTCGGGGAACATCTGACGCATCAGGGCTTCGGCGGTGGGAGCACGCCAGAACCGCCTCCTGCGCTCCCGCGGCACCACGCCGTCCTCGAGCAGGTCGAGCAGCTCGGCCAGCACCGGCAACGCGGACGCGACGAACGCGTCCGACGCGCGAACGAGCAGGCCGTCGCCCATCGAGACCACGACGAAGCCGGACTCCTCCACCTCACGCCTCCCCGAACGTCGTGTGCAGGCCGAACCTGATCAGGTCCAGCGCGATCGTCTCGGCCTCGTCGCGGCTCTCGTACTCGCCGACCACCGCACGCCCGCCCTGGTGGATCTCTGTGGTCTTCTCCCTCGCGACCGCATCGCTCGCACCACACACCTTGCGCAGCAGGTGATGAACGACCGCGAACACGTTGTGGTCGTCGTTGTGCACGACGACCTGCCATGTCTCCCCAGGATTCACCGGCAGAGTATGCGACACGCCACAATGGACTCGTGACGGAGTCCTGGCAGCAGTCGCGGTGCTGGAGTTGCTCGACCTGAGCCTCGGCGGGGACGACCTGCGGCAGTGGTTCGGGGCCTGGACGTGGAACCGCCCCCGAGGCGGAAGCACCGGGGGCGGTTCGTTCAGCGAGGAGAGGCTCAGACGTCGAGCGTCCAGTTGTTCAACGTGCCGCTGTCCAGGAACGCCGCGTCACGCACGCGCAGCGTCCAGGTGCCGTTGGCAGCCTCACCGGAGAGGTTCTTGGTGTAGGTCTCGTTGATGTTGTCGGCCGAGCCGCCGGACCGGTTGTGCAGGTTGACGACGGTGCCGTCGGGCGCGACCAGGTCCACCACGAGGTCGCCCTTGTAGGTGTGCGTGATCGAGACCTTGATCGACGAGGTGGCCGACGCGTTGCCCGCGCAGCCGGAGACGACGATCGTGCTGGTCACCGTGGCCTGGTCCGGAATCGCGACCGGGGTGGAGTTGGTGCGGGCGTCACAGCTGCCGCCGACCGCGCTGACGACCCAGGAGAACGTGGCCGAGCCGGTCTTGTTCGCCGCGTCGGTCACCGTCGCGGTCACCGAGTAGGTGCCCGCCGTGGTCGGGGTGCCGGAGATCGCGCCGGAGGCGTTCGCCGACAGACCGGCCGGGAGGCCGGAGACGGACCACGTGTACGGCGCGGTGCCGCCCGAGGCCGCGAGCTGCAGCGAGGCCGGCGTGCCGACGGTGGAGTTCTGCGTGCCGGGGTTCGTCACGGACGGGTCGCCCGGCTGTCCGCCACCGAAGAGCGAGTACAGCAGCTTGTTCGGCGTGTTGGCGCCGACGTTGGTGATCTTGTTGGGCGTGGAGGCGGCGTTGATGCCGTTCCACACGGCGGCGGGGGAGTCGGTGGGGTGCGTGGCGAGCCACAGGGCTGCCGCGCCCGCGACGTGCGGGGTGGCCATCGACGTGCCGGAGATGTTGTTCGTGGAGGTGTCGTTGGTGTTCCACGCCGACACGATGTTCGAGCCCGGAGCGTAGATGTCCGTGCAGGAACCGTAGTTGGAGAACGACGAACGCGCGTCGGTGTTCGTCGAGGAGTTGACCGTGATCGCCTCGGCGACGCGTGCCGGCGAGGTGCTGCAGGCGTCGGTGTTCGAGTTGCCGGACGCGATGGCGTAGGTGATGCCGGCCGCGATGGAACGGCGCACGGCCGCGTCCAGGGTGGCGTCGGCGCCGCCGCCGAGCGACATGTTGGCGACAGCGGGCTTGACCGCGTTCGCCGTCACCCAGTCGATACCGCCGACGACACCGGCGGTCGTGCCGGAACCGCCGCAGGTCAGCACCTTGACGGCGACGATCTTGGCGGCCTTCGCGAGGCCGTACTGCGAGCCCGCGATGGTGCCGGCGACGTGCGTGCCGTGGCCGTTGCAGTCGCTGTTGTTGCCGTCACCGGAGGTGTTGGTGCCCCACGTCGCACGGCCACCGAACGTGGAGTGCGTCGTGCGCACACCGGTGTCGATGACGTACGCCGTCACGTTGGACGCCGTGGTGTCGTACTGGTAGCTGTTGCTCAGCGGCAGGTCTCGCTGGTCGACGCGGTCCAGACCCCACGACGGCGGGTTCTGCTGGACGTCGAGCGCGTGCACCTCGGCGTCCTGCTGGACGTACGCGACCTTCGGGTCCGCGGCGAGACGGGCGGCCTGCTTGGCCGTCATCTTCACCGAGAAGCCGTTGAGCGCGTGCTGCCAGACCTGACCGACCTGGCCGCCGTACTTGCTCGCCAAGCCCGGTGCGGCGGCCCTCGACGCCGAATCGGCCTTCAGCGAGACGATGTAGCTGTCCTTCACGACATCGGCGCGGTCGGCGCCGAGAATCGTCCCCACGTTTTCTTGAGCTGATGCGGCCGGAACCACAGCGGCGGCCAAACACATGGCGGCAGCGGCTGTGAGTCCCGCACCCAAGACTCTTCGCATGGCAGGGTTCTCCCTCGTGCAGGGAACAGGGTGTCCAGCACGCTAGCCCTAAACCGCAGGTCAGAGGGATACGCCAGCGGTTGCGAACTGTTGACAGATTTGCCTTTGCGTGTCAAAGCGAATGGTCGCTCTGCGTCACGGAAATAGGCTGAGAGAACGCATTTGGTTTCCCTATACCAACCCGAACGCCGCGAGGTCCACCCCTCGATCGACCCTACCGGCCGGTAGACATGCCGAAGTAGCGTCGCCCAGACGGAGGAACGAACTGATCGGGCAGTTCGCCGCCTGGGGACGCCATTCATCCGGTGTCGTGCGCGCTGTGTTGCAGCACAGCTGATCTCCTCATCGCGGTTGCCCGGTCCGGCGTTACACCGGCCCTGCACAAAACCGAAGATCAAGGAGAACTGCCTATGAAGCGCATGGCTGTCGCGGCTGTGGCCGTGCTGGCGGGTGCACTCGCGACGACGGTCTCCCCTGTCGCCGTCGCCGCGCCGCAACCGTCAGCTGACCTGCTCGCCGCGATGCAGCGCGACCTGGGGCTGGACGCCACGCAGGCGGCGGAGAGGCTGCGTCAGGAGAGCGCGGCCGCGGTCCTGCAGCGGGTCGCGGAAGGGTTCGCCGGCGAGAGCTACGGCGGCGCGTGGTTCGACGCGTCCATCGGCAAGCTCGTCGTGGGCGTGACCGACGCGGCCAAGACCGACAGGCTCCGCAAGCTCGGCGCGGAGCCCCGCACGGTCGCGCACAAGGCGAGCGACCTCGACGCGGCCAAGGCGAAGCTGGACGCCTCGCAGGCCCCGGCCGAGGTCACCGGCTGGTACGTCGACACGAAGGCCAACGCGGTCACGATCACCGTCAAGCGCGGTCAGGCCCAGGCGGCACAGGCGCTGGTGGAGAAGGCGGGCTCGGTCGCGAAGGTCGTCGAGACCGACGAGGCGCCGCGGCTGTTCAAGGACACCCGCGGTGGCGACGCCTACTACATCAACAACGCCGGACGCTGCTCCGTCGGCTTCGCGGTCGCGGGCGGCTTCGTCACCGCCGGGCACTGCGGTTCGCCCGGTGACACGGTGACCGGCGTCGACAAGACGGCGATGGGCGAGTTCGAGAAGTCGTCCTTCCCGGGCAACGACTACGCGTTCGTCAGGACCAACTCGTCGTGGACGTCCACGCCCAAGGTCAACCACTACGGTGGCGCGGACGTGATCGTCTCCGGCAACACCGAGTCCGCGGTCGGCGCCTCGATCTGCCGTTCCGGCTCGACCACGGGCTGGCACTGCGGCGAGGTCCAGGCCAAGAGCCAGACCGTGAACTACCAGGAGGGCTCGGTCAGCGGCCTCACGCGCACGAACGTGTGCGCGGAGCCCGGTGACTCGGGTGGCTCGTGGGTCAGCGGCACGCAGGCGCAGGGCGTCACCTCGGGTGGCTCCGGCAACTGCACCAGCGGCGGCACGACCTACTACCAGCCGGTCAACGAGATCCTCCAGACCTACGGCCTGACGCTCACCACGGGCTGATCACTCCCGGTGACAAAAAAGGAGGCGGCCTCCCCCGAAAGGGTGAGGCCGCCTCCCGTCTTCCTAGCGTCAGAGTTCCGCGCGAGGCGGGAAGTCCGCGCAGGCTTCGGCCATCGTGGTGGCCAGCCGGTCGTGGAACTTCGCGTTGATCGCGCCGTTGGACATGTACTGACCGTCGATCTGGCTCGCGTCCGAGGACGAGCGCACCGCCGCGTCGAAGTCGACGACGTCGTCCGCGCCGAAGTCCACCCAGCTCGACAGGATCTTGCTGTTGAGATCCCGGCGCTGCTGCTCACGCGGGTCGGACGGGCTGAGGTTCAGCGGCGGCACGGTCGTCAGGATCACGTGCAACGGCGTGCCGTCCGGCCGGAACGAGCGCTTCGCCCCCACCGGGCTGTTCGCCTTCAACGCAGCGGTGAGGTTCGAGGCGATGACGCTCGCCGGGACACCAGCCAGCAGGTCGGGGGCACCGGTCGCGACGATCACCGTGCGCAGGCCGGGCGCGCTCATCGTCGAGCGTTCCATGGCCACCCCGAGATTGCCGGCGCTCACACCGCTGACGTTGGAGTAGGCGCCGTAAGGGCGGTTGTGCGGCTCCGCGTGCACGAGCGCGGCATCCCGCTCGGACAGCGCGTGCTGGTGCAGCCGGACGTCGGACACCGAGCCGTCGAAGTGGTCGCCGACGGCACCGCCGGTGCGCTTCACCCCGCCGATGGTGACCGGGCCCGTGCCGTTCCACGGCGTGAGGTTCACCTCGGCGCCCGCGTACTGGCCGTTGACGTACAGCCGCATCGCGCCCGTGGCCGAGTCGAAGGTGCCCAGAAGGTGCGTCCACGTGTTCACCGGGGACGCGCTGCCGCTCCACGCCGCGGGCACAGCCGCTGCGGGAGCCTTGTCCTCGGAGGACGTGATGAACGCGAAGCTCTTGACGTCCTCCAGGTACGCCAGCGCGAAGCTGACGTTGTTGGCGCCGCTCTGCGACACGATCACCTGCGTGCGGCCGGTGTTCCTGAGCTTCACCCAGGCCGACACGCTGTAGCTGCGGCTGCTGTTGAGCACCGGACCGCTGCCGGCGAGCAGGCCGTTGGTGAACACCGCCGCGCCGTTCTGCTCGGAGTTCCACGCCACACCGCCGCTCGCGGTCAGCGGCATGCGCCCCGAGGCGTCCCGCGCCGTGGTGCCGGAGCCGTCGTTCAACCTCCAGCGCGAACGGTCCGCGATGCCCTGGCGGCTGTCGTTCACCAGGCCACCCGGCAACTCCACACCGGCGGCGGAGAGCTTGGACGGCATCAGGTCGGTCCAGGTGGAGACCCCGGGCATGCTCGCGCTGAGCTGGTCGCCCACCACGGCCACGGTGCCCTTCGTGCTGTCACCGGTCTGCACGTCCACGCGGGACAGGTAGTACGTGCCCGGCAACGTCGTGGTGAACGGCGTTCCCGACGAGTCGGCCGTCTGGTTGCCGGACGCCACGTACGACTTGATGCCCTCGTGCGCCGGCACGTGCTCGGGTGCGACCGGCAGGTGCAGGCTCACGACGTACGTACCGCCGGCCGGTGACGGCACCGGGTCGGAGAGCACCTCACCGTTGGCGGGCAGAGTGACGGACGTGCTGCCGCCGAACTTCAGCGCGGTCGGCGCACCGGTCGAGGCGTCGGTGCCGGAACCGGCGGCGATGCTCACCGCACCGATGGTCACCGGCTTGGTGACACCGGCGTTGGAGAGCCTCACCCGGACCGAGGTGCCCGTCACCGACGGGGTCACGATCGTGCGCACCGTCTTGTCCTGCAACGAGACCGTGCCGATCGGGGCGTCGGCGGGCGCGGACCACGCACCCACCCAGCCTGGCTCGGTCATCCGCGGCGCCATCGACAGCACGTGCAAAGCCTGCTGGCAGGCGCGCGGCAGCGGGTTCGTGCCGTAGTTGGGGAGGGTGATGCTCTTCAGCGTCTTGTTCGGGTCGACCGGGAGGAAGACCGGGTAGAGCGTCGGGCGCCAGACGTGGTCCTTGGTCGCCCCGAGCAGTCGGTACGGCAGCGTGATGCCCGAACGCTCCGGGTGCGGGACTGCCCAGTCGATCACCTTGGGCACCGTCGGCGTCGAGACCGTGCCGTCGGCGTAGGTGACCGTGCCGGGAATCGCCGGGATCTCACCGCACGTCGACGCCACGAGCAGGCCGACGGCGTTCGCCTTCACCCGCTGTTCCGGCGCGAACGGGATGGTCTGGCCGATCGCGATCACGTTGTCGTAGCCCGCCGCGTTGCGGGTGGGCATGGTGAACTTCGCGCCACCGATGACCGCGCTCTGGCCGGGCGCGAGGCCGGCCGCGGCCAGCGTCTGCGCGGACAGGCCGCCGTTGGAGAGGTCGAACTCCGCGCCGGCGATGCCGTCGTCCGCGATGCCCCGGTTGTTCATCGCGTCACCGAAGCTCGCGGTGGTGACGTTGTTGATCGGTTGCACGGTCAGGTAGTCGACGCCGAGCCGGTAGCGCAGGTCGGTCGACGCGTCGTTCGTGCCGACAGCCCTGAACGTGACCTTGTGGGTGCCCTTGGTGAGGTGCACGCCGCCGAGCGGCTGGCGCACCTGCACGACGTTGGGGTCGTAGGCGTCGATCGGCCTGGTGTCGGTCTGGCCGAGCGGCGCGCCGTCCACACTGACCGTGTACTTGCCGTAGTGGAACGCCTTGGTCAGCCCGGCGGAGATCGCGTAGTCGGCCTCGATCGGCGTGGTGATCTGCAGGCTGAAGTACTGGCCTGTGGAGTCGCCCTCGAACCGGAGCTGGCCGCCGCCGTGCCACTTCGCGCTGCAGCAGTCGGGCATGACGCCGAGCGCGCGCGTTGCCTCCAGCTGGGGCATCAGCTCGGCGTCGAGCTTCACCGTCGGTGTGAGCTCCAGGTAGTCGAACCCGGTCCTTGCCCGCGAGTCCGTCGACGCGGGGTTCTTCTCCGCCTTCAGCGTCAGCGTGTGGTCACCGGCGGTCAGGTGGACGCCACCGAGCGCCTGCCGGGTCACGGTGGTGGTGGCGGACGCGGGCGTCCAGCTCTCGGACACCCGGCCGGCCTGCCTGCCGTCGACCAGGTACGTGATCCTGCCGTGCTGGGCCGTCCCGCCGAGCAGGCCGAGCGTCAGCTCGTAGTCGCCTTCGGCCCGCACCCGGAACGTGGTGGTGACGGTCAGCTTCGTGCCGTCGCGCGGCTGCATGTGCAGAGCCGTCCCGCCGCTGTACTCGGCACCGCTGACCCGCTGGAAGTCGACGACGTCGGCGGTGTCGGTGAAGAGCAGGTCGTCCTCGATGCGTTCCTTCTGCGCGGCCGGCACGTAGGTCGGCGCCACGTAGAAGGTGTAGGCCTGCGACTCCGGCGAGAGCTTGTGCGCGTCGTCGAAGCTGCGCACGTGCACGGTGTGGAAGCCGGGGGACAGGGTGTTCGGCACGGTGATGGTCGCGCTGCCGTTGTCGTTCGCGACCCAGCCGCCGTCGTTGCCGAAGACCTTGTTGTAGTCGCATTCGTTCGTGGTGGGTGTGCGCTCGGTGCCCGCACCGTTGAACGTGTAGGAGAAGCCGACGATGTTCTGGGCGTTGCCCGCGTTGAAGGTGAAGGTGCCCGGCATGTCCTGCGGCCGGCCCCAGTCGTCCTTCGGGTAGTCCTCACTGGAGATCATGGGCACCGCCGTGATCGGCACGCCCCTGGTCGTGAACCAGGTCCAGTCCGACCAGCTGCCGTTCCAGACGTTGCGTCCGGAATCGCCGGGATAGCGGTTCTCCGTGGCGACCCGGTAGGCCCAGTCGCCGTTCGCGAGGTTCGTGTCGACGGGCCAGGCACCGGTGCTGCCGGACGCGATCACCGTGCCGGTCGTGGACTTCGCGTGCAGCTTGGTGCCGGTGGAGTTCCAGACCTCGTACCACAGGGCGACGTTCAGCGGCGGGTTGTTGTTGTCGTACGACGTGGCGTACAGGGTCGGGTGCGCGTCCGGCGTGACGAGCTTTCCGTTGCACGTCACGGCGTTCGAGACGCCGGTGTTGGTGGCGCGGCCGGGCGGGAACGAGAACGTCACGTCCAGGTGCGGGTTGTTCGCGAACTTCTTCCACTGGTAGGCGTTGTTCTCGTCCGGCGAGATCAGTCCGAAGTGGAACGTGTCGCTGTTCCACTCGACCATGTTGCGCGCGCTTTCGATGATGTTGAACCGCACGTCGCGCGCACCACCGCACTGGTCACCGGCGTCGGAGGACTCCCTGGCGCGTTCGAAGCCCCACGGGCCCGGCCAGCGGGTGCCCGAGTCGAACGAGTTGACCTGGTACAGCGCGACCGGGTGCGCCGTGCCGCACTGCGTGCCGTGCACCTGGTTGGCGTAGAAGTAGGCGTCGAACAACGCGGCTGAGCGACCGCCACGTGACTTCAAGGCGTCGACGTTGAACTTGAAGAACGACCGCGCCCGCCACGAGCCTCCGCACCCGGTCCAGCCACTGCAGTAGCCGACCTGCGCGAACATGTTGGCGTTCCAGTAGTACCAACCGTTGTCGGTCACCTCGGCCCACGCCTCGGAGTAACGCGACATCACCGGGTCGATGTAGACGGGATACTTCACGTCCGACGCGGTCAGGTCCTCGACGTCGGTCTTGATCTCGACGTCCACGGTGGTCGAGGCCGCCGCCGCCCTCGCCGCCGGACTCGCGCCCTTCTTCTTGGTCGCGACCTCGAGCTTCGTCAGCTTGCCGCTGCCGGGGTCGACCGCGTTCGGCTTGGCGCCCACCTTCGGGTCCACAGTGGAGTCCCACATCACCGGTGTCGAGCCGTGGAACACCGTCTTGCCGTCCGCGCTCTTGGCGCTCAGGACGCCGTCGGCGTTGGTCTCCAGGGTCACGCCGGTCGCGGTCGCCTGCAACGTCACCGCGGCGAGCGCCGGGTTCTTCGCGGCCTCGGCTGTTTTCACGACCAGCACCTCGGAGTACCCGACCACACCGGCGGTGACCTGCAGGTCCACCTCCGGGAAGACGTTCGGGTAGGTCGCCGTCGCACCCTCGACGACGGGGGAGGGCAACGGGGTGGGCCAGCTCAGCGACACCTGGTTGCCGCCTTCGGCCAGCGTCACCAGCGGTGTGGTGCCCCCGCCGGAGAACTTCATGCCGGTGGCCGCGGCGATCGGTACGAGACTGCCGTCGGGCGTGCGCTTCAGCTTGGGGTCGACGCCCTTCCAGGCACCGTCCTGCCTCACCCGCACCGGCTGGGCGTGAGTGCGCAACGTGGTGGTGCCGTTGGGATTCACCAGCGTGGTGGTGTTCTCCGTGAGCTGTTCGGGCACCTCGGTCGCCTGCCCGGTCCGCTGGGCCTCGGCCAGCGCCTTGGACTCCGCGGGAGTCTGCACCGACTTCTCGGCGGGTGGCGTGACGGGCGCCGTGGGAGCCGCCACAGCGACTGATGGCACAGCCAGGCTGAGTCCCGTCAGCAACGCCGTCGCGGCGGCGACGCGAATTCCAGGTCTTTTATGCCGAACCGCCCTGAAAAGGGCAGCACAAAATGATCCACCACGCACAACTTCCCCCAGGCAACCCCGTGCGGCTCACCAGATTGAGCCCGGCGCACCCTAACTCGGCGCTCTCGCCTGCACAAAGCGAAGTTGATGTGATGCACACCATGTCCGGGAATGTAACGCGGGCCGCCGCCCAGAAGCGGATTTTCCGACTACCCCGAAGTGATTCCACTGGCTATTGTCAGCGCGTCGAGGCCAGGGAGGCCTCGTTGCCTGGGGGTAGTTCGAACATGCATGGTGGGGCTTCTTCGCGTGCGCCTTTCTCCAGACGTGGCACATCGGTGGGTGTCGCGCTTCTGGTGGTCGCCGGTCTGCTGACGGGCGTCGTCGCCGACGGTGCGAACTCCGGTCCCGGACCGGTCCTGGGGCACGACGAGCGCGTGCCGTTCACCGACCTCGTGGTCGGCGCGCAGCAGAAACAGCCGGAGCCCCCCGGCCCGCTCGACCTGACCAACACCACCTGGCCGAGCGCAGGCAGGGCGGGCGCCCGCACGAGCGGCGACTCCTCCGCCGTGAAGGCCGGTGACCTGCCGATCACGGTGTCCGGCAAGGAGAAGCGCGCCTTCGAGGTCGCGGTCGCCGGGCAGGACCTGTCCCAGCGCGCCGGCATCACCGGCGTGATCGTGGCAGTGGAGCCCGAGGACGAGCACCAGGGCGAGGTCGAGATCGGCCTCGACTACACCGGCTTCCGCAACGCGGTCGGCGGCGACTTCGGCTCCCGCCTCCAGCTCACCGAGCTGCCCGCGTGCGTGCTGAGCACGCCGGAGAAGCCGGAGTGCCGGGTCACCAAGCCGGTCAGGTCGAAGAACGACCCCCAGACCAGGACCGTGAGCACCTCCACGGCCGCGGCGCAGCCGATGGTGTTCGCCGCCACCGCCGAGACCTCGGGGTCCACCGGCACGTTCGAGGCGAGCTCGCTGACACCGTCCGGCGCGTGGGCGGTCTCCGGCAGCTCCGGCGCGTTCACCTGGGCCTACCCGGTCGTGATCCCTCCCGCCTCGGCGGGTGCGTCCGTCGCCCCCCAGGTGACGCTGGCCTACAACTCCGCCTCGGTCGACGGCCGGACGCTCGCGACGAGCAGCCAGTCGTCCTGGCTCGGCCAGGGCTGGGACTACTCGCCCGGCGCCATCGAACGCAGCTACCGCACCTGCGCGCAGGACAAGCAGCTGCCGGAGGAGAAGCGCACGGGTGACCTGTGCTGGGCCGGCCAGATCGTCACGATGAACCTGAACGGCCAGGCCACCGAGCTCGTGCTCGACGACACCACCAAGACGTGGAAGGCCGCGACCGACGGCGGCGCGCGCATCGAGCTCCTCACCGGCGCGGCCAACGGCGTGCGCAACGGTGAGCACTGGAAGGTCACCAGCACCGACGGTGTGAGCTACTACTTCGGTCGCAACCGGGGTCCCGGGTACACCGACCAGCAGGAGACGAAGTCCGCGTGGACCGTGCCGGTGTACGGCCCGCGCGACGGCGACCCCTGCTACAGCACCGCGGGCTTCGCCCAGTCCAAGTGCGACCAGGCATGGCGCTGGAACCTCGACTTCGTGGAGGACCCGCACGGCAACGTGACGGCGTATTACTACACGCAGGAGAAGAACTTCTACGGCGCCAACAACAAGACGGTCGGCGTCGAATACGTTCGTGGCGGCACGCTCGACCGCATCGAGTACGGCCTGCGCAAGATCGGCGGATCGATCTACGGCCGCACCACGCCGAACAAGATCACCTTCGACGTCGCCGAACGCTGCCTGCCGGAGGCCGGTTTCGACTGCGATCCGGCGAAGTTCACCTCGGCCAACGCCAAGTACTGGCCGGACACCCCGCAGGACCAGGAGTGCAAGCAGGGCGCGACCTGCAACAACCGCGGCCCGTCGTTCTGGTCCCGCAAGCGCCTGACGGCGATCAACACCTTCTACGACCAGGGCTCCGGCCCGGTGAAGGCCGACCGGTACCAGTTCGGCCAGGAGTTCAAGTCCGTAGCTGACAAGGAACTCTGGCTGCAGACGATCACTCGTACCGGGTACGCGAAGGACGGCACGTCGCTGCCGGTCAACCCGATCACGTTCACCGGCCAGCCGCTGGAGAACCGCGTCCCGCACCAGCAGGCGTCGACGCTGCCGCACTGGCGAGTGACCAACATCGCCACCGAGACCGGCACGTCGATCAACGTCACCTACAGCAAGCCGGACTGCACCGCGGAGTCTGTGCCGACCGACCACGCCAACAACAAGCGGCGTTGTTACCCGGTGTACTGGACGTTGCCCTACAACGAGAACCCGAAGCTGGAGTACTTCCACAAGTACGTCGTCGACCGGGTCGACGTGCAGGACACCACCGCGTCGTCACCGACGCAGACCACCGAGTACGCCTACCTGGGCGACCCGGCGTGGCACTTCGACGACTTCGAGCTGGTGAAGCCGGAACACCGCACGTACGGCCAGTTCCGCGGCTACGGCAAGGTGGAACAGCGCACCGGCGACAAGCAGTTCAGCTTCGACGGGGTCAACGACAAGCAGACGCTGCGGCGCACCACCTACTTCCGCGGCATGGACGGTGACACCATGCCCGGCGGCGCCAAGCGCCCCGCGTCCGTGACGAACTCTCTCGGCGAATCGACGGTGGACAACCGGCTGTTCGCTGACGTTCCGTACGAGGAAGAGGTCTTCAACGGTGACGGAGGTGAGCGGATCTCATCCGCGATCACCGATCCCGCCGTGATCGTCTCCGCCTCCGCGACGCGGGCCCGCACCGGCCTGTCCGCGCTGACCGCGAACAAGGTCGCGCCCACCAAGATCCGCCAGATCGAGACCGTCACGGGCGGCACGCGCACGACGTCGACAGTCACGCGCTTCGACTCCGCTGGACGGCCGGAGGCGAAGACGGAGTCCGCCGACGGACAGCCGGACCAGTGCACCACCACGAGGTACGCGGACAACACGGACCTGTGGATCCGCAACCGCGTGTCGGAGACGATCACGTCGGCGCAGGTGTGCCCGGCGAAGGACGTGGCGCAGACCTCGATCCTCGCAGCGCTGCGCACGTTCTACGACGGTCAGCCCGAGCTCGGCAAGATCACCTCCGCCGGCGACGCGACGCGGGTGGACACCGCGACCGTGAACGTCGACGACGCTCTGACGTTCACGACGACCGGCACGTCCACCTACGACCCGTCCGGCCGCATCGCCTCGAAGACCGACGCGCTGAACCGCACGGCCAAGACCGAGTACACGCCCGCGGACGGCGGTGTGCTGACCAAGACCGTCAGCACCAACGCGAAGAACCAGACGTCGTCGATCGAGATCGACCCTGCGACCGGCAAGACCACCGGGCAGGTCGACGTCGGCGGACGCCGCACGGACGCCGCCTACGACGCGCTCGGCAGGCTCGCCTCGGTGTGGCAGCCCGGCCGGACCAAGGGCCTCGACGAGGCGTCGGCGACCTACGAGTACCTGGTGCGCACCAACGGCCCGCTGGCCGTGACGAGCAAGCAGCTGGTCGACTACGGCGACGGCAAGAACTACCTGACCACGGTCGATTTGTACGACTCCTTCGGCCACATCAGACAGTCCCAGGTGGACTCACTGGACGGCGGGCGTGCGGTCAAGGACACGTTCTACGACTCGCACGGCCAGGTCATCAGCGCCAACAACGGTTACGTGGTGAGTGGCGCGCCGGCCACCACGATGATCTCCGTCGACCCGAAGTCGGTCAACGACCGCACGGTCAACACCTACGACGGTGCGGGCCGCCAGACGCTCACGATCGCCTACAGGGGCGTGACGGAGACATGGCGCACGCGGACCGTCCACGGTGGCGACCGGGTCACCGTCGTGCCGCCGCAGGGCGCCCCGGTGACGACCAAGATCGTGGACGCCCGCGGCCGCGACGCCGAGGTGCGTCGCTACAGCACGCCACCGCAGATCGACGGGAACACGGTGACCGGCGGCGTGTTCGAAGCGCTGACCTACACCTACACCGCGCTCGGCCAGCAAAAGACGATCAAGGACCACGTCGCCAACGTGTGGTCGTTCGACTACGACTTCCTGGGCAACCAGGTTCGCCAGTCCGACCCCGACTCCGGCGTTTCGACCTCGACGTACGACCTGGCCGGACAGGCGCTGACCACCACCGACGCCCGCGGCAGGACGATCGCCTACGAGTACGACGTGCTCGGCCGCAAGATCACCGAGCGGGACGGCTCGCAGACCGGCGTGAAGCTCGCGTCGTGGACCTTCGACACCGCGCAGAACGGTGTCGGCCTGCCGGGCCACTCGATCCGGCACACCGCGAACGGCAACTACGTCACCGGTGTCGGCGCGTACAACGGCCAGGGCCTGCCCGCGAAGTTGCTGACGCAGATCCCGGCGTCGGAGACCGGGCTCGCCGGCCTCTACACGACCACGTACGGGTACACGACGACAGGCCTGCTGAACTCCGTGCAGCAGCCGACCGTCGGTGGACTGCCCGGTGAGGCGATCGGCATCACCTACAACAAGTACGGCAAGCCGAACAGCACGAGCAGTTCCAGCTTCACCTACGTGCTGCAGTCGCAGTACACCCAGTTCGGCGACTCGCGGCAGTTCACCCTCGGCCCGTCCAACAACAGTGCCTGGCTGACGTACGACTACGACCCGCAGACCCGCCGGCTCACCCGCACGAACTTCTCGGCGCAGCAGGCGGACGCACAGATCGACGACACGAAGTACTCGTACGACCCGGCCGGCAACCTGACGAAGATGGTGAACACGCAGGGCCGTGAAGGACAGGCGCCGGTGCGCACCCAGTGCTTCACCTACGACACCCTGCGCCGTCTCAACCAGGCGTGGACGGCGAACGACGACTGCGCCGCGCCCGCGTCGGCCCAGACCGTCGGCGGCCGGGCGGCGTACTGGACCTCGTGGACGTTCGAGCCGAACGGTACGCGGGCGAGCCAGACGCAGCACGCTTTCACCGGCGCGGCGAAGCCGGAGACCACGACCACGTACGACTACCCGGCGGACGGTGGCACCCAGCCGCACGCCCTGACGGGTACCACGACGACGTCGTCGAACGGCACCATCTCGGCGAGCTACGGCTACGACGCCACCGGCAACACCGTGCGCCGCACCCTGCCGAACGGCCAGCAGACCCTCACCTGGGACGAGCACAGCAGGCTCGAAACCGTCACCTCCCCGCGTGGAACCACCCGCTACACCTACAACGCCGACGGTGGACAGCTCGTGCGCCGCGACCCGGGTCGCACGACGGTGTACCTGCCGGGCCAGGAACTGAGCCGGGACAACAGCACCGGCCAGCTCACCGGCACGCGGTACTACTCGCACAACGGAGTCACCGTGGCGGTGCGCGTCGGCGGCGCGAACCCGAAGTACCTCGTCTCCGACCACCACGGCACCGCGATGGTCGCCGTCGACTCCGTGGACTTCTCGGTCGTCCGCAGGGCGATGGACCCGTACGGGAACGAGATCGGTGACGTCCTCGGCGGCTACTGGCCGGACGACAAGGGCTTCCTCGGCAAACCGGTGGACAGCTCGACCGGGCTGGCCGACGTGGGCGCCCGCAAGTACGACGCGTCCACCGGCCGGTTCATCAGCGTCGACCCGATCCTGGAGACCGACAACGCCCAGCAGATGACCGGGTACGTCTACGCGGACAACAACCCGACGACGCTGAGCGACCCGTCCGGTCTGCTGTCCGCCGGCACCTACACGATCGTGGGCTACGGCTTCCAGGGCATCCTCCGCGCGATCACCGCCCTGAGCGACCTCGCCATCGCGAACCGCAACAGCATGCAGATGAGCGTCAGCCGCTACGTCGGCTGGATGGCGATCAACGACGGCTTCATCGGCCCGCGCCTGTACCAGCCCGGTATCTACTTCATCGTCATCTCGGTGACGCTGTCGCCGTGGGTCGCGTACTGCCCGCCACCAGCCAAGCAGGGCACCAAGGAGAAGCCCGCGTTCAACCTGCCGTCGATGAAGAGCGCCGAGCGGGCCGAGTGGAACCGGAAACACCCGGTGAAGCCGCAGCAGATGACGACCGACGAGTTCATGATGATGATGCTCGGCATCGACGCGGTCATCGACTGCGTGCGCGACCCGTCCGTCAAGGGCTGTGGTGAAGCGCTCGCCCCGTACGCGCTGGGCGGGCTGGGCCGGATCGGCGCGGCGGCGTTGAAGGCGGAGCGCGCGGCACCGCTGATCAACCTGACGCGCAAGGAAGAACGCAACGCCGTCGACTGCCTGAACAGCTTCGTCGCCGAGACGAAGGTCGTCATGTCCGACGGCACCCGCAAGCCGATCTCCGAGGTGGCCATCGGGGACACGGTCAAGGCCACCGACCCCGAGACCGGCGAGACCACCGACCGCGTCGTGGAGAACCGCTTCGTCCACACGAACGAGGGCGACATGACCGAACTGGTCGTGCGCGCGGCCGACGGTTCCACCGGCTCGGTCGACGGCACCTCGTGGCACGAGGTGTGGGCGGACTCCGCCGGCGTCTTCACCAAGATGGGCGAGCTCGAGCCGGGGCAGGCACTGCTGTCGCCGGACGGGTCCCGGCCGGTGGTGTCCGAGGTCCGGCGCTATGTTCACTTCGAGCCGGTGTACGACCTGACGGTGCAGGGCGTGCACACGTTCTACGTGGCGGCTGGCGACACGCCTGTCCTGGTGCACAACTGCGCCAAGAAGAAGGGCAAGAACAACGGTGACGCCGAGCGGGGCGCGAAGGGACAGACGGTCTCGCGGAAACAGGCGGACGACATCGCGAAGTACCTCGGATACGAGAGGTCGTCGGACATGTCGCTGATGGGCAACGGACCGGCCATCTGGAGGAACAAGAAGGCGGGCGACGGTCAGCCGAAATCGATCACGTGGGACAAGTACGGTCACTCCGGAGCCATCTTCAAGGGTTCGTGGGATCGAAAGGCCATGTTCCCCACTACGAGCGACGCGAGCAGAGACGGCAGCTTTGACCTGTGGTTGGACAAGGACGGCAACGTGCTGGGGTTGAAGTGAACGGAGAACTGGCTGTCGCTCCACGTGACGGGGGCGTCCGAACTGACCTGGGTGAGGCTGCCGGCTGGCCCGAGTACGCCGCGGAACTCCGCGGCGTACTCGCCGCCGTCATCGCGGCCAGCAGCGTCGAGGTGCTGCTGATCGACGCGCTGGCTTTGGGGGAACGGTTGCCTGAGGAGCTGGCGTGGCTGCGCAACGGCGTCGCCGTCACACCGGTCCAGGCCGTCGACCTCTTCGTTGAGATGCTCGGTCGCGGTACCAGCCCGTTCTTCCGCCTGCTCGGCGCGGACGTGCTGCGGATCGAGCAGAGCTGGAACGCCGTGGTGTTCCTGCCGATGACGCAGGAGGTCTACGACGCGCTGGACGACCTGTCGGACGAGCACTTGGAGATCCAGTGGCGGCGTAGCGAGCCGGACTTGCTGATGGTGGAGGCCCCGGTCGAGGTCGTGGCCGATGAGGGATTCTGGACCGCGGTGCGTGCCGCGGCCCAAAGCGGCACGACGCTGCTGCAGGAGCGGTGGGCGTTCGGAGTGTGCGGCAGCCGCTGGTTCCTGGTGACGCCGGAGAACGTCGAAGAGGTGATCTCGGAAGTGCAGCCACGATCGCTCGTCAGAGTCGCGGCGGATCCCGATCTGCGGGTGCGCTTGATGGACAGGAGTTTCACCGCGTTCACCGCGCCGTTGAAGCCTGGCGAACTGGCCTGTCACGAGGTTCCAGGCGGGGTCGAAGACGAGGACGAGGTGGCTGAGGTGACCGGCGCCGGGTTCGACCTCTTCCTCGCTGGTGCCGCGTTGGACGAGCTGTACGCGGTGGTACCGGACGCTGATGGCGTCGTGCGGCGGCAGTGGGAGGACCCGAAGCAGTTCCTGTGAGCGGCCCCCGCCTTTTACCTCGCTCTACTGGTAGGACTTCGCCAGGTTCCCGAGAGGCTCGACGTCAGACCTGCCGAAGTACTACCAGTGGCGTGGCTCAGAACCTTGCATCACCCAGCCGACGTTCTGGGACGAGCCACTAGCCCTGGTGCTCTTCCAGCCACTTTTCGCGGTGCGCGCGCCAGCGGTCCAGCATCGAGCCGAGCTCGCTGTGCACGAAGCGGAAGAACTCGCGCGTCTCGTCCAGCCGCGCTCCCGCGTCGGAGTCCGCGCCGAGCGCCTCGACGCCCTCGGCGAGCACCTCGTCGATCATGCCGAGCATCTGGTCCTTGCGGAACGTCGCCTCGTACCAGACGTTGTCGCGCATCCGGTAGACGTCGCGGCGTGATCCTGGCTCGCGCTCGCGGCTGACGATCTGGACGGTGGTCAGGTAGCGCACCGCGCCCGAGACCGCCGCCGGGGAGATCTGCAGCAGGTCGGCGATCTCGGCCGCGGTGAGCCGTCCCGAGTCCGTCGTCAGCAGGGCCGCGAGGATGCGAGCCGGCATGCGGGGCACGCCGGTGTCCGCCAGAATTCCGCCGAACCGTTCGACGAACTGGCTCACCGCCTGCGTGTCACGGTCCGTAGTACTCGTCACGGCGGCATCATCCCTTTCGTCAGCTGATCGGGCAAAATTTACATGCTTCACGAAGTTGTGAAAGAAGTGTAGCTTACCCGCCATGACATCTGCGATATCCGTGTCGGGCCTGGTGAAGACCTTCGGCCCGACGCGTGCGCTGGACGACCTGAACCTGGACGTCCACACCGGTGAGGTGCACGGCTTCCTGGGCCCGAACGGCGCCGGCAAGTCGACTGCGATCCGGGTCCTCCTCGGCCTGCTGCGTGCCGACTCCGGCACCGCGCGGCTGCTGGGCGGCGACCCGTGGAAGGACACCGCGGCCCTGCACCGCCGCCTCGCCTACGTGCCCGGCGACGTCAACCTCTGGCCCAACCTGACCGGTGGCGAGGTCATCGACCTGCTCGGACGGCTCCGCGGCGGCCTGAACAAGGCCCGCCGCGCCGAGCTCCTGGAGCGCTTCGAACTGGACCCGCGCAAGAAGGGCCGCACCTACTCCAAGGGCAACCGGCAGAAGGTCGCGCTGGTCGCCGCCCTGTCGAGCGACGTCGAACTGCTCATCCTCGACGAGCCGACGTCGGGTCTCGACCCGTTGATGGAGGCCGTCTTCCAGGACTGCATCAACGACGAACGCCGGCGTGGCCGCACCGTGCTGCTCTCCAGCCACATCCTCGCCGAGGTCGAGGCCCTGTGCGACCGGGTGAGCATCATCCGCAACGGCCACATCGTCGAGACCGGCACGCTCGCCGACCTGCGGCACCTCACCCGCACGTCGATCTCCGCCGAGCTCGCGGGCCCGCCCGACGGCCTCGCGGACCTCGCCGGTGTGCACGACCTGGTCGCCGAGGGCAACCGGGTCAGGTTCGAGGTCGACTCGGACGAGCTCGACCCCGTCCTCAAGCAGCTCGTGTCGACGGGCGTGCGCACGCTGACCTCCCAGCCGCCGACGCTGGAAGAGCTGTTCCTGCGGCACTACGAGGACGCGAAATGATCGGCACCGGGCACCTCGTCCGCCTGGCGCTGCGCCGCGACCGGATCCTGCTGCCGGTCTGGGTGTTCTTCCTCGTCGGCGTCACCTACTCGACGACGACCGCGCTCGAAGAGCTGTACGACACCCAGCAGTCCCGGGACCTGCTCGGCGTCACCGCGAACGCGAACTCCGCCTTCCTGGCGATGCTCGGCCCGCTGCACGACTGGTCGTCGCTGGGCGGCCTGGTGGTGTGGCGCTGGGGCGTCTTCTCCGGCCTGTTCATCGCGATCATGGCCATGCTGGTCGTCACCCGGCACACGCGCGCGGAAGAAGAGGCGGGCCGCACCGAGCTCATCGCCGCCACGGTCGTCGGACGGCACGCGCCGCTGGCCGCCGCGGTGATCGTCGCGGGCGGCACCAGCCTGCTGATCGGGCTGCTGCAGGCGCTGGCGCTGATCGGCAAGGACCTGGACCCGGCGGGCGCGTTCGCGTTCGGCCTCTCCACGGCGAGCGTGGGACTGGTGTTCACCGCCGTCAGCGCGTTCACCGCGCAGCTCTCGGAGAACTCGCGCGTGTCCAACGCCATCGCGGGCGGGTTCCTCGGCGTCATCTACCTGCTGCGCGCGGCGGGCGACGCGGCGGGGGAGTCGGGGCCGCAGTGGCTGACCTGGTTCTCGCCGATCGGCTGGACCGAGCACGTGCGGTCCTTCGGGGACAACAGGTTCTGGGTGCTGCTGCTCCCGCTGGCCGCGTTCGTCCTGCTGACGGGCGTCTCCGCGTACATCGTGACCCGCCGCGACGTGGGACTCGGTCTGTTCGCCGCCCGGCTGGGCCCGCCGCACGGCACGATCGGCAGCCCGTTCGGACTGGCGTGGCGGCTGCAGAAGGGCTCGCTGATCGGCTGGTCCCTCGCGTTGTTCGCGGTGGGCGTGATCTACGGCAGCGTCGCGCAGGCCGTCGGGCAGATGGTGCAGGACAACCCTGCGCTCGGGCAGATCGTCAGCAAGATCGGCGGGGCCGACGCGATGGTCGACGCGTTCTTCGCGACCGTCACCCAGCTGCTCGGGCTGATCTCGTCGATCTACCTCGTGCAGGCGGTCCTGCGGCTGCGCTCGGAGGAGACGGCGTTCCGCGCGGAGCCGATCCTCGCCACGCCGGTCTCGCGCTGGGGCTGGGTGGCCTCGCACGCGGTGTTCGCCCTGGTGGGCGGCGCGGTCGTGCTGGCGGCGTCCGGCCTCGGCCTGGGCCTCGTCTACGGGGTGCAGACGAACGACCTGGGCACCGTCCTGCCGCAGATGCTCGGCGCGGCACTGGCCCAGCTCCCGGCCGCGTGGGTGATCGCGGGCGTGGCGCTGCTCCTGTTCGGACTGTTCCCGCAGTTCACGGGCGTGAGCTGGGCGGTGGTGTCGGTGGCGCTGGTGCTCACGCTGCTCGGCCCCGCACTGCAGCTCGACCAGTGGATGATCGACATCTCGCCGTTCACGCACGTCCCGAAGTACCCGGACATCACCTTCGGGCCGCTCGCGTGGCTCACCGTGGTGGCGGTGGTGCTCCTGGCGGCGGGGTTCGCCGGGTTCCGCCGGCGCGACCTGTCCACGTGACGATCGCGGGCACGGTCACCAGCAACGCGGCTGGGACGAGGAAGCCCAGCAGCGGATGCGACTGGTAGAGCGGGACGAACGCCAGCGGGGCCGCGGCGGCGCCCATGAAGCGCAGTGACTGCACGACACTGACGCTGCCGCCCCTGTTGGCGCTGCCGTTCTGCAGCACCAGCGCGTTGAGACTCACCAGCACGCCCTGCGCGGCGGCTCCGGTCAGCGCCCACGCGATGACCGCGACCGCCGCGATCGGCGTCGTGCCCACCGCGGCGACGAGCCCCGCCCCCAGCGTCGCGCCGACGACGACCGTGGTGGCGGCACCGAACCTGTCGATGGCCTTGCCGATCTGCCGCGCGGTCAGGAACCCGACGATGCCGAAGCCGGTGAGCAGCAGGCCGCGCTCACCCGCGCCGAGGCCGAACACGTCGTCCAGCCGGAACGCCACGAGGAACGACAGCCCGCCCAGGCACCCCCAGCAGACGAAGGCGATGAGCGCGGGCCGCAATGTGCTCGGCACGAACGCGCTGCGCAGACTCGCGTCGCGCTCCGGTTCGGCCTCCGTCTCCGGCACGCCCAGGACCGCGAGCGCGACGGCGACCACCGCGATGACCACGAACGCCAGCCGCCAGTCGACCTCGGCGGTGAGCCCGCCGACGAGCGGAGCGGACGTCTGCCCGGCCGCCTGCATCGACCCGAACAACCCCAGCGCGCGGCCGAGCTTCTCCCTCGGCGTCGAGGCGGCGATCACCGCCAGCAGCACCGGTGTCGTGAACGAGTTGGCCGCGCCCTGCAACGCGCGGGAGGCCAGCAGCACCTCGAAGCTCCAGGAGCAGGCTGCCAGCACGGACGTCAGCGCGTAGGCGACGTAGGCGATCCGGATGGTCCGTTGTGGACCCCAGCGCTGCGCGAGCGTGCCGGAGGCCAGCATCAGCACCGCGAACGGCACGAGGTAGTAGGTGAGCGTCGAGGCGGCGCTGCCCGCCGACCGCCCGAAGCTGTCGCCGATCTCGGGCAGGATCGAGGTGGTCACGGCGCCGCCGAACGGCCCGATCAAGGCGCCCGCGTACAACCCGGCGCGTGCCAACCGTCCCACGGACACCTCCGCCGTTCACCCTATTGCGGTGAGCGGCGGGAAGCACCGAAAAGTGGTTGTTGTCGCTAAGTTTCTGTCCGCGCAGTCCGGTGGTGAACTTCTGCGTGAAAGAGCCGTCCCGGTCCGAATGACCCGGGACGGCTCTGACCTGCGCTTTGTGGCGTCTGCAAGTACCACCAACTCGGAGTTGGTGGTACTTGCAGACGCCCGAAACCTAGCGGGGGCCGGGCGACGGCCAGCCCGGACCGCGGCCGCGGCGGCGCAGGTAGCGCTCGAACTCCGCGGCGATGTCGTCACCCGACGCCTCGGTGATCTGCAGTTCCGCGTCGCCGCGCTCCTCCAGGGCGCGCACGTAGTTGCGCACGTCCTCGTCCTCGTCGGCCATCTCGGAGACCGTGCGCTCCCACTCCTCGGCCTGCTCCGGCAGCGCGCCGAGCGGGACCTCGATGTCGAGCACCTCCTCGACCCGGTGCAGCAGGGCCAGCGTGGCCTTGGGGGAGGGCGGCTGCGAGACGTAGTGCGGCACGGCGGCCCAGAACGAGATCGCCGGGATGCCCGCCTGCACGCACGCGTCCTGGAACACGCCGACGATGCCGGTCGGGCCCTCGTACTTCGAGTGCTCCAGGCCGAACTTCTCGGCGGCGTCCGCGTCGTAGGCCGTGCCGGTGACCGGCACCGGGCGCGTGTGGGGCGTGTCCATGAGCAGCGCGCCCAGCGTCACCACCGTCGTCACCCCGAGGGCGTCGATGTGGCCCAGCAACTCGGCGGCGAACTTGCGCCACCGCATGTTCGGCTCGATGCCGTGCACGAGGATCACGTCCACGTCCGAGCCGGGGGGCCTGCACACCGACAGCCGCGTCGTCGGCCAGTCGACCCTGCGGGTGACGCCGTCCACCATGCGGACGCTGGGACGCGTCACCTGGAAGTCGTAGTAGTCGTCCGGGTCGATCTCGGCGAGCGGGGTGGCGTCCCAGGTGAGTTGGAGGTGTTCGATCGCGGTGCTCGCGGCGTCGCCGGCGTCGTTCCACCCTTCGAACGCACAGACCATGATCGGAGCCGTGAGCGGGATGCGCGGGTTCGAGGGGGTCGGGGATTCCTGGGACGGATCGTTCACGGCGCCAGACTACGGGTTCGGTCAGTCAACTCATCGTAGGCTTGGCCCATGCGTGATCGCGGAGAGTCGCCGTTGCTGGAAGCGCTGGTGAACCGTGTTGTCGTCGCTGACGGGGCCATGGGCACGATGCTTCAGTCCGTTGACCTCACCCTCGACGACTTCAACGGTCTCGAGGGCTGCAACGAGATCCTGAACGTCACCCGCCCGGACGTCGTGAAGGCGGTGCATCGCGGTTATCTCGAAGTCGGCTGCGATGCCGTGGAAACGAACACCTTCGGTGCGAATCTCGCGAATCTGGCCGAGTACGACATTCCGGACCAGATCTTCCACCTGTCCGAGCGCGGTGCCGCTCTGGCCAGGGAGGTGGCGGACGAGTTCGCCACGTCCGGGAACCCCCGGTTCGTGCTCGGGTCCGTCGGTCCCGGCACGAAGCTGCCGACGCTCGGCCACGCTCCTTATGCGACGTTGCGCGACGCCTACCAGGAGCAGTGCAAGGGCCTGCTCGTCGGCGGGGTGGACGCGATCATCGTCGAGACCTCGCAGGACCTGCTGCAGACCAAGGCGTCCATCATCGGTGCCAAGCGCGCGATGACGGCCGAGGGCCGGTTCGTGCCGATCATCGCGCAGGTGACCGTGGAGACGACCGGCACGATGCTGCTCGGCTCGGAGATCGGCGCCGCGCTGACCGCGCTGGAGCCGCTGGGCATCGACCTGATCGGGCTGAACTGCGCCACCGGTCCCGCCGAGATGAGCGAGCACCTGCGGACGCTCTCGAAGCACGCGCGCATCCCGTTGTCGGTGATGCCGAACGCAGGACTGCCCGAACTGGGCCCCCACGGCGCGGTCTACCCGTTGTCGCCGGAGGAACTGGCCCAGGCGCTGGCGGGGTTCGTCCGCGAGTTCGGCGCGCGGCTCGTCGGTGGCTGCTGCGGCACGACGTCCGAGCACCTGCGCCAGGTGGCCGACGCGGTGCGCGACCTCGGCCCGTCGTCGCGCCGGCCGCGACCGGAGCCGGGTGTGTCCTCTCTGTACCAGGCCGTCCCGTTCAAACAGGACGCTTCGGTGCTGATGATCGGTGAGCGCACGAACGCCAACGGCTCCAAGGCGTTCCGCGAGGCGATGCTCGCCGAGAAGTGGGAGGACTGCATCGAGATCGCGCGCGACCAGACGCGCGAGGGTGCCCACCTGATCGACCTCTGCATCGACTACGTCGGCCGCGACGGCGAGGCGGACATGCGTGCCCTGGCCTCGCGGCTGGCCACCGCGTCGACGTTGCCGGTCATGCTCGACTCCACCGAACCGGCGGTGCTGCAGGCCGGTCTGGAGTGCCTCGGCGGCCGCAGTGCCGTCAACTCGGTCAACTACGAGGACGGCGACGGCCCGGACTCCCGCTTCCAGAAGATCATGCGGCTCGTCTCCGAGCACGGCGCGGCGGTCGTGGCGCTGTGCATCGACGAGGAGGGCCAGGCCCGCACGGCCGAGTGGAAGGTCCGCGTCGCCACCCGGCTGATCGAGGACCTGACGACGAACTGGGGCATGCGGGTCAACGACATCATCGTCGACTGCCTGACGTTCCCGATCTCCACCGGCCAGGAGGAGGTGCGCCGCGACGCCGTCGAGACGATCGAGGCGATCCGCGAGCTCAAGCGCCGTCATCCGGACGTGCAAACGACTCTGGGCCTGTCGAACGTCTCCTTCGGACTCAACCCGGCCGCGCGCCAGGTGCTGAACTCCGTGTTCCTGCACGAATGCGTCCAGGCGGGCCTCGACACCGCGATCGTGCACGCCTCCAAGATCGTGCCGATGGCGCGCATCCCCGACGAGCAACGCGCGGTGGCGCTGGACCTGGTCTACGACCGCCGCCGCGAGGGTTACGACCCGCTGCAGAAGCTCATGGAGCTGTTCGAGGGCGTCACCACGAAGTCGAACTCCGCTTCGCGCGCCGAGGAACTGGCCGCGCTGCCGTTGTTCGAACGCCTGCAGCGCCGGATCGTCGACGGCGAGCGCAACGGCCTGGAGACCGACCTGGACGCCGCGCTGGACGAGCGCCCGGCGTTGCAGATCATCAACGACACGTTGCTCGCCGGCATGAAGACCGTGGGCGAACTGTTCGGCTCCGGCCAGATGCAGCTGCCGTTCGTGCTGCAGTCCGCCGAGGTCATGAAGACCGCCGTCGCCCACCTCGAACCGCACATGGAACGGTCCGACGACGGTGGCAAGGGCCGGATCGTGCTCGCCACCGTGAAGGGCGACGTCCACGACATCGGCAAGAACCTCGTCGACATCATCCTGTCCAACAACGGCTACGAGGTCGTGAACATCGGCATCAAGCAGCCGATCAACACGATCCTGGAGGCCGCGGAGGAGCACCGCGCGGACGCGATCGGCATGTCCGGCCTGCTGGTCAAGTCGACCGTGATCATGAAGGAGAACCTCGAGGAGATGAACTCCCGGGGTGTCGCCGCGCGGTGGCCGGTGCTGCTGGGCGGCGCGGCCCTGACACGGGCGTACGTCGAGAACGACCTGACGGAGATGTACTTCGGCGAAGTCCGCTACGCCCGTGACGCCTTCGAGGGCCTGCGGCTGATGGACGCGATCATGGCGGCCAAGCGCGGCGAGACCCCGATGGTGGATTCCGAGACCCAGGCGAAGGTTCTGGAGCGCAAGGCCCGTCGCGAACGGTCGCTGCGCATCGCGGCGGCCCGCAAAGCGGCTGCGGGGGAAGAAGAAGTCGTGGCCGGTCGCTCCGACGTGGCCGTCGACAACCCGATCCCGGCTCCGCCGTTCTGGGGAAGCCGGGTCGTGAGGGGCATCCCGGTCGCGGAGTACTCGGCGTTGCTGGACGAGCGTGCGACGTTCATGGGCCAGTGGGGCCTGAAGGGCGCGCGCGGCGGCGGCCCGACCTACGAGGAGCTGGTCGAGACCGAGGGCCGCCCGCGCCTGCGCTACTGGATGGAACGCCTTGCCACGGAAGGTGTTCTTGCCCACGCCGCCGTCGTCTACGGCTACTTCCCGTGCGTCTCCGACGGCGAGGACCTGGTGATCCTGGAGGAGCCGGCGGCGGACTCCGCCGAGCGCTTCCGGTTCACCTTTCCGCGCCAGAAGAGGGATCGACGTCTCTGCCTGTCCGATTTCTGGCGTGCGCGGGAGTCGGGCGAGGTCGACGTGATCGCGTTCCACCTCGTGACGATGGGGCAGCCGATCGCCGACCACGCGAACGAGCTGTTCGCCAAGAACGCGTATCGTGAGTACCTGGAAGTCCACGGACTGGGGGTCCAGCTCACCGAGGCGCTGGCCGAGTACTGGCACAAGCGGGTCCGCGAGGAACTCGTGTGGCCGACGGGCGGCACTGTCGCCGCCGAGGACCCGGCCGACGTCGAGGAGTACTTCAAACTCGGCTACCGGGGTGCGCGTTACTCGTTCGGCTACGGCGCCTGCCCCGACATGGAAGACCGCCGGCGCATCGTCGAGCTCCTGGAGCCGTCGCGCATCGGGGTCTCGCTGTCCGAGGAACTCCAGCTACACCCGGAACAGTCCACCGACGCCTTCGTGGCGCACCATCCGGAGGCGAAGTACTTCAATGTCTGACCTGGCTGTGCCTGATCTTCACGGTGTCCTGTGGGACATGGACGGGACGCTGCTGGACTCCGAGAAGCTGTGGGACATCCCGCTCTACGAGTACGCGGAGAAGCTCGGCGGCGTCCTGTCGCTGGAGACCCGCGAACGCATGGTCGGCAGCAACGTGCCCACCACGATGCGCCTGCTGTTCGCCGACGTCGGCATCGAGCCCACCGAGGCCGACATGGCCGACGGCGCCGCGTGGATCTCGCGCCGCACCGAAGAGGTGTTCCGCGCCGGTCTGCCGTGGCGTCCGGGCGCCCAGGAGGCCCTGCGGGCCGTGCGCGCGTCGGGTGTGCCGATGGCGCTGGTGACGTCGACCGAGCGCTCGCTGACCGAGGTCGCGCTGGACACGATCGGGCGGGACCTGTTCGACGTGACCGTGTGCGGTGACGAGGTGGACGGGCTGAACAAGCCGCTGCCCGAGCCGTACCTGAAGGCGGCCCGGCTGCTGGGCGTGGACCCGGCGCGCTGCGTCGCGATCGAGGACTCGCCCACCGGGGTGGCCGCGGCTGTCGCCGCCGGGTGCACCGTGCTGGTCGTGCCGTGCGACGTCGAGGTCGAGGCGGGGGAGCGGCGGATCTTCCGCGACTCCCTCGTGGGCGTGGACGTCGACGTGCTGAAGGCTCTCTAGCCGGTGGTGCGGTGGTGGCCACTGCTGCGGCCACCACCGCACCGTCACGCGACTGCGGCCTTCTCGGCGGCCTTGGCCCTGCGGGTGGCCGGGTCGATCAGCAGGCCGAACACCACGCCGATGCCGACGTAGAGCGTGGCGAGCTGGGCGAGCGAGCTGAGGCGGAACTGCCACAGCACGTTCACCGGCATGTCCGCGGGGATCGTGTCCGGCGGCGCGGGGAACGCCAGCAGCACCGCCGCGGTGGCCGCGGCCACCGCGAGGAGCACGGCCGTCGTCCGCACCGGCTGCGACTGTGCGCGCAGCTGTTCGGCGAGCCAGCCGGCGGCCCACACGATCACCAGACCGGCCACCACCACACCGAGGTAGAGCGCGGTCCGGTAGTTCACCGTCGTCGGGTCGCCCACGGCGGGCGGGTTGGCGGGGTACTTGAGCCACGGCAGCAGTGCCACGGCACCGAACACCGCGGCACCGAACGCGAAGCTGCGGCTGAACGGCGTGCTGCCGGTGAACCAGCGCTTCGACAGCGCGTAGGCCGTGGCGAACACCAGGCCCACCGCGATGCCGACGATCACCACGCCGAGCATGCCGCCCACGACCTGGGCGCCACGGCCGACCAGCTCGTCGCCGCCACCGTGCGAGTGGCCGGCTTCTTCACCGGCGGGTGCCCGTGCCTCCTCGACCGCGAGCGCGGCACGAATCGGGATCTCGGTCACCAGGAGCTGCACCAGCGCGGACGCGACACCGGCGATACCGCCGGCCGCGACTCCGCGCAGCGCCAGAGACCTGTACGTCGTCATGTGCCTGATCCGGGATCGGATCAGTGGCACGGAACGCCGAGCGCGTGGCGCCCGTCGTGGAAGAACTCGTGCAGCATCTCGGAACCCGCGCCGAGCGCGAGGCCGTTCTCCTGCAGGACCAGGTAGGTGACGATCAGGCCGAGCAGTGACACGGCGAAGGCCCATTTGGGCACGCGGACGGCGGACAGGCTTGCTGCGGGGCTCGTCATGACGGGCTCCTCCATACCTCGTGGAAGGTCAACTCTCCTTGCGGCGCCGCAGCCGGTCTCCTGACTCCCGGATCAACGCTGCCCCCGCGTCTTCCCAGTCCCGGCGGGGACCAGTGACGTGCTCGGCGGGGATCGCTTCCCGGTCACAGTGGCGAGGACCGCGCCGGATTTTCACCGGCTTCCCGTCACTGCGGCGCGTGCACCGTAAGTTGATCGGCCCGTTAAGCACAACCGGCCATAAGAGTTGTTGCGTTCCTCACTTCACGAGTGGACAGTCACCGCACTTCCCACCTGCGGCGACGCGGTAGTAAAGACAACAGCTCCTGCGCCGGAACGTGACCTCGCCGGGGAACGTGATGAATTCTCCCGCCTGTTCGAACGGCGGCGCGCTCATGAGCCGTTCGCCTCGTTCTTCCGCTTCCTCGGCGGTGAGCATCCGTGCGCGAACAACCATTTTGAGCGCGCCCGCGATGTTCGACATGGCGTTGCCCCACAGCAGTCCGCGTGCCACCGGGGTGACCCGCTGGATCGCCTCCACCACCGGTTCGAGCGCTTCCGCGGCCTGTGGGCCCAGCCGCGGCTGGTCGATGCGGACGCTCAGGCCGTTCGTCGGGTGGTGCTGCCACCACAGGTTCTCCGGGCGGACGTCGATCGGGATGTTCGCGGCCGTGAGCGGGCTGAGCAGCCGTGCCGTGTAGCTGAGGAAGAACAGGCTCGCCGCCACGCGCGGTTCGTCGGCTTTGTACCGGTTCGCGATGGCATCGATCGTGGTCTTGAGCGCAGGGCCCTCCAGCAGTGCCGTTCCCGGCGACCAGGATTCGTCGGGGCGGCCCACGTCGAGGGCGAAGAAGGGATTGATTCCGCGCACCCGGCGCAGCGCTTCGAGTACCTCGGCGAACTCAGACACGAAGTTCACGCTACCGAGTGTCTCTGCAGGACAGATCACGTCCACCGCCTGGGACAGATGCGACCGCGGTGTGGACGGGGGTCCGCGGGATGGGAGGATGTCGTGCCGTGAAGACCTTCGATTCCCTGTTCGCTGAACTGACCGAACGAGCCGCCACCAAGCCGGAGGGTTCCGGCACCGTCGCTGCGCTCGAGGCCGGGGTCCATGCGCAGGGGAAGAAGGTCCTGGAGGAGGCGGGCGAGGTCTGGATCGCCGCCGAGTACGAGTCCGACGAGAAGCTCTCCGAAGAGATCTCGCAGCTGCTCTACCGCCTCCAGGTGCTCATGCTCGGCCGTGGCCTCACCCTCGAAGACGTCTACAAGTACCTCTGACGGAAGACTTTCACATGCTGCGCGTTGCAGTCCCGAACAAGGGCGCGCTCGCTGAACGCGCCTCCGCCATGCTCACCGAGGCCGGGTACCGGCAGCGGCACGAGCCGCGCGATCTGACCGTGCTCGACAACAACAACGAGGTCGAGTTCTTCTTCCTGCGTCCCAAGGACATCGCGATCTACGTGGCGTCCGGCGACCTCGACCTCGGCATCACCGGCCGGGACCTGGCCGCCGACTCGGGCGCCGACGACAACGGCTCCTCCGTCGAGGAGTTGCTCGCGCTGGGCTTCGGCTCGTCGACCTTCCGCTACGCCGGGCCCCGCGGCACGGACTGGAAGGTCTCCGACCTGGAGGGCAAGCGCCTCGCCACGGCGTACCCGAAGCTCGTGGGCCGCGACCTCAAGGCCCGCGGCATCACCGCCAAGGTGATCCGCCTCGACGGCGCCGTGGAGATCTCGATCCAGCTGGGCGTGGCCGACCTGATCGCCGACGTGGTGGGCTCCGGCCGCACCCTGCGCCAGCACGACCTGGTGGCGTTCGGCGAGCCGATCTGCGAGTCGGAGGCGGTCCTGATCCACCGCAACGGCTCGGAGCTCACGGCCGCCAAGAAGCAGCTGACGGCCCGTCTGCAGGGCGTCGTGTTCGCGCAGCAGTACCTGATGCTCGACTACGACTGCCCGCGTTCCCTCCTCGACGCCGCGATCGCGCTGACCCCGGGCCTGGAGTCACCGACCGTCGCGCCGCTGGCCAACCCGGACTGGGCGGCCGTGCGGGCGATGGTGTCGCGCAAGGAGGCGAACAAGGTGATGGACGAGCTGGCCGCCATCGGCGCCAAGGCCGTGCTGGCCTCGGACATCAGGTTCTGCCGGCTGTGATCACCGAGCACGCCCTGCTGGACGTGCTGCCGGGTGGTGCCGAGGAGTTCGAGTGGGCGTTCGGCGAGGCGCGGGAGCTGATCTCCGCCTCGCCGGGCTTCCGCGGCCTGGAACTGCTGCGCTGCCTGGAGACGCCGTCGCGCTACCTGCTGCTCGTGCGCTGGGACACGGTCGAGTCGCACACCGTCGGCTTCCGGCAGGGGCCTTCGTACGAGCGGTGGTCGGCCTTGCTGCACCGCTTCTACTCGCCGTTCCCGGTCGTGTCGCACTTCGAGAGCGCGTTGAGCACCTCTTCGTCCGTGGTCTGATCGAAGCTCTCGTACCAGCGGCTCACGGCCTGGAAGCGCTTCGGCGTGAGGACGGCGATCACTCTCGTCCTGAAGGTGTCGAGGGACTCTCGCGCGGCTACCGGGACGGCCAGGGTGACGCTCCTCGGTTCGCGCTGGGCGATCCAGTGGAGCGCTGCTCTGGCGGTGACGCCGGTGGCCAGGCCGTCGTCCACGAGGATGACGTCGCGGTTCCTTATGGTGAGCGGTTTGTCGCCGCGGTAGAGGGCCGTGCGCCTTTGGGCTTCGGCGCGTTCTTCGTCGCAGGTGCGGCCCAGCTGCTCTTCGGTGAGGTTCAGGGCTCTGAGCACCCCGGGGTCGTAGATGGGCTCGCTGTCCGCGGTGACGGCGCCCACGCCGTACTCGGGGTGGCCGGGGGCGCCGATCTTGCGTGCTACTACGACGTCCAGTTCGGCGTTGAGGTGTTGTGCGATCTCCTTGGCCACCGGGACGCCGCCTCTCGGGAGACCGAGGACCAGCGGGTCGTGCCACGGGAGGTCCGCGAGTCGCGCGGCGAGGGCGCGGCCCGCTTCCTGCCGGTTCGCGAACCTCTTCACAGTTCCGCTGACGCTACGCCCTTTCCTGTTCTGTCGGACAGGGCGACGCGGACCAGTCGCGTCTCGTGGGTGTCAGCGTTCGCGGACGAACAGCGCCTGCGCCGTCGTGCCCACCGGCCCGGCCACGTCGTGCACCACGCTGGTCGCGAGCCCGACGCCGTCCGGCCCGATGGTCGTCCGCGCGTCCATCCCCACCCACTCGCCGACGGGGCGGCGGTGCAGGTGCACGGTCAGGTCCGTGTTGATGGCGTACCACTTGCGAATGTCCACACGGGACGAGACGCCGCTCGCCGAGTCGACCACGGAGAACAGCAGTTCCTCCGGTGACGGCTCGGAACCCTCGACCACGGCCACGCGCGGGCGGGCCCACACCTGTGCGTCGCCCGGTGTGAAGATGCCGCCCGACACGGAAAGCCACTCGACGGCGGCCAGGTAACCGCCACCCCAGTGCTCGGGGATCTCCATCGGCACGGCGGACTCGGGCGGTGCCAGCGCGGGAACCTCGCCGCCCGCCACCGAAGTCGTGTCCGAGTCGACGATGCGCCACGCCCGTGCCGCGAGCACGGTGCGGCCTTCGTGGGACAGCGATGCCGCCAGCAGCTCGACCGAGCGGCCCGGGCGTTCGATCGAGGTGGACACCGTCAGGTCGGCCACCGGGACGGGGCCGAGCACCTCGAAAGTGACGCGTGCCAAGGCCGACGACGGGTTGCCCAGTGCCAGCAGCGACCGCACCAGCAACGCCGAGGGCGGGCCGAGGTGCTGGCTGTCCGGGCCCCACGGGCCGACGGTGTGCTCGGTGGAGCGGAACGTGGTCTCGTCCAGCGGCAGGTAGAAGGCCGGCATCAGTCGCGGTCCTGCAGCGGCTCGGTGTCGTCCGGCTCCGGCCAGCCGGGGTAGGGCGGCGGGGTGCCGTCGAACGCCGGGCAGAAGGCCTTGTGGTCGCAGTAGTCGCACAGGCGGCTCGGGTTGGGGCGGAAGTCGCCCGTCGGCGCGGCCCGCATGATGGCCTGCCAGATCGCGTCGAGGGTGCGCTCGAAGCGGGCCAGTTCGGACTCGTCCGGGGTGTAGGCGAGGGCCTGGCGGTCGGCGAGGTACATCAGGCGCAGCTGGCGGGGGACGACGCCGCGCAGCTTCCACAGCACCAGGGCGTAGAACTTCATCTGGAACAACGCCTTCGCCTCGCCCACCTGACGGGGCGCGGCGCCGGTCTTGTAGTCCACGACGCGGATCTCACCCGTCGGGGCCACGTCCACCCGGTCGATGTAGCCGCGCAGCAGCACACCGGACGGCAGCTCGGACTCCACCAGCAGCTCGCGCGACTCCGGCTCCAGGCGCCGCGGGTCCTCCAGGCCGAAGTAGCCGTCGAGCAGCTTCGTGGCGGACGCCAGCCACTCCGCCTCCTCCTCGCTGCCCTCGACCTCGAACAGCGTCGCGAACTCCGGGCGCTCGGCCTTCACGCGCTCCCAGGCCGGCGTGATCATCGACCGCGCACGGTCAGGCACCCGCTCGGCCGCGGGCAGCGCGAACAGGTCTTCCAGCACCGCGTGCACCACCGTGCCGCGCACCTGCGCCTTCGTCGGCTTCTCCGGCAGCCGGTCGACCGCGCGGAACCGGTAGAGCAGCGGGCACTGCTTGAAGTCCCCTGCCCGGGAAGGCGAGAGCGCGGGCCTGCGCAACGTGGTGCTCATGGTTCGCACCCTAGGACAGGGGTCTGACAATCCCGGGAGCGCCACCTGGGTACCGCCCGCCCGAAGCCGGTGAGCGCCGGTCTCGAAGACGTGCGCACGAAGCAGTGCCCGCCTTGGGTGATTCGCACCGAACCGCGAGATCACACCACCCCCTCTAGAGTGCTTCCGTGGCCGCGCGGATCAGTGATCGAGTGGGCGGCCTGCTGCTGTTCCGGGTGGCGGGCATCCCGGTGTTGCTCGCGCCGTCGTGGTGGATCGGCTCGGCGATCGTGGTGGCGTTCTACGCCCCGTTCGTCGACGACCTCGCTCCCGGCACGGCGCCCGGCGTCGGGCTGCTGATGGCCGTGCTGCTCGCGCTCTTCCTGGGGCTGTCGGTGCTCGCGCACGAGCTCGGCCACTGCGTCGTGGCGCTGCGGCTCGGCCTGCCGGTCAGGAGACTGCACCTGTTCCTGCTGGGCGGGTCCACCGAGATCATGCGCACACCCGGCAAACCCGGCCACGAGGGTGCGGTCGCGGGCGCCGGTCCGGCCGTGTCCGTGGTGCTGGCGATCATGTTCGGCATCGGCGCGATGGTCATGAACCAGGACGGCGTCGTGTGGGTGCTGGTCTTCCAGCTCGCCGCCGCGAACGCCGCCGTCGCCGTCTTCAACCTCCTGCCCGGCCTGCCGCTGGACGGCGGCCGGATCGTCAGGGCCGGCGTGTGGGCCATGACCGGCCAACGGGCGACGGGCACGCGTGTCGCCGTGGTCGGTGGTATCGCCGTGGCCATCGCACTGGTGGCGTGGGCGCTGTACGGCGTCGCGGAAGGCGCGGAAGACCGTTGGCTGCGCTTCGGCGTGTGCGTGCTGACGGCGTGGGGCGTCGTCGTAGGCGCTAGGAGCGAACTCGCCAGCGAACGCCGCCGCACCTGGCCCCCCGGTCTGACCCTCGCCGACCTGATCCGCCCGGTGCTCCAGCTGCCGGCCGAAAGCCCCGTCGCGGACGCGCTGAGCACCTCGGCCGGGCGGGGTGTGGTGCTGGTGCGGGCGGACGGCGTCGCGGCCGGACTGCTCGACACCGCGATGGCCGAGAAACTCGCTGCGGAAAGCCCTTTCGCGCCCGCGGAGCAGGCGGCGGAGCGGATCCTGCCCGAGACCGTGCTGCTCGCCGACGAGCCCGGCGAGGAGATCGTCGAACGCGTTCAGGGCACCGCCGCGTGGCAGTTCCTCGTCGTCGACCTGGAGGGCCGACCGGCGGGTGTGCTGCACAGGGAGGACCTGCGTGCGGCCATTGAGAAGGGCGTTTGACACCATTGCGCGGTGATTAGCGCAAGTGGACCGTTCCAACCGGGCGACCGGGTTCAGCTGACCGACCCCAAGGGGCGGCACTACACCGTTGTCCTCGAACCCGGCAAGGAGTACCACACCCACCGCGGCGCCATCCCGCACGACCTGCTCCTCGGGCAGCCGGAAGGCTCCGTGGTGCAGTCGGTGGGCGGCACGAACTTCCTGGCGCTGCGCCCGCTGCTGCCGGACTACGTGCTGTCGATGCCGCGTGGCGCGCAGGTGATCTACCCGAAGGACGCCGCGCAGATCTGCATGTACGGCGACATCTTCCCGGGCGCGCGCGTTCTGGAGGCGGGGGCGGGCTCCGGCGCGTTGTCGTGCTCTCTGCTGCGCGCGGTGGGGGAGAAGGGCAGCGTCCAGTCCTACGAGGTGCGCGAGGACCACGCGGTCCACGCCATCCGCAACGTCGAGACGTTCTTCGGCGAGCGCCCCGGCAACTGGTCGATCACCGTCGACGACGTGAAGAACCACGAGGGCGAGGTCGACCGGGTCATCCTCGACATGCTCTCGCCGTGGGAGGTGCTGCCCACGATCGCGAAGAACCTCATCCCCGGCGGCGTCCTGGTCGTCTACGTCGCCACGACCACGCAGCTCTCGGTGGTCACCGAGGCGCTGCGCGAGATGACGTGCTTCACCGAGCCCCACGCGTGGGAGACGCTCGTCCGCCCGTGGCACGTCGTCGGCCTCGCCGTGCGGCCGGAGCACCGGATGATCGGGCACACCGCGTTCCTGCTGACCACGCGCAGGCTCGCGGAGGGCGTCACGGCGCCCAGGCCGCAGCGCCGCCCCAGCAAGGGCTGACCCGTGTCCACTTTCGGACAAAGATCATCGTTCGGCTGCGGCGGACCGGGGGACTCTGGTCTCCTTCGTGGCTCACAGCCGAACCAAGAATCCTGGGGGATCACCTTGCGGAAAGTCGCTGTGGCGGTGTCGGCCGCCCTTGTCCTGACCACGTTCCTCGCCCCACCTGCCAGCGCGGATCCCACTGGGTGTTCGTCGGCGGTCGAGACCTACAACCAGCACCTGGGGCGTGGTTGGGGACAGTCCGAGTGCAACGCGGGCGTCCAACGCATCGAGCTTCTCTGCTACTCGCCGATCTCGTTCCGGTACTACTACATCAGCGGACCATGGGTTGGTGCCAACCAGTTGTCCAGGGCCTACTGCTATGAACCCGACCGCGCGGTCGGGTCCAGCGTGACCAAGAACTGACCGCATGACATGAGAGGGCCGCTGCACACTTCACAGGTGCGCAGCGGCCCTCTCTGCGTCAGGTCAGTTGCCCTCGAGCTTGTCGATGCCGCAGACCTTCCAGTCGCCGCCCTCTTTCAACAGCTTGTAGATGATGGCGCCCGACTGGACCTTGCCCGGGTTGTTCGGGTCCTGGAGCCCGGTGATGCTCTGCCTGAACGTGCCGGTGCTGCCCGACGTCTTGACCTCCGACACGGTGGCCTTGACGCTCGGGTTCGGTGCGGAGCTCTGGGGCTTCATCTTGGGGAACTCCGCCGCGCACACCAGGTCCTTGACGTCGTTCGGGGTGCCGTTGCCCGCGTGGACGCCCTTGATGATCCTGTCGGTGAACTCCTTCGCGACGTCCTCGGCGTCGCTGTCACCGCCGCTCGGGCTCTTCGACGACGGCGCGGCCGGCTTCGTGGAGCTGCCGCCCGTCGGCTCCGCGTTGGTGTTCGTGTTCGTCGACGCGGTGTTGCTGCTGCCCGAGTCACCGGAGAGCAGGACCGCGGCCGTGATGCCACCGCCGACGAGCACCAGCACGCCGACGACGACGCCGATGATCAGGCCGGTGTTGCTCTTCTTGGGCGGGGGACCGCCGAACCCGCCGGGCTGGCCGAACGGCTGCTGGCCGTACTGGCCCTGCTGCGGACCGTACTGGCCCTGCTGCGGACCGAACTGGCCCTGCTGCGGGAAGCCGCCGCTCTGCGGTCCCTGCCGGCCGAACGGGTCCTGCTGCGGCTGACCGTACTGGCCGGGCGGTGGCTGCTGGCCGTAGCCGGGCTGCGGAGGCTGGCCGGGCTGCTGGCCGTACCCCGGCTGCTGCTGGCCGTACCCGGGCTGCGGAGGCTGGCCGGGCTGCTGGCCGTACCCCGGCTGCTGGGGCGGCTGCTGCCCGTACGGCCCAGGCTGCGGTGGCGGGTAGGTCATGGAAGTTCCCCCGAAGATGAGTCGCGGATCTGGCGAGATGTCACTTGGGCGGCTGGACCTGCGCGTCCTTGGTGAGCGTGCAGTACTTCCAGTCGCCGGAGATCTTCTTGAACTTGACCTCGGTGTCCGTGACCTTGCTCTGGCCCTGGTAGGACATCTCGATCTTGACCTTCACGGTCGCCTGGTCGCCGGACACGGCCACGTCGCCGACCGTCACCTTGGGCTTGAGCGTCTTGGCCAGCTCCTCGGCCGCCTTCCGCTGCTCGGGAGGGAGGTCCTTGAACTGCTCCTGCAGCTCCTTGGCCTCGTCGATGACCTCCTTGCAGGCGAGCTTCGAGGCCTTCTCGATGTCGTTGTTGATCGCGAAGTACTCCTTCGCGACGTTCTTGACCTCGGCGGCGTCATCGCTGCTGCTGCCGCCGTTGTCACTCGAACCCGCGTTCGGCGACGAGCTGCTGGAGCCGTTGCCGGTGAGCATGACGGCCGCCGTGATGCCACCTCCGAGGAGCACCAGCACGCCGACGATGACACCGACGATCAGGCCGGTGTTGCTCTTCTTGGGCGGCGGACCGCCGAACCCGCCGGGCTGGCCGAACGGCTGCTGACCGTAGGGCTGCTGGCCGTACGGGCCCGGCTGACCGGGCTGCTGCTGGCCGTACTGGCCCTGCTGGGGGAAGCCACCGCTCTGCGGTCCCTGCTGGCCGAACGGGTCCTGCTGCGGCTGGCCGTACTGACCGGGCTGCTGGCCGTATCCCGGTGGCGGCTGCTGGCCGTATCCGGGCTGCTGCGGCTGGCCGTGACCGGGCTGGCCCTGACCCGGCTGCTGCGGCGGCTGCTGCCCGTACGGCCCACCGGGCTGCGGCTGCTGCCCGTAGGGACCGGGCTGCTGCGGCGGGTAGGTCATCGAAACTCCCCCGAAGTGGATGAGGTGATCTTTCTCTGGACATTGTGGTGCTTCACCCGGTAACTCGCGGGCGAATGGCGTCTATCGACACCCGTGAGTGGTCATGCACACGCCCTGGAGTCGCGATCTGGTCGCGCGAAGGCCGTGTCTGATAACGATTGTGGCAACTCCACCGGGAATCGAGTGCGATGCACTGCGCTGTCGGGGTGGTGCGCCGGTCGCGTCGGTGGAACCACCCGGTTGGCGGCACGCCCTCCGGTCGCAACGGAGCCCCGCTCGAGCGGGTCCTCCGACGGACACGAACGGGGTGGGTTGCGGTGCGTGACCACCGAACGGACCAATCGCTGGTCCACCTGGTGGGACGATGGCGGATTGCCGCCCGTCGCCGGGCCGTGAGCCGTACCAGACGTGTCGGTGATCGTCCGAGGGTGGTCGCGGACCGTGGGGACCGGGCTGCCGCCCTGGTGCTCCCATGACCCTCTCCTCGGACTTCTCGCAGGTCGTCTGGCGTGTCGCGATGCGAAACGCCGGTCGTGGTTTCTGGAACGCACCGTAGCGGGTAGGAGGTCGAACCGGACACCGAGATGGAGCAGTTGACCTCTGTTGGAGGCCTCACCGTTGCACCACACGAGCGAAGATGATGTTGTGAGTACCCCATTTTGTCGGTGATCGCCGGTACCGTAATCGGTACGAACACGGGAGGAGGGTGCCGACATGCAGCACGGTCATCCCGGCAGCCAACCCGATGAGGGTGGCGAGCTGAACCAAGGCAACAATTCTGCTGAGCTGACTGCGCAGATCAGGTTCCTAGAGGACGAGATCGCGTCGTTGCGTCGCAAGCTGACCGAGTCCCCGCGGCACACGCGGTTGCTCGAGCAGCGCTTGGCTGAGGCGACAGAGCGCGTCAGCCAGCTGACCGAGCGAAACACGAAGCTCATAGACACCCTCCGCGAAGCACGAAGCCAGCTGCTCGCGCTGCGTGAGGAAGTCGACCGGCTGGCGCAACCGCCCAGCGGGTACGGCGTCTTCATGGCACGTTTCGACGACGGGACCGTGGACGTCTTCACGTCCGGCCGCAGGATGCGCGTAGCCGTGTCCCCCGCGGTCGAGCCGGAGAAGATCGCCTACGGCCAGTCCGTGCGTCTCAACGAGGCGCTGACGGTCGTCGAGGCCGGCGGGTTCGAGCGTTCCGGCGAGGTCTGCTCTCTGCGGGAGGTGCTGACCGACGACGATGGTCTGGACACCATTTCTCGCGCGCTGGTCGTCGGCCACGCGGACGAGGAGAGGGTGGTCTGGCTCGCCCAGCCGCTGCTCGACTCGCCGCTGAAGCCCGGCGACTCGCTGCTGGTCGACTCGAAGGCGGGTTTCGCCTACGAACGGGTCCCCAAGGCCGAGGTCGAGGACCTCGTGCTCGAGGAGGTCCCGGACATCGACTACAGCGACATCGGTGGCCTCTCCAGGCAGATCGAGCAGATCCGCGACGCCGTGGAGCTGCCGTTCCTGCACGCCGACCTGTTCCGCGAGTACGAGCTGCGCCCGCCCAAGGGCGTGCTGCTCTACGGCCCTCCCGGTTGCGGCAAGACGCTCATCGCCAAGGCGGTGGCGAACTCCCTGGCCAAGAAGGTGCGGGAGATCCGCGGCGAGACCGACAAGCAGGCCAAGTCCTACTTCCTCAACATCAAGGGCCCCGAGCTCCTCAACAAGTTCGTCGGTGAGACCGAGCGGCACATCCGCCTGATCTTCCAGCGGGCTCGTGAGAAGGCGTCCGACGGCACCCCCGTGATCGTGTTCTTCGACGAGATGGACTCGATCTTCCGCACCCGTGGTTCGGGTGTGTCGTCCGACGTCGAGACGACGATCGTGCCCCAGCTCCTCGCCGAGATCGACGGCGTCGAGGGCCTGGAGAACGTCATCGTCATCGGCGCCTCCAACCGTGAAGACATGATCGACCCGGCGATCCTCCGCCCCGGCCGCCTCGACGTGAAGATCAAGATCGAGCGACCGGACGCCGAGGGCGCGAAGGACATCTTCAACAAGTACCTGACGCCCAACCTCCCGCTGCACGCCGACGACCTCGCCGAGTTCGGCGGGGACCCGAAGGCCTGCATCGAGGGCATGGTGCAGCACACCGTGGAGCGCATGTACGAGGAGTCCGAGGACAACCGGTTCCTGGAGGTCACCTACGCCAACGGTGACAAGGAGGTCCTGTACTTCCGGGACTTCAACTCCGGTGCCATGATCCAGAACATCGTCGACAGGGCGAAGAAGGCCGCGATCAAGTCGCTGCTGGACACCAAGCAGCCCGGACTCTCCGTCCGGCACCTGCAGGCCGCCATCCTCGACGAGTTCGCCGAGAACGAGGACCTGCCGAACACGACGAACCCGGACGACTGGGCTCGCATCTCGGGCAAGAAGGGCGAGCGGATCGTCTACATCCGCACGCTCGTCACCGGGAAGAACCAGGACGCCGGCCGCGCGATCGACACGGCCACGAACACCGGCACGTACCTGTAGTACCGCTTCACCGAACCGCCCCGGTCGCTGCACACGGCCGGGGCGGTTTCGCGCATCTCCCGGCGTTCGGCGTCCTAGACTCGCCGGAGATCCGGGGGAATCATGAGAGCCACGTGGCACGTGCTGGGAGCGCTCGCGATCGTCACCGCGCTGGCCTACGCCCGCGACGTGGCGGACCCCGCCGTCGTTCCCGGAAGACCGGCTCCGCTGTCGATCGAGTCGATGCGCGCCATCGCGGACGAGAACTGCAAGCGGCCGCCCGGATATCGGGCCGGCACCCTGCAGATGCTCAGGGAGAGCGTCCTGGAGGTGGGTGTCACCGACAGCGAGCTGATCGTCTGCACCGTCAGCGGTTCAGGGCACGGCCAGTCGACCGGGAAGACCGACGAGCACGGCACCTACTACGTCGCCGGCCGCACGGGCCTGGTCTGGGACGACCAGAGCGTCGAGGTCGGGCGGGTCGCTCCCGGGGTCGCCGTCCTCGAGTTCGTGCTGCCCAGCGGGAAGGCCGTCAGGGCGGAGCTGTACGGCGAGGTCTTCCTCTGCCACGTGCCGGAGAAGATCACCTCCGTGCGGATCCGGGCCTACGACGCGGGCGGCCACCTCCTGCAAGACGTCATGATCTAGCGGACCAGGCCGGACTCGTAGGCCGCGATCACGAGCTGGGCGCGGTCGCGGGCGTGCAGCTTCGCCAGCAGGTTCCCGATGTGCGTCTTCACGGTGCCGGTGCTGACGTGCAGCTCGGCCATGATCTCCGCGTTGGACCGCCCGCGGGCGATCAGCAGCAGCACCTCCTTCTCCCGCTCGGTCAGGCGCTCCAGCCCGCGCACGGCGGGCGCGGCGGGACGCCGGACGAACTCCGAGATGAGCCGGCGCGTGACCGTCGGCGACAGCAGCGACTCACCGGACGCGACCACGCGGATCGCGGCCAGCAGCTCGGCGGGTGGCGTGTCCTTGAGCAGGAAACCTGAGGCGCCGGCGCGCAGCGCCCCGAAGACGTACTCGTCGAGGTCGAACGTCGTCAGCACGAGCACGCGCGGCCCGTCCAGCAGCCGGGTGGCCTCGATGCCGTCCATCTCGGGCATGCGGATGTCCATCAGCACGACGTCCGGCTCGAGTTCGGACGCCAGCGCGACGGCCTCGGCGCCGGTGCCGGCCTCGCCCACCACGGTCAGGTCCGGTTCGTGGTCGACCAGCATCCGGAAGCTGGCGCGCAGCAACGCCTGGTCGTCGGCTATCAGCACGCGGATCATCGCTGCGGCAGTTCCGCGACGACCCGGAAACCACCCTCGGGACCGGGGCCCGCGCTGAACGTGCCGCCGTAGACGGCCACGCGTTCGCGCATGCCGATCAGTCCGTGCCCCACTCCGAGCTCCTTCACCCCAGGCCCGTCGTCCGCCACCTCGACGCGGACGGCTTCCGGTGTCACGTCTACCAGCACCGTGCACGACGCGGGTGCCGCGTGCTTCACGACGTTCGTCAGCGCCTCCTGCACGATCCGGTACGCCGAGAGCCCGATGCCTTCCGGCACAGCGGTGTCACCGCGCACGTCCAGCGTGACGCGCACACCCGCGAGTGACGCGCGGTCGGCGAGATCCGCGAGCCCGTCGAGGCCGGGGGAGGGTGCCAGGTCGGCGTCGGACCGCAGCACGCCCAGCAGCCCGCGCATCTCGGTCAGCGCCGCCCTGCTCGTCTCCGAGATCACCCGCAACGCCTCGTACGCGTGCTCGGGTGACCGCACGTGTGCGGCGTTCGCGGCCTGCACGGTGATCAGGGAGAGGTTGTGCGCCACCACGTCGTGCAGTTCGCGGGCGATGCGCATGCGTTCGTCGGAGAGGGCCTGTTCGGCCTGTTGCGCGGACTCCCGTGCGAAGTACGACCGCCGCATCCGGGTCGTGTAGCCGATGACCCAGACGGCGCTCGTCGCCGCGAGGACGACCAGCACGTTCTCCGGTTCACCGCCGGAGACGCCGGAGATCGCGACCACGGCGCCCGCGAGTCCGGCGAGCGACCAGGTCCGGGAACGCTCGACGGCCACGGTGTAGAGCGCGAAGCACACGGCTCCGACCGGGGCGCCGAGTGCCTCCGTCGGCAGCACCTGGCCGACCACCACCGCCGCCGTGGCGGCCGTGGTGACCACCAGTGCCGTCACGGGCCAGATCCGGCGGACCGCGACGGGCAGCGCGACGAGGAGGGTGCCGGGAACGACGAGCCACCACGGCTTGTCCTGGTGCTCCAGCATCGCGTAGCCGACGAGAACGCCGATCACCAGCGCCGCGGTCACGTCGACCAGGTAGAGGTGCAGTCTTGCGATCACGACGACGACGGTAACGAGCGTGCGTCCGAACCGCCTCGGACCACGGTCCGATTCCGGGGATCGGAGCACGGGCCGATCCCTTCCCGCAGGATTCGGCCCACTCTCTTCCGCATGATCGAGGTGCGGAACCTGACGAAGAGATACGGGGACACGACGGCGGTCGAGGGCCTGTCGTTCACCGTCCACCCCGGACTGGTGACGGGCTTCCTCGGCCCGAACGGCGCCGGCAAGTCCACGACGATGCGGATGATCCTCGGCCTGGACCGGCCCACGGGTGGTGAGGCCCTCATCGCCGGTCGGCGCTACCAGGACCTGGACCGGCCGTTGCGGCACGTCGGCGTGCTGCTCGACCCCGCCGCCGTGCACCACGGCCGCAAGGCGCTCGACCACCTGCGCTGGCTCGCCGCGAGCAACGGCATCAGCGAGAAGCGCGCGGTCGAGCTGCTGGAACAGGTCGGCCTGGGAGGCGTGCGGCACAAGCGGATCAGGGCGTTGTCGCTCGGCATGAAGCAACGGCTGGGCGTCGCGGCTGCCCTGCTCGGCGATCCTCAGGTGCTGATGTTCGACGAGCCGGTGAACGGACTCGACCCCGAGGGTGTGCGGTGGATCCGCGACCTGATGCGCGGGCTCGCGAAGGAGGGCCGCACGGTCTTCGTCTCCAGCCACCTGATGAGCGAGATGGCGCTGACCGCGGACCACGTCGTGATCGTCGCAAGAGGACGGCTGGTCAAGGAGACGCCGATGGAGGCGTTGACCCGCAACGGTTCGCTGGAGGACGCCTACCTCGAACTCACCTCCGGGAGGGGACTGTGAAGAACGCGCTCGCCGCGGAGTGGCTGAAACTCCGGACCGTCCGCGCGCCGTACGGGCTGGTCTGCGCCGTCGGTCTGATGGTGGTCGCGGGCGCGCTGCTGTCGTGGCTGATCGTCCAGGACTACGACACGTCCCCGGCCGCCGAACAGGCGCGGTTCGCGTCCGCCGACAACAGCGTGGTGATCACGCCGGTCGTCCAGTTCCTCGTCGCCGCGCTCGGCGCCCTGGTCGCCACCTCCGACCCGAGGCTGACCGCGCTGACCGCGGTGCCGGACCGCAAACGCCTGCTGGCCGCCAAAACCGCGCTCGTCGCCGCCGCGGCCGTGGTGATCGGCGTCGTCACGCTCGCCCTCAGCGTGGGCGGCAGCTGGCTGATCATGGGGGACCGGCCGCCACCGATCGCGCCCTGGGACGGCCTGGGCGACGTGCTGCCGTGGGCCGGGGCCGCCGCGCTGTCGATCCTGGTGACAGGCCTGGCCGGCCTCGGGATCGGTCTCGCGGTGAGGTCGACGGCCGTCACGATCGTCGTGGTGGGCGTGCTGCTGTGGGGTCTGCCCGCGATCACGCCGATGCTGCCGGAACCGTGGAACATGGACGCGTCTGCGGTGATGGTGCCGTACCTGGTGTGGGAGGTCGCGGGCGTCGTCGAAGACCCGCCGCTGGGTCCGCCTGCCGCGGTCGCAGTTTTGATCTTTTACGCACTGGTGACTCTCGGTACCGGAACTGTGACTCTTCTGCGACGAGACGCTTGACGCGCTCCGGGGGCGGCCCTATGGTCGTCTGTACCTTTAACGGTAAGGAAACTTACCTAACTAATCCGCCGCCAGCAGTCCGAGAGGAGACGCTGTATGTCTTGGCAGAAGTCTGTGGTGGCGCTCGCCGCGGCAGTCGTGCTCCCGCTGACCGGTGTGATGGCGGGCAGTTCCGTCGCCGCCGCTCCCGAGGGGGACTTCGCCGCTGCCGCGCTGCCGCCGGGTTCGCCCGCGGCGGTCAACGGTCAGCTCAAGGTCTGTGGCGTCAAGCTGTGCAACAAGAACGGCAAGCAGATCCAGTTGCGCGGCATGAGCACGCACGGGATCCAGTGGTACTCCCAGTGCGTGAAGACCGCGTCCCTGGACGCACTCGCCAACGACTGGAAGGCGGACGTCCTCCGCATCTCGATGTACATCCAGGAAGGTGGCTACGAGACCAACCCTCGCAAGTTCACCGACATGGTGCACGGGTACATCGAGGAGGCCACGAAGCGCGGCCTGTACGCGCTCGTCGACTGGCACCAGCTCTCGCCGGGCGACCCGAACCACAACACCGCGCGCGCCAAGACCTTCTTCAAGGAGATCGCGCAGCGGCACAAGGACAAGACGAACATCATCTACGACATCGCCAACGAGCCGAACGGCGTGTCGTGGTCGCGGGTCAAGTCCTACGCGGAGGCCGTCATCCCGACGATCCGCGCGGAGGACCCGGACAGCCTCGTGCTCGTCGGCACGCACGGCTGGTCGACGTTCGGCCTGTCCGACGGCAAGAACATCAACGAGGTCAGCCAGAACAAGGTCAACGCCTCGAACCTGATGTACACGTTCCACTTCTACGCGAAGGACCACCGCGACTCGTACCTCAACGCGTTGCGCACGGTCTCGAGCCAGGTGCCGGTCTTCGTCACCGAGTTCGGTTCGCAGGAGGCCTCCGGTGACGGTCCCAACGACTTCACCATGACGAACAAGTTCATCGCGTTCATGAAGGAGGCGAAGATCTCCTGGACCAACTGGAACTTCTCCGACGACCAGCGGACCGGCGCGGTGTTCAAGAGCGGCACGTGCTCCGGGAGCAGCTTCTCCGGTGAGGGTCCCCTGAAGGACGCCGGCAAGTGGGTGCGCAACCACATCCGCACGGCCGACGACTTCTGATCTGGCTGAACGACCGGCCCCGGCGGGTCACGTGAGCGGCGGTCCTCCGGGGCCGCCGTTTACCGTTGTCGGCATGGGTCAACTCGCACTCGGTCTCGCCTCGCTCGGTCGTCCCGCGTACATCAATCTCGGGCGTGAGGGCGCGCTCCCCGCCGTGCGCGATGTCGAGTCCATGCGGGCGCAGTGCCATCGCGTCCTGGACACGGCCTACGAACTGGGCATCCGCTGGGTCGACGCGGCTCGTTCGTACGGGCTGTCGGAGGACTTCCTGTCGTCGTGGCTGCCCGGCCACGACGACGTGACGGTCTCCAGCAAGTGGGGCTACGCCTACACCGCGGACTGGCGGCCGGACGCCGAGGTGCACGAGGTCAAGGAGCACTCGCTCGCGCGGTTCAGCCGGCAGTGGCAGGAGACTTCGGCTCTGCTGCCACGGGTCTCGCTCTACCAGGTGCACTCGCTGACGGCCGACAGCCCGCTGTTCGCCGATCGCGCGCTGCAGGACGCGATGGTCTCGATCGGCGTGCCGCTGGGCTTCTCGACGTCGGGGCCGCGGCAGGCCGACACGATCCGCAAAGCACTGGACCTCGGCATCTTCGGGTCCGTCCAGTCCACCTGGAACCTCCTGGAGACCTCCGCGGGGGAGGCGTTGCGGGAGGCGCACGACGCCGGGCTGCGCGTGATCGTCAAGGAGGGCGTGGCCAACGGACGGCTCGTCGTGGAGCCTCCGCAAGCGGTTGCGGCACAGGCGAAGGCGCTGGGCGTGGGGCCGGACGCCGTTGCCCTGGCGGCGATCGTGCGGCAGCCGTGGGCGGACGTCGTGCTGTCCGGCGCGGCGAGCCCGGAGCAGCTGCTGTCCAATGTGGACGCGCTGCGGATCGACGCCGACCTGCCGGACCTGGCCGAGCCCGCCGACCAGTACTGGAAAATCCGTTCCGGGCTCACCTGGAACTAGTTACGGTGGCGCCGTGAGCGATGCGCCCGTCGAGGCTTTCGAACCCCCGTACTACGCGGTTGTCTTCACCACCGTCCGGACCGACGACCAGAGCGGCTACCGCGAGACCAACGCGCGCATGGAGGAACTGGTGAAGGACGTCCCCGGCTATCTGGGGATGGACCACGCCCAGAACCCCGGCGGGCTCGGCATCACCGTCGCGTACTTCCGCGACGAGGACGCACTCATGCGGTGGCGGACCGACCTGGAGCACCGGGCGGCGCAGAAGCGCGGCCGGGACAGCTGGTACCAGAGCTACACGCTGCACGTGGCGAAGGTCGAGCGCAGCCACACGTTCACGCGTTCTTAGTTCCGCGCAGCCATTCCCGGCCGATCGCGCGGCCGTCCGGCACGAGCGGCCAGCCGGGGTCCTCGATCTTGCCGCGCAGCTCGGCCACGTTCATCCACCCGCCCCAGGCGACCTCCTCGGGCTGGTGGATGAACGGGCCGTCGCTGCGCGTCTCGTAGACCCACGCGTGGTAGCGCGTCAGCTCGTCGACGTAGGTGGTCCGGAAGAGCGGGGTCAGCGGGGTCTCGATCCCGAGCTCCTCGCGCAGCTCGCGGACCGCCGCCTCGTCCGGGGTCTCGCCCGCGTCGATCACGCCGCCCGCCGAGAAGTCGTACAGGCCGGGGAAGATGTCCTTGGTGTCCGTGCGGCGGTGCACGTAGACCCGTTCGCCGTCGCCGGAGAACACCACGGTCAGGACGCAGCCGTGCCAGAGGTTCTCCGCGCGCATCCGCTCGCGGGTCACCTCGCCGATCACGTTCGCGGCCTCGTCGTAGAGGTTGATCATCCCCGGTGTCCTCCTGTGGTCGTACGCGAGCCTGCTACCCCAGTCCGACGCCCGCTGATCGCCTTCCTTCCTACCTTCGTGAACGTCAGACGTCACCGAGGAGGATTCGTGTCCACTTCCCTGCGGCTCGGCATCGCCGAGTTCCGCGCCCGGCCGGGCCGCGCTCTGCTGCCCGGCGTCGCGCTCGTCGTCGGCGTGGCCTGCCTGCTGGCCGCCCTGGTGCTGAGCGACGCGCTCACCCGGTCGGTCGACGAGGGCGCGCCCCTCACACCGTCGTCGGTGAGTCACGTGGTGGACACCAAGCCCGCCGAGTACGGGACCGCCGAGGAGAACCGGCCGAAGCTGGACGACGCGGTGCTGGCCAAGCTGTCCGCCGTCGGCAGGGCGGTGCCGGTGCAGGTGGCGCAGGCCGACCTGCTGGACGCGAACGGCCGTGCGGGGCAGCACCGGGCCGAGGTGCACGTCCAGCAGCCGGACCTGGTGCGCTGGCCGCTGGCCGAGGGCAAGGCTCCGGCGGCGAACGGCGAGGTCGCCGTCGACAAGATCACCGCCTACGAGCGGGGCTTGAAGCCCGGCGACAGGATCAAGCTCGCCGCCGCGGACGGCAAGCCCGTCGAGGTGACCGTCAGCGGGGTCATGAAGAAGGGCGGGATGGACGCGCGGCCGATCCTGGTCGCCGGTCCGGACCTGGCACGCGCTCTAGACCCGGCGCCGTTCACCAAGGAGATCTGGGTGCTCGGCGGTGCGCGGGACGCCGTCAAGGCCGCGGCGGGTGCCTCGTACGTCGTGTGGGACCCGGCGCCGGACGCCGACAGCATCGGCAACGACCTGATGTTCATCCTGCTGCCGTTCAGCGTGCTCGCACTGGCCACGGCGGTCTTCGTCGCGGCGGCCACGTTCCGCGCGGTCTACGCGCAACGGCAGCGGCAGACGGCGTTGCTGCGGTGCATCGGTGCCCAGCGCGGGCCGTTGGTGCGCAGGAGCCTGTTCGAGGCGTTCGTGACGGGTGCGGTGGCGGGTGTCGCCGGGGCGTTGCTCGGCGGGCCGATGGCGTGGCTGCTGGCGCGGACGTTCGACGCCACCGGCATCTCGGCGCTGTTCGGCGCGGTGGAGCTCAGCCCTGAGCTGCTGCCGTCGCTCGGGTACGTGATCCTCGGAGTCGCCGTTGCCGCTCTGTTGAGCGTGATGGCGGCTGTTCGTCCCGCGATCAACGCCGCGCGTGTGTCGCCGTTGGCCGCTCTGCGTGACGCGGACAGCGAGGTGCCGACTCGCTCCGTTCGCCGCCTTCGGTTCGTGTTCGGTGTTCTGTTCACCGGTGGTGCCGCGTTGCTCGCGATGCTGGCCATCGCCGCCAAGGGCACGGTCGCGGCTCCTCTCTCCGTGACGTTCTCCGCGATCGCCGCGGTGACCGGGCTGTTCTGGATCCTCGGCCCCGTCACGGTGCCGTTCATCGCTCGCCTGTTCGGCAAGATCGGCGGTACCCAGTGGAAGCTCGCCGGCGCCGAGGTGCGCCGGATGCCGCAGCGGTCGGCCTCCGTGGCGCTGCCGTTGCTGCTGGCCAGTTCGATGGTGACGTTCTTCCTGGTCCTGCTGGGCGGAGCGCAGGAGATGACCTACCAGTACGCCAACGAGGAACGCCCGGACGCGACCGTGGTGGACGCGGGCGACCGGCCGTTGCCGGAGATCCCCGCGCAGCCGGACGTGGCCGCGAGCGTCGTGCTGCACAAGACCTCGGACAGCGCCGCGAGCGTCGATCCCGAGGAGTTCAAGGCCTGGCTCAAGGCGCAGAACGTGTCCGGTGCCGAACAGCTCACCGCCGGGACCGCGATCGTGCCGCCGCACTGGGAGGACCGGCCGTTCGTCGAGGCCGACGGCACGCAGTACAAGGTCGTGGGCACGATCCCCGGCAGCATCACCGGCTACGTGCCGATCATCGCCGGACCCACCTCGGGACCCGCCGAGAAGGTGCTCGTCGCGTTGAAGCCCGGCGTCGACCCGGCCCGGTTCCGGGCGGGACTGCAGGCCGCGCTGCCGAACAACCCGACCGTGATCGTGCAGACCGACGCGGACGAACGCGCCGAGGCGGACCGGTACATGCACCTGGGCACCGTGCTGATGATGGTCCTGCTCGGACTGTCCGTGGCGGTCGCCGTGACCGGCATCGGCACCGCGCTGACCATCTCCGTCCAGGAACGCCGCAAGGAGCTCGCACTAAGGCGCGCCTTGGGCGTCACTAGGGGCGGGCTGCAGGGCGGAGTCATCGCTGAAGCGATCATGCTGGCCCTGGTCGGTGTGATCGGTGGCGGAGTGCTCGGGTTCGTCTACGCGGAAATCGCGATCCTCTCGACCGGCATCGAGATGTCGCTGCCCGGCCTGAAGGTCGTGTTGCCGCTGGTCATCGGGGCGATGGCGGTCGTGGTGCTCGCGGTGCTGGCGGCGTTCGGGCCCTCCCGCGGCGCGTCGCGGATTCGGCCGGCAGCCGGACTCGCCTCCGGCTGAACCCCCGGATCGGGCATCCGGGTGAATAGGGTGGGGGGAGCTTCAACGCGAGGCTCCCCACACGCTTGTGTCGGGTTCAGGTCATAAGGTGTTGCGCATGCGGCGGATCATGGGAACCGAGGTCGAGTACGGCATCTCAGTGCCGGGCGACGCGACCGCGAACCCGGTGCTCACTTCGACACAGGTGGTGCTCGCGTACGCGGCGGCGGCGGACATACCGCGCGCCAGGCGGGCGCGCTGGGACTACGAGGTGGAGTCACCGTTGCGCGACGCGCGCGGGTTCGACCTGGGATCGCCCGGTGGGCATCCCGCCGACTCCGACGTCGAGGACCTGGGCGCGGCGAACGTCATCCTCACCAACGGCGCGCGGCTCTACGTCGACCACGCGCACCCCGAGTACTCGGCACCCGAGGTCACCAACGCGCGTGACGCGGTGATCTGGGACAAGGCGGGGGAGCGGGTGATGGAGGAGGCCGCGATCAAGGCCGCCTCCGTGCCGGGCCAGCCCCGCCTGCAGCTGTACAAGAACAACGTCGACGGCAAGGGCGCGTCGTACGGAACGCACGAGAACTACCTGATGCAGCGCTCGACGCCGTTCACGGCCGTCATCGCGGGCCTCACGCCGTTCTTCGTGTCGCGCCAGGTCATCACGGGGTCCGGCCGCGTGGGCATCGGGCAGTCCGGCGAGGAGGCCGGCTTCCAGCTCTCGCAGCGCTCCGACTACATCGAGGTCGAGGTCGGCCTGGAGACGACGCTCAAGCGCGGCATCATCAACACGCGCGACGAGCCGCACGCGGACGCGGACAAGTACCGCCGCCTGCACGTCATCATCGGCGACGCGAACCTGGCCGAGTACTCCACGTTCCTCAAGGTCGGCACCACGTCCCTGGTGCTCGACATGATCGAGGCCGGGCAGCGGTTCGACGACCTGCGCATGGTCGACCCGGTGCGCGCGGTGCACCAGATCAGCCACGACCCGACCCTGAAGACCAAGGTCGAGATGACCGGCGGGCGCAAGTTCACCGGCCTCGACGTGCAGTTCGCCTACCACGAGCGGGCGCTGGCCTTCGTCGAGAAGGAAGGCGTCGGCGACCGCGAGGTCCTGCGGATCTGGGGCGAGGTCCTCGACGCGCTGGCCCGCGACCCGGCGGAGTGCGCCGACCGGCTCGACTGGGTCGCGAAGCTGCGGCTGCTCGAGGGCTACCGGCAGCGCGACGGCCTGGAGTGGGGCGCGGCCCGGCTCAACCTGGTCGACCTGCAGTACTCCGACGTCCGCCTCGACAAGGGCCTCTACAACCGCCTGGTCGCGCGGGGCTCGATGAAGCGGCTCGTGAGCGAGGAAGAGGTCCGCGCGGCCATCACCACGCCGCCCGAGGACACGCGTGCGTACTTCCGGGGCCGGTGCCTGGAGCGCTACCCGAGTTCGGTCGCGGCCGCGTCGTGGGACTCGGTGATCTTTGACCTCGGTCGAGAATCCCTCGTGCGAATTCCGACGCTGGAACCGCTCCGCGGGACGAAAGCGCACGTCGGAGCCCTTCTGGAGGCATCTGACACCGCCGAGCAGCTGGTGGACGCGCTGACTCGCGGGTGATCGTCTACCCGAGTGGCTCAGGGTTTTTGTCGGTGCCGCTGGGTAGTGTTCTTGTCAGGCGAGTAAGTGGGAGGCCCAGATGTCCCAGGAACAGAAGCAGCGCCAGGGTGGTGGCGACGGCGACGACGGCGCTGACGACGCCGCCGGCGCAGGTCAGGAACGCCGCGAGAAGCTCGGCGAGGACGTGGACGCGATCCTCGACGAGATCGACGACGTGCTCGAGGAGAACGCGGAGGACTTCGTCCGCGCATACGTGCAGAAGGGTGGTCAGTAGGCCTTCGGGGGCCTGTTGACCACCTCGGGGACGGGAGAACAACCAACACATGAACAACAGCTCGACCGGGCGTTACCCGGCCGCGGCGCTGCCCTCGGCGTACCTCACGCCGGGCTCGTCGTCGTTCACGGACTTCCTGCGGGCACAGGCACCCGACATGCTGCCTGGTGCCCGGAAGCTCCCGGAGGGGACCGTCCAGGCCCCGCACGGGACGACGATCGTCGCGGCCACCTACAAGGGTGGTGTCGTGATCGCCGGTGACAGGCGAGCGACGATGGGCAACGTGATCGCCCAGCGCGACATGAAGAAGGTCTTCGTGACCGACGACCACTCGGCCGTCGGCATCGCGGGCACGGCGGGCATCGCGATCGAGATCGTGCGCCTGTACACGGTGGAGCTGCGCCATTACGAGAAGATCGAGGGCGTGCCGCTGTCGCTGGACGGCAAGGCGAACCGCCTCTCGGCGATGATCAGGGGCAACCTCGACGCGGCCATGGCCGGTCTCGCCGTGGTGCCCCTGTTCGCCGGGTACGACACCTCGGCGACCGACTCGGACCGCGCCGGCCGCATCGTGTCCTACGACGTCACCGGCGGCCGTTACGAGGAGTCACAGGGCTACCAGGCCGTCGGCTCGGGCTCGCTGTTCGCGAAGTCGGCGCTCAAGAAGCTGTACGACCCGGACGCGGACGTCGAAGCCGCGATCCGCTCCGTCGTCGAAGCGCTCTACGACGCGGCGGACGACGACTCGGCGACAGGTGGCCCGGACCCGGTCCGCCGTCTCTACCCGATCGTCGTCACCATCAACGGTGCCGACGGTGCCGTCGAGGTACCGGAGCCCCAGGTCGCCACGATCGCCGACGCGGTCGTCGAAGGCCGCAGGTCCCGCCCTTCAGGCTGAGTCCCCCACAGGTTCGACGTCAGGAGCACCACCCATGACGATGCCGCTGTACGCATCGGCAGAGCAGGTGATGCGCGACCGCTCGGAGTACGCCCGCAAGGGCATCGCCAGGGGTCGCAGCGTCATCGTGCTCAAGTACGCCGACGGCATTCTCTTCGTCGCGGAGAACCCCTCCAGCACGCTGCACAAGGTCTCGGAGATCTACGACCGCATCGGCTTCGCCGCGGTGGGCCGCTACAGCGAGTTCGAGAACCTCCGCCAGGCCGGGATCCGGTTCGCCGACGTCCGCGGGTACCAGAACGACCCGCGCGACGTGACCTCCCGCTCGCTGGCGAACGTCTACGCCACCACGCTGGGCACCTACTTCACCGAGCAGATCAAGCCCTTCGAGGTGGAGATCGCGGTGGCCGAGGTGGGCGACACCGCCGCTTCGGACACGTTGTACCGGCTGACGTACGACGGGTCCATCGTGGACGAGCCCCAGTACATCGTGATGGGCGGCACCGTCGATGCCGCCAACACGGCGCTGAAGGAAGCCTTCGCCGACGGGTTGTCGTTGGCCGAGGCGGTTCCGGTCGCGGTGAAGGCGTTGTCCGCCGGGTCTTCGTCCACCGGGACCAGTGCGTCCGAGATTCTTCCGGCTGCCAAGCTTGAGGTGGCGGTGCTGGAGAGGGCTCGGCCTCGGCGGGCGTTCCGGCGGATCGCTGGGGCGGCTTTGGATGCCTTGATGCCTGTGCCTACCAAGGACGGCAAGGCTGTTGAGGATGTTGAGCTGCCTTCTGGGGACGAGTCCAAGTAGGTTGGTTTTGTGATTGGCCCCTGGCTTTTGCCGGGGGCCTTTTGCGTTGGCGGGAGCCTTTTGCGTTGGCGGGCTTGCGGTTGCGTGCTTCCACCTGGGGGCGCTGCCCCCAGACCCCCGGCAATCTGATCGAGGGGTGGCGCCGTGGGCGGGTTGATGGCACGCCTGCCTGTTGCGTTGGGCGGCTGCCGGTTGCTTAGAGGCTTGCGTTGGCGGTGGGGTCCCGTCACGAGTCGCACCAAGAGCGGGCCACACCTGAGGGGTGAGGCAAGAGCTGTGGCGCGACTCGTGACGGGACCCCACCGCCCTTGCCTTATGGAAGGACGGCTCGCCTTCGGCTTCGCTTGGGCCGGCTGCTACCTCGCGTAGTTCGCTAGTAGGTCTGCTAGTTCTTGTGGTTTGCTCAGTGATGCGCAGTGGCCTGCGGCCAGTTCTGCCGGCTCTACGGCGGGGAGGCGGGTTTCTACCACCTTGCGCATGAAGTCCGGGGTGAAGAACCGGTCCTCTGTGCACAGGATGAAGTGTGTGGGCACGTTCGGCATCGCGTCTGACGGCCACGGCTTGGCCATTGAGTTCTCGGACATGCCGCGTTCGCGCTTCTGCGCTTCCGCTGCCAGGTCTGGTGGGACGTCGTGGAAGAACTTGTCCTCCAGGCCCGAGTCGGTGTAGCCGGTGTTCTCCCACCAGTCGCCCGGGGTTTCGCCTGGGGCGGGGAGCATTGCCGTTACGTAGACCAGGGCTTTGGCGTTGATGCTCGCTGCGGCCAGTGGGGCCACGAAGCCGCCGAACGAGTGGCCCACCACGACTACGTCCTCTGTGGACGGTAAGGCGTCTGTCAGTGCTTGTGCCCAGTCCGTCAGGTCCTTCGACTCGTCTTCGATGGGGAGGTCGGGGGCGACTGCGGTGTGGCCCTTGGCTTGCAAGGCGGTTGCTACCAGGTGCCACGACCAGCCTACGTCGCCCCCTCCGTGTGCTATGGCGAAGGTGGTCATGGGGCGAGCCTAGGCGCGACGTTCTATCGGCAGGCGGGAACGGGTGAAGAGGGCCGCGCCCAGCATTGCCACGGACGGGACCAGCAGGAGTGAGATTGCGATGGTGGGCCAGGGGATCGTCAGCGGGTTCAGTTCTGGTCGGGGCCAGACGGTGGCGTAGCCGACGTTGAGGGCTGCCAGCAGTGCCAGGGCTGAGCCTGCGCCTGCCGCTGTGCCCAGCAGGCCGCCTAGTCCGGCGATCACGCCTGCTTGGCTGAGGGACAGCAGTTTTCGCAGCCGTGGGGGTGCGCCTATCGCTGCGAGTGTGGTGAGGTCTCGGCGGCCGTCTGCTGCTGCCAGGCCGGTGGCCAGTGCTGCTGCTGCGAGAGTGATGATGCCTGCTACCAGGCCGAGGATGGTCAGGGCCTGTTGTACGTCTGATTCTGTCGGGCGGTCCACATTCACCTCGTACTCGCCGCCGAGTGAGGTTCACCCCGAACGGTGGACAGGGGCTTAAGAAGTTCAGGCAGCTGCTCGGAGCGACTTCTCATAGTCGCTGGGACTGCGCATCCCGAGCTTGGAGTGCCGCCGCGTACTGTTGTAGAAACGGATCCACTTGTCAACTGCGGCAACAAGTTCCGTCTTGGTGGCGTAGACGTGCCGGTAGTAGTGCTCGTGTTTGAACGTGGACCAGAACGACTCTGCGGGGCTGTTGTCCCAGCAGATCCCGGTGGCGCCCATCGATCGGCGCAGCCCGTGCCGGAAGCACGCCTGTGCCGTCAGGTTGGCCGTGTATTCGCCGCCGCGGTCGGAATGCAGGATCGTGCCGCGGCACCGGCCGCCACGGGCGGCCGCCGCGGCTTCGATGGCGGTGGTGACCATCTCGGCGCTGATGTGGTCGGCGACGCTGTAGCCGAGAACTGTGCGAGAGTGCCCGTCCCGGATCGCGCACAGGAACATCTCGCCTTCACCACAGGACAAGTACGTGATGTCGGTCAGCCACACGGCATTCAGACGGCCCTGGTCGAACTCACGCTCGACGAGATCCGGAGGGAACGACGCCGCCGGATCGACGATCGTCGTTCTGACCTTGAACGTGCGCGGGCTGATGCCCTCGATCCCGATACCGGCCATGACCTTGGCGACGGTCTTCGCGCTGACCACCTCGCCCTGATCCCGCAACTCCGCGGTGACCCTCGGCGACCCGTAGGTCCCGCCAGAGTCCTTGTGCGCCTGGGTGATCTTCACCTCCAGATCCGCGCGA